>ONAR01000065.1 GCA_900315835.1 uncultured Prevotella sp.
GACGCCCGAACCCGTGGCTTATCTCGAGGAGCGCCACGGCGGACTGTTGGGGCTGAGCTTCTTCATCAGCGTGCAATGCCCCTATGCCCACCGCCTCTACGAGGTCAACGAGATGGCGCCGGAGCAGTATGAGCCGCTGGCCAAGGCGCTTGCGCTGTTCACCGCCCACATGCACGACCAACAGGTGTTGCACTGCGACTATTCGCCAGGCAACATTCTCTGGGACCGCAAGGCCGATGGGGCATATTGTTTCTCCATCGTCGACATCAACCGCATGCGCTTCGGACCGGTGAGCATGGCGGCCGGCTGCAACAGCTTCCGCCGGCTGTGGGGCCCAAAGGCTTTCTTCCGGCTGCTGGCGCAGGAATACGCCCGTCACCGCGGCCTTGACCCTGCTGCCTGCGAGCGCCTCACCCTCGCCTACCGCCGCAAGTTCTGGACCCGTTACCTCAAGCACCACGACATGGAGTTTGAGGTGGACGTGTAGCCCCACCCCCTTTGCGCAAAGCGCAAAGGGTCCTCCCTCACTTAGGGGAGGGTGATAAGGGTGATATTAGAATGACAAGCACAGGGAAGTGTAATCGATGGCGGAACAGTGAATTCAGTGTAGTGGCCGGCCTGGTGCCGGCCTCCAGCCGCAGGTATTGACGGAATTGCCATACCAGCAGCAGGTATTGACGGAACTGCCATGCCAAGGGTTGGTGGCCGACACAAGGTCGGCCACTACACCAAAACCTGTGCCGTAAACATTAAAACAGGAGCATCCCCTTTGCGAGAGCGCAAAAGGGTGGTGCTTAATTGTAAGGCACCAATAATGGTGCTTCAGTTGTGGGGCTTCAGCTGTGGTTTATTGTTTTAGCTTTGCATATTTCACCATAGGCACTGTGCCAACAGCCTGTATGGCAAAACATTGTCCATGCCGTGCCGTTTGTTTCCAATCCGGGACGAAGAGTTACTCAGTCCATTGAGTAAAATTACTCAGTCCATTGAGTAAAATTACTCAGTCCATTGAGTAAAATCCGTTCCTGCCTGCAAAGATAGTGAAAACGAGGGGAATAGGAAAATAAAGCTGGCTTTATTTTCCATTCCCAAGTGCATCCTATTAAGGAATTCAAGTTTCGCAAGTTACTGACGCTTCGCAGGGGCCGGTCTTGTGCCGGCCCTATAATAATGTCCCAACTTCTTTTAAAAATATGTCGAACATTTTTGAGGGCCGGCACAAGACCGGCCCCTGCTTGCGGCAGACTTGGCTATAAAGTAATTGTTAGCATGCGAAACTTGAATTAAGGATAAACCCCGCCCCTACGGTGAAACCAAATCAAACGACCCGAACGGTGGATGGAATTGCACCTTGCATTTTTCACCCTCCCCATTTGGGGGAGGGCCCTGCTTTGCGCGAGCAAAGCAGGGGGTGGGGCCTGACTATTTCACCACAAACTTCTTGCCGCCGCGGATATACACGCCGGCTGGGAGCTGGCCATTCTGCACGCTGCTAACAGGCATGCGGACACCCATGAGGTTGTATACCGCCTCGCCGTCCGACGCACGGCGGACAGCGATGGCCTCGATGCCGCTAATCACGTTGGTGGAGCTGCCGCCCATGAAGTCGAACGAGATGGTGCCGTCGGCGTTCTGCACGATGTTGGTGACGGGCTTGTCCATCTGGTGCGTGCCTGCGGCATTGGCATTGTAGAGCGTGTCCGACGGCAGCGTCGAGGCACTGAGCCCGTTGTTGACGTTGCCCTGGCCGTCGGTGTAGGGATAGAGGTCACCGGCGATGGAGGCCAGGGTCTGGGTGCCGTCCTCATTGTCGGCATGGAAGAGGGTGCAGCGCTGGTGGTCGTTGAGGGTGACCGTCTGCGTGCCGTTGGAATAGCTGTAGTTGGCGTTGACCAGATTGTACCGCCATACGGTGGCGTCGAAATCCACGTGCGTGATCATCAGTCCCTTGCCGTAGAGTGAGCCGTCCCATCCCTGCTGCTGGCGGTTTTCCAGAAGATAGTACTCGTCCTTGTGGTTGTCGTTGTAGATGACGAAGGTCTGTCCGCCCTCGGCCACGGGTTTCATGTCCTTGACGGTGGTGGCCTCGCTCAGCTCTGTCGGAGTGGCCCAGCCGCAGTACCATTTCTCATAGGCCGAGTAGTAGGGCGGCTGGAACGAGTCGCCGTTGTACGACCCCTGGTCCATCAGGTCGTAGGTACCCATGCCGTACTGGTTGCCCTGCGTGTCGTACATGTCGGGCAGGCCCAGGCAGTGGGAGAACTCGTGGCAGATAGTGCCGATGCCGTCCACGCGCTTGCGGTAGCCGAGCGGCGTATAGGCCATCGTCATCTCGGGCCCGCAGGCGTAAGTATTGACGGTGACGTTGTCCTCCGTGGGATAGGAATGGCCGTAGTCGGAGCTGGCCAGGTTGTACTCGTGGGGCCAGATGGTGTTCTCGTCGCCGCCGGCGGCCTCGCCCAGTCCGGCAAACAGCACGAACACCTGGTCGACATAGCCGTCGCCGTCCCAGTCGTAGTCAGCGAAGTCAACGTCCTTGTCGGCATTGGCCACGGCCTCGGCCACCATGGCGCCCGGGCGCACGTCGTTGCTGTTGCCGCTGTGGGCGCCGTAGTAGGCCACCTCGTGGCGCAGCGTGTAGGGCCCGACAATGTCGAAGTCGAGGTTGAACTGGTTGTTGCTCTGCGCGAGGAAATAGTCCTTCACGCTGCCCTTGAAGCCCAGGCTCGTCGTGAAGCCCACCTCGTTGGCCAGACGGTTGTAGAAAGTCTTGTTGTGGCCAAAAGTGAATTTGGTGTCGGTGAACTGCACCAGAATGATGATGCCCTTCTTTGTGCCGGTGTAACCGTTGTTGGGCGCGCCGATGGTGACGCGGCGCGGCGCCTTTCTCTGGCCTGCGCGTGCCTTTTCGGCGATGGCGCGCCGGGCCTTCACGGTCTCGCCAATCTGCTTCGGGCTGAGCTCAAGATACACATTGGATGCGCTGTCCTTGCGGAAGCCGCGGCCTTGGGCGTCGGCCCAATAGCCGTAGAACTCGTCGCCCCGCAGCTCGACGCGCACTTTGGAGCCGTCGGCGAGGGTGACAATGCGCCACACGCCCGGCTTTGCGGGCACGGCGCCTGCGGCAAGTGAGAGAGAGAGGAAAACGGCTGCGGCCGCCAGTTTGCGTAAGATGTTGTTCATTATGTAAAAATGCTGTTGAGGTAGGGCCACGGAGGCCCCGATTAAAGACAATGGCTCCGGCAAGCCGGCCTATGCCGCCCTACCGGAGCCAGGAATGTATGCTATTACTTAAGCCTGAGCGACGCTGTGTTGTGCTTGAGCAAGCGCAGATGGCCCTTGGCTTGGATGTTGCGGTGGGCGCCGCGCTTTGCCTTTGCGGCGCGCTTTGCCTTGGCAATGGCTTTGGCCAGGGCCTTGGCGCCGCTGTTCTCTACCTTGAACGTCTCTTTCTCCAGACCATAGGCACCGTCGCCGACATAGTAGTAGAGTACGAACGTATAGAGGTTGTTCGCGCTGTCGTAGGTGGAGGCGCCTCCGTTGGCGGCAAAAGCCTTGCCGTTGTCGGTGTCGGCGCCGACGTAGGTCACGATGTCGGAGGCCATCAGCATGCCGGGCAGTCCAGCCTCGGTAGAGAGGCCGGTCTCAACGCCATCGACGACGATGGTGCCGTTGGCGTCAACGGTAAACGAGAGGGCATACTTGCTGTCCTCAGAGAGGAACGGCGTGAGCTTGAAGTGGGTGGGGTCGCTCTGGCTCTGCGACAGCACGGCCTCCTGCGTAACCGTCTGCTTCAGCAGCAGGCCCCATGCCTCATCCGAGACCATCGTGCTTTTATCCTCGGCGCCGATGGTGAAGGTGCCAGAGGCGATGTCGGTGAACTGCTCGACAGCCTCCTTGCTCGACTTCAACTTCTGCCCGACGGTGTAGGTGCCCACCACGTCGCCATTGGCATTATAGGTTACCACGACGAGCGTGTAGTCGCCGCTGTCGGTGAATGGCAGCTCTACATCGCCGGAGGCAGTGGCTGATACCGACTTCACGCTGCCGTCGGCGATGCCGCTGGCCACCTTGTCAACGTCGTCGCCCGGCGCTGCGAGCGCGCACTTCACCGAGGCCACGTCGCTGCCCAAGGTGAGCGTGAAAGTGGCAAAGTCGTTGTCGGAGGCATCGGTGAAGCGGCCCTTGAAGGCTGCTTCCACACTGTAGTCGGCGATGGTGTATCCGGGCAGGGCAACGGCGAGCTTGCCGTTGGGGTTGCCATAGAGCCATTCACCGTCATTGTAGTTTGCCATGGAAACCAGCATCGACTTGGCCGGCATCGTGATGATGCCGTTCTTCAGCGTGCCGAACAGCTCGGGCTTGGCCTGCTTGATTTTCTCCAGCGTGTTGCCCTTCGACAGGAAGTAAGCCACCATGCTGGTGAAGGAGAACTGGCCGTACGACCAGGCCATCTCAGAGTTGTAGGTCTCAAAATAGACGTGGTCGGGGTCGGTGGCATTGATCACCCAGTAGTAATCCTTGCTGGTGTCGTAGTCGCCATCCTCATTATACGGATAGTTCTTGCTGTAAACATTGACCATGCGGTACATGCCCTCATTGACGATGCTCTTCTGTATCTTCACGTCATACACCACATTCTCAACCTTGAACAGCGAAGTGAGCATGTCCTCGCGGTAGGAGCCTACCGACTTGTTCTCGGCGAAATCCACCCATTCGGTGGCACCTGCGGTGAACGTGTAGCTTGACAGGCCGTAGGTGTTGTCGATGTCGGCGCCGCTCACGGCGATGGTGCCGCCGGTATAGCTGCCGTACTTGGCGGTTGCGGGGTCGTAGGTGACCTTGATGTCGGCTGTCTTGCTGCCGTCGGCAAAGGTCACCGAGGCGGGCACGGTGTAGATGTTGCCCTCACCGGGGGTGAAAGTGAGGGGCACGGTGAGCTGGCCCACGCTGTCAACGCGGTGTAGCGTGATGTTGAAGCTGCCCGCATTCTTGTCAATCTGGATGGTCGACGGCTCCGTGTTGCTGAAATAGACCTGGTTGGCCGGTACAGCAGCCCCCGTATAGTCGAAATCGGAGGAGCAGGCACTCAAGGCCGCAGCCAAGATGCCCACGAGCGCCAGATATGAAAGTCTTATCAATTTTCTCATAGTTGTTGTCGTTAATGCGTGTTACTTTTCTGTCCAGGGCGTATAGAGGTCAGAGGGGTCGGGGTTGTTCTTGCCCACGAGTGCCTTGTTGTTATTGGCCTCGGTGCGGATAAGCACGAGGTTCATCCATGCGGGACGGCCGTTGGTGTTGAGACGGGCCAGCTCGTCGGCGCAGTTGGTGCCTGGATAGCCGCGGGTCACGCTGTAGTTCAGGCGCTTGATGTCGAAGAAGGTCTGGCCCTCGCCCCACAGCTCGACACGCTTCTGGAAGACAATCTCCTCAACCACGTCGTCCTTGTCGGTCTTCTTGGTGCTATAGTTCGGGTCGCGGTAGTTCTTCATGAACTCGGTGAGCAGTTTTACGCCCTTGGCGGCATCCTGATGGGCGGCGGCCTCAGCCTCGATGAAGTACATCTCCTCGACACGCATGATGGGGTAGGCCGACGCGGCACCAATCTGAGTCTTGGTGGCATTGCCCTCGGCGGGACGGAACTTCAGCGCGACATAGGCGGGAATTTCGTTCCAGTGGTCGTAATCGCTGATGAGCTTGTTCTTGCCCTCCAGGGCTGAGCCCTCGGGGGCCATAAACTCCAGCTTGCGCCAGTCGGTGTTGCTCATGCGGTCGTACATCTTGCGGTCAATCATGGTGTACATGCCAGTGCCGCCGCCGGTGTAGCCGAAGCTGGTCTGGTTGCTGGCCCACGACACCCAGTTGACGATGCCGCTCTTCACCACGGCGTCCTCAGAGGTCATCTTGGCGCCCCACATCCACTTCGAGATGTCGTTGAAGCCGGTCGTGGTGTTGGTGCCGTCCTTCTCGGTCATCGGGGCCACTGAGGCGTTGTTGATGGCCAGGCGGGCATACTTCTCGGCGTTGGCATAGTCCTCGTTCCACATGTAAAGGCGGGCCTTCAGGCCATAGACGCAGGCCAGGTCGGGCAGTGTGTTGTCGGAGCGTGTGGTGAGGTTGACGATGTATTTCTCGGCGTTGTCGAGGTCGTTCTTGATGAAGTCGAACATCTGCTGGTGCGTGGCGCGCGGGTTGTTGGTGGCCTGCGTCTGGTCCATCTCGGCCGTGACGATAGGCACGGTCAGGCCGCTGATGTCGTTGCCGTCGGCATTGGTGCTGGTTGTCTTGTCATTGGGCAGCCACTCATACATGCGGGCCATGTCAAGGTAGGCCAGGGCGCGGAAGGCCAGGCCGGCACCGAGGTTGCCGAGCTGCTCCGGGGTGGCGTTGTCGGGGTTGACGGAGCCAATCATGTTGTTGGCGGCCAGCACCAGCTCATAATAGTAGTTGTTGATATACTGGCCATAGAGGTAGCCGTCGCCCTGGTACTTGTCCCTGGCGAAAATATTGAAGTGCACGCTGTAGCCTGTCTCACCGCCGAACACCATGTCCTGCGTCATCATGTCGCGGATATACATCATGGCACTGTAGCCGAACACGGCGTGCCAGCCATAGGGGTCATCGGCCAAAGTAGCATTGAAATGGTTGAAATAGGCCGGCATGGCCATGAGGAAGGCATCAGAGGCCGATGACGACTGCTGGATCTGCTTCTCGGTTGCGACGGTCGTAGGCTCCGTCTCCTCCATGCACCCCGTAAGGGACGACAGCGAGACGGCGGCCACACACAATCCAAAAATTGACTTATATATTTTCATTGTGCTCATAAGAATTTTGATTTAGAATGTAAACGTTATGCCGCCGGAGATGGAGCGGATGGGCTTGTAATAGGCGTTGGAGTTGCTGCCCGTGATGCTCTGGCGAGGGTCAAGGCCGCGGCGCTTCGACCACGTATAGACGTTGTCGGCCACCACATAGAGGCGTATGCCGTCAATCTGGATTTTTCTGGTCCACTGCTTGGGCAGGGTGTAGCCTAAGGTGATGTTGGCCAGCGTGAGGTAGGAGGCACTGATCAGGAAGCGGTCGGAACCGGCTGCCATGTAGTCGTCGTTGAACTGCCAGCGCGGTATGTTGGACGTGGTGTTTTCAGCCGTCCAGGCGTTGAGCATGTCCTGATGGATGGCCTGGCCGCGCGAGCAGCTCATCAGGCCGGCGTAGGTGCCGTCATACACCTGGCCGCCGAGCTGGTACTGGAAGTCGGCCGAGAAGTCGATGCCCTTCCACGACAGGCTT
>ONAR01000024.1:0-39599 GCA_900315835.1 uncultured Prevotella sp.
TGGGAAAAATGCCATACCAAGGGTTGGTGGCCGGCACCAGGCCGGCCACTACACTGCTACCAAGGTTGCATACCTCCACGGACTTTATCCGCTGCGCCCGTAAAAGCTAAAACTCGGTTGCGCTTACGCTAATGACGCTGATGAAATTAGGAGTAAAGGTCGTCTTGCAGTTGCGCCCGTGTTATTGTAATGTTCGGTCTGGTAACGGCCCGCCAATACCTGCTGTCCGATGGATTTAGCCTGTCTTCATCAGCGTATTCAGCATAAGCGCAACCGAGTATTAGCTCATATGGATTTCACACAGACAGCACAGGTGCTGCATCCCCAAAATCGGCGTAATCGGCGTGAGAAATAAGTTGCGACAGCAACCCATGTACAGTTGCCCCGGTACAGACGCATCCACAGGGTTTATCGGGTGCGCCACGAATTACCCACAAATTATTCAGAAATCAAATTGAATGTTAGATGAGTTTCATGCCCAACTCGTGACACTCACGTCGCATGTCGTCGGGCCAGATGCTGGCCTGAATCTCGCCGATATGGGCCTTACGCAGCATCAGCATGCAGAGGCGACTCTGACCGATACCGCCACCGATGCTGAGCGGCAGTTTACCGTTGAGCAACTGCTGGTGGAAGTAAAGTTTCTCGCGGTCTTCCTTTCCCTCAATCTTGAGCTGGCGCAACAGACTCTCCTTATCGACGCGGATACCCATCGAACTCAGTTCGAAGGCCCGGTTGAGCGTGGGATACCACACCAGAATATCGCCGTTGAGGCCCTGCTTGCCGTTCTCGGCGATTGTCGACCAGTCGTCGTAGTCGGGAGCGCGACCGTCGTGTTTCTTTCCGTCGGAGAGTTTACCACCGATGCCTTCCACAAACACGGCGCCATACTTACGGCAGATGGCGTCCTCGCGCTCTTTCGGCGTCTTGTCGGGGTAGAGGTCGAGCAAATCCTGCGCATGGATGAAATGGATTTCCTCAGGCAGGCATGGTTTGATCTGGGGGAACGACTCATAAGTGAGGTATTCCGTACGGCGGATGGCTGCATAGATGCGGCGCACCACATCCTCGAGGAAGGCGATTTTACGCTGCTCGGGTGTGATGACGGCCTCCCAGTCCCACTGGTCGACATAGAGCGAGTGGAGGTTGTCCAGTTCCTCGTCGGCGCGTATAGCGTTCATGTCGGTATAGATGCCGTAGCCCGGTTCGATGTGGTACTCGGCCAGCGTGAGACGCTTCCATTTGGCCAGCGAGTGCACCACCTCGGCCTTGGCGTCACCCAGGTCCTTGATGGGGAATGTCACGGGTCGCTCCACTCCGTTGAGGTCGTCGTTGATGCCGAGACCTTTCAACACAAACAACGGTGCCGTGACGCGCGTCAACCGCAGTTCGGTGGCTAAATTCTGCTGAAAGAATTCCTTAATCAATTTGATGCCCTGCTCGGTCTGATGTTTGTCAAGCAGTGACTTGTAATGCTCCGGACGAATAATTTTGCTCATAATTGCTTTGATAAATTGTCTTTTTGCGATGCAAAGGTATGAATTAAATATCAAAACGGGCAACTAAAAACCATCCTTTTTTCACACCTTTCTCGCTTTTTATTTTTACCTTTGCACGAAAACAGCCAACATTATACTACTATATGGACGACGACAAGACAAAAGACAACGAGCAACAAACCAATAATACACCACTCGACAACCCTGCCGACAACACTCCTGAAGACGAGTCCAAAGCGGCTGCGCCCACTGAGGGCGAGCCTGCCAACGACGAGACCAACGAAGGAACCAACGAAGGGGAGGACGTCGAGAATGCTGACGACGAGCTCACCGAGGACGAGCACTCCGACTATAAGCCGGCCGACCGCTTCGACGCCTCGGCTGTGCACCATCTGTCGGGCATGTACAAGAACTGGTTTCTCGACTATGCGTCGTACGTCATCCTGGAGCGTGCGGTGCCGAGCATCGAGGACGGTCTGAAGCCCGTGCAGCGCCGCATCCTGCACACAATGAAGCGCATGGATGACGGCCGCTACAACAAGGTGGCCAACATCGTGGGCGAGACCATGAAGTTTCACCCCCACGGCGACGCCTCCATCTACGGTGCATTGGTGCAACTCGGACAGAAGAATCTGCTCATCGACACCCAGGGCAACTGGGGTAACATACTGACTGATGCCGGCGCCGCAGCGCCCCGATATATCGAGGCAAAACTGTCGAAGTTTGCCCTCGAGACCTTGTTCAATCCTAAGATCACCGACTGGCAGATGTCCTACGACGGCCGCAACAAGGAGCCTATCACCCTGCCCGCCAAGTTCCCGTTGCTGCTGGCACAGGGCACCGACGGCATTGCCGTGGGGCTGTCGTCGAAGGTGCTGCCTCACAACTTCAACGAAATCTGCGACGCGGCCATCCACTACCTCAAGGGCGAGGAGTTTCATCTCTACCCCGACTTCCCCACTGGCGGCGCCATCGACGTGTCGAAATACAACGACGGACAGCGCAGCGGCGTGGTGCGTGTCAGGGCAAAGATTGAAAAGCTCGACGCCAAGACGCTCGTCATACGCGAGGTGCCATTCACAAAGACGGCCGACACGCTTGAGGCCTCTATCACCAAGGCCATTGAGAAAGGCAAGATTAAGGCCAGAAAGGTAATAGACCTGACCGCCCGCGAGGTGGAGATTCAGATACAGCTCGCACCCGGCGTATCGCCCGACAAGACCATCGACGCGCTCTACGCCTTCACCGACTGCGAGATCAACATCTCGCCCAACTGCTGCGTCATCGAAGACGATAAACCAAAATTCCTCACCATCAGCGAGGTACTCACCCACTCCACCGACCGCACGATGGGTCTGCTGCGCAAGGAGCTGCTCATCCGCAAGGGCGAGCTGGAGGAGCAGCTGTTCTTCGCCTCATTGGAGCGCATCTTTATCGAGGAGCGCATGTATAAGGAGAAGGACTTCGAGCAGGCGCCCAACCAGAAGGCCGTTTTGCGCTTCCTCGACAAGCAGTTCACACCGTTTAAGCCGAAGCTCATCCGTGACATCACCGAGGACGACTACCTCCGTCTGCTCGAAATCAAAATGCAACGCATCCTGAAATACAACAAATCGAAAGCCGACCAGCTCATGGTTAAGATCAAGTCGGAGATTAAGGGCATCGAGCACGACCTCAACCACATGACCGACGTGACCATCGCATGGTTCAAGCACCTCAAGGACACCTACGGCAAGGATCATCCGCGCCTCACCGAGGTGCGATCGTTCGACACCATCGAGGCCACGAAGGTGGTGGAGGCCAACGAAAAGCTCTACATCAACCGTCAGGATGGCTTCATCGGCACGGGGCTGAAGAAAGATGAGTTCATCTGCAACTGCTCCGACATCGACGACATCATCATCTTCTACCGCGACGGCAAATACAAGATTATACGCGTAGCCGACAAGATATTCGTGGGCAAGAATATCCAGTGGGTGCAGGTGTTCAAGCGCAACGACTCCCGCACCACCTACAACGTGGTCTATCGCGACGGCACCAAGGGACCGTACTACATCAAGCGCTTCAATGTCACCTCCATCACGCGCGACCGCGAATACGACATCACCCAGGGCAAACCCGGCTCGCGTCTGATTTACTTCACCGCCAATCCCAACGGTGAGGCCGAGGTCATCAAGGTAACGCTCGACCTCGACCCGCAGAAGAAGCGGCAGAACATCTTCCTGTTCAAGGACTTCTCCGAGATACCCATCAAGGGGCGCGGCGCCAAGGGTCTTCTGCTCACCAAGAAGAGCGTGCACCGCATCTCGCTCAAGAGCCACGGCCGGTCGACGCTCGGCGGCCGTAAGGTGTGGTTCGACGCCGACATCCACCGCCTCAACTACGAGGGCCGCGGAGAGTTGCTCGGCGAGTTCAACGAGGGCGACAGCATCCTCGTCGTCCTCGACAACGGCGACTTCTACGTCACCGACT
Source organism: uncultured Prevotella sp. (assembly GCA_900315835.1). Taxonomy (GTDB): domain Bacteria; phylum Bacteroidota; class Bacteroidia; order Bacteroidales; family Bacteroidaceae; genus Prevotella. The sequence goes on from ONAR01000024.1 coordinate 3,972, forward strand.
ACGACCTCAACAACCACTTCGAGGACAACATCAAGATTATCGAGAAATGGCAGCCCGGCAAGGTCTGGACGGCTCTGCTCTTCGATGCCGACAACAACGGCTACCTCTATATCAAGCGCTTCGTCATGGATGCCTCGAAGAAGCCGCAAAACTACCTCGGCGACAACCCTGCGACCAAGCTGGCGCTGCTCACCGATACGGTGTATCCGCGCATCCGCGTTACCTTCGGCGGCGCCGACGCCGTGCGGCCGCCGATGGATATCGATGTTGACTCGTTCATCATGGTCAAGGGCGTCAAAGCCAAGGGTAAGCGCGTGGCCAACTACACCATTGACCGTGTGGAGGAGCTGGAGCCGCTGCGTCAGCCCGAGAAGCCCAACAACGATGACGGCGGCGACAACGGTGGCGACGACGGCAACGACGGCAACGACAATGGCGGCGGAGCTGAGGAAGACCTCGACCCCGATGCCGGCAAAAGCCAGCAGCAGGTCATCGACGAGATGACGGGACAGCTCAACCTCTTCGACCAATAACCTTCAACCTTCATTCCTTCAGCCTATGGTATCAGCGATTCTTTTCCGCTATAGCCCTACCCTCTTCATCCGGCGCTTCCTGCTGTCTGCCCTGCTCCTGCTCACGGGCGTGGCAACGGTGGCGGCGCAGGGAGCGGGCGACTCAGCAAGGGCCGTGGGCGGCACCACCCGCAGCTATCTCATCGGCCTCTCCCACACCAATATCCTTGATACCTATATCTCGCAGGAGAAGGCTTCCGGTCCCGAGCTGCGCTACATCTTCAACAAGGAGCGGCGTCGCGACTCGAGCCGCGTCAGCTTCACCGTGATGCATCAGGCGTTCATCACCAGCTCCGACACACGCGGCAACGACAACTCCATGCTCTCGGCCATGTACAACCTGAAGTTCGGTTGGCATTGCAACTGGTGGCCGCTGCGTGGACTGCGGTTGCGCGCCGGCGGTGTGGTCGACGCCACGCTCGGCGGACTCTACAACACCCGCAACTCCAACAACCCCGCACAGGCGCGCCTCGCGCTGGCCATCGACCCCGCCGTGGGCGCCGTGTGGCATTTCCGGCTGTGGCACCGTCCCTTCGCCCTGCGCTATGAAGCTTACAGTCCGCTCATCGGCGCCGCTTTCTCGCCCAACTACGGGCAATCATATTATGAGATTTTCTCGCGCGGCAACTACGACCACAACATCGTCTTCACCCAACCCGGCAACGCCTTCCAGCTGCATCAGTTGCTGTTGCTCGACTTCCGGCTCTGGCGCGCCACCTTCTCCGTTGGATATATGGGCGACATCCGCCAGCTGCGCGCCAACAGCCTCAAATACCATCAGTATTCGCACGGCATCGTCGTGGGATGGCGGTTGTAAACGATAGCCGCCGCGCCCTACACAAATATCATCCATGCTATGAGACTCCACAAACCACATACCGACCACGGCAGCCGCCTGACGACGCTGCTTGCGCCCTGCCTCCTCGCCCTGCTGTTCTTCGGCAGTTGCGTCGACACCGACGAATTCCCCGACACGCCGACGGGCAACTTCGAGGCGCTGTGGAAGATTATGGACGAGCACTACTGCTTCTTCCAGGAGAAGGGCATCAACTGGGACTCCATCTATCAAGTCTATGCGCGTCGCTTCGATGCGGGCATGACCGAGAGCCAGGAGTTTGAGGTGATGGGCGACATGCTCGGCGAGCTGCGCGATGGTCACGTCAACCTCTACGCCGGCTTCGACGTCGGCCGCTACTGGCAGTTCCACGAGGACTACCCCACCAACTTCAGCGACACCCTCACCCGCAAGTATCTCGGCACCGACTACCGCATCGCCAGCGGCATGAGCTACCGCATCCTCGACGACAACATCGGCTACCTGCGCTGCGCCACATTCCAGAATGCGTTCGGAGCGGGCAACCTCGACGACATCCTGCTATACTTCCAGCCCTGCCGCGGCCTCATCATCGACCTCCGGAGCAATGGCGGCGGCATGATTACGGCGGCCGAGACGCTCGCCGCGCGCTTCACCAACGACGAGCTGCTCGTGGGCTACATGCGACATAAGACCGGACGGGGCCACAACGACTTCTCCGGCATGGAGGAGCAACGCCTCAAACCCGCACAGGGCGTACGATGGCAGAAGCCGGTCGTCGTGCTCACCAACCGGTCGGTGTACTCGGCGGCCAATGAGTTTGTAAAATACATGCAATGCTGTCCGCAGGCCACCATCATCGGCGACCATACGGGTGGCGGCGCCGGACTGCCGTTCTCGTCGGAGCTGCCCAATGGCTGGAGCGTACGCTTCTCGGCCTGCCCCATGTACGACCGCAACCGGCAGTCGACCGAGGAAGGCATCGACCCCGACATCTGGGTGTCGATGACGTCGGAGGATTTCTACCGCGGCCGCGACACCATCATCGAGCGGGCGCGCAGCTTCATCAACCAACGATAATTCCGTACCTTATTAATATAGAACCAATAAATGAATGCATTAGCTAAAATCATTGCCAACCAGACGGCCATACGCCTGGAGCAAGTCGACGCCACGCTCGACCTGCTCGACGCCGGCTGCACCATACCTTTCATCAGCCGCTACCGCAAGGAGGCCACCGGCAACCTCAACGAAGTGCAGGTGGCGACCATCAGCGACCTCTACGAGAAACTCAAGGAGCTGCAGAAGCGCAAGGACACCATCCTCAAGACCATCGACGCACAGGGTAAGCTCACCGACGCGCTGCGCGACCGCATTACGCAGTGCTGGGATACCACCGAACTGGAGGACATCTACATGCCCTACAAGCCGCGTCGCCGCACCCGCGCCCAAGTAGCCCGCGAGCAGGGGCTCGAGCCGCTGGCTACGCTCATCATACTGCAGCGTGAGCCGCATCCCGAGGCTGCCGCACAGCGTTATGTCAAAGACGACGTCGCCGATGCCGCAGCCGCTCTGAAAGGGGCGCAGGACATCATCGCCGAGGATGTGAGCATGGATGAGGGATCGCGCCAGACCGTGCGCAAGGCCTTCCGCCGTGAGGCCGTCATCGCGTCGCGCGTCGTGGCGAAGAAGAAAGATGACGACGATGCACAGAAATATGCCGACTACTTCGCCTTCAGCGAGGAACTGCGCCGCTGTACGTCGCACCGGCTGCTGGCGCTGCGCCGTGGTGAGGCCGAGGGCTTCCTGCGCGTCACCATCACCGTTGACGACGAGGAGTGCATCAGCCGCCTCAAGCGTCACTATGTCCACGGCTCGGGTCCCTGCCAGACGCTCGTCGCCGACGCCGTGGCCGACAGCTACAGCCGCCTCATCTGTCCGTCGATAGAGAATGAGTTTGCCGCACTGAGCAAGGAGAAGGCCGACGACGAGGCCATCGAGGTGTTCCGCACCAACCTGCGCCAACTACTCCTCGCCCCGCCGTTGGGTCAGAAGCGGGTGATGGGTGTCGACCCCGGCATCCGCACCGGCTGCAAGGTGGTGGTGCTCGACGCGCAGGGCAACCTGCTCTACCACACCGTCTGCCCGTATATGAAGGCGCCCGACGGCAAGGGCGGTCCCTATGTTGCCATCGCCCGCCAGTGGAAGGTGGAAGCCATCGCCTGCGGCAACGGTACCGGATCGAGGGAGACCGCCGACGTGCTGCGGCAGATCAGCGACATCCCCACCTATGTGGTGAGCGAGGATGGCGCGAGCATCTACTCGGCGTCGGAGGTGGCGCGCGAGGAGTTCCCCAACGAGGATGTCACCGTGCGCGGCGCCGTGAGCATCGGCCGCCGACTGATGGATCCGCTAGCCGAACTGGTGAAGATTGACCCGAAGAGCATCGGCGTGGGACAGTATCAGCACGACGTCGACCAGACGAAACTGCGCCACAGCCTCGACCAGACGGTGGAGCTGTGCGTCAATGCCGTCGGCGTCAACGTCAACACGGCGTCGAAGAACCTGCTGACCTACGTCAGTGGGCTCGGGCCAACGCTGGCGCAGAACATCGTCGACTACCGCCGTGAGCATGGCGCCTTCACCTCGCGCCAGGAGCTGAAGAAAGTGCCGCGCCTCGGTCCGGCCGCCTTCACGCAGTGCGCCGGCTTCCTGCGCATCCCCGGCGCCAAGAACCCGCTCGACGCCAGCGCCGTCCACCCTGAGAGCTACGCCGTGGTGGAGCACATGGCGGCCGACTGCGGCTGCAGCGTGAGTGACCTGATGAAGGACCCTGCCACACGCAGCCGCATCGACCTCCACCGCTATGTCACCAAGACGGTGGGCATGCCGACGCTCAACGATATCATGAAGGAACTGGAGAAGCCCGGCCTCGACCCGCGCGGCAAAGCCGAGACGTTCGAGTTCGACCCCCGCGTGCATACCATCGACGACCTCGTGACGGGCATGGAGCTGCCGGGCATCGTGACCAACATCACCGACTTCGGCGCCTTCGTCGATGTCGGTGTCCATCAGGATGGTCTGGTGCATATCTCACAGTTGGCCAACCGCTATGTCAAGAATCCCAATGATGTGGTCAAGCTCCACCAGCATGTGCAGGTGAAGGTGCTCGATGTCGACCGCCGCCGTCACCGCATCTCCCTCACGATGAGGACAGAGTAACAGAGAGACAGAGTAACATAGTAACTCGTCAATAAAAGACATAGTAACATAGTAATAAATAAAAGACATAGTAACATAGTAAACAGAAGACATAAAAAGACATAGTAACATAATAACATAGTAATAAATAAAAGACATAGTAACATAGTAAACAGAAGACATAAAAAGATATAGTAACATAATAACATAGTAATTAATAAAAGGCATAGTAACATAGTAAACAGAAGACATAGTAACATAGTAACATTATAAATGATTGCTGCTGAAAGACGACAACCAACCTTGTTCCCCCGCCCCGTTGCTATTATGTTTACTATGTTACTATGTCTATAAAATTGTTTACTATGTTACTATGTCTATAAAATAAATAATATGTTTACTATGTTACTATGTCTTCTATTTACTATGTTACTATGTCTTCTATTTACTATGTTACTATGTCTTCTGTTTACTATGTTACTATGTCTTTCCTTTACTCTGTCGCCTTGAGGAAAGCAGCCTTGGCCTCGGTACTCAGCTGTTGCTTGTCAAGGATGGCAGGCAGGTCATGAAGTCCGGCACGGAAGGCATCCATGAGCTGATTGAACTTCGACGGCCAGTAGGTGATTGTCCGTCCGGCACTCTCCATGTTGGCCAACTCATCGGTCAGCACAATGTGGGCGTCGCGCACCTTGAGCTGATACACGTTCTGACGCACGCGGCGCATCTGCCCGAGCTCACCGTCGGCCACACACTGCCGCTCGTCGGGATAGGTAATCTCGACGGTCGTAGGCTGTGCGCAGTCCACCGCTCCGAGGTCAATGGTCGTGCAGAGCGTCATACCGTCGTAGGTGTATTTCACCTCTTGTCCGTTCACCTTCACCGTCTCGGGTACGGTCGACGACACCAGCTTGACGAGGTAGTGGCGACGCTGCGCCATACCATCGTAGCTGCCCTTGCGGCCGGCAATGGTCACGGTCTGCGTCCGACCCTCACGCTTTGCCGACAGTGCGGTCGTGGCATAGTTATTGGCGTAATCCTTGTTGTTGCCCTCATCCTCATAGAGCGTAGCCTGCGCCGAACCGCCCTTTGAGGGGAACACAGCGAAGGTCACCGCGTCGTTCTTGCCGTTGAGGTTCTTCAGCGTGTCGCTATACAGCGGGATGATGGCGCCGGCCTTGACATACACGGGCATCTCGTCGATGTGGAAGCTGCGGCTGACGGTCTGACCGCCACTGAGCAGCGTACCCGACGTCACCTCATACCAGTCGTTGCCCGACGGCAGCCAGACGCTTTTCTCGGCCTTACCGTCTGTCATCGGCGCCGTGATGGGGTTCACCAGCACGTCGTCGCCGAACATATATTCATTCTTCTCCGCATAGGCTTCCTGAGCCTCGGGATAGTCGTAGTACATGGGGCGGCAGAGCGGCAGTGCGATGTCGTAGGTCTTGCGCGCCATGGTGTAGATGTAAGGCACCAGCTCGTAACGCGTCTTGATGATGTCGCGCAGTTCAGTAGTGTAGTCATGCGTAAAGGCCCACGGCTCCTTGTTCAGACCGGAGTTCTTAGTGGAGTGTGTACGCAGGATGGGGCTGAAAAGACCGAACTGCATCCACCGCGTGTACAGCTCCGGATCGATATGGTTGGCATTCGTGTGGCCGCCGATATCGTGGCTCCAGTAGCTGTAAAGCACATTTGAGGCCGTTGAGTTGAAATAAGGCTGGAAGTCGAGCGACTTCCACGAGATGACGGCATCGCCCGAGAAACCAATCTGATAGCGGTGGTTGCCCAGTCCGCCCCAACGGTGGTAGAGCAGCGGCCGGGTGTTGCGCGTGCGCTCCATATTGCTGAAGAAGACGTAGTTAATCCACCACGTATTGCTCAGGTTCTTGTATTTACGGTCGTTGGGCCATTGCTGCCAGTCAAGCCACCAGAAGTCGACGCCGTTGTGCTCCATGGGTTTCAACACCTTGTTGAGCAATGCGCTCATAAACAGCTTGTTGGATCCCTCGTAAGGAATATCCTTGCGCTGCGTGGTGTCCATCTTCATATATTCCGCCACCTGCGGCCAGCGCTCCTCCCATGTCTTGATGCCGTCGGCAGGATGCAGGTTCATCGTGACCTTCAGTCCCTGCTGCTTCACCCATCCGAGGAAGCCCTCGGGTGAGGGGAAGAGCGACCGGTTCCACGTATAACCCGTCCAGCCGCCGCGCGGCGATTGGTTGTAGTGCCAGTCCATGTCGACCACCAGCACGTCCAAGGGGATGTCGTAGTCGTGGAAGTCCTTCACCAGTTGCCGCATCTCGTCGTCGGAGTAGCTCCAGTAGCGCGACCACCAGTAGCCGAAGGCGAACTTCGGCGGCAGTGGCACCTTACCCGAGAACACGGTGTAGTCGTTCAGTGCCTTCTTATAGTTGTGGCCGTAAGCCATGAAATACCAGTCCTGCGCATCCGCCGTCGTGTCGCGCTCGGCCACCCACGGCCAGTCGCTGTGGTCGAAGAGGTAGCTCTTGGAGTCGTCGATGAATGTCCATCCGCTGCGCGACAGCAGTCCGTCCTCGATGGGCATCGGCTTACCTTTTCTCATGTTGCCGTCGTAGCCATCGAGCGTGCGGTAGGTGCCTTTCAGGTTGGCCTCATCCTTGAGTCCCGGGTGCCAGGTGAAGGCGCCCTTGGCCTTCTTGTTGGCCGAGGCGATGGTGAGGTTGTCGGCCGAGAACCTGCCCGTGCCTTTCTTATAGCTGATGACCATTGCCTTGGTGCTTATCTTCACGTTCTTGCCGCCTTGGCTAAGCTTGAACGCCACGGGGGCGTAGGTTCTGTTGACAGCGACCTGCGAATAGTCGTCGACAAACTTGCCGTTGGGTGAATACTCCAGCCGCGCCACGCCGTCGGTGATGAGCGTGATGCGGACCTGATGGTCCTGATAGGCCACGTTGCTTTGTTTCTGTTGCGCACTGGCCGGAGCGCAGAGGGCAAACAGCGACAGTAAACTGACTAATAGGTTTTTCATAAATGGAAAGTTTTTCATTATTGCAAAAGTAAGCAATTTTCCTCATATAGCCTTCATTCTTGCTGACTTTCTTCCCACTATTTTAGCCGTGGCCGGATAATCCCAGCGGGACAAGGGGAAGAAGCCGCCACAGACCCGTCGTATTAGCTTTTCTTAATGATTGTTTGCGCCCACACACTTGACGCAAGTCAAAAATAAGCTAAAAACGGATAAAAAGCGGAGGCCTGCGATAACAACCTTTTACTTTTCGGCCTATCTTTGCAAGCAGAAAAGAGAAAGCAAACGCTACAGCCTCGACATGTATTAACCATTGACACCATTCAATAGACAAGCAGGATTTACAGCATGGCAGGAGCTGTTCAGGATAACAAAGAGGTAGAAACTATTTAGGATAACAAAACAGAAAGGAGAACGATTATGCTAAACATGACTACAATATGCCTGCTGGCCACTACATTGTTAGCGCTGAGATGGATAAACGATAACCAACCACTCAGTTGACAAGACCAGCAAAGCAACATGAAAGAGAAAGCAATGAAGATTTGAGAGATTCCGTGGTGTAGTGGCCGGCCTGGTGCCGGCCACCGTCCGCCGGTATTGACAGGACATCCTTATCGAGGAACAGCCCTGTCTAATAGCATATCAGCTCACCGTCCTTTGCCTTTGGAGGCAACGGGACTGTGGTGATTTTTTTAGGGCATTTATCGCTGCTGTCTGTCGGCTGCTTCCCAGTCTGCTCCAAGTAGCTTTTCTTCAAGAAAGTATATCCCCAGCCTGACTGATAATCCACACTTAAAGGCTCGCCGTTGTCAGCCCATATTTTCACACGGGCGGCATAGGTCTCGCGTTCTATCTTTTTGGGTGTGTCATCAGGCTTTGCCGGATCATATTGATATTGATACCACTTCTTGATACTGTCCTCGAAGAAAGTCACTTTATAGTATGCTCTGCCAATATACTTTTTCTCCTCGGGCCGGATGTATTCGCCGTTTCCAGACTTAAATTTCTGAATGCCCGAGATTGTCACGTTCTTAAACAAAGGCACATAATCCGGGCCAAAAGTCTTGGCAATATTGAAGGCAACTTCCTTAAGATACTTGTTACGCTGAATGCTGTCCATCTTCTGCAAATTAGCATGCTGGGCTGATATTGCAGAGAAGCAGCACAGGCAAAAGGCTAAAATCAAAACTGGTTTTCTCATCATCTTATTATTTTATATATTAAACCTATATTATTATTTAAATATTCTTTTGGATGGACCAAAGGTGTATATGATATGCGGTAATTTTTTATCATCACCACAACTAATTTGACTTTGGGCATAATCATATAACAATCCAGGCAGACCTAGGGCTGAAGCGTAATTTACATCCGCATCAGACGGTCCTGTAGGCCTATAGCCATCCTCGTGACAATACTCTAAAGTCGTATGAGTATGGAAAAAGGCACAAACTTTTAAATTATCCGTTGGGACACCTAAATAGACGTTAGCACTGGTGCCGCAGAAACCAACAATATTCGGTCCCTCTACCATAGGTCCAACAGTATATTTTTTTGTTTTGAAGTCATAATAAATAAAAAATCCATATTCACGTCTTCCCTTTTCAGAAGCATTGTTAATCATTTTACCCCAGGCTTCTTCCATAGTTTTTTTTACAATAGGTGATTCTGCAATTTCCGTAACAGAAGGAAAGTCTTTAGGAATCTTATCCGTATTGTCATTATTAGTATCATCAGAATGCCCACCGCCAGAATATCCACCGCCAGAATATCCACCGCCTTGATTGGAGGGATTAGAGACCTCACTACCTTCTTCCTTACCCTCATCGATTAATTTTCCCCTATCGAAAGCAAAATAGTGGTACTGAATAATCATAAAGTTGAATTTTCTTTTTAAGGCCTCATTAATGATATTATTACATAGAAGATTCACGAAGCCTTTATAGACACGATATGGTCCACTCTCAATAGCTTCAAGTGGTATTCGAACCGTAAAGTTATATGGTAGATGCTCAATTTCACAATTAAAATAGCCTACACCGGCATCGTACAAAGCGCTTTTAATTATTTCTTTAGCCGTTTCTACAGACAAAGCATTAATTGAACCATTTAAAGAACCAACATAAGATTCTTCATAATTTATATCCACCTCTAGATACCTATTAAGAAGTGATGGAGCTTTTCTCTTTGTTGTATATGAGACTGGAACGGAAATAATTGAATCATTTAGAAATTCATATCTCATCAATGCAGTATCAACTTCCAGACCTTTAGCACTTAGCGATTCAAACATATGAGAATAAAGGAAACGATGTGTTATTGGAATTTCATTATTGATTATTTCAGAAGTGACCAAACGAGGATTATGAAGTGGATAGCTATCAAATTTAACTAAACCGTTAATTGCTATGGAACTTTTAATCGGATAGTAAATTGCTCCCGTAATTTGGCCATAAGAATTGCTTACTGGTATAACAAAATGCATTCCATCAGCAGAATTATGCATAAGTTTTATTTGTTCATAGCATACATCATTATCTTTGAGTACAGAATTGAACTCCATAAGCTGATCCGGCTGATTATTAATCATAGAAATAAAGCGTTCAGCATCAGAACTTAATTAAATGCAGCATTAGCCTGTAACAGATGAGCAGGATTTTCACCTTCAGCTTTGCAGCCTGTAAGTAATTGCATGGCTACAAATAAGAATATTAGTACATTAAAATATTTCATAAGTCTTAGTATGCAATAGAGTACATGATTTCAGTTTTATTATTTTTATATCCTTAAGAGGCGATAAGCCTCAAAAGTCATACCTTTGTAGAATGTCCACTATCTTTATGTTGATTAAACAAAAGAAATACTATTCTACATGGTTGAGCAAAGGTAGCAAAAAAAATGATAATGCCGTTTTCTTACGGCAGTTTTTATATAATCACCCCCTCCCCCAATCAAGGAGGAGGGGGTGAACTATTTTACTCCCAAATCATCTCCGGGTCGTCAGACCGCCACTGCTTCGAGCGGGCATCGGCACCAGTCATTGTGGCCTTTGAATTAGGATCAGGATTATTGATGTCTGAAGTCGCAAGCAGCAGGCTTTCCGAGGTACTCAGTCCTACATCATAAACCTTCGTAGAAGGCACTTGATATTGTTTTTTCATCTTTATCTCCTTTCTTAGCTAAGACCAGATTACTTCACCACCACTTTCTTGCCGTTGTGGATGTAGACGCCATGCTGCGGAGCAACGACACGACGACCCATGAGGTCGTAGTAAACATTGTCGATCTTCTTATCGGCATTCACCGTGTTGATGCCAGTAATAATGGTGGCAGGAATCTCATAGAACGACTTGGCAGAAGAACTGCTGATGCTCAGGTAAGCCTTGCCGGCGGCCAGGGTGCCCTCCGTCATCTTATACCAACCCAGTTTGTTGTCAACGACGCCAAGACCGTATTGTGTACCGTCGCAGGTTGTTGTCTCCGTAGCGCTGCCCTGCAGTCCATTGGCGGTCACGTCGTCGGTGTTATTATTGTCTTCCTGCTTCAGGAAGTCAATCGAGTATTCCTGACCAGCCGTCTCACCACAGACCAGAACCGGCGTATTGGCAGGCACCTTGGTCACCTCGGTGTAGGTCACGGCATCGTTGGCGTAGCTGGCAAGATAAGCCTTCAGGCCGCTGTTGGTGAAGTCGAGGGGATACTGGCTAACAAGCGTGCTGTACTTATACTCGTCGGTAGTGACGGCAGGAGCGGCCCATACGATGTCGCTGCGGCTCTCGTCGCCCGTCACCGTGCGGTCGAGGTTGGCCTTCAGGATGTCGTAGGCAGGGTCGTCAACCGAGGCCAGGATTTTCACCGTGTAGGTCTTGCCCTGCTCGCCAATCAGCCATGCACCGGCACCGGCAGGAAGCTGCGACACCTTCTTCATCAGCAGGTGGCCGTCGCTGAGGTTGTAGGCAACATAGGCCGAAAGTCCCTCGGTGCCTGAGAAGTCAACGGCAAAGTCGCGGCCGAAATGGTCGAACGCATAGGTGCCGTCGTTGGCCGACAGCGTGATGGGATAGTCGTAGCGAACGTTTGGGTCTGTCCATCCCTCCTTGGTGTTGGCAGCGGTGATGTAAAACGTACAATTGTCCCAGCTTGCATAGCCCTCATTGACGGGAGTGGTGGTACCGAGATAGATGACCTCCTTCATGCTGGGCGTGTCGCTCAGCCACCTATATCCGAAGTTGTACACCGACGCGGGTATCGTGAGATACTGCAGCGACTGGCAGAATTGAAAAGCATACTGGTTAATTCCGGTTAAGCCTTCTTTGGGTAGCGCCACCGTGATCAGATTGGGGCAATTGTAGAACACGCCGTCCTCAATATACGACATCTTCTCAGGCCATGTGAAATACTTCAGGCCACTGTGCTCGAAAGCCCAGGGGCCAATCCAGTTGACCGACGAGCCGCCGGTAACCGACTCAAGGTTGGTGCAGTTCTTGAAGGCATGGTCGTTGATGGCAGTCAGCGTGGAGCCGAGGTCCACCGAGGTGATGTCAGTATTGCCAAAGAAAGCGCTCGTGCCGTCGCCGCCCTTGATGCCGGTCACCTTGTAGGTCTTGCCGTCCTTCTCCGTGGTCTCGGGGAGCTTGATGGCGCCGGAGGCACCGGAGACCCCGGCGATGTCGGCCGTAAGATTTTCGTCGTTGTAATCAAACGTCCATGTCTGGGCCTTGGCCGTCGTGGCACCTAATGCCAGCACGCCCAACAATGATAGATAAAATTTAGACATAATGATAAATATTAAAAGGTTGAACAATTTTATTGGAAGTCCGGAAGCCTGGGATTGGGGAAGTCCAGAAGTTCGGAAATTGGGGGAAGTCCGGAAGTTCAGAAGTACGGAAGTCCAGTCATTACAATAGCAATACCTTATTACCAAGTACTAATGCATTATGCATATGACTGGACTTCTGAACTTCTGGACTTCAGGACTTCATTATTCCATTACTTCAGGACTTCTTAAACCTGACTTCAGGCCCTCATTACTTCACTGCGAACAGGCTCATGGCGAAGCCGCCACCGCGGGCCTCTCTGACCGTAATCTTGTCGCCGCGCTTCACTGTGCGGTGTGTGATGCGGTAGGCCTTGGGGTTCTTCTCGTAGTCGGCATCGGCGGCATCCGCGTAGAGGTCCATCTTGTACTTGCGGCCCTTGTCGAGGAAGTCGAGGCGGATGACAGCCGTATGGCCGTCGGCATCGCACTTGCCGCCAACAAACCAGTTGTCCGACTTCTTGTCCTTGCGGGCCACGGTGATGTACTTGGCCGGCTCGGCCTCAAGGTACTTGCTGTCCTGCCAGTCAACCGGCACGTCGCGGATAAACTGGAAAGCGTCGTCGAACTTCTCGTAGTTCTCGGGCAGGTCGGCCGCCATCTGCAGCGGCGAGTACATCACGAGGTAGAGGGCCAGCTGGCCCACGAGCGTCGTGTGGACGTAGTTCTGGTTGCCGCTCCAGTTCTTCAGCTGCGTCTCAAAGATGCCCGGGGTATAGTCCATCGGGCCGCCCTGCAGGCGGGTGAAGGGCAGGATGCAGGTATGGTAGGGCTCATTGCCGGCGAAAGCCTCATACTCGGTGCCGCGCGCCGACTCGTTGCCCACGAGGTTGGGATAGGTGCGGCAGAGGCCCGTGGGGCGCGTGGCCTCGTGGGCGTTGACCATGATGTGGTGCTTGGCGGCCTCGGTGACACAATAGAGGTAGTGGTTGTTGAGCCGCTGGCTGTAGTGATGCTCCCCGCGGGGGATGATGTCGCCCACGTAGCCGCTCTTCACGGCATCGTAGCCGTACTTATTCATCAGGCTGTAGGCAGCCTCGAGATGGCGCTCATAGCTGTTGACGCTGGAGGCCGTCTCGTGGTGCATGAGGAGCTTGACGCCCTTGGAATGGGCATAGTCGTTGAGGGCCTTGATGTCGAAGTCGGGATAGGGCGTGGTGAAGTCGAAAATCTCCTCCTTGCGGTAGGCAGCCCAGTCTTCCCAGCCGATGTTCCATCCCTCGACAAGCACCTCGTCGAGGTGGTTCTTGGCGGCGAAGTCGATGTAGCGGCGCACGTCGGCATTGTTGGCGCCATGGGAGCCGCTGGGTCTGGCCTTGCTGTAGTCGGTCTGGCCGAGTTGCACGCTGTTGAAGTCGTTGGTGTAGTTCCAGCCGTTGCGGCCCACAATCATCTCCCACCAGATGCCGCAGTATTTGATGGGGTGTATCCACGACGTGTCGGTGTACTTGCACGGCTCGTTGAGGTTGAGGGTGAGCTTGCACGAGAGCATGTCGCGGGCGTCGTCGCTGACGAGCACCGTGCGCCACGGCGTGTTGCAGGGGGTCTGCATGAAGCCCTTCATGCCCGTGGCGTCGGGCGTGAGCCACGACTCAAACACCATGTTCTTGTCGTCGAGGTTGAGGTGCATCGTGGGATAGTTGACGCAGGCGGCCTCGTGGATGTTGATGTAGAGGCCGTTGTCGGTCTTGAGCTGCAGCGAGGTCTGCACGCCGGTGGGCGAGAAGGTGGTCTGCGAGGCGTTGCCGGTGACGGCCGACGCCATGCGCCCGCGAATGCCGGAGAGGCGCGTGATTTGCGTCTCATACTCCTGGGTGTCGTAGTCGCCGGGTATCCAGTAGGCCGTGTGGTCGCCCGTCATGGCAAACTGCGTGTGCTCCTCCTTGATGACGAAGAAGCCGAGGTCGCCTTGCTGGGGGAACTCGTAGCGCAGGCCCATGCCATAGTCATAGACGCGGAAGCGGATGACGATGTGGCGGTTGCTGGACTTCTGGTAGAGGTTGACGGCCATCTCGTTGTAGTGGTTGCGGATGGTGGAGGTCTCGCCCCATACGGGCTTCCAGGTCTCGTCGAAGGTGGACTGGCTGCTGCTTTCCTCAGTGAAGCCGTCCATCAGGCTGGTCTCGCCGAAGCCCTTGCTGGCGTGTTTTTCCTTGGCCAGCTCAAGGCCAAGATGTGAGGGTTTGATTACAGGTTTCTGCTTATAGCTCATCTCATAGGTCGGCACGCCGTTGCCGGTGAGCGAGAAGCTCACCACGACATTGCCGTTGGGCGACTTCACCGTCTGCGCACCGGCCATCAGAGGCATGAGCAACGCAGCAATCATCAAATAAATTGATCTCATAATTGCTAATGTTTCCTTATAGTTATCCTTGTGTGAATTAGTTGTCTGTCAGTTTGTACACCTTGCAGCCGTGGGCGGGCAGCGTGACGCTAATCTCGTCGGACGTGCCCACATCCTCGTGGAGCCAGAGGTCGCGCATCTTCTTCTGCCCGGTGATGCCGAGCTGCGCGAGACTCACGCTGCGCTGCTGCGCGGAGCCCTCACGGTTGAAGAGGGCCACCACCCAGTCGCCGTTCTTCATCTGTCCGTACCATATCTGGCTGTTGACACTGGACATGTCGTCGCTGAGCGGCTTACCCACGAAGCCGTCGGCATTGAGGACGAGCATCTCCTTGTTCTGGGCGAACTTCACCAGCGAGGCGAGGTCGTAGTTGCGCACCTTAGCGTCGATGGGGTTGTCGGCAATGGAGACGGGGCCTCCGGCGATGAGCTGAAGGCTGATGGACGACATGCGCTCCTCGTCGTTGCTGAACGTGTTGAGCCGGATGAAGTCGCCGTCGGGTATCATCTTGCCGCGGCCGGTGATGTGGGACCAGTGGATGAAGCCGTCGAACTCATTGTGGCAGGTGGGCCAGCCATTGAACACCCCGCCGCGCAGGCGGCCTGACGTGTGGTCCCAGCCGCCCGTGAAGGTGTCGGCCACGATGCGCGCCATGTTCATGTACTTCTTCTCGTACTTGGCGTCGTTGTACATGTTCGGCATCACGATGGAGGTGAACACGCCGTACTTCTTGGCCGACTCGCTGATGTACTTCAGGGCGAGGCGGTACTCGTCGCGGCCATAGCCGCGGCCCGCCATGCCGCCGGCGCCGCTGGCATCCTCGAAGAGACACATGAAGTCCATGCGGATGAAGTCAACGCCAAGGTCGTGGTAGTATTTGAAGAAGCCGTCGATGTAGTCGCGCGCGCCCTTGTGGCTGGGGACAACCCAGTTGAACACGTCGCCCCTGTCGGGATACATCACGTTGTCGTGGTCGATGGCGTCGTTGTAGTGCAGGTCCTTGAACGTTGCGCCCGAGTTGCCTACAACGGCCGTCTCGTCGGGACCGTGGAGCCAAAGCGGATTGTCATAGACTCCGAGCTTCAGGCCACGCTCCTTGCACCAGGCCACGATGTCCTTGAGCCTGACGCCGCCGTAGCTGGTCATGTAGCCGCCGAGGTCGGGATTGGTGGGGTCGTCGTCCTTGTTGTAGTACATCGACATGAAGCCGTCGGTGCAGATCATATCGTAGCCGTAGGGCAGCAGGTTGGCGGCCTGCCAGTCGAGCCACTGCTTCCACTGCGACTCGTTGAGCGAGCGGTCGGTGTTCTCCTGCTCACGCGTCCAGCAGTACTCATACACCGTGGTGTAGAGCGGGGCTATTTTCTGCACCGTGGTGTCGGTGCCGGGATTGGGATTGACCGTGGCCGTGTCCCTCTCATAGTAGGAGGCAGGCAGCTCCCAGCCGGTTTCCTCACTCGTCTGCTTGCAGCTGGCGAAGCCCGACAGGATGAGAAAGAGGCTCAGGGCCATCAATGTTATTTGCTTGCTGTGTATCATTGTCGTATCGTCTTGAAAGGTTCTTACTTGATTATTTGCCCGTAATCTCATTGAAATATACCTTGCGGTTGACAGCATCCACCTTGATCTGGTAGAAGCCGGCCTTGGTGATGTTCCACTTGCGGTCGGGCTGGCCGCCAATTGAGCTGTCGATGAACGTCAGCTCGTTGCCGTCGGCGGCGGGATGCTCGCCGGCAGTGGCTGCCATGTAGAACGGCACCTCCCACTTGTCGCTGCGGATGAATGGGAACTTGATCTCTCCCTTGTTCAGGTAGCCTTCCCACGTGAGGCAGTTGGGGTCGGCGGCATAGTTGTAGTGCAGCGAGGTGGCGTTGGCGATGGCCCATCCGTTGGGCGTGGCGTCGCCGACGAGGTAGAGCTTCATGTCGTTTTTGGCAAGCCGATCGCCCTCGAGCATCTTCGCGTACTGGGCCGAGAGGTCAACGCGCTCGCAGTCGATGGTGCGCTTGTTGATGTCGATGGTGACGCGGTAGTCGCCGTCGGCCGGCACGTTCCACTTGTAGTCGTGCATCGTGGCATTGGCGGTGGTGACGTAGTCGATGGCACCCGTCCCCATAATGTCCTTGCCGGCCTCGGGAGCCATGATGTAAGGCACCTCAAACTTGTTGGCGTTCTGCATGGGGAACTTAAGCTCACCCTCGTTGAGCGGGCCCTCATAGACGAACACGCCCTCGCTCTGCTTGTACATCGGCTGCAGGTCGGAGAGGTTCCATCCGTAGGGCATGGCCGAGCCCACCATCCAGATATTGTCTATATTGATGCGGCTCACGCTGACGGTCATATCCTCAAGGTCGGCCGTGACGGTGTAGAGGCCGTCCTCGCTCACGTGGAGCGGCTCGGCGCCAGCATTGCCCGTCTCGTCATAGACGAGGGTGTAGGCGTTGCCCTTGGTACCATAGAACGGCGTGTCGGAATAGCGGTCGGGCGTGAGCTTGAAGTCGCCGGCATTGAGGAAGCCGGTCCACGTGTAGCCATCGTCCATACCGGCGTCCATCTTCACCGCGTTGACGAGACTGCTGCCTGCTGGATTGGCCGTGCCGCTGATAAACAGCTCGTTTCTGGGCTGGTCGTAGGGGGTGACGGACAGCGTCAGCGTGCTGGTCTCAGGCAACTGGTAGACGGCTGCCTCGGGCTGCATGGCGATGAGCCTCACCTGGAAAGAGGTCGGCGTGCCTGCCACACCGTTCCAGCCGGTGAGCATGCGGTTGAGCTGCGCCGTGGTGAGCGCGTACGACCGCACGTCGGGGGCGAGGCGGATGGTGTCGGTGGTGTAGGTGTCCGACCCGTCAATGCCCATCTGGAGGTAATAGACCACATCGCCCGACAGATTGGAGGCCGCGTTCCATGTGAACGTCACGGCCGTCTCCTGCGCCTTGTCGGCGGTCAGCGTGATGGCGGTGTCAGGCGTACTCTTGAGCTGCATGACATCCTCCGGCCGGGTGAGGGAATAGGCATCGTCGTCGGAGTTGCAGGCCGTGAAGCCCGCGACCGACAGCAGGAGGAGGAAGATATGTAATAACTGCTTTTTCATTTTCTTGTCTTGTGATTATAGATTACCGATTACTTGCTCAACTGATCCCAATAGGGGTTCTGCACCAGCTTCGGGTTCTTGTCAATCTCCGTCTGATGAATGGGGAACCAATAGTAAGCCTTGCGATAGACGCGCTTGATGTAGGGCTTGCGCTGGTAGAAGCTCGAGGCGTCCTTGCCGTCGAAGTTCATGCCGTAGAAGTCGCCCGACAGCGTGGTCTCGGCCTCTTTCCAGCGGCGCAGGTCGTCGTAGCGGGTACCCTCGGCGCAGAGCTCCACGCGGCGCTCGGCATGGATGAGCTTGCGCATGGCGTCCTGGTCGGCGAGGTTGACGTGGATGTAGTTGTTGTCGGTGGCCCCGGTGGTGTACTGGCGCACGCCGGCACGCTCACGGATCTTGTTGAGATAGGTGAGTATTTCCTCATTGCCCGGGTCGCACTCGTTGAGGGCCTCGGCGTAGCTGAGGTAAGCCTCGGCCAGGCGGTAGATGATGCCCGGACGGTAGTTGTAGGAGTTCTGCTTGATGTTGTCCTTGGGGTTGACGCGCTTGCGCATCAGGTAGCCGTTCTGCGGAGCGTCGTGGGTGTGGTTGTTGTCGGCGCCGCCGTTGAAGAAGTTGTACTGGCGGTCCTCAGAGGGGAAGTAGGCCCCGTTGAAGTTGACCGACACATAGAAGCGCGGCTCGCGGTGGCAATACATGTTGTAGGTGCCAGACTTGGTGATGCAGTTGCCGTTCTCGGCCTCGAACTTGGTGCCGGAGCGATGCTCGTCGGCCGTGGAGAAGCCCGTCTCCTCGTACTTCGAGTCGGGGTCGGTGATGGGCAGTCCGTTCTCCATGAAGAACGCGTCAACGAGGCTCTGGGTCACGCCGAAGCCGCCGTTACCGCCCGAACCGTTAGGCGTGGCGTTGCGCTCATAGTTCTGGTAGTTGACCGACGGGCGGGCGAAGAGTATCTCGGTGTTGCCGGCATCCTCGCTCTTGAGAAACGCGTTCTCGTAGGAGAGGAAGGGGTCGATGGTGGTCTTGCCCTCGTCGGCATACTCGATGTAGAGCTTGTGGCCGGAAGCCTCGGCCTTGTCGATGAGGTCCTTGCAGGCGTCGGCAGCCACGCGCCACTTGCCGGCGTCGTACTGGGTGCTGAAGAGATGCTCGCCGTTGGCATTGACAAAGTTGGCGTAGTCGCTGTTGCCGTTGACCAGCGGACTGGCGTCGAACAGCAGCATGCGGGCGCGGATGGCCAGGCACATCAGCGAGGTGATGCGGCCGTATTTCTGTGACTCGCTGTAGCGGGCCGGCAAAATCTTGGAGCAGGCCAGCATCTCGTCGGAGCACCACTTGATCACATCCTCATAGGGTGTCTGCGTCTCCATCATGTCGGAGAGCGAGGCGTTGACGGGCCACACGTAGTCGGGCTTGAAGGGGATGGGGCCGTTGGTGTTGGCCAGCAGGTAATAGTAGTAGGCCTGCAGGAAGCGGCACTCCGTCTTCATATAGGTCATCTCGCGCTCCGAGATGTCCTGGTCGACAAGGGCATGCGCCTGCTCGCGGAAGATGTTGGCCTCGCGGATGCGCTGCGGCAGCAGGGCCCAGTAGTTGCCGTTCCAGTCGCTGGCCGGCGTCCACTCGCCAAGTATCATGGGGATGACCTGGTTGCCGAACTGCCGGTAACGCTCTGGGATGGTGGCGTCGTCGCCAAAGAGCATCCAGCCCAGGTCGAAAAGATAACCGTCGTAGCAGTCGGGAATGGCTGAATAGACATTGGCGAGCCACTGCTCCACATGCGTCTTGTCATTGAACACATTCTCCATGTCCAGTTCCGTATCCGACTCCTTGTCGAGGTAATCGGAGCAGGAAGAGAGGAGCGGCAGGCAGGCTGCCAGTATGATAATGTATGTTTTGAATCGTTTCATGACTATGTTTCCTTATGATTATTTCCAAGCAATTAGAAGGTAAGGTCCATTCCGAACATGACTGAGCGCATGGACGGATACTTCAGACCGTCTGACGTGGCAAGCTCGGGATCCCACAACTTGAATTTGGAGAGGAAGAACAGGTCGTTGCCGCTCACATAGAAGCGGATGTTCTTCCCGTAGATCTTGTTGGTCCAGGCCTGCGGCAGGGTGAAGCCCACCTCGACCATCTTCAGCCTGAGGAAGCTCATGTTCTTTTTCCACCAGGTGGAGGCGACATTGTTGTTGGGGTTCTCGTTCGACGACAGCCTCGGCCAGAACACGTTCTGCGAGGGGTTGTCCTCGGTCCAGCGGTCGTTGTAGTTGGAATAGATGTTGCCCAGCACGCCCTGTCCGCTTCCGGGAATGAAGTAGCTGTTGCCGCCGATGATGCGGTAGGCGTCGCCCGTGCCCTGGAAGAAGAAGTTGAAGTCGAAGGCCTTGTATTTCACGTTGCCGCCGAAGCCATAGACGATGCGCGGGTCTGAGGTGCCGCCGATGTAGCCCTCATCCTGGTCGGTGATGATGTTGTCGCCGTTCATGTCCTTGTACTTGATGTCGCCGGGGCGCACCTTGGCGCCGAGCTGCGGCTGGGGCTGTCCGGCCTTCACGTTGCCGTCGGCGTCGAAGTCGTCGGCCGTATAGAGGCCCACGGCCTGGTAGCCCCACAGCGTGTTGATGCTGCGGCCGGTGATGGAGCGGTAGGTGCCCTTGATGCTCTCGGGCTCGTCTTTCTCAATGATCTTGTTGCGGGCATAGGTGAAGTTGCCGCGGGCACTGAGCTCGAGGTTCTTGTTGATGCGCTTGTGATAGGTGACGGAGGCGTCAACACCGTGGTTGTCCACCTTGCCGTAGTTGGCCCAGGGGCTGTTGATGTAGCCCACCTGCGTGGGTATCGTACTGCGCTGCATGAAGATGTTGGTGCGGTGCTCCTTGAAGAAATCGACCTGCACGTTAAGGGCATTCCACAGTCCGATCTCAAGTCCGAGGTTGGTTTTCACCGAGGTCTCCCACGTGAGGTCGGCCACGCCGTAGTCGCCCTCCTGGATGCCGCCACGGTAGTAGTCGCCCTTGTAGCCCCAGTTGTAGCCTGAGGCGTTGGTGTTGATGGTCGTGATGTAGGCGAAGCGGCGGCCGCCGATGTCGTCATTACCCAGCTTACCGATTGAGCCTCTGAGTTTCAGCAGGTTGATGGTACCGCGCAGGGGAGCCATGAAGCTCTCCTCAGAGATGACGTAACCCAGGGCGATGGACGGGAAGAAACCGTAGCGGTGGCCCTTGGCGAAGTTCTCGGAACCGTTGTAGCCGAAGTTGAACTCACCGATGTAGCGGTTGTCGTAGGTATATGACAGACGACCCGCAATGCCCTGTGTGCGCTTGGGCTGCACGTCGCCCCAGTCGTAGCTGCGCTGGTTGTAGAGAAACAGGGCGTTGACGCTGTGCTTCTTGGCGAACACGCGGTCGTAAGACAGCGAGCCCTCAAGGTAGGTGCTCTGGTTGCCGAAATTGGCGCTGCTGGAATGGGAAAGGGCCTCGGTGCCGTACTTCAGGATGGAATGAACGAGGTTGCCCGATGCGTCGCGGGAATGCGCCACGCTGTAATAGTCGGGCGTGCGGCCGCGGGTGACGAAGTTCTCACTGTAGTTGTCGAATGAGAACACCACCTTGGCCTTCAGTCCCTCGAGGAGCATCTTCAGGTCCTGCTCCACCGAGAAGAGCGACTGTATCTGCGCGTGGCCGCTGCGGTAGTAGCCCTGCTGCGTGCTCATGGCCCAGGGGTTGTAGCGCTCGACCGAGGCGATGGGGATGGTGCCGTCGGAATAACGCGTGGGATGAACGTAAGGCGGGGTCTCAAAGGCTTTGGAAAACACCTCGTCGGTGCTGCTGTTCGACTTGCGCAGGTTCTGCAGATAGCCGCCGATGTTGAAGCGCAGCAGGGTCGTCGGCGTAAGGTTCAGGTCGACGTTGGCGCGCATGTTGTAGCGGGTGAGCTTGCTGCCCGTGTCGTAGTCGAGCGTCGGGTCGGTCTCCATGATGCCGTCCTCGTGATAGACCGAGGCTGTCAGCGAGTAGCGGAGTATCTTGGTGCCGCCCGAGACGGTCATGTTGGCGCGCGTCGAGTAGGCATAGTCCTTGGTGATGGCGTCGAGCCAGTTCACGTTAGGATAGAGGTCACGGTCGTAGCCCGTATAGGTCTTCAGCACCTGGTCCTTGGAGAACATGCCCGGATTGAGCTCGTTGAGGAGGTTCATGTATTCGGCGGCGCCCACAAACTGCGGCAGTTTGGTAGGCGTCTGTATGGACTGCTCCACACGGAAGTTGACCGACGGCTTGGCCACCTCGCCGCGCTTGGTGTTGATGATGATGACACCATTGGCGCCGCGCACACCGTACATGGCGCTGGCCGAGGCATCCTTCAGCACTGAGAACGACTCTATCTCGGCCGGGTCGATGTCGTTCAGGCTGCGCTCCACGCCGTCAATGAGCACCAGGGGCTTGCTGCCGCTGCCAAAGGTGGAGATACCGCGAATCCAGAAGTTGGAGTCGTCATATCCCGGCTCGCCCGACGGCTTCACGGCAATGATGCCCGCCAGCTGGCCGGCCAGGTTGTTGCTGAGCGAGCGCGACGAGCCCACCTGCAGGTCGCTGGGCTGGATGGTCTGAATGGAGCCGACCACCGAGAGGCGCTTCTGCGAGGCAAAGCCGGTGACCACAAGCTCCTGCAGCTCGTTTTTGTCCTCCTTCATCACGACGTTGAAGCTGATCTCCTTGCCGACGGTAATCTCCTGCTTCTTGAAGCCGACATAGGAGAACTGCATGACGCTGTTCCTGCCGGGCACGTCCAGGTAGAAATGACCGTCGACATCGGTAATGGCCGAGGCGTCGCCGCCCTTCACCCTGACATAAACGCCAATCAGCGGCTCGTTGTTCTCATCAGTTACCGTACCGCTGACCCTGATCGGAGCAGAGGCGGCCTTGGTCTGCTGCGTCCCCTGCAACGGTGCCGGCAAGGCAAAGGCGTTGATGCCCCCCACTGGTCAGCATACAGGCTAACGCAAAGGTGCAAATAATTGTTTGTTTCATCTGTATTGTATAATCAGTTTTCTGGTTTTTCGACTTTATCAGCGGCTTTATCATCGTGGAGAAGGCTTTCACCTTTTATATATAGCCGTGTGTCTGCGGTGGTCTTGACTGCGTTGTTTTAACTTTCGGTAGCAAAATTAAAGAAATTCTATACACGCTCTATCCGAAAGTATAAGTGAAGTAGGACACCGGTAGTAAGATGTTTTTATAACCATCTAACTATCAGTCAATTCAAACACACTATAAAAAAGGTCAAGTAGACAAACAAATTTAAATGAATTTGATTACCTTTGCATCCGATACCGTAATTATCGACAAAATGAACAAGAGTGTCTTCACTTTAATGCTGTTTTTCCTGCTCGCCGCCGCGGCGCAAGCCCAGACGCAGACCGAAAAACTTCTGAGAGGCCTTGACGAGGTATTGGCCAGGAGAAACCAGTACACGAATGAGAAGTTTCAGCACATCCAGCAGCTCAAGTCGTATCTCTCCACGACGCGAGACCCCAAGATGAGGCTCCAGATTTACCAGCAGCTCTACGACCAGTACTATGTACTCAACTATGACTCGGCGGCGGCCTGTGTCAACAACTCGTACCGTCTGGCCAAAAAATCGGAGACTCCTACTACAGTCAGCTGTCACGGCTGGAGAAAGCCGAGCTTTATTCCATAGGCGGTCTGTACAGCGAGGCCGAGGACCTGCTCGACAGCATCAGCAACGAAGGCGTTGAGCCGTCACTGCAGCTGCGCAACTACATCGTCCGCTTCCGGCTCTACAGCTACTGGGCCAACTACTGCTCCAACGAGCTTTTCTCGCCAAAGTACAGCGACATGGCCTCGGCCTACCTTCGCAAGGCCATGCCCCTAATGGACAAGCGCGCGCCCGAATACGACTATTATAAAGGTGAATACGAGGTTTACGTGGAGAAGAACGACGCCAAGGCAAGGCACTACTACCTCAAGGCCATCAAGCGGCTGCCCAGGGCCTCGCGCTATTACGCGATGACCGCCTTCGCCCTGGCCCTCAACTACTTGGGTACCAAGGACACCCTGCACTACGAGAAATACCTCGTGGAGGCCAGCTGCAGCGACGTCATCTGCACGACCAAGGAGAACCTGGCGCTGCAGAACCTCGCCACCTACCTCTTCAAATACCACAAGGACCAGATCAACAATGCCGTGCGCTACATCAACATCTCTATGGACGACGCCAAGTCGTACAACGCCCGGCTGCGCATCCTCGAAATCTCGCAGAAGCTGCCCACCATCGTCTCGTCGTACGAGTCGATACTCAAGCAGCGCAACAACATCCTCACACTCATCAATGTGGCCGTCGCCCTGCTCGCCGTGCTGCTGATGTCGGCCATCTACTATATTTTCAGGCAAAACAAGAAGATGGCCCTGCAGCGGCGGCAGCTGGCCGACAACTACCAGAAACTGTCTGTGCTCAACAGCCAGCTCGGAACCGACAACACCGAGCTGCTCAACACCAACATCAAACGTGACCGGCTGGTGAAGCTCTACATCGACCTCTGCGCCAAATTCATCAACCGGCTGAACAACTACACCAAGCTGGTCAGGCGAAAGATTATCGCCAACCAGGTCAAGGACCTGCTGTCAACGGTGTCATCGTCACGCCTGTCGGAGGAGGACGCCACCATCTTCCGCACCAACTTCGACAAATGCTTCCTTGCCCTCTACCCCACCTTCAAGACCGAGCTCAACAGTCTGCTCACGGACGACGGACAGCTCGACGACCCCGGCGAGGACAAACTGTCCAACGAGCAGCGCATCTATGCCCTCATCCGCCTTGGCGTGAAGGAGAGCTCCGAGATTGCCTCCGTCCTTTTCTTCTCGCCGCAGACCATCTACAATTACCGCTCATCGGTCAAGAAAAAGGCAAAGAACAAGGAGGACTTCGACGGCGAGGTGGGCAAGATCTGCGTCAACGCATCCGACATGCAGCACGGGGCCTGACCTTGGGCTAAGTCATCTCTGACCTTGGGCTAAGTCATCATTATGCCGCCAGCATCAAAAAAATCGCATGCGGGGAGTGGTAGTTCATTATTTTTGCTTATCTTTGTTGTCGTTCTGACGCAATAGATACGGCATCCGATTATGGCACACCTGTCCAGTTATTTTCCTATCACCGACCCCACGCTGATTTTCTTCGTGGTGTTGCTGATTATCCTCTTTGCTCCTATCATCATGGGCAAACTGAGGATACCGCATATCATCGGCATGGTGCTGGCGGGTGTGGCAGTGGGCAAATACGGCTTCAACATCCTGGCGCGCGACGCGAGTTTTGAGCTGTTCGGGCGCGTGGGCCTGTATTACATCATGTTCCTCGCCTCGCTCGAGATGGACATGGAAGGCCTGCGGCGCAACAAGTGGCGCACGCTCGTCTTTGGCCTGCTCACGTTCATCCTGCCGTTCGTCATCACCTATCTCATGGGCATCAGCCTGCTGGCCTACACGCCGTTTGCCGCCCTGCTGTTGGGCTGCATCATGTCGTCCAACACGCTGGTATCCTACCCCATCGTGGCGCGCTACGGCCTGCAGCAGAAGCCGAGCGTCATCCTGAGCGTGGGCTCAACGATGCTAAGCCTGCTCATCGCCCTCATCGTGCTGGCCACACTCGTGGCCTCAGCCTCAGGCAATGCCACGGCCGGCTTTTGGCTGCTGTTCATCGGCAAGGCGATGCTCTATGTGGCCATCATGCTGACCTTGGTGCCGCGCCTCACGCGCTGGTTTCTCAGACGCTACAGCGACGCCGTGATGCAGTTCATCTTCGTCATGGCCATCCTCTTCCTCAGTGCCGCCCTGGCCGAGGTGGTCGGACTGGAGGGCATCTTCGGCGCCTTCTTCGCCGGACTGGTGCTCAACCGCTACATCCCCCACGTCTCGCCGCTGATGAACCGCATCGAGTTCATCGGCAACGCCATCTTCATCCCCTATTTCCTCATCGGCGTGGGCATGCTCATCAACGTCCGCCTGCTCTTCGGCGGCGGCGCCATCCTGTGGGTGGTGGGCTGCATCGTGGTCTTCGGCACACTGGGCAAGGCGCTGGCCGCCTACACCGCCGCCGGTCTGTTCCGTCTGCCGCGCAGCTCGGGCCACATGATGTTCGGCCTCACCTCGGCCCACGCCGCCGGCGCCATCGCCATGGTCATCGTCGGCATGGGCATGCGCACGCCCGGCGGCAGTCCGCTCATCGACGAGAACATGCTCAACGGCATTGTCATCATGATCCTCTTCACCTGCATCATCTCCTCGCTGGTCACCGACTGGGCGGCACAGCGCATCACGCTCCGCGACAGGCTGATGCCGTCGGAGGACCACACAGATGACGACGAGAAGATACTGGTGCCGGTGAAATACAAGGAGTACGCCAACAGTCTGATAAGCATGGCCATCATGGCCCGCAACCCGAAGCTCCACCGCCCCATCGTGGCCCTCAACGTGGTGTATGACGACGACAACATGCGGCGCAACCAGAAAGAAGGCACGGACATCCTGCGGCAGGTGGAGCAGTATGCAGCCGCAGCCGACGTGCCCATACAGACGCAGGTGCGCGTGGCGGCCAACATCGCCAACGGCATCAAGCATGCCTTCAAGGAGTTCCAGGCCTCGGAAATCCTCATCGGCATGCACATGCACGAGCAGGTGTCGCCGAAGTTCTGGGGACAGTTCCACCAGAGCCTGTTCAACGGCCTCAACCGGCAGATTTTCATGGCGCGCCTCTACCACCCGCTCAACACGCTGCGCCGCATCCAGGTGGCCGTGCCGTCGCGCGCGCAGTACGAGCCGGGCTTCTACCGATGGCTCGAGCGGCTGTCGCGCATTGCCGAGAACCTGGAATGCCGCGTGCAGTTCAACGGCCGCATGGACACGCTGCAGATGGTCAACCAGTTCGTGCAGAACCGCCACCCCAACGTGCGCGCCGTCTATGTGGAGATGCCCCACTGGAACGAGCTGCCCAAGCTGGCCTCGACCATCGCCGACGACCATCTGTTCGTCGTCGTCACGGCCCGAAAAGGCACCGTCAGCTACAAGACGGCCATGGAACGGCTGCCCGAGGAACTGACAAAATACTTCAACGGCAAGAACCTCGTCATCATCTTCCCCGACCAGTACGGCGACGACAAGTCGACCATGACCTTCGCCCAGCCGCAACATACTGAGGAGACATCGGCTTACGTCGTCTTCGGCAACTGGCTGATGCGGCACCTCACGATATTAAAACGATATATAAATCATAAATCGCATGATTGACATTCATAACATTACCAAATCATTTGGCAAACTCCAGGTGCTGAAAGGCATCGACCTGCACATCGACAAAGGCGAAGTGGTGAGCATCGTCGGTCCGTCGGGTGCGGGCAAGACCACACTGCTGCAAATCATCGGCACGCTGGAGAAGCCCGACACGGGCACCATCGTCATCGACGGCATCGACGTCTGCGGCCTCTCGCAGAAGAAGCTCGCCGACTTCCGCAACCTGCATATCGGCTTCGTGTTCCAGTTCCACCAGCTGCTGCCGGAGTTCACCGCACTGGAGAACATCATGATTCCCGCCTTCATCGCCGGCAAGGGCCGCAAGGAGGCGAAGGCGCGCGCCGAGGAACTGCTGCAGTTTATGGGACTCGCCGACCGCGCCTCACACAAGCCCAACGAGCTGTCGGGCGGTGAGAAACAACGCGTGGCCGTTGCCCGTGCATTGGTCAACAACCCGTCGGTCATTCTGGCCGATGAGCCGTCGGGCAGCCTCGACTCGAAGAACAAGGCAGAGCTCCACCAGCTCTTCTTCGACCTCCGCGACAAGTTCGGACAGACCTTCGTTATCGTCACGCACGACGAGTCGCTCGCCGCCCTCACCGACCGCACCATCCACATGAAAGACGGTCTGCTCTCCATTCCGGCGCCTTCCTCCGACCCATCAACCCCATCCGATCCATCCGACCCATCAACCCCATCCATCATATGATACATCTCGGAGACTACAACACATTGAAGGTATTGCGCCCGGCCACACGCCCCAACCCCCATGCCTTCGGAGGCGAGGAGACCTTCGGCG
Organism: uncultured Prevotella sp.; assembly: GCA_900315835.1. Taxonomy (GTDB): domain Bacteria; phylum Bacteroidota; class Bacteroidia; order Bacteroidales; family Bacteroidaceae; genus Prevotella. The sequence goes on from ONAR01000024.1 coordinate 31,931, forward strand.
TCTTCCTCGACGGCGATAAGGAAGGCGAAATCCTCATGCCACAGAAATACGTGCCCAAAGGTACGAAGGTCGGCGACGAGGTGCGCTGCTTCGTCTATCTCGACCAGGAGGAGCGGCCCATCGCTACCACCGAGACGCCTCTGGCCAAGGTGGGCGACTTCGCCTACCTGAAATGCACGTGGGTGAACGAATACGGCGCCTTCCTCGACTGGGGACTAATGAAGAACGTGTTCTGTCCCTTCCATGAGCAGAAAAAGAAGATGGAGATTGGCGAGAGCTACATCGTCTACTTGTATATCGACAAGGAGAGTTACCGCATTGCCGCCACGGCGAAGGTCGACCGTTGGCTCGATAATCCCAACGAGACGGGTGGACTGCGGCCCGGCCAGCAGGTGAGTCTGCTGGTATGGCAGAAGACCGACCTCGGTTTCAAGGTCATCATCGACAACCACTTCGGCGGTCTCGTCTATCAGGACCAGATCTTCCAGTACATCCATACGGGCGACCGCATCGACGGTTACATCCAAAACGTCCGTCCCGACGGCAAGGTCGATGTCACCCTGCAGCCTACGGGACGCCGTCTGACCACCGACTTCGCCGAGACACTGCTGCAATGGCTTAAGGACAACGGCGGCCACTGCGACCTCGGCGACAAGAGCGATGCCGAGGACATCAAGCGCCGCTTCCAGGTAAGCAAGAAAACTTACAAGCGGGCCATCGGCGAACTGTATAAGCGCCGCCTCATCACCCTTGAGGAGACGGGGATTAGTTTAGTATAAGCAATCAAGAAAAGAAGGATTAGTTTAGTTTGAAAGATGACAGAATCAACTGATAATCGGGAGCGTAGGATTTACCGTGTGACGCTCGCCGGCTCGGCCATCAACGTCTTTCTGCTGGTGTTTAAGTTCGTTGCCGGCATCGTGGGCGGTTCGGCGGCCATGATAGCCGACGCCGTCCACTCGCTGTCCGACTTCCTCACCGACATCGTGGTGCTGGCCTTTGTCAAGCTCAGCAGCCGCCCCATCGACAAGGACCACGACTTCGGCCACGGCAAGTACGAGACGCTGGCCACGGCCATCATCGGGGTCGCTCTGTTCGTCGTGGGTCTACTGCTGTGCTACAACGGAATAGCCAAGGTGTGGCAGAGCCTCAACGGCCACACTCTGCCGCAGCCCGGCGTCATCGCCCTCGTGGCCGCCCTGCTGAGCATCGCACTGAAGGAGTGGGCTTACCGCTTCACGGCAAAGGTGGGACGTGAGTGCGACTCTCCCGCCGTCGTGGCCAACGCCTGGCATCACCGCTCCGACGCGCTGTCGTCGATAGGCACTGCCGTAGGCATCGGCGGCGCCATCCTGCTCGGCAACCGCTGGGCCATCCTCGACCCATTGGCCGCCATTGCCGTGAGTTTCTTCATCATCAAGACGGCCTGGCAGATGATTGTAAAAGCTGTACAGGAACTGCTTGAGGTGAGTCTACCCGACGATATAGAGAACAAGATTGTGCAACTCGTTGAGGAAGAGCCTACAGTGAGCGAGGTTCATCACCTGCGCACACGCCGCATCGGCAACCGCATCGCCATCGAGATGCACCTACGCATGCCGCCCGACACCCCGCTCTACATTGCCCACGACCACGCCAGCAACATCGAGCAGCGCCTGCGCCAGGCATTCGGCCCCGACACCATCATCAACATCCACATGGAGCCGACAAAAAACACCACCCATCAACCCCATTAAACCCATCACCCCATTAAACCCATTCACCCCATTAAACCCATCACCCCATTAAACCCATCAAGTTCTCCGTGCAGCGGCCATAAGTTTCTACTTCCTCCTTATCCTCAGCACCAGATACTCCGATTGCGTGCCGATGCGGAACTTCGCCCCCCAGATGCCGAGTCCTGAGCTGACGTAATACCGCGTCTTACTCTTTTGCAACGGACCGAACGCATCCTCATACACGGCATCGGTAATCCAACTGATAGGCCAGACCTGCCCATAGTGGGTGTGGCCGGCGAACTCAAAGTCGATGCCCGCCTGCTCGGCTTCCTCCAAATGGTAAGGTTGATGGTCGAGCTCCAAGAGGAAACGGCTCTTGTCGACACCACGCACAATCTCCGCCAAAGGCTTACGGTGCAAGTTGGTGCGGTCGTCACGCCCCACCAACGTAATATCCCCTATTCCATCCAAGAACACCGCTTCGTCACGCAGCACCTGAATGCCTGCCTGACGGCAAAACTGCAGGTCGTTGCTCAGACCAGTGTAGTAGTCGTGATTGCCCAGACAGGCAAAGACGGGGATGTCGAGCGCACGAAACTCCTCGGCCATACGCTGCTCCGCCACAGGACGGTAACTGCCGTCGATGAGGTCACCCGCAATGAGAATGGCGTCGGGCTTCTCGGCCTTCAACAATTGGAGCCAACGGTGGAGGTCGGCGCGCTGGTTATGGTAGCCGAGATGCAGGTCGCTGACCAGCACGAACTTCAACTCGCGGTCGAGCACCTTGTCGGTCTTCACCGTCATCTCTACCCGCTGCTTGTCATTATAATGGAAGTAAGCGTAGGTGAACAGTGCAACCAAGCCCACGAAGAGACCTGCCGACATCCAGGCGTTGGCGTGAACCCAATCGGCGGGCAGCACATGACAAAGCCACAAGAGGTCCATCAACACGAAGGCGAGGAAGAGGTAGAGCAGTATCATCAACCACGACGTACCTACCTCATAGGTGGCGGTAGCCAACGGCATAGGCCAACGGTCGATGACACCCGACATGGCAACGAAGAAGGTCAGAAACGCCAGCGTCATCAACGCCACGACGCCGATGCGCAGCCAGAGGATAGACGGCAGCAACTGCCACACGCGCCACGAGACGTAAGTCTGACCGGCGATGGGCAACAGGAGGAAGATAATGAAAGCAAATCGCATGTGATGAAAAATGATGATGAATATTCAGTGGCAGGGATAAAGAATTTCCCTCGTATGGGTTCTCGTAATATAAAAAAAAACGGCCTATCCCCGAACGAGGGTAGGCCGTTTATTTATTGTTTGTTGAATTCCCTCACTTAGAACTCTGCGTTCTTCGGTGTACGCGGGAACGGAATGACGTCACGGATGTTCTGCATACCCGTCACGAAGAGGATGAGACGCTCGAAACCAAGACCGAAGCCGGCGTGAGGACACGAACCGTATTTGCGGGTGTCGAGGTACCAGCTGTAGGTGGACTCCTTCATATGACGGCGCTCAATCTCATCGAGCAACTTCTGATAGTTCTCCTCACGGACGGAACCGCCGATAATCTCGCCGATACGCGGGAAGAGGACGTCGGTACCCTGCATGGTCTTGCCATCGGGGTTCTTCTTCATATAGAACGCCTTGATCTCAGTCGGATAGTCGGTCATGATGACAGGGCGCTTGAAGTGATGCTCCACGAGGTAGCGCTCGTGCTCACTGGCGAGGTCCATACCCCATTCGGTGACGGGGAACTCAAACTTATGACCTTCCTCGGCAGCCTTCTTCAGGATATTGAAGCCCTCGGTATAAGGCAGACGTACGAAGTCCTCCTTCACCACGCTCTCCAAGGTCTGGATGAGCGTCTTGTCAATCATCTTGTTGAGGAACTCGAGGTCGTCCTTGCAGTTATCCAATGCCCACTGCACGCAGTACTTGATGAAGTCCTCCTCGAGGTCCATCAATTCGTCCTTGTCCATGAAGGCCACCTCCGGCTCAATCATCCAGAACTCGGCCAGATGGCGCGGCGTATTGCTGTTCTCGGCACGGAAGGTGGGACCGAAGGTGTAGATGGCACCTAAGGCCGTGGCACCCAGCTCACCCTCGAGCTGGCCCGATACGGTGAGGTTGGTTTTCTTGCCGAAGAAATCCTTATCGTACTCCACTTTACCGCTCTTGGCCACACGGTCGAGGTCAAGCGTGGTCACCTGGAACATCTCACCAGCACCCTCAGCATCGCTCGCTGTGATGAGCGGCGTGTTGAAATAATAGAAGCCGTGGTCGTGGAAATACTTATGGATGGCAATGGCCATGTTGTGCCGGATGCGGAACACAGCACCGAACGTGTTGGTACGCAGGCGCATGTGGGCGAACTGGCGCATGTATTCGAAGCTTTGTCCCTTCTTCTGCATGGGATAGTCGCTGGGGCAGAGACCGTAGACCTCAAGCTCGGGGTCCTGTATCTCAACGCTCTGACCCTTGCCCTGACTCTCGACGAGCTTACCGGTGGCGCGGATGCACGCACCCGTGGTGATGCTCTTCAAGGTGTCGGCATCGACCTTCTCGGGATTGACAACAATCTGGATATTCTTAATGGTAGAGCCGTCGTTCAACGCGATGAAGTCAACAGCTTTGCTGGAACGATGGGAACGAACCCATCCCTTGACCGTAATGGTCTGACCGAAATTGGTGCATGCGAGTGCATCAACAATTCTTGTTCTACTACTCATTATCTTCTTTAGTATAGCTGATTATCTGTATAATAGCCGATTATTCAAACATACCGCTGCGGAGCATCTCCACCTCCTGCTCGGTGAGGAAACGCCAGTCACCGCGGCGCAGGTTCTTCTTGGTCAGACCGGCAAACTGCACACGGTCGAGTTTCACCACGTGATAGCCGAGGTGTTCGAAGATACGGCGCACGATACGGTTCTTGCCGCTGTGGATCTCGATGCCCACCTGACTGTGGTCGTGCTCATCGGCATATTCGATGGCATCGGCATGCACCTCACCGTCTTCCAACTCCACGCCGTCGGCAATCTTCTGCAGATCCTCCACGGTGACGTTCTTATCGAGGAACACGTGATACACCTTCTTCTTCAAGAACTTCGGATGGGTGAGCTTGCTGGCCAACTCACCGTCGTTGGTAAGCAGCAACACACCGGTGGTGTTGCGGTCGAGACGGCCCACGGGATAGATGCGCTCGGGGCAGGCACCCTTAACGATGTCCATCACGGTCTTACGCTGCTGCGGGTCATCGCTCGTCGTGACGCAGTCCTTGGGTTTATTGAGCAGGATATACACCTTCTTCTCAATCGTTACAGGCTGACCCTGGAACATCACCTCGTCGGAGCGCTTCACCTTGGTGCCGAGCTCGGTCACCACCTCGCCGTTGACGGTCACCTCGCCCTTTGCGATATAGTCATCGGCCTCGCGGCGTGAGCATACGCCGGCGTTGGCGAGGTACTTGTTCAGACGGATAGGCTCATCCGGATCGATATGATCCTCCTTATATTCTATACGCTTCTTAAAGCTGTACTTGGCATTGGGATCATAGCCCGGGCGCTGTCCATAAGCCTGACGGCCATAACCGCCCTGACGCTGGTAGCCACCCTGCTGACGGCCATAACCGCCCTGACGCTGGTAACCACCCTGCTGACGGGGCTGATAGCCACCTTGCTGACGAGGCTGGTAACCACCCTGCTGACGGGGCTGATAGCCACCCTGCTGACGAGGCTGGTAACCACCCTGCTGACGGGGCTGATAACCACCCTGCTGACGGGGCTGATAGCCGCCCTGACGAGGCTGGTAACCACCCTGACGAGGCTGGTAACCACCCTGCTGGCCCTCAAAGCTCTTGCCTTCCTGATTGTAACTGTTGTAACGGGGACGCGGCTGATAGCCGCCCTCCTGATTGGCATTATAGCGTGGACGCGGCTGATAACCGCCCTGACGCTGATAGCCGCGCTGCTGCGGGCGCTGGTTCTGACCGCCGGCCAGCCCCGAACCGAAACCGGCGGGACGGAAGCCTCCTTCCTCTGACGACGTGCTGTGGTCAGCCGAATAGGGGCGCTGCGTGTGGATACGCGGACGCTGCGTGCGGCCTGTACTTGGATGATAATCTTTCTGATATCCTCCTTGATGGGTGTAACCCTCGCGGCTACTTTCTTGCTTAGGATCCTGTTGTGTTTCCTGGCTCTTGTTTTCTAACTCTTCTGCCATAATGGTGTCTTTTTTAATGTAACTGAATACTATTTAATGAATAAAACAATTAATGTAAGCCATCGCGGCTTAATTATGAATAATGACTGGCTTACATGCCAGTATAGTTGTGCGGTGTGATTGCCAAAAGTTCAGCCTTTACGCTGTCGCTGACGTTGAGCGTATGGATGAAGTTGTGAATGGTCTCCTCGGTCATTGCCGTATTGGTGCGCGTGAGCTGCTTCAGTGCCTCATAGGGATGTGGATAGCCCTCACGGCGCAGGATGGTCTGGATGGCCTCAGCCACGACAGCCCACGTATTATTCAGGTCGTCATCAATCTTCTCCCGGTGCAGGATGAGCTTGCGCAGGCCCTTAAGCGTGCTTTCGATGGCGATGATGCTGTGACCGAGTGGCACGCCGATATTGCGCAGGACCGTGGAGTCGGTCAGGTCGCGCTGCAGGCGGCTGATAGGCAGTTTCGTCGAGAGGAACGTCAGCACGGCGTTGGCCATACCGAGGTTGCCCTCGCTGTTCTCGTAATCGATAGGATTGACCTTATGCGGCATAGCGCTGGAGCCAACCTCACCAGCCTTGATTTTCTGCTTGAAATAATCCATGGAGATATACATCCAGAAGTCGCGGTCAAGGTCGATGATGATGGTGTTGATGCGACGGATGCCGTCGAAGATAGCAGCCAGATAATCGTAGTTGCTGATCTGCGTGGTCCACTGCTCACGCTCCAGTCCGAGCTTCTCGCTGACGAACTTATTGGCGAAAGCCTTCCAGTCGTAGTTGGGATAAGCCACGTGATGGGCGTTGAAGTTACCGGTGGCACCACCGAACTTCGCCGTTATCTTGCTGGCTTTCAATGTGTTAAGCTGTTCGGTGAGGCGATAGACATAAACCTCTATCTCCTTACCCAACCGCGTGGGCGATGCGGGCTGACCATGGGTCTTGGCGAGCATCGGCACATCCTTCCACTCCTCGGCATAGGTCTGGAGCTGGGCGATAAGCTCCTCTACATGAGGATAGAACACATTGTGAAGGGCCTCCTTGAGGGCCAGAGGCACGGAGGTGTTGTTGATATCCTGTGAGGTGAGACCGAAATGAATGAACTCCTTAAAGGCATCCATGCCGCCCATCTTGTCGAGCTGTTCCTTGATATAGTATTCCACGGCCTTCACGTCGTGGTTGGTCACTTTCTCAATATCCTTCACGCGCTGGGCACCCTGCTCATCGAAGTTGCGGTAAATATCGCGCAACGCCTCAAACTTACTGTGGTCGAAGTCCTTCAATTGGGGCAACGGCAACTCACAAAGGGTGATGAAATATTCTATCTCAACACGGATGCGATAGCGTATCAAGGCATACTCAGAGAAATAATCGGCTAATGCCTGCGTTTTGTTACGGTAACGGCCATCAATAGGCGAGATGGCTGTCAATACATCGAGGTTCATATCAAATGGTTATAATACGTATTATCTGTTATCTATCTTACGCTGCAAAGTTACGAATTCTTTCCGATAACTCAAGAAGATATAAGGAATTATGAGGGTTAAATAAAAATAAAAAATCCCCGCAGCCCCGAAGGGCCACGAGGAAACACCCCTGTGGGCGTTGACGGATTCGAACCGCCGACCCTCTGCTTGTAAGGCAGATGCTCTAAACCAACTGAGCTAAACGCCCGAAATATTTTTCGTTAAAAGACATTCGAACCGCCGTCCTCGTCTTGTCTGCTTG
>ONAR01000024.1:39609-64957 GCA_900315835.1 uncultured Prevotella sp.
CGCCCGAAATATTTTTCGTTAAAAGACATTCGAACCGCCGTCCTCGTCTTGTCTGCTTGTAAGGCAGATGCTCTAAACCAACTGAGCTAAACGCCCGAATACCTTTTAGGAACATACGCGTACCGTCCGTCCTAATTGCAGGTGCAAAGTTACGGCATTTTTATCTTCCCGCCAAATGTTTTCCTTATTTTTTCTCCCAAGCCGCGCAAATTCCCGCTACCGGCTATGGTTTCTATTGTCGATAGCGGCTATCGCTTCTATCCCAGCATCTGCTCGATGTCGCGCTGCTTAAGGATGCAGAGGGTGGCTTTGCCGTCAGGCGTATAGTTGACGTTCTCGCACTGGAAGAGGCCGTTGATGACCTTCTCCATCTCGTCGTTGTTCAGCACCTCACCGTAAGGAATGGCGGCGGCACGGGCCAGACTCAGCGCCAACGACTCATGCACCTGCTCGATAGCCGACGACTGCTCCTCGGCGGTCTCCGAGAGGATGTCATGAAGCAGCGCGGGAATGTCAATGCCCTCGAAGCCCTCGGGGATGGCATTGATAGAGAACGTGTTGCCGCCGAGCGACGTCAGTTCAAAACCCAACTGCGTGATGTCATCCTTGAGGCGGCTCAGCGTAACAATCTCCTGCGCGGAGAAGTCGACCGACTGCGGGAACAGCACCTTCTGCGAATGCATCTGACGCGCCTTCAACCGCCGCAGGTAGTCCTCAAAGAGGATGCGCACGTGGGCACGGTGCTGGTCGATAATCATCAGCCCCGACTTCACCGCTGTCATAATGAAGCGGCCCTTATACTGGTAGTGTACGGGTGACTTCTCCTCTATCAGCCCCTCGTCGCTGGAGGGCGTCTCGGGGAAGAGCATCGTATGGTCGGGCGACGGCTGCGTGTCGAGTCCGCTATAGAGCGTATCCCACTGGTCCGGCACCTTGGGGCTGACGGGCTTGTCCATGTAGTCCTGTCCCAACTTGCTCTGGTGCATCGTCGAACCGCCCAAGCTGCCCGATCCACTCGTCTCCTTGAAAGGATTGTAGTTGGGGTTATAGTCCACCTTCGGCATATCGAACTGCGCGCCCTGCGTATAGACGGGGATGTCGGGCTTGCCCTCAACATCGAAGTCGATGGTTGACACGTCGTTGAACGACCCCACCGCGTCGCGGACGGCAGCGAAGAGTATTTGCCAGATAGCCTGCTCGTTCTCAAACTTGATCTCTGTCTTCGTGGGATGGATGTTGACGTCGATGTCCTTCGGGTCGACGTCGAAATAGAGGAAATACGGCACCTGCTCGCCCTGCGGCACGAGACGCTCATAGACCGTCATCACGGCCTTGCTGAAATAAGGATGGCGCATGAAGCGGCCGTTGACGAAGAAGAACTGCCGCGCGCCTTTCTTCTTGGCCGACTCGGGCTTGCCCACGAAGCCGCTGATGCGGCACACCGACGTCTCCACCTTCACGGGCAGCAGGTCCTGGTTGATGCGCTTGCCGAAGACGTCGACGATGCGCTGGCGCAGACCGCAGGCACGCAGGTCGTACAGCTCGGTGCCGTTGCTGTGGAAAGTAAAGGTGATATTCGGATAGACGAGCACGATACGCTCGAAGGCCGCGATGATATTATTGAGCTCGGTCGTATTCGACTTCAGAAACTTACGGCGGGCAGGGACATTGAAGAACAGGTTCTCGACCATGAAGTTGGACCCCGCAGGACAGGCACAGGCCTCCTGCGACACCACCTTCGACCCGGCCATACACAGATCGGTGCCGATATCCTCGCCCTGCTGCTTGGTTTTCAGTTCCACCTGAGCCACAGCGGCTATCGAGGGCAGGGCCTCACCGCGGAAGCCCATCGTATGGAGATTGAACAAGTCGTTGGCCTGCCGTATCTTCGACGTGGCATGACGCTCGAAGGCCAGCCGCGCGTCGGTTTCCGACATGCCGCAGCCGTCGTCGATGACCTGTATCGACGTACGACCGGCGTCGACGACCGACACGTCGATGCGCTTCGCACCGGCGTCAACAGCATTCTCCACCAGTTCCTTGATGACCGACGCAGGTCGCTGAATGACCTCGCCGGCCGCAATCTGATTGGCCACCGTATCTGGCAGCAGTTGTATGATATCGCTCATAGTGTCAATAGTAATAAAAGCATCAGCAGCAACACGACAAAGACAATCAACAGGATGTTGGAGCCGAGAAGCAGACGCAACGGCCCTGTGGCGGTGCGACGACGACGGAACCGTCCGCGGATATCGTCCTCGAAGGCCGACGGCTGCGCTTTTTCGTTTTGCTGCCCCAGTTCCTGGCGTGCCCGCTGTGTTATCTCCCGCAACCGGTCCTCACGCTCACTGTAGTAGATGGGCGTATGTTCGAAGCGGCGCGGCTTGCGGGTCTGAAACAAAAGATTCATAGGCTTCCTCCTCGTTTATTTCACCGGCGCTTCGATGCGGCCGCAACTTTCGATGGTTTCGCCGAAGACTTTTGCGTTGCTGCCGGCGTAGCACTCGCCGACGCTGTTGTAGCTGTAGCCGCAGTGGATGACGCAGCCGATGGCGCAGCTTGTTTCTTCGACAGTTGCTGCAATGGCGGCGCATGGCGCTCTATCACCTTGATCTCAGTGCCTTTGGCCTTACCACGCCAGTTGAACACATCGTTCTTGTCGACCGGTCGGATATAGTCGAACCACACAAAGACGTCGAGTTTCTCCTTGCCCGGCGGAATCTGTGTCATAGGATAGAGCGTACCGGTGGCCTTCGGCATCCAGATGCGCTCCAACTTCCGTTCGGGCGAGATGAACATCCGCATGGTGTCGGTCTCGACGTAGTTGAGGCCGATGAGCGAACTGTCCTTGCTGTCCTGCGGGTAGTAGATGGCGCGCACATTGCTCACGGCGTCCGACCGTCGGATATTGCCGTCGGTAAAATAAGCATAGATATCGCGCGACGAAATCTGGTTGTAATGGATGGTGTCGGGCATCTGCTCAATCGACAAGGCCTGCCCCAGCACACGCGCTTCGCGGATGGTGCTGTCGTTGGAGAAAACCTTGATGACCTCACCCGTCAGCTGTCGCGGACCGCTCCAGGCAATAGGGTCCTGGTACATCGTCATGCTCGAGTCGCGGCTGTTGCCGACCAGCGAGTCGCACACCGCCTGCAGGTCGGTGCGGAACACCCTCACCCGTCGGTAGCAGTGCACCTTACGGTAGACCGAGTCGGTATTGATGTTGAACGTCTCCACACGCATCGTGTCGGCGTGCATATAGACCGTGTCCTTCTGCGAATAGTCCTTGACCAGGGCGCGGCGCGTGGCAAAGCCCTTGCCGGTCTTCTCATTATAGACCACCTCGCCGCAGGTCAGCTCGTTCTTGTTCTTCTTGTCCACATACACCACATTACCGTAGCCACGGTTCTCTCCCGTCTTGCTATTATAGAATAAGGTGTCGCCCGTGATGGTCTTCTCCTTATTGACGATAGTGGACCGGCCGAAGAGGCGCGCACGGTCCGACTTGGTATTAAACCAGGCGTCGGTGGTGTTGACCTTACCGTCCTTATTGACGATAATCGACGGTCCCGTCTTACCCAAGCCCTTATTGGGCGTGTAGAGTCCGACGACATGTGCCATCGACTTACCCGTATCGTAGTAGAGGGTATCGGTGGAGACGCGGTTGCGTGGGGTATGCAGCTGCACGTCGTAATAGAACACGGCGCGCTTCGTGTCGGTGTTGTATTCGCCCCAGTCGGAGCTGAGCCGGTTCTTGCCGTCAACGAGCTGTCCGCCACGGAAGAAGTAAGCCGTATTGTAGAGGCGGTCGTAGTTAAGGCTGTCGGTGTGGAGCGTCTGCCCGCGGTGGCGGAGCACGACATTCTTACGCGCCTCCATCATCTGCCCCATACCGTCATACCACGCGTTGTCGCAGGCCAGCGACAGCGTGTCGCCCTGCCGGTAGCGCACATGACCGAAGGCGCGGAAGGAGTTGGAGGCCTGGAAGTAATAGGCGCTGTCGCACATCAGCGTGGCACCCTTGTGGCGGAACACCACCTTACCCTTGGCAATCTGCGCCTCGGGGTTGGGACCATACATATCGTACTTCAGCACATCGGAGTGGACAAGATAGACGCGGTCGTCCACGACCCGACGGTGCCTGCGCTGCGGAGCAGCAATGGCACTCAGCAGGCCAAGGACAAGCAGGCATAGAACCATCGCTACGACAGTCCTATGCCCCCGATATTGCTTTGCGTTAGACGCGCTGTGTCTTATTTTATCCAACCCTGATATTCGTATTTACCATTCTTATAACGGTCGGCCACACGCACATAGGTGTGTTTAATCTTATCCACGACCCACTGGTGGAGGAAGTTCTCGCGCTCCTTGTTGAGCACCACATCCTTCATCACCTGGAAGTCCTCGGTGATGGTGGCCTTGTGACCCGGCGTACGGCTCTTAAGTTTCACCACGGCGACAACGGTCTTGCCTTTGTTGTTGACCATCTCGAAGGGCTTCGAGATCTCGCCCACCTTCATCGTATCCACAACACGCGCCACCTCTGTCGGCAGGTCCTTCATCTGGAAGCGCGACGTCATGCCGTCGGCCGTATTGTTCGACATCAGACCTTGGTTGTTCTTCGTATCCTTATCATCCGACAGATAGGTAGCTGCCTGCTCAAAGGAGAACTTTCCGGATTTGATGTCGTTGGTGATGGAGTCGAGGCGATGCTCGGCATCAGTAATCTCATCGGGCGACACCTTCGGTTTGAGCAGGATATGGCGGCAGTTGATCTTGTCGCCACGCTTGTCGATGAGCTGGATGATATGGTAGCCGAAGTCGGACTCTACAATCTTCGAGATCTTCTTCGGGTCGGTCAGGTTGAACGCCACATTGGCAAACGCGGGGTCGAGCAAGCCACGGCCGGTATAGCCGAGCTCACCACCCTGACGGGCCGAACCCGGGTCCTCGGAATAGAGGCGGGCCAACGTAGCGAACGTCGTCTCTCCTTTGTTCACGCGGTCGGTGAAATTACGCAGCTCATCCTTCACGCGGTTAATCTCGCTCTGCTTGATGCGCGGCGCATTGACCAGAATCTCTACCTCCACCTCAGTAGGCACGTAGGGAATGCTGTCCTCAGGCAGGTTGCGGAAATAGGCACGCACGTCGGCCGGCGAGACCTTGATGTCCTCGACCAACTTCTGCCGCATACGCTGGATGAGCTGCTGGTTCTTGAACTCATCGTGCAGTTCGTTGCGCATGTCGTTGATGCTCTGTTTACGGTATTCCTCGAGCTTCTCCTGCGACCCGGCGGCCTCAATCCAACGGTTGATCTGCTGGTTGACGCCCTGCACGACATCGGCCTCAGGCACGTCGATGGAGTCGATCTGCGCCTGATGAAGGAAGAGCTTCTGCACAGCCAACTGCTCGGGGATGCTGTAGTCGGGGTCGGCACCGAAGTTGATGCCCTCGGCCAGTCCCTGCATACGCATCTGCTCGACATCTGACTTCAGGATAGGCTCGTCGCCCACCACCCAGATGACCTCGTCGATGACGCTGTTCTCCGGTATCTTCACCTCTTTCTTGACAGTGGTATCGGTGACGGCGGAGTCAGCCTTGGCGCCAACAGGAGCGTTGGCGTTCATGCGCAGTCCACGTGTGCCGGCCACCGCCGTCAGGGCAAGGCCGAGGACGACAGATACGGCTATTGAGCTTTTGTTTATCTTCATTGAATAGATTAATGATTATTGACAGTTTTGAGTACGCTCTCGTCGACCTTCACCTTATAGCGCTTGCGAAGGGCGTTGACCCATTGCTTTTCCATTTCTTCCTGATAGTCGGCAACCACCTCGGAGCGCACATCGTCGACATTCTCGGGAGCCGACAGCTTACGGCCATAGACCGCCGTATAGGGATAGTCCTTGACGGGTTTGGCGATGGTGTCCTTGCCAAAGACCTCCTTGTCGACCTGTGCGTTCATACCCTCGGTGAAGATACCCTTCTCGGCACGGATACGCAGCACGGAGTCGTTGTTGAAGGTGTTGCGCAACACGTCAACCCACTTGTTGAAAGGCACATCCTTCAGTGCATCCTTCACCCGCTGGATGTCGGCCTGCTGACGGGCGCAGTAGGCGATACCCTTGAAGCGCGGCTCGGTCCAGTTGTATTTGGCCTTATGGCTCTTGAAGTAGTTCTCCTGCCCCACCGAGTCTTTCTGGGCTTTCTCCCAGACGGTGCGGTTGGCCATGTCGTAGAGCAACAACCCGTCGTGGTATTCCTGAATGAGATACTTCAGACTGGGGTCTTTCTGCTCCATCTCGAGTTTCTTGGCCTCGAGCACCTTGGCCGGCGTGGTCTGCTGAGCCTTGGCGATGGAGTCGAGCTTCTGGTTGATAATCTGCTCGCGCAGGTTGCGGCCGTTGATGAACCGATAGATATCATCACGCTGTGAGGCATAATCGTAGAAATTGCGGTGTGCCTTCTTCAGGATGATATGCCATCCGTAGGGCGAGGCGAACGGCTTGCTCATCTCACCGTCTTTCAGCGCCCAGGCCGTATTCTCAAACTCCTTGACGGTATTGCCTTTCACAATCCACGGTAGTTCGCCGCCATTCTTTGCCGAACCCGGGTCCTCGGAATACTTCTTGGCGATAGCCGCGAAGTCGGCACCTTTCTTCAGCACGTTATACAGGGAGTCAATCTTGGCCTTCGCTGCCTTTTGCTGTTTGTCGGTGGCGCCCTTAGGCGTCAGTATCAGGATATGGGCCACCTGCACCATGCCACCTGTCGAGTCGATACGCTCCTGGGTCTCTTTGTAGATCTTCCGCGCAAAAGCCTCAACATCAGCATCATTGATCATCGCAGGCCGTATCTGTTGGTCGCGATAGCTGGCAAACTCACGTTTGAACGAGGCCGCCGTATCCAACTTGGCGTCGAGGGCTGCCTCAACCTTCAGCTTATAAGCCACAAACAGCGGCACATAGTCTTTCACCGTTTTCTTGTCAATGACACCGTCGGAATTGTTCTTATTGTAAGAATATTCAAATTCCGAACGGGTCACCGGTTTGCCATTGATATGCATGACCACAGGGTCAGCATTCTGAGCCGGCGACACGAGGCTGACGAGCGAGAGCAGAAAGGCCAGATGTATTTTCTTCATTGCTTAATTTATTCGGGTCTTGAATAGTTCGGCGCCTCACTCGTAATCGTGATGTCGTGCGGATGACTCTCCAACACGCCGGCATTGGTGATACGGGTGAACTTAGCGTCATGTAGTTTGTCAATCGTCGGAGCACCGCAGTAGCCCATGCCCGAGCGCAGTCCACCCACCAACTGGTAGATGACCTCCTGCACCGTGCCTTTGTAAGGCACACGACCTGCGATGCCTTCCGGCACGAGTTTCTTCACGTCGACGGTGTCGCTCTGGAAGTAACGGTCCTTGGAACCGTTCTTCTGGCCCATGGCCTCCATCGAACCCATGCCGCGGTAGCTCTTGAACTTACGGCCGTTGTAGATGATGGTGTCGCCGGGGCTCTCCTCGGTACCGGCAACAAGCGAACCGATCATCACACAGTTGCCACCGGCAGCCAAGGCCTTCACGATGTCGCCGGAATAGCGCAGACCACCGTCGGCAATCAATGGCACATCGGTGTCCTTCACCACACTGTACACGTCGTAGATGGCGCTCAACTGCGGTACACCGACGCCGGCCACCACACGCGTGGTGCAGATGGAACCCGGACCGATGCCGACCTTCACGCCGTCAGCGCCATTGTCGATGAGGAACTTAGCAGCAGCACCTGTGGCGATATTACCCACCACGACATCGATGTCGGGGAAGGCGTTCTTCACCTCATGCAGCTTGCCGACCACACCCTTGGAGTGGCCGTGAGCAGTGTCGATGACGATGGCGTCGACACCGGCCTCAACGAGAGCCTGCGCACGTTCGAGCGTGTCCTTGGTCACACCCACGCCGGCAGCCACACGCAGACGACCCTTGTCATCCTTGCAGGCATTGGGCTTGTCCTTGGCCTTGGTGATGTCCTTATACGTAATCAGACCGATGAGATGGTTGCTGGCATCCACCACGGGCAACTTCTCAATCTTGTTCTCCTGCAGAATTTGGGCCGCATTCGACAGGTCGGTCTGCTGGTGTGTGGTGACGAGGTTCTCCTTGGTCATCACGTCGTCAACCAACTTGTCGAGATGACGCTCGAAGCGCAGGTCACGGTTGGTGACGATACCCACCAGATAGTTGTCTTCGTCGACGACGGGAATGCCGCCGATATGATATTCTGCCATCATGCGTAGGGCGTCGCGCACGGTCTTGCCGCGGCGGATGGTCACGGGGTCGTAGATCATGCCGTTCTCGGCACGCTTGACGATAGCCACCTGACGGGCCTGCTCCTCAATGGTCATATTCTTGTGGATGACGCCGATACCGCCCTCACGCGCTATGGCGATAGCCATCGCAGACTCTGTCACTGTGTCCATGGCCGCCGTAACAAACGGTACATTAAGACTGATGTGGCGCGAGAAGCGCGACTTCAAACTCACCTCTTTGGGCAGAACTTCAGAATAAGCAGGAATTAAAAGGACGTCGTCAAAGGTCAGACCATCCATCACAATTTTATCCGCAACAAATGATGACATAAACAGAATGTTTTAGAAATTTATTGCGTGCAAATTTACCAATAATTTTTCATATAGCGCCGATATAGCACATAGATAAAGACTTTTTTAACTATTTTGATTTTGAAGGCCGGTCATTAGAGAAGTCCGGAAGGCAGAAGTCCGGAAGTCCAGTCATTACGGGAAGCCTGAAAGGTAGAAGTCCAGAAGGCGGAAGTCCGGAAGTCCAGTCATTACGGGAAGCCATGTCATTAGAGAAGTCCGGAAGGCGGAAGACAGAAGTCCAGTCATTACGGGAAGCCATGTCATTAGAGAAGTCCGTCATTAGAGAAGTCCGGAAGGCGGAAGACAGAAGTCCAGTCATTACAATAAGCAGTAGTAGGAGCGTCGCCATTCCTGGCGACGGGCTAAACTATTTAAACAGGCAGGAATGCCTGCTCTCCCACACAGAGTTCAGTTCTGTAGGACGCTGCTGTGCAGCGTCTCTATAGTCTCTATCGCCCCCGCGATACCATAGCTATCGCACCGTCATACCATAGTTATCGCGACTCGATACCATAGCTATCGCAAGGCGGTTGGTGGCCGGCACAAGACCGGCCACTACACTGGCTGCTTATTGTAATGACTGGACTTCCGGACTTCTGGACTTCTGGACTTCTTTATTGTAATGACTGGACTTCCGGACTTCTGGACTTCTTTATTGTAATGACTGGACTTCCGGACTTCTGGACTTCTGGTCTTCCTTAGTTCCCCTCCTCCGACAGGAACTTGATGAGGACGAGGCGGGCCTTCTCCTCAGCGGTCAGACCATCCTCATCGTCGTAGATGTCGACGGTGTCCATCGCCTTATCAATGTCGTCGGTGTCGCTCTCACGGTAATAGTCGAGGATATCCTGCACCTCGTCGGGGTCCATCACCGTGTCGTCGTTGATGTAATAGTCAATGTTGACCTTCATACCGCTGTTGACGATGCTCTCGATGTCGTCGAGCAGGTCGTCGTAGCCGATGCCCTGCGACTCGGCAATGTCCTCAAGCGGTATGCGCTTGTCGATGAGCTCGATGATCTTGAGCTTACGCTTCGACTTATTCGGAATGGTGATGACACGCATCAGGTCGGAGCGCTCGATATCGTTGTCCTCGCAGTAACGCTTGATGAACTCCACAAACGGCTTGCCGAACTTCATGGCCTTGCCGTGACCCACGCCCTGTATCTGCTGCAATTCCTCGATGGTCTGGGGATAACTCGTCGCCATCTGCGTGAGCGAGATGTCCTGGAAGATGACGTACGGCGGCAGGTTGTGTTTGCGCGCCACATCCTTGCGCAGGGCGATGAGCTGCTTGTGCAGGTTCTCGTCGAGCGCACTCGTACCGCCCTCACCTGCCTCGTCGGTGTCGACAAACTCGCGGTCGGGCACCACGGAGAAGGGCTGCGGATGCTTCAGATAAGCGCGGCCGGCGGCGGTGAGCTTCAGCAGTCCGTAATGCTCAATGTCCTTGCGGATATACCCCGCAATCATCGCCTGACGGATGACGGGGTTCCAGATGTTGGAGTTGTCGTTGTTGATGGCCTTGCCGTTGCCGAACTCCTCGAGCTCGTTGTGGCCGTGGCGCACGATGTTGTCGGTGGCGCGCCCACGCACGAAGTCGATGATGTACTGCTGGTCGAAGTTCTCCTTGACGGCCTTGATGGCAGCCAACACACAGGTCAGTGCGTCAGAGGCCTCGATGTATTTCTTCGGATGCTTGCAGTTGTCGCAGTTGCCGCAGTTGTCCTTGTCGTAGGCCTCACCGAAATAGTTGAGCAGCATCTTCCGGCGGCAGACATTCGACTCGGCGTAAGCCTTCGTTTCCTGAAGCAACTGACGGCCAATCTCTTTCTCGTTCTCGCCTTTGTTCTCCATGAATTTCTCGAGCTTCTTCAAGTCCTTCGGCGAATAGAAGGCGAGACAGATGCCCTCACCGCCATCGCGGCCGGCGCGACCCGTCTCCTGATAATAGCCCTCGAGGCTCTTGGGAATGTCGTAGTGGATGACGAAGCGCACATCGGGCTTGTCGATACCCATACCGAAGGCGATGGTGGCCACGATGATGTCGATGTTCTCCTTGAGGAAGTCATCCTGCGTCTGCGTACGTTTATCGGTCTCCAGTCCGGCGTGGTAAGGCGCGGCCTTGAAGCCGTTGAGCTGCAGCTTGGCCGACAGCTCCTCCACCTTCTTGCGCGAGAGACAGTAGATGATGCCACTCTTGCCCTGATGCTGCTTAAGGAAACGGATAATCTGGTTGTCGGTGTCCTCGTCGCTCTGCTTCTGCCTCACCTCATAATAAAGGTTGGGGCGGTTGAACGAACTCTTGAACTCCTTGGCGTCGGCGATGCCGAGGTTGCGCTTGATGTCGATGCGCACCTTGTCGGTAGCCGTTGCCGTGAGGGCGATGATGGGCATACGCTGCTCCTTGCGCGCTGCGGCGATGCTGTCGAGCGTGGCGCGGATGTTGCGGTACTCGGGGCGGAAGTCGTGGCCCCACTCCGAGATACAGTGGGCCTCATCGATGGCGATAAACGAAATCTTGAATGATTGGAAGAACGGCAGGTTGTCGGGTTTGTTGAGCGACTCCGGCGCGACGTAAAGCAACTTCGTGCGCCCCGAAGCCACATCGCTCTCCACCTGGTTGATGGCCGAACGGTTGAGCGTGGAGTTGAGGTAATGGGCCAGCGCGTTGTCCTCGCTCAGGCCGTTGATGACATCCACCTGGTTCTTCATCAATGCAATGAGGGGCGATACCACGATGGCGGTACCATCCATAAGCAGAGAGGGCAACTGATAACACAAACTCTTGCCGCCACCGGTAGGCATCAATACAAACGAGTCGTTGCCTGCCATCAGGTTGCGGATGATTGCTTCCTGGTCGCCTTTAAACTTGTCGAAGCCAAAATAATGCTTCAATGCTGCATTTAAGTCTCTCTCTGTCATTGCTTTAGGTTATAGACGCCCCGACGGTATCAGCGCCAGGGCGCGGTCGCTGTCTATTGGTTTTGTATGAAAAGGTCGGACTAAGCCGACTCGAGTTTCTGCAGATGGGCTTTGTCCAACTGCTTCTTGGCATAGTCGAGGGTCACCTCGAACTTCTTGATGCGCTTCGAGGGAATCTCGAACATCGCATCCATCATCACGGCCTCCACGATGGAGCGCAGGCCACGGGCACCGAGCTTATACTCCACGGCTTTATCAACAATGAAGTCGAGGGTGTCCTCATTGAACGTCAGCGTGATGCCGTCCATCTCGAAGAGCTTCTGGTACTGCTTGACGATGGAGTTCTTCGGTTCGACGAGGATACGGCGCAGGGCCGTACGGTCGAGCGGATTGAGGTAGGTCAGCACCGGCAGACGGCCGATGAGCTCGGGGATGAGGCCGAACGACTTCAGATCCTGCGGTACGATGTACTTCATCAGATCTTCCTTGTCGATATGGCGCGTGTTCTCCACCGAGTTGTAACCCACGACATGGGTGTTGAGGCGCTGCGCTATCCTGCGCTCGATGCCGTCGAAGGCGCCGCCGCAGATAAACAGGATGTTCTTCGTGTTGACGTGGATATACTCCTGGTCTGGGTGCTTACGGCCGCCCTGAGGCGGTACGTTGACCATGGTGCCCTCAAGAAGTTTGAGCATGGCCTGCTGCACGCCCTCACCGCTCACGTCGCGGGTGATGGACGGGTTGTCGGCCTTACGCGCAATCTTGTCGATCTCATCGATGAAGACGATGCCGCGCTCGGCAGCGGCCACATTGTAGTTAGCCACCTGCAACAACCGACTGAGGATGCTCTCCACGTCCTCACCCACATAGCCGGCCTCGGTGAACACCGTGGCGTCGACAATGGTGAAAGGCACGTCGAGCAACTTGGCGATGGTACGGGCCAACAGCGTCTTACCAGTACCCGTGGAGCCGACCATGATGATGTTGCTCTTCTCAATCTCAACGCCATCGTCGTCGGCGGGCTGCTGCAGACGCTTGTAGTGGTTGTACACAGCCACGGCAAGATTGCGCTTGGCCTCATCCTGACCGATGACATACTCGTCGAGATAAGCCTTAATCTCCTTTGGCTTCGGCACCTTCTTCTTGGGCTTATAAGGCTCCGGTGCCTCATCCTCGGGCTTGCCCAACACACCTGTCTGCTGCACGATGCGGTAAGCCTGCTGTGCGCAGTCCTCGCAGATGTAGCCGTTCAGACCGGTGATGAGCAGTTTTACTTGGTCCTCGCCTCTTCCGCAGAAGCTACAAACTTTCTTTTTTGGCATTATTTAACCTTATCCTTTCTTCGTTAATACCGTGTCAATCATGCCGTAGTCCTTGGCCTCCTGAGCGGTCATCCAGTAGTTACGGTCGGAGTCCTGCCACACTTTCTCATACGGTTGATGGGAGTGGGTGGAGATGATGGTGTAAAGTTCTTTCTTAAACTTTTGTATCTCGCGGGCCTCAATCTCGATGTCGGAAGCCTGACCCTGCACACCACCGAGCGGCTGGTGAATCATCACACGGCTGTGGGTGAGCGCCGAGCGCTTGCCCTCCTGACCAGAGACGAGCAGTACGGCGGCCATCGAGGCGGCCATGCCGGTGCAGATGGTGGCCACATCGGACGACACGAACTGCATGGTGTCGTAGATGCTCAGACCAGCGGTTACGCTGCCGCCGGGGGAGTTGATATAAATGGAGATGTCCTGGGCGTTGTCCACCGAGTCGAGGTAAAGCAACTGGGCCGACAGGGTGTTGGCTGTGTAGTCGTCAATCTCGGTGCCGAGGAAGATGATGCGGTCCATCATCAGGCGCGAGAACACGTCCATCTGCGTCACGTTCAACTGACGCTCTTCCAAGATATAAGGATTGAGGTACTGCTGCTGGGCTTTCACCACATCATCGAGCACCAGACCGTTCATTCCAAGCTTCTTGGTCGCAAACTTTCTGAAATCGTTGTTCATTTTTTTCCTTCTTTTTTATAAGACAATACTAGGGCACGAACGCCGTCAGTGTTACATCTTATGACAAAGATTGTGCCAATCTGTTAGCCTCAGCTCAAACTTTGTTGTACAAAGATAGAAAAAAGAAATGGTAACGCGAAACTTTTTAGGAATTATTTTTATTGATGTGGGGTCGAAACACAGCGAAACCGCCCCGACGAGGGCGATGGTGGAATGAAAGGTTTGGCCGTTTAAGATAAGCTGTACCTTTGTAAGTGCAAATTGCAACCGTTGGTACCGGTTGCCGACACGAGAGTTGGTCAAAACACCTCTCCCGCCCCTAAAAACAGTGTTTTTCCTATTACCGCAATTACCGCATACGATTAACCTACTGATTATCAATCGCGTAAGTGCTGATAAAACCGCCAAACATTACCGCGCTCAACTTGTTATCTGTTAGATGGTTAGACCTCTGCGGTAATTGCGGTAATAGGATTTGCATTAAAAACGCGGGCATTGCCTCGGCAAGCCCGCGTTCAGGTTCAGTTTTGGTTTATTATAGGAGTCAGTATTATGCCTGCTGATCGGCGAGCATCTTGTTGAAGTCGTCGAGCGAGATGGCCTTGTGGTTGAGTGTCACCTTCGTCTTCAGGGCTGCCGTGACCTTCTCGTCGATGGCGCGCTCGGCAAACTGCTGGGCACTCTGCTGCTGCTTGAGCAACTCATCGGCGTAGTTGTTGACATATTCCTCACCAACGTTGGCCATGCCATACTGAGCGAACTGGGCACGAGCTACCTCGCGGGCTACGTTCTTCACATCGTCGTCGTTGATCTTGACGCCTTCCTGCTCAGCGAGCTTGTTGCGGATGAGGCTCCAGGTCAGTTCCTTGATGCTGGGCTCGTAGTTCTTGTTGATGAACTCGTCGTCCTTATCTTTGTTGTTCTCCTTCATGATGCGCTTGAGCAGTGCATCGGGATAGGTGAGCTGACCGACCTTGTTCTCAGCATAGGTGCGGAGGTCCTGCAGGAACTTATAGTCCTCGTCGGTGGTGAGCTGCTGCTTCACGCCCTCAGCAATCTTTGCGCGGAAATCGTTCTCATCCTTCACCTGATCCTTACCGTAGACCATGTCGAAGAGCTCCTGGTCGACGGGGTGCTTCTCGAAGTGCTGCACCTCAGTGATCTGATAGCTGAAGTCGCCCTGGTAGTCGTCCTTCTTCTCGCGGTCAATCTTCAACAGCGAAGCCACCTCAGCGCCACCGGCGTAAGCCTTGTGGGGGTTGATGGTGAGGATATCGCCGGCCTTGGCGCCCTCGAAGAGCTTCTTCTGCTCGTCGTCCTTGAGGTACTGCGGCATGATGGTGGCACCCTCAACGGTGAGGCCGCCTTCCTTGGTGTTGCCGTTCTCGTCGAGCTCACGCAGGTCGCCCTTCAGCACGTCGCCGTCCTGATAGCTCTCGCCGTTGCCGTACTTGCCGAAGCGGTCCTGGAACATCTCGACCTGACGGTTGACGAGTGCGTCGTCAACGGTGATGTCGTAGTAGTCGACGGTGTCCTTGTCGTCGAGGGTGATGTCGAACTCAGGAGCCACGGCGATGTCGAACATGAAGGTGTAAGGAGCCGGCTTGTCCAGATCCTGGGGCTCCTGCTTCTCTGAAGCGAGGGGCTGGCCCAGCATGTTGACTTTGTTGTCGGTAAGATATTTGTTGATCTCGTCACTAACAACCTTGTTGATGACATCCATCTTCACAGCACTGCCAAACTGGCGCTTGATGAGGCCCATGGGGACCATACCGGGGCGGAAGCCGGGCACGTTGGCACGCTTGCGGTAGTTCTTCAGTTCCTTTTCTACGTCGTTCTTGTAGTCATCCTCCTCGACAGTAATGGTCAGCAAACCATTGATCTTATCGGGATTCTCAAATGATACTTTCATCTTGTTGCTATAATTATTTAGTTTATTTCAAAGCTTGCGGCTTCCCTTCACAGCGGTAGCAGCGGGTTGCCCTACCCCGCTTTGCGATGGGAGCGGTTGGTTGAAAACCGGAGTGCAAAATTACTGATAATTAACCAATTTACCTAATAAATCGCTAACATTTTTTCTTCTTTCTTTGGCGCACCGGATATTTCATGCTCCTACCCACGCAGATCTCGCATCGGAAATAGTCCCCACGCAGATTTCGCATCGGAAATAGTCCCCACGCAGATTTCGCTGATTTCGCAGATTATGCAATACCTTCTGATTTCGCAGATTTTTATCAATACCGGTGCTCTCAGTCATGGTTGATTGGAAAGATCTGCGAGATAAAGGGTGGGCAGGAAATCTGCGAGATCTGCGGAAATCTGCGTGAGAGAAAGAATGAGCAGGAAATCTGCGAGATCTGCGGAATCTGCGTGAGAGAAAGGATGAGCAGGAAATCTACGAGATCTGCGGAATCTGCGTGAGAGAAAGGATGAGCAGGAAATCTGCGTGAAGCCTATTCTTCCGCGTGATCAGTCGAGCAGCCCAGCCTCCTTCAGCAGCGCTCTGCGTGATTCGTCGGCGAAGTGGCGGTCCTCCTCGTTGGACTGGAACTTACGGTAGACGAAGTTGTCCGACAGATAGTTCTTTCTGACAATCTTGTTGGCCGCCAGCTCCTCGGGCAGACCCTGGAAGAGGATGCGGCCCTCGAAGAGCAGGTAGGCGCGGTCGGTGATGGATAGCGTCTCCTGCACGTTATGGTCGGTGATGAGGATGCCGATGTTGCGGTATTTCAGACGCCATACGATATGCTGGATATCCTCCACGGCGATAGGGTCGACGCCGGCGAAAGGCTCGTCGAGCATGATGAACTTCGGGTCGATGGCCAGACAGCGGGCTATCTCGGTGCGGCGGCGCTCACCACCCGACAGACGGTCACCCTTGTTCTTGCGCACCTTCTGCAGACGAAACTCGGAGATGAGGCTCTCGAGCTTATCCAACTGCTCCTGATGCGACAGCTTCGTCATCTCGAGCACCGCCATGATATTATCCTCGACCGAGAGCTTGCGGAAGACGCTGGCCTCCTGCGGCAGGTAGCCGATGCCGGCGCGGGCCCGCTTATACACGGGGTAGTCGGTAATCTCCTTATCGTCGATATACACGTGGCCCTCGTTGGGCACCACGAGACCGGTCGTCATATAGAACGACGTCGTCTTGCCGGCGCCGTTAGGACCTAACAGTCCGACAATCTCACCCTGACTGACGTTGAACGTCACGTTGTCGGCCACCGTACGGCGGCCATAGCGCTTCACCAGTCCCTTGGTGTGAAGGGTCTTGTGCTTGAGGCGTGCTTTGAGCAACGCGTCAATCTCCTCATTCGTCATCTTGCTCAGGTCGGGCTTGGCGGTAGCGTCAACAGGTCCGCCGGCTGTAACCAATTCTTCTGCCATAATTGCGATTTTGCCACAAAATTACTAAAAAAACGATTAATAACGTTGGCAAAGCCAAAAACTATAACGGTTGATGCAGTTTTTAAATGATTTTTGGCTACTTTTGCAAGCAAATAACAGAATTAACGCTATGCTCATCATCAAGTTACTGCATCGCTACCTCACCACGTTCGGCTCCTACCTCATCCTGATGGGGCGCACCTTCCAGCGGCCCGAGCGCCTGCGCATGTTCGCCAAGCGCTACGTGAAGGAGATGTCGCAGCTCGGCGTCGACTCCATCGGCATCGTACTGCTCATCAGCTTCTTCATCGGTGCCGTCATCTGCATTCAGATGAAGGTGAACATCCAGAGCCCGTGGATGCCGCGATGGGTAACGGGTTACGTCACACGTGAGATCATGCTGTTGGAGTTCTCGTCGTCAATCATGTGTCTCATCCTCGCCGGTAAGGTGGGGTCGAACATCGCGTCGGAGCTCGGCACCATGCGCGTGACGCAGCAGATTGACGCACTCGACATCATGGGCGTCAACTCGGCCAGCTACCTCATCCTGCCGAAGATTATGGGACTGGTGACCATCATGCCGTTCCTCGTCATCTTCTCCTCGGCGCTGGGCATCCTCGGCGCCTACGCCACGGCTTTCGTCGGACACATGATGTCGCCAGAGGACCTCACGGCGGGCATGCGTCATGCACTCAACACGTGGTTCGTGTGGATGAGCATCATCAAGAGCCTGTTCTTCGCCTTCATCATCTCCAGCGTGTCGAGCTACTTCGGCTACACCGTCGAGGGCGGTTCGGTCGAGGTCGGTACGGCATCGACCAACGCGGTGGTCTGCTCCAGCGTACTCATCCTGTTCTCTGATGTCTTCCTAACCGAATTGTTGTCATGATTGAAGTCAAACATCTAACGAAATCCTTCGAGGACAAGACGGTCCTCTACGATATCAATGCCACATTTGAGACGGGCAAGACCAACCTCATCATCGGACAGAGCGGATCGGGTAAGACCGTACTGATGAAGAACCTCGTGGGACTGCTCGAACCGACGTCGGGCGAGGTGCTCTACGACGGCCGCAACTTCGTCACAATGAACAAACACGAGAAAGTGGAGATGCGGCGTGAGATGGGCATGATCTTTCAGGGTGCGGCACTGTTCGACTCGATGACGGTGCTGGAGAATGTGCGGTTCCCGCTCGATATGTTCTCCAACATGAACAGCCGGGAGCGCGACCACCGCGCCATGGAGTGTCTGGAGCGCGTCAACCTGAAGGATGCCGACAAGAAATACCCCGACGAGATCTCTGGTGGTATGCAGAAGCGCGTCGCCATCGCGCGCGCCATCGTCCTCAACCCCAAATACCTGTTCTGCGACGAACCTAACTCGGGTCTCGACCCGAAGACCTCGCTCGTCATCGACCACCTGCTCTCGGAAATTACAAAGGAATTTAATATCACTACCATCATCAATACCCACGACATGAACTCGGTCATGGGTATTGGTGAGAACATCATCTTTATTTATAAAGGCCATGAGGAATGGCGGGGCACCAAGGATGATGTGATGGGTGCCACCAACGAGCGCCTCAACGATTTCATCTTCGCCAGCGACCTGTTCAAAAAGGTGAAACAGGCGTATGTGGAGAAGAAATAACCATGAGCTTATCTCATATACCACACACCCTTCCGCTCCACCATCGGCACGACAACCTCCTCAGTGGTCTTATCGCCGTAGATCAGGTTGATGAAGACATTTGCCACATGGTGCGTCGTATCGGCCTGTGCATCGACGGCTTGCGCCTTGACGATGCCCTGGTGGTCGTCCTTCTGCTGTCCGACAAACATTTTCGCATTGGCCACTAACTGTT
Organism: uncultured Prevotella sp.; assembly: GCA_900315835.1. GTDB lineage: Bacteria > Bacteroidota > Bacteroidia > Bacteroidales > Bacteroidaceae > Prevotella. The sequence continues at coordinate 58,443 of ONAR01000024.1, forward strand.
CCTTGTAGCCGTCGGGAATGGCATGTGGCTGGTAGCGTCCGGCCACGAAGGCCTCGTAGTCGCCCCTGAGCAACTGCGTGTAATAGTTTTGCGCAGCCTGCGCCGCAAGCTGCGCTGCCGTCGGTCCGCTGTACTTGCCCGAGCAGGCAAAGAGCAGGGCGACAGCAAGCAGAAAGAAAAGGATTCTTTTTATTGTATGCATAGTTAAATAGAGAAGTTCAGAAGGCCGGAAGGCCAGAAGGCCAGAAGCCCAGAAGGCCAGAAGGCCAGAAGCCCAGTCATGTGCATAAGCATTAGGGAATCGGGTATCATTAAGGTAATGACGGGACTTCCGGACTTCCCACTACCTACTTCCTTCTTCCTTTCCTCCTCCTACTTCTGCCTGATAAACACGTTAATGGGGCAGCCGTGCATCGGCCAGTTCTCGCGGATCTTGTTCTCTAAGAAACGGCGGTAGTTCTCCTTGATATACTGCGGCAGGTTGGCGTAGAACACGAACGACGGAATCTGCGTGTTCGGCAACTGCGAGCAATACTTAATCTTGATGAACTTACCCTTCGTCGAGGGTGGCGGCGTCTGCTCGATAATCGGCAGCATCACCTCGTTGAGCTTATTGGTGCCGACATGCGTCGTGCGGTTCTTATACACGTCGACGGCCGTCTGCAGCACCTTGAAGATACGCTGCTTGGTCAGCGCCGAAGCGAAGATGATGGGGAAGTCGACAAACGGCGCCATACGACTGTGGATGGCGTTGACGAAGGTGTCAATCGCCTTCTGACTCTTGTCCTTGACCAGGTCCCACTTGTTGACCACGACGACGAGACTCTTGTTGTTCTTCTGAATCAACTGGAAGATGTTCATATCCTGCGACTCAATGCCGCGTGTGGCGTCGAGCATCAGGATGCAGACGTCGCTGTTCTCGATGGCGCGGATGCTGCGCATCACACTGTAGAACTCCAAGTCTTCCGACACCTTGTTCTTACGCCGGATGCCCGCCGTGTCGACGAGGTAGAAGTCGAAACCGAACTTATTGAACCGGGTGTAGATGCTGTCGCGCGTCGTTCCTGCAATCTCGGTGACGATGTTACGGTCCTCACCGATGAAGGCGTTGATGATGCTCGACTTACCCGCATTTGGGCGACCGACGACGGCAAAGCGCGGCAGGTCGTCGAGGCTGTCGTCCTCATCGTCGGTCGGCAACTTCTTGAGAATCAGGTCCAAGAGGTCACCCGTACCGCCACCCGTAGCCGCACTGATGCACTGCGGGTCGCCGAGGCCGAGGCTGTAGAACTCTGAGGCCGTATAAGCCTCACCACTGTTGTCGACCTTGTTGGCCACGAGGATGACGGGCAGATTCGTGCGACGAAGAATATTGGCCACATCCTCATCCCAGTCGGTCACACCAGTCTCCACATCAACCAGGAACAGCACCAGGTCGGCCTCCTCAGCGGCTATCATCACCTGCTTGCGGATGGCATCCTCGAAGATATCGTCGGAGTTGACCACCCATCCGCCGGTGTCGACCACCGAGAACTCACGACCGTTCCACGTGCACTTGCCGTACTGCCGGTCGCGTGTCGTACCAGCCACGTCGCTCACGATGGCGTGACGCGTCTGCGTAAAACGATTGAAAAGCGTTGACTTACCCACGTTGGGGCGTCCAACTATTGCTACTAATTTTGACATAATTATTATTTTTAGCCCCCCGCGCTTCGCGCGGCCCCCTCCCCCACCAGAGGGGAGGGTTTTATTTGCATAAGCATACCCACGCAAGAGGGGGCTTTACTTTCTGACTTTTAATTTCTAACTCCTATTTCTAACTTCTAATTCTTCTCACTCCTCACTGTAATGACTGGACTTCTGGACTTCTGTCTTCTGGACTTCCGGACTTCTGTCTTCTGGACTTCCGGACTTCTGTCTTCTGGACTTCTAATAACTTCTGTCTTCCGGACTTTTTCCCACTTCTTATTGTAATGACTGGACTTCCGGACTTCCGTCTTCCGGACTTCTAATAACTTCTATCTTCTGTCTTCCGGACTTCTTCCCACTTCTTATTGTAATGACTGGACTTCCGGACTTCTGTCTTCTGGACTTCTGGACTTCCGTCTTCTGGACTTCTGGACTTCCGTCTTCTGGACTTCTAATAACTTCTATCTTCTGTCTTCTGGACTCCTCCCCACTTACATCGGATTGTACCCAAAGTTATCCAGCTCTTTCTCCGAGTTGCGCCAGTCCTTATCCACCTTGACGAAGATCTCGAGGTAGATGGACTTACCGAAGAAGTGCTCGAGGCTCTTGCGGGCCTCCGTTGACACCTTCTTCAGCGCCGTGCCCTGATGGCCGATGATGATGCCCTTCTGCGAGTCGCGCTCCACATAGATGACGGCATTGATATGGATATGACGGTCGTCCTCCTTGAAGCGCTCCACCACCACCTCGACGGAGTAAGGAATTTCCTTGTCGTAATAGCGCAGGATCTTCTCGCGGATAATCTCGGAGACGAAGAAGCGCGCGGGCTTGTCGGTCAACTGGTCCTTGCCGAAGTAAGCCGGACTCTCGGGCAACAGCTCCTGGATGCGCTTCATCAGTACATCGGTGCCGAACTTATTCGACGCCGAGATGGGCAGTATTTCGGCGTTGGGCAACAGCCCATGCCATTTCTCGACGAGGTTGCCGAGCTGTTCGGTGGCGTCATTGCCCTTCAGCATGTCAATCTTGTTGATGAGCAACAGCACGGGAATCTGCATCTCGCGCACCTTCTCGAGGAAGTCGGCGTTCTTCTCCGGCTGCTCCACCACGTCAGTGACGTAGAGCAGGATGTCGGCATCGGCCAAGGCCGACTCCGAGAACTGCAGCATATACTCCTGCATCTTGTAGTTCGGCTTCAGCACGCCCGGGGTATCGGAGAACACAATCTGACAGTCGGGTGTGTTGACGATACCCATGATACGGTGACGGGTGGTCTGCGCCTTGAACGTCGCGATACTGATCTTCTCGCCGACGAGCTGGTTCATCAACGTCGACTTACCGACGTTGGGGTTACCGACGATATTTACGAAACCGGCCTTATGCTGCATAATAGATAATGAATGGATTTAGGGTGTTAAACTTAAAAAGGAGTTAAGGCGACACGGCCGTCAACACATCCGAGGTCTGTAAAATCTCACCGACCCGCAACGATGTCCTGACGCCTGTATTCCCTTAACTCCGTCTACTATCTGATTTACTTTGCCTCAGGCACCTTGTCGCCGTCGTAGCCCCACTTGAAGTAGAGGGCGCCGTGGACGAAGCCTGCACCGAAGGCTGTAAAAATCATGTTGTCACCTTTCTTGAGTTTCGACTCATTGTCCCACAAAGCCAATGGGATGGTGGCCGAACTGGTGTTGCCGTAGTGGTCGATGTTAATCATCACCTTCTCCTGAGGCAGGTCGGCGCGCTTGGCCACGGCATCGATGATGCGCAGGTTGGCCTCGTGCGGCACTATCCACGTCAGGTTGTCATTGGTCAGTCCGTTGCGCTCCATCACCGTTGCCACATCGTCGCTCATGTAGGTCACGGCGTGGCGGAACACGGTGCGGCCCTCCTGATAGACATAGTGCAGACGGTTGTCGATGGTGAAATGAGAGGCGGGGCAGACGCTGCCGCCGGCCTTCATGTGAAGGAAGGGCAGACCCTTGCCGTCGGTCAGCAACATCGAGTCCTGAAGGCCGACGCCTTCTTCCTCGCTGGCTTCCACCATCACGGCACCCGCACCGTCGCCGAACAGCACACATGTCTGACGGTCGGTCCAGTCGACGATAGACGACATCTTCTCGGCCGAGCAGACGATGACGCGTTTGTAGCGTCCCGACTGTATCATCGACGAGGCCATGTCGAGCGCATAGATGAAACCACAGCAGGCACACGACATATCAAACGCGAAGGCGTTCTTCAATCCGAGCTTACCCACGACGATGCTCGCCGTAGAGGGGAAAGGATAGTCGGGTGTCGTGGTCGAGATGATGAGTGCCTCGACTGTGTCAGGATCAACGCCGGTCTTCTTGAGGAGCTGCTTGCAGGCCTTCCGCGCCATATAGCTGGCGCCGAGCCCCTCTTCTTTGAGGATACGGCGCTCACGGATGCCTACACGCGTTCTGATCCACTCGTCGCTGGTGTCTACCATGCGCGACAGCTCATCATTGGTAAGGATATAGTCGGGCACGTATCCGCCAACGCCGGTGATCACTGCGTTGATCTTAGCCATTATTCAGCAGCCTCTTTGACGATAGCAACCTTACCACGATAGTAGCCGCAGGTCGGGCATACGGTGTGGTATACATAGTAGCTGCCGCAGTTGGGGCATACGGCCAGTGTGGGGGCTACTGCCTTATCATGAGTTCTACGCTTGAGTGTACGAGTCTTTGACTGTCTTCTTTTTGGATGTGCCATAGTTGTTAACTAATTTATACGTTTTATTTTTTTAATTTTAATAACGCTGCCCAGCGGTCATCCACTACGTCCCCGCTGTCGCCATCACCGCTTCGGGCGGCCGAATGTTCTTCGAGAACCTTCATCATGGCAGGGTTGCATTTTCCAGGTGCATGCACGTGCCTGAGTGGGATTGCGAGTTCTATGAATTGATAGATGAACCATGACACGTCGAGTATTCCTTCGTTCTCGGCAACCGTTATCAGGTCATCGTCCTCTGAGTAGTCTTCTCCAAACTTTGCCACAAGGTGGTAGTCGCCGGCGATAGGCTGATCCATATCGTCCAGGCAACGGTCACACTGTACCGTGACAACGCCTTCGGTGTGAAAATCCAAGCTAAAGACTTCATCAGCGCGATGCACCGTCACCGTCTCGGCGACGTGACCATGACGCACAGCCGGCGCGTTGACGGCCTCAAAGAAACCGTCATCAAGGTCATAGCGGATGACGGTGTCGCCCTCTGCCATGCCCCGTAAGTCCAGCTTAAATTGCTCTAACTTAGACATATTTACACTTTAGGCTGCAAAGTTACTACTTTTTTGCGATATAGCATTCTCCCTCGCCGATTTTTTTGGATTAATCTTTCTATAGTATCTATAGCATCTATAGTATCTATAGCCTCTATAGTATCTATAGCCTCTATAGCTTCTATCTCCCTCCTCTTTGGGGAGGGCCGGGGAGAGGCTGTTAGGGCTTCCTCCCTATCTCTATCCTAAACGTCGTCCCCTTCCCCACTTCCGAGCTCTTCACCCATATGCGGCCCTTGTGGTATTCCTCGATGATGCGCTTGGCGAGGCTCAGGCCGAGGCCCCAGCCGCGCTTCTTCGTCGTGAAACCGGGGCGGAAGACGTTACCGATGTCCTTCTTCTTGATGCCTTTGCCGGTGTCGGCCACCTCAATGGCGACCTTGCCCGGCAGCTCCTCGACGGTGATGTCGATGCGACCGGCCACGCCACCCATCGCGTCGACGGCGTTCTTGCAGAGGTTCTCGATGACCCACTCAAACAGACTGCCGTTGAGGTTGACCACCACGTCGTGGTCGGGCAGGTGGCGCGCGATGATGACCTTACGGCTCGTGCGGTGGTCCATATAATCGGCGACGTGGTCGATGACCTCGGTGAGGCTCGTCGGCTTGAGCTCGGGCAGTGAACCGATCTTCGAGAAACGGTCGCTGATCAACTGCAGACGCTGCACGTCCTTGTCCAACTCGGGGATGAGCTCGTCGTCGGGGTACTGCTCCTTCAGCACCTCCACCCAGGCCATCAGACTGCTGATGGGGGTGCCCAACTGGTGGGCAGTTTCCTTCGACAGTCCCACCCATACCTTGTTCTGCTCGGCGCGCTTCGACGACATCAGCGCGAAGATGGCAATGACGACGAAGATGAGCACCACGCCCAACTGGATGAACGGGTACCACGCCAGGCGGCGGAGCATCACCGACTCGCCGTAGCACACGTCGATATACTCGTTGCGACGGCGGTCGAGCGTGATGCGGATAACCCTGCCCGAGGCTAAATAGGATCGGCCGATGGCAGCGGCAGCGCGCAGGCTGTCGGCGTAGGTCTTCTCCTTGAGTCTGATGTTTCTGAACTCCGACACCTCGCCGTTGTTGTCCATCACCACCACCGGGATGGTGTTGTTCTCGTTCAGCACCTTCAGCACCAGGTTGAGGTCGGTGTTCTCGTCGGCCTTGCTCAACGTGCGCATGGCCTCGGCCCACACCTCCATGCGCGTGCGCTCCTGTGTCTCGAGGTCCTTGGTCAAGGCATGCGACACGACGAGTGAGGCGACGGCAATCAATATCGCCGCCACCACCAAGATAATCTTCATCCGCCGTATCTGGTCAGTCCACTGCATGGTTAATAAACGGAAGAAAAGCAGGATTATTGTTAATGGGGAGAATGGGTAAGAATTGACGACAAAAGAAAAGTCCCGGGACAGGCATGATGCTCGTTCCGGGACTCATTCTTGTATTGAAAAAAGGCGGCCTCCTACTCTCCCGCATTGCATTGCAGTACCATCGGCGCAAGCGGGCTTAACTTCTCTGT
>ONAR01000011.1 GCA_900315835.1 uncultured Prevotella sp.
AACCATTTGGGCATGCGGGGGTATGTGTCTCAAAACTACCACCCCCCTATTTATCAGAATATCAGCTCTAAGACTAATAGCTTTTTTAGAGGAAATATAGTGGTTTTCAGTGAGACTGGCAAGGATGTGTGTGGAAAAATAAAGTGTCCGTGCCGCCAAACTGTGACGACCGTTTCACTAAACTGTGACTACCGTTTCACTAAACTGTGACGACCGTTTCACTAAACTGTGACGACCGCCACAGATTATCGCAATATCCGTTTTTCATGTGGCTTCGAGCGCACCTCTGCAAATGACCAGTCGTTTGTGAGTGTGGGCCGCGGATGATAGTAACTATTCATTTATATTCTTGATTTTTTGTTTTTGCTCCTACCCACTTCGTGGGATATATAGAATATTAGAGAATATCGAGAAAATATAGTTTATATTCTGGCGCAGCGGATAAAGTCCGTGGAGGTATGCAACCTTGGTAGCAGTGTAGTGGCCGGCCTGGTGCCGGCCACCAACCCTTGGTATGGCATTTTTCCCATTTTCCCACACATCAGCGCGATTACGCTAATCTCGCAGATGGAGACACGCCCGCAACAACGGCGGCTGGTGGCCGGCACCAGGCCGGCCACTACACTGTCACCGATGGCGTACATCTCCACGGACTTTATTGGCTGCGCCTATATTCTTCGATTTTCTCAATATCCCACGAAGTGGGTAGGAGAATGACAAAGGTGTGCAGAAACGAAAATATTGAGAATATAAATAGTTACAGATTATATCGCATGATGAAAAAAACTTTATTTTCTTCTAAGTAGTTTTCCGCAAAGTCTTGTTACGATAATAGACACGGGCAGTGCCGGTGTCTTTAAACTTCAAAACAAAACTTATATACCATTTATGAAACAAAGTCATTCAGTGGGCAGGAGGTGGCTCAAGACGATGCTTACCCTTCTGTTGGTTTCGGCTCCGTTTCAGTGGGTCAGCGCCCAGATTACGCTCAACAGCGGGCAGACCCAGTTGCGAACCGTTATCCAGAAAATCAAACAACAGACAAAGTACGAGTTTTTCCTCGATGACAAGTTGGCCAAGTCACAGGTGCCTGCCATCAAGGTGCACAATGCTTCTATTCAGGATGTGCTTTCCCATTTGCTGGCTGGGAAAGACGTCACCTACCGTATTGAGGGCAATGTAGTCTACCTGAAGCGTAGGGCCGAGGGTCGCCAGGCCGCTCCCGCACCTCAGCAGACCAAGTCGAAGGGAACACCCCGCAAGGTGAGCGGCACCATCGTTGACGAGCACGGAGAGCCCCTCATCGGCGCCACCGTGAGCGTCAAGGGCACCAACGACAAGGCCGTCACCGACCTCGACGGCAAGTACACCATCTCCACCGATGTGGCCAACCCTGTGCTGGTTGTCTCTTATGTCGGCTATCAGGATAAGGAGATGCGCGTCAGCGGCCCCAATGCCGACCTGGCGCTCCAGCCTGACGCCAAGTCGCTCAACGAGGTCGTGGTCACTGCCCTCGGCATTAAGCGTGCGCAAAAAGCCCTGAGTTACAATGTGCAGCAGGTGTCGGGCGATGAGCTGTCGGTCAACAAGGACGCCAACTTCATCAACTCCCTGAGCGGAAAGGTCGCCGGTGTCAACATCAACGCCAGCTCGTCAGGTGCCGGCGGTGCCTCGAAGGTAGTGCTTCGTGGTGCGAGGAGCATCGAGCAGTCGAGCAACGTGTTGTACGTCATCGACGGTGTGCCTATGCTCAACCAGGGTGGCGACGGCAGCACCGAGTTCGGCTCAAGCGGTGTCACTGAGGCCATTGCCGACATCAACCCCGAGGACATCGAGTCGATGTCAGTGCTGACGGGTGCCGCCGCTGCCGCCCTCTACGGCAACAAGGCTTCCAATGGCGCCATCGTCATCACTACAAAGAAAGGTAAGGTGGGTAAGACAGAGCTCACCGTCAGTCAGACCACCGAGATCTCGAGCGCCTTCCGCATGCCGGAGTTCCAGAACCGCTATGGTACGGGCAGCAGCCTCAACGAGCAAGGTGCAGCCTCTTATTCATGGGGTAAGCTGCTCAACGAAGCCAACTACTATGGCTATGATCCGAAGGACGACTTCCTGCGCCACGGCGTGATGACCAACGAGTCGTTCACCCTGTCAACGGGTTCGGACAAGAACCAGACCTTCCTCTCGGCCAGCATGCTCAACTCGGGAGGCATCATTCCGAACAACAAGTACAACCGTTACAACTTCACCATCCGTAACACCACCAACTTCCTCAACGACAAGATGACGCTCGACCTCGGTGCCAGCTACATCATCCAGAACGACCGCAACATGACCAACCAGGGTGTCTATGCCAACCCGCTGGTCACGGCTTACCTCTTCCCACGCGGCAACGACTTCAACGAGGCGAAGATGTTTGAGTATTACGACACGGCCGACAAGATCTACAAGCAGAACTGGAACGGCCTCGTCAGCGAGATGGTGGGCCAGAACCCCTACTGGGTGAGCTACCGCAACCGCCGCGACAACAAGAAGTACCGCTACATGATGAGCGCGGGCCTCACTTACAAGGTGCTGCCCTGGATGAGCCTCGCCGGTCGTGTGCGCATCGACAACGCCAACAACAAGTTCGAGAAGAAGTACTATGCTACGACCAACCAGACCTTAGCCGGCACCAATGGCTTCTACGGCCTGGTGAAGACCGAGGACAAGCAGACCTACGCCGACTTCCTCGTCAACATCGACAAGCGCTGGCTGCAGGACCGCCTGTCACTCTCTGCCAACCTCGGTGCCTCTATTTCCGACGTCAAGCAGGAAATCTTTGGCAATGAGGGCAACCTGCGCGACGACCTCATCCCCAATGTGTTCAACATCTACCAGATTGACCCCAACAAGGAGGCCAAGACGCAGAGTGGCTATCACGACCAGACGAAGTCGCTCTTTGCCAGCGTCGAGCTGGGCTGGGACAGCCAGTACTACCTCACGCTGACCGCCCGCAACGACTGGCCGTCAATGCTCGCCGGCCCGCAGTCGACGAAGTCGTCGTTCTTCTATCCCTCCGTCGGTCTGTCGTGGATTGTCTCCGAGACTTTCAAGCTGCCCGAGATGTTCGACTACCTTAAGGTGCGCGGCTCATTCGCCTCCGTCGGTCTGCCGTTCCCCCGCTGGTATGCCAACCCGAGATATGAGTGGGACAACAACACCAAGGCGTGGAAGACGCAGTCGGTCTATCCCATGTACAACCTCAAGCCCGAGCGCACCGACTCCTGGGAGGTGGGCTTGCAGTCAAAGCTCTGGAAGCACTTCAATGTCGACTTCACCTATTATTATACCAAGACCGTCAACCAGACCTTCAACCCCGACATCTCCGTGTCGTCCGGCTACAGTACCATGTACATCCAGACCGGTCAGGTGAGCAACTGGGGTATTGAGCTCGCCGTGGGCTACAACAACCATTGGGGCGACTTTGGCTGGTCGAGCAACTACACCTTCAGCCTTAACCGCAACAAAATTGACGAGCTGGTGAAGAACTATGTCCATCCCGAGACCGGCGCCATCATCAACAAGGACCGTCTTGACGTGGGTGGCCTCGGCCATGCCCACTTCATCCTCAAGGAGGGCGGCACCCTTGGCGACCTCTACTCCAATGTCGATGTGATGCGCGACAGCGAGGGCAAGGTCTATGTCGACAGCGAGGGCAAGGTCTACACCAACCAGAACGTCGGCGACATCAAGCTGGGTTCCATCTTCCCGAAGAGCAACATGGCCTGGCGCAATGACTTCACGTGGAAGGGCTTCAACCTTGGCTTCATGTTCTCGGCCCGTTTCGGCGGCATCTGCTACTCGGCCACCCAGGCCAACCTCGACAAGTATGGTGTGTCTGAGGCTACTGCCCAGGCCCGCGACCTCGGCTACGTGCTGGTCAATGGCAACAACTACATCAACCCCGAGGTGTGGTACACCACCATCGGCGCCAACGACGGTATTCCGCAGTACTACACTTACAGCGCCACCAACATCCGCCTGCAGGAGGCCAGCATTGGCTATACCTTCAAGAAGAACGTGTTCTTCGGCATCGGCGACCTGACGCTCTCCGTCATCGGCCGCAACCTGTTCATGCTCTACTGCAAGGCTCCGTTCGACCCTGAGATGACGGCCTCTACCGGCAACTACTATCAGGGCATCGACAAGTTCATGACGCCAAGCACAAGAACCATTGGCTTCAATGCAAAACTTAAATTCTAATTATTTCCTTACGACAATGAAACATATCCTATATTCCGCCATAGCATTGGGGCTGGCCTTGAGTCTCGGCTCCTGTACTGAGAACTATGAGGACTACAATCATAATCCCACGGGCGTGAGCAAGGAGGAGATGGAGCAGGGCGGCTACTCGCTCATTGCTGCCATGAACAACCTGCAGTCGTGGATTATCCCCACCGACGTCAATACCAACCAGTTCACCGAGTGCCTGCTCGGCGGCAGCTACGGCGGTTACATCGCCGACAGCAACCCGGGCTTCGCCGGCAAGAACTTCGCCCAGTATTCGCCCGAGAACGGATGGAACCGCGTGATGTTCAAGGACATCATCCCGAAGGCCTTCATCTACAGCAATGAGGTGAAGAACGTGACCGAGGACCCCGTGCCGTTGGCAGTGGCCCAGGTTGTCAAGGTGGCCATCATGCAGCGCGTGGCCGACTGCTACGGTCCCGTGCCTTACTCCAAGGTGGGTGCCGACGGCCAGATTACTGCCGCCTACGACGGTGTGGAAGACATCTACAACACGATGCTCTCTGAGCTCGAGCAGGCCGTCAACACCATGACCGAGAACCGTACCAGCGATTTCAACGCCAAGGCCGACCGCATCTATGGCGGCAGCGTGGAGAAGTGGATCAAGTTTGCCAACTCGCTGCGCCTGCGCATGGCCATGCGCATCAGCAACGTGGCTCCCGACAAGGCCAAGGCCGTGGCCGAGGCCGCTGTCAACCACGAGGTGGGTGTGATGACCAGCAACGACGATGATGCCGAGCTGACCCTCTCCAGCACCAACCCCTTCGAGGTGGTGATGTATGAATACAACGGCGGCGACTCCCGCGTCAGCGGCGACATCACGTCATATATGAACGGCTACAAGGACCCGCGCCGTGCGGCCATGTTCACGCCGACAACGTTTAAGGATTACACCGACCAGTTCATCGGTATCCGCTCGGGCATCAGCATCCCCGACGGCGATGTGGCCCACAGCTATTCCAACTACAAGGTGGCCACCGACACCAAGCTCATCATTATGAACGCCGCCGAGGTGGCTTTCCTCCGTGCCGAGGGCGCTTTGAGAGGCTGGAACATGGGTGGCACAGCCAAGCAGTTCTACGAGCAGGGTGTCAAGCTGTCGTTTGACCAGTGGGGCGTGAGCGGTGCCGACAGCTACCTGGCCGACAACACCAGCACACCGGCCAAGTACACCGACCCTGCCGGCGCCAACAGTTACACCGGCACCACGTCGACGGTGACCATCGCCTGGGACGATGCCGCCAACTTCGAGACCAACCTTGAGCGCATCATCACACAGAAGTGGATTGCCAACTTCCCGCTCGGCCAGGAGGCCTGGGCCGAGATACGCCGCACCGGCTATCCCAAGCTCATGCCCGTGGTGGTCAACAACAGCGGCGGTGTGGTGAGCAGCGAGCGCGGTCCCCGTCGTCTGGCCTATCCGCAGGAGGAGCGGCTCAACAACCAGGAAAACTACCAGCAGGCTGTCAGCTCGTTGCTCGGCGGTGCCGACAACATGGCTACCGACCTCTGGTGGGCCAAGAAACAGTAATAACATTAATCACAGATACGAATGAAACGTTTTATCAATCATATATTCCTGTCGGCCTGCTGTCTCGCAGGAGCCTTCACCTTTGGCAGCTGCGACACCGATGTGGAGCCGGTCGACCTCAACGAACCCGACATCAGCAGCCAGAACAGCGCGCTCTATGAGCAGTACCTGTCCAGCCTGCGCGGCTACAAGGCTGCGGCCCACAAGACCGTTGTGGCCTATTTCGACAACTCAGTGAAGCAGCCCTACTCGCAGGGTCAGATTCTTACGGCCGCCCCTGACAGCATCGACTACCTTGTCCTGACCTCCCCCGCCAACACCACGGAGGCCGAGATGGCACAGATGGCTGAGCTGCGCGCCAAGAAGGCCACGAAGGTGCTGTACAGTATCAGCTTTGAGAGCATCCAGGCAGTCTACAGCAGCCAGCTCAAAGACTTTGAGGCCAATGCCGACAATGCCGGCAAGAGCTTCATCTCGTTCAATGACTTCCTCGTTGACAGCGTCCGCACGGCACTGACCTACTGCGCGAAGTACAACTACGACGGTATCGTGATGGCCTACGAGGGCAAGGCGAAGCTCTATATGAGCGACGAGGAGAAGGAGGTCTACACCGGCTACGAGAACGACTTCATCGGTATTGCCACTGACTGGGCCCAGCGCAACACTGACCGCGTGGTGCTCTTCCAGGGCAAGCCGCAGAACGTGATGGACCAGACCATCTTCTCATTGGCCAAGTACATCATCCTGCCCTGCACCGACCAGGCCTCTGAGTCGGGCATGGCCAAGGTGGTGAACATGGCGGCCGCCGAGGGCGTGCCAAGCGACAAGTTCATCCCCATGGTGTCGGTGACCTCGCTCGACGCCACCGACAAGAAGACCGGCTACTGGGGTTCGGCCCTCGCACTGACGGGCGCAGCCCGCTGGGTGGCCGCCTACCACAAGGGACTCAACATTGCAGGCCTTGCCATCGACCAGGCCAACAACGACTATTATCATGCCGGCTTCACCTATCCCACGGTGCGCCAGGCTATCGGCATCATCAATCCATCCGTTAAAAACTAAATCATCATGAAGACTCTATTCAAATATATCACCATGATGGCGCTGCCCGTCCTCGTCCTTGCCTCGTGCCAGAGCAATGACGACGATGAGTTTGACAACAAGGCGGCCATCAATGCCTCGTCCATGGTGGCTGAGACCATTGTCAAGGGTAGTGTCAGCTCCACCACAAAGACCCTTGAGCTCATCACGCCGCGCCCCGTGGAGCAGGAGGTGAAGGCCTCCTTCCGCTCAGCGCCCGAGCTGCTGGGCCGCTACAACCAGGCCTACTATGCCTCGGCCGTGCTGCTGCCCGACACCTGCTATGCCTGGCAGGAGAAGGATGTGGTCATCAATCAGGGAAGCGTCAAGAGTACGTCGGCCACCATCAACTTTGAGAAGCTCGGCAGCCTGAGCCGCGACTCCGTCTATGTGCTGCCCGTCACGGCGCAGACACCTGAGCTGGAGCTGCTCCAGTCGAAGAGCACCTATTACTTCGTCTTCCGCGCCGGTGCCCTCATCAATGTCGTGCCCGACATGGAGAAGAACAATATCCTCATCAACTGGAAGAACACGTCGATGGTCCGCAGTATGTCGCAGCTGACCTTTGAGGCCCTCATCCGCGCCCGCGACTTCGACCGCCTCATCTCCACCGTGATGGGCATAGAGGGCTATTTCCTCATGCGTATCGGTGACGCAGGCCTTCCCGGCAACCAGATTCAGATTGCCACTTCCAACGGCAATCTCACCAACGGCGACCTGCAGCTGCAGACCAACAAGTGGTACCACCTGGCCCTGACCTACGATGCCTCCACGGGTACAGTCCAGGTGTATGTCAACGGCCGTAAGATGCTGGAGGAAACCAAGCGTCTCGGCAATATCGACCTGACCAATGGAGAGTTCTACATCGGCCGCTCCTATGAGGACAGCCGCTACCTCTGCGGCAACATCTGCGAGGTGCGCATATGGAACGTCGTCCGCACGCAGGAGGAGATTGCTGCCAATCCCTACTATGTCGACCCCGCCTCTGAGGGCCTTGTCGACTACTGGAAGCTCGACGATATGTCAACCAATGTCGTGAAGGACTACACGGTGTATGGCAACGACGGCACGGCCAAGAGCACGCTGTCGTGGCAGAACGTGTCGCTGCCTGAGAAATAAACCCTATTAAAACAGACAAGAATACGCTATGAAACAATATCTGAAATATATGTTGGCATTGCCCCTTGGAGCCTTCCTCCTTGGCGCATGCAGCAATGCCGACGTCGACCTCACGCAGGTTGATGAGTCGAGATACCAGACCAGTGAGGTGCCTGTGGCCTACTTGGAGAGCAAGTACGGCACGACCGACATCGACTCCGTAATCTTCAACAATGAGGGCAAGACACCCTTTATCGTCAAGTCGTCGGTTGCCGGAAAGCCGGCCGGACAGGCCACGTTGGGCTATGATGCCGCAGTGCTCGAGCAGTACAACAAGGAGCATGGCACCAGCTATCAGGCCATGCCCCAGGACCTCGTGACCATCGAGGCCGCCAACGGCGACACCGTCAACGTGAGCTACAAGACCGCCGAGTCGCTACCGCAGGGCAAGTATGCCATTCCTCTCTCGCTGAAAGGAAGCAGCGTTTCAAAGGAAAAGGGCGACTTCGTGCTGCTGGTCGATGACATCAGCAAGATGCCCGACTGCCACAAGGAGAGCGGACTGCAGGTCATCAGCTGCATGGAGGTAAACGACGCCAATCCGCTCTATAACCTCTGCTTCACCCTCAAGAAGTCGGGCAAGTATTTCTTCGACCAGGTCATCATGTTCTCTGGCAATATCAACTATGATGCCGCTACGGGCCGCGTGTATAACTACAACAACGAGAACGTGCAGCATCTGCTCGACTACAAGGAGAAATACCTTGAGCCGCTGCAGCAGAAAGGCATGAAGGTTATCCTCGGTATCCTGGGCAACCACGACCGCGCCAGCATCATGAATCTCACCGAAGCCGGTGCCAAGGACTTCGCCCTCGAGCTGAAGAGCGTGATGGATGCCTACAATCTCGACGGCATCTTCTTCGACGACGAGTACTCCAATCCGGGAAACTATCCTGGGTTCGAGCCACGTAGCTCTACTTATAACTTCTCCCGCTTGGCCTATTACCTCAAGCAGTACGCTCCCGACAAGCTTGTCGAGGTGTATGTCTATAGCGGAACCGGCAGCATGACTGAGGTCAATGGCAAGCAGCCTGGCGAGTTCCTCGACTATGCCATCCATGATTATGGAGGGATGTATGATGTCAGCAGCAGCTATCCGGGATTGTCGAAGAAAGGCATGATCCTTGGCTCGTCGGAGTTTGCAAGAGGCAGCAAGATTAGTGCGTATAATTGCCAGCGCATTGTCGAGGGTGGCTACGGTGGCACGATGATTTTCTCTTTGGCGCCCGAGCATACCGACTTGAATTGCATGAACCGCATTGCAAGAGCATTCTATGATGACGAGGTCGTAAAGACAGGTAGTTATAGTAAGGACTGGTAAACAAAAGAACAGATTATGAAGACAAAATATTTCTTTTTGAGCATGCTGTCGGCAATGGCTCTTACGGCCTCGTTCACGGCGTGCAGCAGCGACGACGATGATCCCACGCCTGAGGTCGTGGAGTCAAAGGCAATCACCGTGGATACCGACACGCTGAAGATGGATGTGGCAGCCACATCGACTTTCAACATCACCGACGGCGGCGGCGACTACAAGGTGTTTTCAGAAAATCCCGAGGTGGTGACGGCTACCATAGACAACAATACGGTGTCGGTGACCTCACTGAAGAAAGGCAAGACCGGTGTGGTCATCTCCGATGCGCAGGGCAACTACAAGCGCGTCATGGTGCAGTCGATGTATATGACGATGAGCCTTGACAAGGAGACAGTAGCCATCGGCATCAAGCTCGGACACACCGACGGTAGGGCTACCGTGACGGTGACGGCAGGCAACGGCGGCTATACGGCTGTCGTGGCCGATGAGAACATTGCCACGGCACGCGTAAGCGGCGACAATATCGTGCTTACTGCCAAGGCCAAGGGTACCACCACGCTCACCGTGACCGACATGATGGGCCTGACGAAGACCGTGCCCGTGACGGTTGAGTCCTCCAGCATCCCCTACACTGACGAGGAGAAGCAGGAAATCGTCAATACGCTCACTGACAACACAATAGTGTGGGATGGCCAGCAGTCAATGAGCTGGGGTAACTATGGGGTAGTGAAGAATGGCGACAACAATGTCGTCACATGGGACTACTATGGCTACTATTATTTTAAGTTCAATGTCGGCCCTGACCTTACTGTTGGCACGAAAACCAACTGTACGGTAGAGGCCAAGATGGACTGGGGCTCTCCTGAAACTACATACGACAACGTGACGGTGGAAATTCTCAAGAACGACAGCAAACGCATCTGGGGCATTGCCTACGTGATTAAGGACAACTATCTGCATTATGGCTATTTCTGCATGGGCTTATAATGTTCATCGATTAGAATAGTTTTAGGACTTGCGGCGGGACTATTTGGCTTATTGGCCATGGTTCCGCTGCTTTTTTTTATTGAAAAGATAGTCCGTCTCGATAATTATCACTACCTTTACCACACAAAACCAAACGGCTTATGATCTATCTCTTGGCGCTCATTATCAATATTCTTTCGTTTGGCGCCGTCGGCGACGGCACCACTGACAATACCGTCGCCATCAACCGAGCCTTGGCCCATTGCCACGAGCAGGGCGGGGGAAGGGTGGTGGTGCCGCCGGGCGTCTTCGTCACTGGCTCGCTCCATGTGCCGTCGGGCGTCACGCTCTGGCTCGACAGTCAGGCCGTAATCAAGGGCAGCCTGGAGCTTGGCCGCTACCAGCCGCTCCGCACGCACAAGGACCTCAGCCGCTACAGCACTGGCTTGGGCACTGTGAACGACAACGACGCGGCCAATCCCCAATGGTCGCTCGCTCTCATCCACATCGTCGACGCCGACCACTGCGGCATTGGGGGCAGCGGCACCATCGACGGCAGCAACGTGCGCAACCGGCTTGGCGAGGAGGGTATGCGCGGGCCGCATGCCGTCATCATTGCCAACAGCCGCCACGTCAGGGTGACGGGCATACGCATCGTCGATGCCGCCAACTACGCCATACTCGGCTACGAGCTGCGGCAGGCTGTGTTCGACCACCTGCGCATTGAGGGCGGATGGGACGGCATACATCTGCGCGGCGCATACAAGACCCGCATCAGCCATTGCCGGCTTTCCACCGGCGACGACGGCATTGCCGGTGGCTATTGGCAGAAGATGACCGTCAGCCACTGCGACATCAACTCATCCTGCAACGGCATCAGGATGATACAGCCGTCGGTGGGCCTCACCGTGGAGGATTGCACTTTCAGCGGCCCCGGCCGCTACCGGCACATCACCTCGGGCAAGACCGCCAGCGATGCGGCCATCAGTCTGGAGCCGGGCGGGTGGGGACCCAGCCCTGGGCTGACCGACCGTGTGACGCTGCGCCGCATAAGTTGCCACACCGTGCTCACGCCACTCTCCGTCACGCTGGCCGACGGCTGTCCGCTTGGGCGGCTGAGAGTGGTCGGACTCAAGGGCGACGACATCACGCGCATGGCCCTGTCGGTGAAGAGCTGGGGCGCGACGAGAGGACACAGGGTAGTCCTGCGCGACGTCAGCCTGACGTTTCGCGGCATCGACGACCCCTCGCTGCCCCAAAGCTTCCAAGGCCTGTCGTTCGACAAGTGGCCGTTCTTTCCCTCCTTTGGCCTCTACTTCCGCAATATCGACAGGGTGAGGCTCAGCCGCGTGCGCTGCGCCACCGTGGGCAGAGACTACCGCCCGATGATGGTGACCGACAGCGTCGGCAACGTGATTGTGGACTAAGGTTTAGATTTAATTAACGGTATTCAGTTAAGGGAAGACCACCGTGAAATTGTTATCATTATAGTGACCCTATATGATTGGCATCAACTTATAACTGTTAAAAATCAATATAATGACACACATTCCTTTTGAGAACCGGCCGGCAGGGTGCAGCGACCCGCTTTGGCGTTACAGCAAGAACCCCATCATCGACCGCTATCACATCCCATCATCCAACAGCATCTTCAACAGTGCCGTGGTTCGTTTTGGCGACGGCTTCGCAGGTGTTTTCCGCTGCGACAACAAGGCCGTGCAGATGAATATCTTTGCCGGCTTCAGCAAAGACGGCATCAACTGGGACATCAATCCCGAGCCGATACAGTTTGAGGCAGGCAACACCGACATGATTGTGAGTGAGTATAAGTACGACCCGCGTGTCACCTGGATAGAAGACCGCTACTGGATTACCTGGTGCAACGGCTACAACGGCCCGACCATCGGCATCGGCTATACGTTCGACTTCAAGAAGTTTTACCAGTGCGAGAATGCCTTCCTGCCTTTCAACCGCAACGGCGTGCTGTTCCCGCAGAAGATTAATGGAAAGTATGCGTTGCTCTCGCGTCCGAGCGACAACGGCCATACGCCCTTCGGCGACATCTTTGTCAGCTACAGTCCCGACATGAAATACTGGGGCGAGCACCGTTGCGTGATGCGTCCCACGCCGTTTGAGGAGAGTGCCTGGCAGTGCACCAAGATTGGCGCTGGCCCCATTCCCATACTCACCGATGAGGGCTGGCTGCTGTTCTATCACGGCGTCATCACCACGTGCAACGGCTACCGCTATTCGATGGGTGCCGCCATCCTCGACCGCGACAATCCTGCAAAGGTGCTTTACCGCTCGCGCTACTACCTGCTCGGTCCCGCCGCGCCTTACGAGTTGCAGGGCGACGTGCCCAACGTGGTGTTCCCCTGCGCCGCGCTCAACGAGGGCAACAAGGTATGCGTTTACTACGGAGCGGCCGACACGGTGACCGGCCTGGCCTTTGGCTATATCGACGAAATCATCGACTTCGTGAAACAACATCACTACAATGGCAACCTGCCCAAATAATCCCATATCAGCAATATGAAGCGACATTCTTTATTATATCTTGTCCTGTTGACGGCCTTGTTGCCCCTTTGTGCCTCGGCAGGCGAGCTTACCAAATTAGTCAATCTGCGCATCGGCACGGGTGGCCACGGCCACGTGTTTCTCGGTGCCAACGTGCCGTTTGGCTTCGTTCAGCTGGGGCCCACCGAGCATACGCGCGGCTGGGACTGGTGCTCGGGCTATCACGACAGCGACAACGTGCTGCTGGGCTTTAGCCATACCCACCTCAGCGGAACGGGCATCGGCGACCTTGGCGACATCACCCTGCTGCCCGTCGCCACGGCTGAGCAGGACACAGCCGTGTTCAGCCACAGCGACGAGACGGTGCGCCCGGGCTACTACAGCGTCAACCTGCACAACCCGGAGGTTACCGTTGAGCTGACCGCCACCGAGCGTTGCGGCATCCACCGCTACACTTTCCACAAAGACGCCCCCGCCTTTATCCGCCTCGACTTGAACACCGGCATCGGCTGGGACTCGGTCTATGCCACCGATTTTCAGTTTGACGGCGCATCCGAGGTGTCGGGCCTGCGCTTCTCTCACGGCTGGGCCAAGGACCAGAAGGTGTATTTCACGGCGCAGTTCTCACAACCGTTAAGGCTCGTCAAGAGCGGCCGTGGCTATGGCGTGTTCCAGCTGAGCAATCCACAGGAGCCTCTACTTGTCAGGGTGGGACTGTCGGCAACAGGCATAGACGGCGCCAAGGCCAACTTGTGCACAGAGGTCTCCAACTGGGACTTCGACGGCACTGCCAAGGCTGCCGATGAGGCATGGGAGAGGCAACTCGCCAAAATCAAGGTCTCGGCAAGCGACGAGGTAAGGCAGATTTATTACACGGCCGTCTATCATGCGTTCAACGCACCCTCCATCTTCAACGATGTTGACGGCTCCTATCGCGGTGCCGACGGTCAGGTGCATCGTGACACGGCGGGCAACAACTACACCACTTTCTCGCTTTGGGATACTTATCGCGCCGAGATGCCGCTGCTGTCGGTCGTTGAGCCGACGCGTGCCGCCGACATGGGTCGCACCTTCCTGCGCATCGCCGACGAGCAGGGCCGCTTGCCGGTGTGGCATCTCATGGGTAATGAGACCGACTGCATGGTCGGTAATCCGGGTGTCATCGCTTTGGCTGACATGGTGCTGAAAGGCCTGGTCACCGACAAACAGCATGCCCTCGAGGCCATGAAGACCACGATGGAGACGCCGGGCCGCAGCTTGGAACTGTTCAATAAGTATGGTTATATTCCCATGGACTTGGATCCGACACACGAGACGGTGGCCAAGACGCTGGAATACGCCATTGCCGCCGACGCCGTGGGGCGTGTGGCCAACAGCATGGGCGACAAGCAGGCAGCCGAACTCTACACGCAGCGCGGTAAGGCTTATCAGCAACTCTTCGACCCGCAGACGCAGTTCATGCGTGGCCGCAGTGTAAAGAAAGAATGGCGTACGCCGTTCAACCCCTTCCACGCCGTTCACCGCATGGATGACTACACTGAAGGAAACGCCTGGCAATACACTTGGCTGGTGCCTCAGGATGTGCATGGACTGGTGAAATGCTTCCCCTCGGAGAAGGCGTTCTGCACCAAGCTCGACTCGCTGTTCACCGTCGAGGGAGACCTCGGCGCCGAAGCCTCACCCGACATCTCCGGGCTCATTGGGCAGTATGCCCACGGCAATGAGCCGAGCCACCACATTATTTATATGTACAACTACATCGGCAAGCCCTACAAGGCTGCACCGCTGCTGAGGAAGGTGATGAAGGAGATGTACACTACCGCCAAGGACGGACTCTGCGGCAATGAGGACGTAGGGCAGATGTCGGCGTGGTATGTGCTGTCGGCCATCGGACTCTATCAGGTGGAGCCGGCTGGCGGTCCGTTCATCATCGGATCGCCCGTGGTCAATAAGGCCACCATCCAACTGGAGAGTGGCAAGACGTTCACCGTGGAAGCGAAGAACAACTCCGACAGTAATATCTATGTGCAGTCGGTTCAGCTCAACGGCAAGCCGCTCTCTCGCAGCTACATCACTTACAAGCAGCTCATGCAGGGTGGCAAGCTCACCCTTGTCATGGGCAGCAAACCCTCTAAGTGGGGAACAAAGAAAAATGAACGACCCTAATCAATAATCAACAATATGAATCATCTAAGGAAGAATATCTTATGCGCCGGCGCCATGCTTGTCCTGGGCATGGGTGCCTGCCACGCTCAGGCCAACAAGGTGCAGAAAGAGTTTGGCAAAGACTACATTAAGCTCGCCGCCGTCAGCACGCGCTACGTATCGAAGCGCCCGGCTGAGGCAGAGCGCCTGTTCCGCTCTGACGTCATCGAGAAGGAAATCAAACGCGTGAAGAAGTTGCTCAAGGACAATCCCTATTTGGCTTACATGTTTGAGAACTGCTTCCCCAACACGCTCGACACGACGGTGCACTATTCCGAGGACAGCGACGGCAACCCCGACACTTTCGTCTATACAGGCGACATCGCTGCCATGTGGGGTCGCGACTCGGGTGCGCAGGTGTGGCCTTACCTGCAGTTTGCCAACAAGGATAAGAACTTGAAGAAACTCATCAAGGGCGTCATTCGCCGGCAGTTGAAGAATATCTGCTTCGACCCCTACGCCAATGCCTTCAACCGTGTGCCTAATCCCAACGGCGAATGGATGAAGGACGACAGCGGCATGAAGCCCGAGTTGCACGAGCGCAAGTATGAGATTGACTCGCTCTGCTATCCCATCCGTCTGGCTTATGAGTATTGGAAGGTAACGGGTGATGCATCTATCTTTGACAGCACATGGGTTGAGGCCATGCAGAAGGTGCTTCAGACCTTCCACGAGCAGCAGCGTAAGAACGGCCGTGGCCCGTACAAGTTCCTCCGTGTTACCGACCGTGCCTTCGACACCGTGGGCAACGACGGTTGGGGAGCTCCAGTGAAGCCCGTCGGCCTCATTGCCTCGGTTTTCCGTCCCAGCGACGATGCCACCATTCTGTTGTTCCTCGTCCCCTCCAACTTCATGGCAGTGACGTCGCTCAACAAGGCTGCCGAGGTGCTGGAGACGGTCAATAACAACAACGGCCTCGCCTCACAGTGCCGCAGTCTGGCCAATGAGGTACACGATGCACTGATGAAGTATGCCGTCTACAATCATCCCAAATACGGTAAAATTTATGCTTACGAGGTGGATGGCTTTGGCAACCAGCTGCTGATGGATGATGCCAATGTGCCGAGCCTGCTGGCCATGCCTTATTTAGGCGATGTTGATGTCAACGACCCGATTTACCAGAACACCCGTCGCTTCGTGTGGAGTGAGGACAATCCTTACTTCTTCCGCGGCAAGGCCGGCGAGGGCATTGGCGGGCCGCACATCGGCTACGACATGGCCTGGCCGATGAGCATCATGATGAAGGCTTTTACATCAAACGACGACAAGGAAATCAAATGGTGCATTGAGACACTGATGCACACCGATGCAGGCACCGGCCTTATCCATGAGTCGTTCGACGTGAATGATTCCAACCATTACTCCCGTCCCTGGTTTGCCTGGCAAAACACACTGTTCGGCGAGCTAATTGAGAAACTTATCAACGAGGGTAAGGTGGACTTGCTCAATTCCTGCAAGTAGGCGCGCGCGCAAGTGCGGATGCTGCAGGAATTGTCATACCAAGGGCTGGTGGCCGGCACCAGGCCGGCCACTACACTATAACCCTTGAGGTAAACCATAAATTCCACTGGAGAGGAGACGGAAGAGCAGGCAAGCAGAAGATTAATGTCCGTGTAGCTTTTTGGTGGTAGTGTAGTGGCCGGCCTAGTGCCGGCCACCAGCCTTCTTGGTATTGACGGGAAAGCCATGCCAAGTACTGGTGGCCGACACGAGGTCGGCCAATACACTGTCATCAGGGCGGTCTCTCACCATGGGTTTGTGCCTGCCGGTGATGATGCCCCTTGCTTTTTCTTACACCAACGTTGCAACCACTTCCTCTCTGGTGCCGGGCAGCATGTCGATGACCGGTATCTCGGGCATGGTGTAGCAGCCGGGCTGGAGGCGCATGCTGGCGCGGGCCACGTTGACCAACACCTGGCCGGTGAGGGCCGGATTGTTGATGCTCATGTCGAACGAGAAGCGCTGGTTCTGCGTCTTGCCGCTCACGCCCTTGCGGGTCATGTGGACGCCGTGGCCCATGTCGCGTACCTCGTCGACGCTCTTCACGGCAAACACGTGCAGCTCGTCGTGGGCGAAGTAGTCGTCGGCCTTTAGCTCGTCATAGACTTGCTCCACGGTGTAGCCGTCCTCCAGTTCCACATACACCATGCGGCGGTGGATGCCCTCGCCGAGGGGAATGGTCATCGACAGGGCGTTGCGCACGCCTTTCTTTGAGCGGGCCACTACGCTGTGCCCCATCGACATGCCCGGACCGAAATTGGTGTAGCTCAAGCCCTTCGGTGCAAGGCTCTCGAGCAGTACGCGCACGATGGAGTCGGAACCCGGATCCCAACCGGCAGAGATGACGCTCACGCGGCCGGCCTTCTTACAGTTCTCCATCTGCTTGGTGCGGTAGTCGAGGATGGAGGTGTGGATGTCGAAGCTGTCAACGGTATTGATGCCCAGTGCGACGATCTTTGCCGAGAGTTCGGGACAAGTACGCGTCGGTGTAGCGAGGATAGCTACATCGACATTCTTCAGTTTTGTGATGTCGTCAACCACCTCATAGGGCGTCAACTCAAGTGGCTTGTCTTTGTCGCCCTGACGACGAACGATGCCGGCAATTTCAAAGTCGGGTGCAGCCTCGAGGGCTTGTACGCTGAAGTGGCCGATGTTGCCGTAGCCCACCACAGCTGCTCTAATCTTCTTCATATTTCTTTTATTGGTTTGTTATGTTGGCTTGATGTCATTGCATCTTCTCTGTCTGCAAATTTACGCATTTATCTTGAGAAAATCCTTTGCTATCTCACGGAAATTTATTAAGTTTGTGGAAAAATAGCAGTAACTATGGCAAACTATCCAATTGGCATACAGACATTCAGCGAGATTCGCAACAACGATTATTTGTATGTTGACAAGACGAAGTACATTTATGAGGTGACGCATCCTGGCAAGTATGTGTTCCTCTCCCGTCCCCGTCGTTTCGGCAAATCGCTGCTCACGAGTACGTTCGACGCCTACTTCTCCGGCCGCAAGGACCTGTTCAAGGGGCTTGCCATTGAGCAGCTTGAGAAGGAGTGGAAGCAATATACTGTGCTGCATTTCTCTTTGGCATCGGCAAAACTCGGCACCATAGAGGATTTGCATGTGCAGCTTCGCATCCAGATTGAGCGCAATGAGAAACGCCACGGTATCCACACAGACATCACCAACATCTCTGAGCGCTTCCAGAAGTTGATCACTTCACTATACGAGAAGACGGGCACGCAGGTCGTCGTCCTCATCGACGAGTACGATGCGCCGTTGCTCACCGTGCTCCACGACCACGATCGTCTCGAGCAGATGCGCACGGAGTTGCAGGCGTTCTATTCTCCGCTGAAAGATCTCGACCCCTACCTCCGTTTCGTCTTCATCACAGGCATCACGAAGTTTTCCCAGCTCAGCATCTTCTCGCAGCTCAACAACTTGAAGAATATCTCCATGAAGCCGCAATATGCCGCAATATGCGGTATCACGCAAGAGGAACTGGAGGACAACTTCCAGGATGGCATTCAGACGCTTGGCAAAGAATACGAGATGACCTCGGAACAGGTCCTGGCGAAGCTCGCACAGACCTACGACGGCTACCATTTCGCACACAATAGTCCGGGGGTCTACAATCCCTTCAGCCTGCTCTCGGCTATGGATAACTGCGACTTCGACCATTACTGGTTCTCCACGGGCACGCCGACGTTTCTCGTCAACATGCTCAAACACTTCCACGCCGACATCACAAAGATTGACGGCAGCGAGGTGTGGGCTTCCGACTTTGATCAGCCTACGGAGAACATGCAGTCCATCCTGCCGCTGTTCTATCAGAGCGGCTATATCACCATCAAGGGTTATGACCCAGTCATGCAATTCTACACGCTCGGCTATCCCAACGAGGAGGTGAAGGTGGGGCTGATGCGTATCCTCATTCCTTACTATGTCCACACTGGCAATGTAGAGGCGTCACACGCCGTTGGCCGGATGTATCAGGCTTTGCGTAAGGACGATATGGATGGCTGTCTCAAGGCGATGCAGGAGTTCATTTCTACGATTCCTTATCAGGAGAACACGCTCAAAGATGCGCCGACCACGGAGGGCCACTTCACCGCGATGCTCTACGTGATGTTCTCATTGCTCAATGTCTATGTCGAGTCGCAGGTGCGCAACGCCAAGGGCCGCCTGGATATTCTCATCAAGACTGATACGACCATCTATGTCATGGAACTGAAAATGAACGGCGACCTTGACAAGGCGCTGCAGCAAATCGACGAGAAGGACTACACGATTCCTTACCAGTCCGATGGCCGCAAGGTCGTGAAGGTCGCCATCAACTTCTCCACTGAGGATAGAACGATAAAAGAGTGGAAGATTGAATAAGGAGTCTGCTAACGCTGATCGTTGTCATCTTCATCATCGTTATCGTCGAAGTCCTCATCCCAACCAAACATGGCGGGTTCGATGAAGTTGTCGAGCGCGCGCCGGTCTTTCTTCGTCGGTCGACCGGTGCCGCGCTGGCGGTCGACGAAACCGCTGATGCGGCTCATCTCGAGCAGTTCATACTGCTTCGGGTCGGTGACGTTCTCATACACCTGCGGCAGAAGCTTGGCGCCGACGCGTTGCTCGATGCATGCCAGTACCTTGAACGAGTAGGTGATAGGCGGCTTGCGCACGTTGATGGTCTCACCGGCCTTGATGATGTGGCTGGGCTTCACGTTGACGCCACCGACCGTCACGCGGCTGTTCTTGATGGCGTCGACGGCTTGACTGCGTGTCTTATACACGCGAGCGGCCCACAGCCATTTGTCGATGCGTGCCGAGGGTCCGGCCTTCGGCATCTTGGGTAAATTGTCTTGTGCCATGCCTTGAAAGGTTATCGCTTGGCGCGTTTGCCAAGTTTATTGTATTGGTTCATCGTGTTGTCAATGCCCTGCAGCACGAAGCTCTTGGCGATGTCTACGCTGAGGTCGAGCGTGGGCTGCAGTATCTTCATGTCGTCGTCGGAATAGTGGCCCAGCACCCAGTCAATCTGACCACCGCGCGGATAGTCGTTGCCGATGCCGATGCGCAGGCGGGCAAAGTCTTGTCCGATGAGCTGCATGATGTGGCCCAGTCCGTTGTGTCCGCCATTGCTGCCGTTGGCTTTCAGACGGAAGTCGCCCAAGGGTAGCGCCACGTCGTCGCTGATGACGAGCAGCCGTTGCTGGTCGATCTTCTCTTCGTTGAGCCAGTAGCGCACGGCGTTGCCCGAGAGGTTCATAAAGGTCGTGGGCTTGAGCATGAATATTTTCCGGCCCTTGAGCGAAGCCTCGGCCACAAAGCCGTAGCGGCGGTCGCGCCATTCAGCATTGAGGTTGGCGGCCAGTGCGTCGACGGCCATCCAGCCGGTGTTGTGGCGGGTGCCGGCGTATTCGTCACCCGGGTTGCCCAAACCACATATCAGGTATTTGTCCATAGTCTAAATAATAAAAACGAAAAAAGGTAAAAAGGGGTGGTGAGCAAAGCTACCTGAACCCTTTTTACCTTATATTGTCTTGCTGAAACAGCTGAATTACTCAGCAGCAGGAGCGTCAGCAGCAGGAGCTTCGGCGCCTTCCTCGGTCGTGTCAGCGGTTGCAGCGTTACGGGTCATCTTCACAGAGCAGACTACCACGTCCTTGCTGGTAGCCAGCTCAAGGCCTTCGTAAGACAGCTCACCCACCTTGATGCTCTTACCAATCTTAAGGTTGGTCACATCAACGTCGAGGTGCTCAGGAATCTGCTGATAGGGAGCGGTAACGTCAATCTTGCGGATAGAGAGGTTCATGCGACCACCGTCACGCACACCCTGTGCCAGACCAACGAGCTTCACGGGGATGCCGATGGTGATAGGCTTCTGGTCGTTCACCTCATAGAAGTCAACGTGAAGGGGAGCGTCGGTCACGGGGTGGAACTGAATCTCCTTCATGATGGCGGTGTGCTCAGTGCCGTTGATGTTCAACTTCACCACATAGATGTGGGGTGTATAGATGAGCTTGCGGAGCTCGTTGAATGATGCAGCGAAAGCCATGGCAACGGGTTTGCCGTTGGCGTCCTTTTGCTCACCATAGATGTTGCAGGGGATGAAACCCTCTTTGCGCAGCTGCTTGGAAGCTTTCTTACCCAGCTCCTCGCGCTTCTTGCCGATAATGCTAATCTCTTTCATAAAACTTGTGTTACTCTAAATTAATTAATGATTGATTAATTCGCCATCACACTGGAAATCCTTTTCCCAATCTGAAAATGCGGTGCAAAGGTACGGCTTTTTATTTTGTTTTGCCAATCTTTATGAAAAAAAATAGAATATTTACCGCAATCTTTTGTCAATAGGGGAGAAATTGCTACTTTTGCAATGTTAATCGAGCTAAAGAGTTAGAGAGATGATCAATCGTGAATTAATCCGCATTAAGGTAGTCCAGTTGACCTACGCTTATTACCAGAATGGTGATAAGAACATCGATGCGGCGGAGAAAGAGCTGCTGCTCAGCCTTTCGAAAGCCTATGACCTTTATAATTATTTGCTGGAACTCATTATTGCTGTGACGCAGGAGGAGCGCGAGCGCGTCGAAAAACGCACACGACTGGCGGCAAGTGAGGATAAGACACTTCCTTCCCAGAAATTTATCACCAACCGCTTTGAACTGCAGTTGGAAGAGAATAAGATGCTCAATAGTTTTATTGAGGACAAGGGATTGGCATGGGCCGACAGTAAGGAGTTTGTGCGTAACCTTTGCAATCAGATAGAGCAGTCGCAGATTTACACCGACTACATGTCGACCCCCGACGGCGACTACGAGGAGGACCGCGAGACGTGGCGTAAGCTGTACAAGCAGTTCATCGAGGAGAACACCGACCTGGACGCCCTGCTCGAGGACAAGAGCATCTATTGGAACGACGATAAGGAGATTGTCGATACCTTCGTATTGAAGACCATCAAGCGCTTCGACCCGAAGAACAAGGCCGACCAGGAGCTGCTGCCCGAGTATAAGGATGAGGAGGATAAAGAGTTTGCCCGCAAGCTTTTCCGCGCCACCATTCTCAATGCCGACAGCTATCAGCGCTACATGAGCGAGGCTTCGCGCAACTGGGATTTCTCGCGTCTGGCTTATATGGATGTGGTCATCATGCAGATTGCCATCGCTGAGATGCTGAGCTTCCCCAATATCCCACTGCAGGTGACCATCAACGAATACGTCGAGTTGGCCAAGGCTTATTCGACGCCTCGCAGTGGCGGTTACGTCAACGGCATGCTCGACGGCATCGCCCGGTTCCTCGTCAAGCAGGGTAAACTGCTGAAGCCGCTGCCCGAGCGCCCTGAGCGTCCCGCCGAACAGCAACAGCGTCCAGCCGGTCGGGAGCAGTACGGTAATCGCGGCTATGGCAACAATGGCTATGGCAACAATGGTGTGCGCCGCAATAATGGCATGCGCCGCAACGACGACTACGCTGGCCCGACGGGTCCGACGCGCTTCGTCCATCGGCCCCGCATCAATGAAAGCAATGCCAACAACGAGGGAACTGCCGACACCAAGCCTCAGACTTCCCAGACGCCTGAGACACCGCAGGCACCGGAGACGCCGGCTGACAACGGTACGCAAGAATAATCCAAGCATAATAACAAATCAATAATTAAATAGACTATGACTTCTTTACTATTGGCTGCAGCTCCGCAGCAGAATGGCTCCACCGGTATGGGCGGCATGATTTTCATGCTCATCGCCATCTTCGTTATCATGTGGTTCTTCATGGTAAGACCCCAGCAGAAGCGTCAGAAGAAGATTCGCGAGTTCCAGAATTCGCTGCGGGAAGGCAGCAAGGTGGTCACCGGCGGTGGCATCTACGGCACCGTGAAGCATATCGATCAGGCCAAGAACACCATTGACGTCGAGATTGCACATGGTGTGGTGATTACCGTTGACAAGGGCTATGTCTTCCAGGATGCAGCCCAGCAACAGCCTAATGCATAGGCTTAAACAGCTATATCATTTTATCAGAGAGTCTTTGTCGGGTTTCTCCTACAAGGACTTTTTGGTTTTCCTCTTCTTCTTCTGTCTGAGCGGTGTCTTCTGGTTGATGATGACGCTCAACGAGACTTACGAGGTAGAGTTTCCTATTGCCGTGCGCATGGTCGGCGTGCCCAAGAACGTGGTCATCACGTCGGAGATGTCCGACACTGTTCGTGTGACCATCCGCGATAAGGGCTACGTCATTCTGGCCTACAAAGGTACCAACCAGCTCAAGCCGGTGAAGATCAACTTCGCTACTTACGCCAACCGTGAGACCGGGGTGGGGCAGGTGCCGTCGCTCGATGTACAAAAACTCATCCGCCAGCAGCTCGCCGGCTCGTCGACCATCGTCAGTCTGAAAGCCGACCGGTTGGAGTTTAACTTCAACTTCGGTCGCAACCGTAGGTTCCGCGTCCGACTCGTTGGGCATATCGTTCCGGGTGGCAACTACTACCTTTCGCATGTGCAGATTACGCCTGACGTGGTGACGGTGTATGCGAGCAAGAAGATACTCGACGAAATCGCCGCCGTGGTGACGGAGCGGCTCGACATGGTTAACTTCGAGGATACGGTGACGCGCGTGGTGAAACTGAAGCCTATACCGGGCGCGAAGATTACGCCGAAGACGGTGAAGGTGACGCTCTTCCCCGACGTGCTGACCGAGGGCACCGTCGATGTGCCGATAACGACCATCAACAAACCGGATAACCTCGTCGTCAGGACATTCCCGCAGTCGGTGACGGTGAAGTTCAGTGCCGGCGCTGTGGTCTACCGGCAGGTGAAACCATCCGATTTCACCGTGACCGTCGACTTCAACGAGATTGCCCAGCATCCATCGGATAAGTGCACCATTCACCTGCAAAACAACTCCCACTTCGCGCGCAACGCCTCACTGGAAATCAATCAGGTGGATTATCTCATTGAACAGCAATGAAGTATATCGCGATAACCGGTGGCATTGGCAGCGGCAAGAGTTATGTGTGCGGCTTGCTTGAGCGGCAGGGCATCAGTGTGTATGACTGCGATGCCCACGCCAAACGGCTGATGGCCAGCGACTATACCTTGCAGGCGCAGTTGCAGCGACTTGTGGGCGATGCGGTGTTCAGCAACCACGTGTTGCAAAAGCGGGTGTTGGCCGAATATCTGTTGGCTTCGGAAGCCAATAAGCAGGCTGTTGACGATGTCATCCATCCAGCCGTCGCCGCCGACTTCATGCGCAGCGGCAGTCAGTGGCTCGAGAGCGCCATCCTCTTCGACAGCGGGTTCAACCGCCGGGTGCCCTTCAGCTTCATCGTCTGTGTCTCTGCGCCTGAGGAGGTGCGTGTCAGTCGTGTGATGGCGCGTGACCATATCAGCCGGGAGAAAGCCTTGGAATGGATTGGCCGTCAGTGGCCGCAGGAAAAGGTGGAGCAACAAAGCGACTTCGTCATCGTGAACGACGGCAATGAGGACCTCGACCGTCAGGTGGCGCTGCTATTAAATAAGGTGAAACAAATCTGATTATTCAATTAACATCATAAAATAAGGACAAACAATGGAAACGATAATTTCTATCGCCGGCAAGCCAGGACTCTACAGACTGGTTTCCCGTGGTAAGCAGAACTTGATTGTTGAAGCTATCGACGCTACGCATCGCCGCATGCCGGCTTTCGCTACCGACCGTGTGACGAGCCTCGGCGACATCGCCATGTATACCGATGCTGATGACATCGCCCTTTGGGAAGTGCTGACGAAGGTTGGCGAGAAAGAGGGCAGTAAGGTGGCCAGCATCAACTATAAGAAATGCTCTTCGAAAGAGTTGCGCGACTACTTCGCTGAGGTACTGCCCAACTACGACCGCGACCGCGTCCACGACAGTGACATCAAGAAGTTGCTGCAATGGTATAACATCCTCGTGGAGAATGGTTACACCAACTTCAAGGAGGTGCTTGCTCCGACTGAGGGTGACAATGTAGATGACCGTAAGGAAGCATAGTGCTTTCCTTCATCAATATTATTAGTATAGCATGATGGCCGGCATGGTGCCGGCCATCATCCGTCTCTACACTTTGCGATAGCTATGGTATCGCGACTCGATAGAGACGCTGCACAGCAGCGTCCTACTGAACCCCAGGAAACGAGGGCACTGCAGCCAAGAGACATTTTCCCCTCCCCAATTGGGGAGGGGCAGGGGTGAGGCTTTTAGGTTGTTTTACGGGTGCACCAGCGTCCCAATCTCCTCGCCATCGATGACCTTCTTCAGGTTTCCGACGACGTCCATGTTGAACACGTAGATGGGGAGGTTGTTGTCCTGACACATGCAGATGGCAGTGAGGTCCATCACCTTCAGTCCGCGCTCGAGCACTTCGTGGTAGCTGATGTCCTTGAACTTCTTCGCCGTCGGGTCCTTCTCGGGGTCGGCGGTATAGACGCCGTCGACGCGTGTGCCTTTGAGCATGACGTCGGCCTCAATCTCGATGCCGCGCAGTGATGAACCCGTGTCGGTGGTGAAATAGGGGTTGCCCGTTCCAGCCGAGAAGATGCAGACATAGCCAGCCTCCAGGGCCTCCACTGCCTTGAACTTACTGTAGAACTCGCCGATGGGCTCCATGCGGATGGCCGTCATCACCTTGGTCTTCACACCCTCGGCCTCAAGCGCTGAGCTCAGGGCAAGCGAGTTGATGACCGTGGCGCACATACCCATTTGGTCGCCTTTCACACGGTCGAAGCCTTTCTTGGCGCCGCTCAGTCCGCGGAAGATGTTACCGCCGCCGATGACGATGCCAATCTCCACGCCCATGTCGTGGATTTCCTTGATTTGCCGGGCATAGTCGGAGAGCCGTTCGCCGTCGATGCCGTAGCCTTGTCTGCCCATGAGGCTCTCGCCTGAGAGCTTCAGCAGAATGCGTTTAAATCTTGTCATAAGTATGGTATGATGTTGAATGGTTTGTGGGATGATTAATCGTTGATGATGAACTCCACCTCCTTGAAGGCGTAGCTGCGGATGTGGTCACCGCGGTCGCGCAGGATGAGGTGACCATCGTCCTCCACCTCGACGATGGCGGCCTCGAACTCGCCCCCACTGTCGCGATAGCGGAAGAAACCGTGACTGCGGTAGAGGTAAGACATGTAAAGCGAGACGATGCGCTCGTAGTTGCCGTTGCGGATGTCGGTGAGGTAAGCGTCGAAGCGGCCGATGATGTCCTTGAGCAACGTCATGCGGTCGGTGTCCTTGCCGATGATCTGCTTGAGCGAGACGGGGTTGGGTGCATCGCTGTGGAACGTCTCCTGATTGACGTCGACGCCAGTGCCGATGATGCAGTCCTTGATATGCCCGCCGCTCAGCGTGTTCTCGATGATGGTGCCGCTGATCTTCCGGTCATTCCAATAGATGTCGTTGGGCCATTTGATGCTGATGCCGTCGGTGTAGGCCGACAGGGCATCGCGCAGGGCCAGAGCAATGGCCTCGCTGATGATGAACTGACTCTGAATGGGCAGCCAGACGGGGTGGCAGAGGATGGAGAACAGCAGGTTCTTGCCCCGCTCGCTCTCCCAGGTGTTGGTGCCCTGACCGCGCCCCGCCGTCTGATAGTCGGCATAGGCCACGGTGAGTCGCGGCTCCTGCTGGACGCCGTCGAGCGTGGCCAACAGCGATTTCAGATAATCGTTGGTCGAATTGGTCTCGTCGATTTCGATATAATGGATGTCGGCCTGCGCCTTTGACGAACCGCCGAAGAGCGACCGAAGTGAGAACTTTGCCATAGTCGTGTGTTATTTGTTCGTGCAAATATACGTTTTTTCTTTCAATTGCGGCAAATAATTACTATCTTTGTTGCATCAACATAACACTTAGACGTATGATTGACGAACAATCCGATCGCGACGAGCGGTTTATGCGACTGGCGCTGGCTGAGGCCGAGGCGGCTTATGAGGAAGGTGAGATACCGGTGGGTGCGGTCATCGTGAGTCACGGCGTGGTCATTGCTCGGGCTCACAACCAGACCGAGACCCTGCACGACGTGACCGCGCATGCCGAGATGCTTGCCATCACGGCTGCCGCCGACCGCCTTGGGGGCAAGTACCTCACCGACTGTACGCTCTACGTCACCGTGGAGCCCTGCGTGATGTGTGCGGGCGCCATAGGTTGGGCGCAGGTGAGCCGTGTGGTGTATGGTGCTGACGACGAGAAGCGTGGCTTCACCCGCTTCGCGCCGCAGGCGTTGCATCCGAAAGCCACGGTGATGAGGCATCTGCTGGAGAAGGACTGTCGTGCATTGATGCAATCGTTTTTCAAGGAAAGGAGGAGATAACCCGGTTTTAGTGTAGTGGCCGGTCTTGTGCCGGCCACCGTCTGCCGACGTTCAAGAATGCCTTAGAACCGGTAGGAAATGCCGACGTTCAGGCCAAAGAAGACCAACGACGGTTCAAACATGTAGTTGGGCTCCTTGTACTCCCGTAGCTTACCCGCATCGTCAATATAATATTGGGTGTTGTCGGAGAATACCCGATAATCAGGGTTGGCACCCCAACGGCCGGTCAGCATGTCGGCGTTGATTTGTAGGCTCAGGTGACGGCTCACCGCAAACTCGTAGCCGAAAGCGAAGTTGGCGGCAAAGTAGCTGTGATTGAAGGCCACCGGATGCTGCTTGTCGTCTTTCACACGGTCGGCATAATGCAAATAGCCGGGAGTGAGAGTGAAATACAATGCCTGCCGATGCTCATCCATCAGATAACGGAGTTTGAGGTCGGGGCCAACAAAATGACACCGCAGCAAGTCGTGACCGGAGTGACTGCCCAGAAACTTATAGCTCAATCCAACGGCGACGGAGGATGCCAGTTGATAATGATAAGCAGCGGTACCGAAGAAGATGGAGGTACCGCTATGCTCGCTGGTGAAGCTGTTCTTTCCCTTCGTAGCCAGCCCCAAGCCACCGTTGACAGACAGTTCACTACCACCTTGTTCGGTGAGCGTGATGTCGTTTTGAGATTGGGAGAATACCGATGAACTAAAGATAAGCAACAACAAGATGATGCAGAACGCTCTCTTATGAGGAAGGGTCGTCTTTCTGTTTTTATTGTTCATGCAGCTCATTTCATTAATACCACTGCACGGCATTGCTGTAGCCGCTGCGCTTGTCGTATTTCAAGGCGTCGGTAAGCGTTGAGGCATTGCAGCGGAAGGTGAAGTTATAGCTTGTGTAAGGCGCCAGCACTACCGAACAGCTCATGTTGAAGCAGTGGAGGTCGCGCTGGAGTGAGGCGGTGGTCATTGATACATCGTGGTTCTCGAAGTCGTAGCCGCTCGAGAAAGAGATATTCCATCCGTCGCTGATGCGTATGTTACCGCTGACGTTGAGTGTCTGTGAGAACTTATAGGGGTAGCGCATCGTCTTGTAGTTGAACTTCTTGATATCGGTGTTCTCACGCATGGTGATACCGTAGCCGAAGGTCAACGACCAGGGCATGGAGAAGGCCATGTAGCCGTCGGCATCAGTGTCGGCCTTACCGCCACCGCTCTTCTTGGCGCCGCGCTGACCCTCAATCATCGTGTCGTCGACATTGCTCTCGATGTCGGTGTCGATGCCTTCGTCGTCCTTGCCCTTATTCTTCTTGTTCTTGTCGTCGGTGTCATCGCCACCGCCGAAGAACTTCTTGATCTTCTCGGGTGTCAGCGTGTAGGAGATGTTCTGCGACATACCCTGGAAGCGGCCCCATTTGCCCATGCCCCAGTAGGTGTGGTTGCCCACGTAAGGCTGGCCGCTCTCGTTGAGTTCGTAAGCGTAGGAGGCGAAGACCGCGTTGAGGTTGAACGTGTAGTTCTTCCACCACTTCAGGCGCAGGCGCATCGAGAGGTCGCTCAGCGGATGGTAGTCAGTCGCCATGTTGTACGACATCGAGAAGCCCAGTTCATCGATGACGCTGATTTTCTTGTAGCCGACGGAGTCGTCATCGCTCTTGACCTTCATCTCGATGTTGTTAGACACATCCCACGAGATGCTTCCCGTCTTGCCGCGGCCGGGCACACTGTAGAGGCCCTCGGAGTAGGGCGAATACTGCACGAGCGACACGTTGCCGTCGGCATCGGTCTTCTGATAGGTCTCGTAATAGCCGTAGCGCGATGCACCGAAGTCGGGCGCATAGCTGAAGCTCACCTGCGGGGTGATGACGTGGCGTATGGCGATAATCTTGTCGCCGAAGATTTTCCGGCTCGGCGTCCAGAAGCCATAGAGCTTGGTGCTGGCCGACAGCGACATATTCCAGTTGTAGACGTTGTAGAAACCGTAGGTCGTATCCTTCTTCTCCACCTGATTGGCCTCATCCCACGAGCGCATCACCTTGTTGGTATACATGCGGTCGGTGAAGTTGAACGACGGACTGACGTTGATGTATTTCAGTACGGTGAAGTTGGCACTGATAGGTATGTTGTGCTGCATGCCGTTGCGCCAGTCCTTGATGAGGTTAGAGTGCATGAGTTGGTTCTCCTTCGTGCTGATGGAGTTGCTCAACTGACCGGTGTAGCTCATCGATATCTTCTCATACCATTTTTCCTCTCCTGCGGCATGCTTGCGGCGGAAGGGGTAGAAACGCGAGATGTTGATGTTGAGGTCGGGCAGCGTCATGGCAATGCTTGAGTCGCGCATGTTCTGACTGAGGTTGGCCGTTGAACTGAGCGAGAGGCCGATGCTCGAGAAGGTCGTGCTCCAGCTCACCGACGAGGTACGCGTCGACTGCGTGAGTGTCTGCGGATTATACATGCTCGTCAGGTTGTTACGCTCATAGCTTGACGTGGCGAAGTTGACACTGGCCGAAAGCGAGCTGAAGGGGTTGGCCTTGCTGTCCTGACGGTGGCTCCACTGCAGTTTGAAGCTCGTCTGGCGGGCGTAGTCGGGCATACCCTTGTCGCCTGTACGGGTGTCTTGGAAGCTGAAGTAGAAACTGCCGCTGAACTTATAACGTTTCTTGTAGTTGCTGGCGGCCGAGAAACCCCATGAGCCCTTGGTATAAATCTCGCCAAGGAGTTTGAGGTCCATCTTGTCGCTGAGGGCGAAGTAGTATCCGCCGTCGCGCAGGTAGAAACCGCGGCTGTTCTCATCGCCGTAGGTCGGCATGATGAAACCGGAGGAATAGCTCTTTGTAAACGGGAAGAAGCCGTAGGGAATGGCGAAAGGCAGGGGTACGTCGGCCACGACGAGGTAGGCCGGACCGAAGACCACATCCTTGCCCGGCCGCACCTTGGCGCGGGAGAGGGAGATATAGAAGTCGGGATGCTCCTTGTCGCAGGTGGTGTAGCGGCCGTGGGCCAGATAGACGTCGCCATTGTCGTTGCGCTTGCTGATCTGGCTGCGCAGGTAGCCGTCCTCCTGCTGGGTGTAGGCGTTTTGCACCAGACCCTTCTTCGACTTGAAATTGAATGCGATGGTATCGGTGTCGTAGCTGTCGCTGCCCATCTTGAATACCGGGCGCCCTTTGATACCGCCTTTCTCGGTGGAGTCGGCGGTACCCGTGGCATGCACCATGCTGCTGTCGAGACTCATGTGAATCTTGTCGCTCTGCAGGTCCATGTTCTCGTATTTCACTTCTGATGAGCCGTAGAGCCTTGCCGTGCGCGACTTGGCGTCGTAGACGAGCGAGTCCTGCGCGGTGTAATTCACCGGTGCGTCGATGCCGTTTTTCTTGGCACGGTTGATGGAGTCGAGTTTGATGGAGTCGTCAACGGCCTTGTTGTGGTGATAGATAGCCAGCTGCAGCGAGTCCATCCCGATGGTGTCGGGTGCGGCGCTGTCGGCCTTCGGCAACCGGCCTCGAATAGAGTCTCTTTTCGCCACACTGTCCTCAACGGCCGCAGCATGCTTCTTCCGAGGAAAGAGCATACCATTGCCCGCCCATGACATAATGACTGCGCACAGAAGCAATATGACGAATAACTTTGACTTCATTTAGAATGCAAAATTACAGAATAGTTGGGGAATGGCGGAGCGTTTTCTTCTTTTTAACTATTTCTTATGAGCCTAAGAGTCTATGTGTAGGCTTTAACTCCTCACTCCTCACCCCTCACTTTACCAGTATGACTAAGTATTTGCTGGTGCTCCAGAATGCCTGCGGATTGGTGATGCGCAACACGTATTGCTGGTTAATGTCGCGCGAAAGGTCATAGCTCGACGACGGATGGGGCGTGAGGAGCTTCGCCGACTTTGAATACAGTTTGATCTCGTTGGTGACGCGGATATCAATCTTCGTGAAATAACTCTTGTTGAATGCCGACTGCAGCACCTTGCCGTTGGTCAGGATGCGCTGGTCACGCAGTTCACTCTTGGTGCCGAAGACATACCACGCCGTGTTCAGCTGCGTCTCCTGGTTGTTGATGGTCTGCGTCTTTTGGTCGCTCTCCGTCTGCAGGTCGCTGACGTTGCTGTTGAGGTCGGCAATGGTCTGGTCGAGTTCGGCGATATGAATGTCCTTCGCATCGAGTTCGGCGCGCAACTGCTGCAGTTGCTGGTCCTTGTTCTCAAGCTGCTTCAGCATGTTGGAGATAACCTTCTTGAACTCCACGCTTTTGAAGTCGCTCTCCTTCAGTTGCATCTGCAACTTCTTGATGAGCTCACGGTTGAGTTGCATTCGGTCGGAGATGAGCTGAATACTCTCCTTGATTTGCTCAGCCTTGTCGGCGCGCTCATCGTTCTGTATCAGACTCACGCGTGTCTCGGCCTCACTGATTTCATTGAAGCCATCCTGAATCTCGTTGATGGTAGCCATGAGGCTGTTGATCTGCTCGTCGCGCTCAGCCAACATCTGTTTGAGCGAGTCATCCTGCGCCACAGTCTGCAGACTCACGGGCGCCTCCTTGCGCTGTACGCACGCAGAAAGCGTCACCGTCAGCAACATGACCAACGGCAACAGCCAATAGCCTGGGTGATGAGCTCTTCCTTCTTTCGTCATCCTTATTCCTCCTTTTCGTTCTCGTCATCGGCGTCGTTGCGCCGGTCTTTCTTCTTCGCTTTCTCTTTCTCTTTTCCAGCCACGACAATGACAATCTCGCCACGAGGCTCCGTCTCCTCAAAGTGGCTGATGACCTCGTCAAGGGTGCCGCGCACATGCTCCTCGTGCACCTTACTGATCTCGCGCGCCACGCTCACCTGCCGGTCTCCGCCAAACACGTCGCGCAACTGCTGCAGCGTCTTCAGCGTGCGGTAGGGCGACTCATAGAAGATCATCGTACGTGTCTCCTCGCGCAGGCTCTCGAGGTGGGTCATGCGCCCCTTCTTCTGCGGCAGGAAGCCTTCGAAACAGAAGCGGTCGCAGGGCAGACCCGACGACACGATGGCCGGGATGCAAGCTGTGGCGCCGGGCAACGTCTGTACGGTGATGCCCGCCTTGGCTGCCTCACGCGCAAGAAAGAAGCCCGGGTCGCTGATGCCCGGCGTGCCGGCGTCGCTGATGAGTGCGATGACCTGACCCGCCTTCAGCCGTTCGACGACGCCGGCGGTGGTGCCATGCTCGTTGAACTTATGATGAGCCATGAGGTGGCACTTGATGTCGTAGTGCTTGAGCAGGATGCCCGACGTACGAGTGTCCTCAGCCAACACCAGGTCGGCCTCCTTCAGGATGCGCAAGGCACGCAGCGTGATGTCTTCCATATTACCCACTGGGGTGGGTACAATATATAATATGCCCATATTGGAAACAAATATAAGTATTTATTCCTTGAGGGGCAACGAATGGTGTAAATGTTTTGCAATTTTTAAGAAAGGTGGTCCTTACGGCGCTCATCGTACTAATGATAATTTCCTACATAAATATCCTTTTTGCATACGAATTGCAAATATTATGGCCGAAAAGTGTAACAATATTAAATATTATGACTACTTTTGCAGTCACAATATTAATGTAGAAAGATTTGAGACTATGATTTTGGACAAAGCGATGCTTCAGGAGTTTTATGCCTCTTATGCCAACAAGGTGTCAGTCGTAAGAAAGGCGGTAGGCCATCCACTGACTTATGCCGAGAAAGTGCTTTACGCGCATCTGTATGCAAAGACCGATTTGCGCGCCTATCAGCGAGGGGTCGACTACGTTGACTTCCGCCCCGACCGCGTGGCGATGCAGGATGCAACTGCGCAGATGGCACTGCTGCAGTTTATGAATGCCGGCAAGAGCCGCGTGGCCGTACCTGCGTCAGTGCATTGCGACCACCTCATCTTGGCTAATCAAGGCACCGACACCGATCTGCCGGTAGCCATGCAACAGAATAAAGAGGTGTATGACTTCCTGCGCTCTGCTTCGGCCAAATACGGCATCGGCTTTTGGGCACCGGGTGCCGGCATCATTCATCAGGTGGTGCTGGAGAACTACGCCTTCCCCGGCGGCATGATGGTCGGTACCGACTCGCATACGCCCAATGCCGGCGGACTGGGTATGGTAGCCGTTGGCGTGGGTGGTGCCGACGCCGTCGACGTGCTGACCGGTCAGCCGTGGGAACTGCGTATGCCGCGTCTCATCGGTGTGCACCTCACCGGCCAGCTCTCGGGTTGGGCCGCACCAAAGGATGTCATCCTGAAGATTCTCGGTATGCTGACCGTCAAAGGCGGTACCAATGCCATTTTGGAATATTTCGGAGAGGGCGCCGAAAGCCTCTCCACCACGGGTAAAGCCACCATTTGCAACATGGGTGCCGAACTGGGCGCCACATGCAGTCTGTTCCCCTTCGACAATCATGCCGCCGACTATCTGCGGCAGACGGGCAGGGCTAAACTGGCTGAGGCCGCACAGCGCAGCAGTGACGACCTCAGGGCCGACGCTGAGGTGTTGGCCAATCCTGAACAGTACTTTGACCAGTTGATTGACATCAATCTCTCTGAGATAGAACCTTACCTCAACGGTCCGTTCACGCCCGATGCCGCCACGCCGATATCCGAGATGCGTACGAAGGGACCGAAGGAGGACTACCCCATGACGGTGGAGGTGGCATTGGTCGGTTCGTGCACCAACTCGTCTTATCAGGACCTGTCGTGCGCTGCATCCATCGCGCGTCAGGCTGTCAGACTGCATATCCGCCCGAAAGCCCAGCTCATCGTCTGCCCGGGATCGGAGCAGATACGCTACACCGCCGAGCGCGACGGACTGCTTGACGATCTGAAGCAGATAGGTGCCATCATCATGACCAATGCCTGTGGTCCCTGCATTGGACAGTGGAAGCGGCATACCGACGACAATACGCGCAAGAACGCCATCGTCACCTCATTCAACCGTAATTTCCGACGCCGCGCCGACGGCAACCCCAACACCTACGCCTTCATCGGGTCGCCCGAGATGGTGGTGGCGCTGGCGCTTTCCGGTCGGCTTGACTTCAACCCCATGACCGATACGCTGACGAATGCCGACGGCGCCGAAGTACGCTTGCAGGCTCCCGAGGGCAGCGTGTTCCCCGCCAAGGGCTTCAGCTGCGGTGGCGATAAGCCGTCGTTGGAGGAACTTGAGGCCAAGGGCCTGTTCATTCCGCCTTCGGATAAGCATGAGGACATTGAGGTGGTTATCAATCCTACATCAGAGCGTCTGCAGCGGTTGGAGCCGTTCGCGCCCTGGGATGGGAAGGAATACGACAACATGCCGTTGCTCATCAAGGTGAAGGGCAAATGCACCACCGACCACATCTCGATGGCTGGTCCGTGGCTACGCTATCGCGGTCACCTCGAGAACATCTCGGCCAACCTGCTCATGGGCGCTGTCAATGCGTTCAACGACAAGAGCAACGCCGTGAAGGATCAGTTGGACGGACAATATAAAGAGGTGTCGGCTGCTGCCCGCGACTATAAGCAACATGGCTTGGGCAGCATCGTCGTGGCTGAGGACAACTACGGTGAGGGTTCGTCGCGTGAGCATGCCGCTATGGAGCCGCGCTTCCTCAACGTGAAGGTCATCCTGGCCAAGAGCTTCGCCCGCATCCACGAGACCAATCTGAAGAAGCAGGGTATGCTGGCATTGACCTTCGCCAACAAGGACGACTACGACAAGGTGCGCGAAGACGACCGCATCAGCGTGGAAGGCATCAAGGAGATGAAACCCGGCAGCAAGATGCAGGTGATGTTGCACCATGCCGACGGCACCACCGACCGCTTTGAGGCCAACCATACCTACAACGAGACGCAGATAGCCTGGCTGAAAGCCGGTTCGGCGCTCAACATGATCAACAACAATTTGAAGTCAAGTGTGATGGAAGAAGACAAGACAAAAGCAACGGCTACAACGGTTACCATTCCCTTTATCGAAGGCGACGGCGTGGGTGCCGAGATTACTCCGGTGATGCGGCAGGTCGTTGATGCCGCCGTGAAGAAAGCTTACAATGGCAGCCGGAAGATAGAATGGCTCGAGGTGTTGGCCGGCGGCAAGGCCCACGACAATACGGGTGAGTGGTTGCCCGAGGCCACGATTGATGCCTTCCGCAACTATAAGATTGGCATTAAGGGCCCGTTGATGACACCCGTTGGCGGTGGCATCCGCAGCTTGAATGTCGCACTGCGTCAAATGCTCGACCTGTATGTCTGTCAGCGGCCAGTGCGCTATTTCAAGGGCATCGTGAGTCCTGTGAAGCACCCTGAACTCGTCGATATGGTTGTCTTCCGCGAGAATACCGAGGATATCTATGCGGGCATCGAATGGGAGGCAGGTTCGCCCGAGGCCAAGCGGTTCTATGAGTTCCTCCACGACGAGATGAAGGTGACGAAGGTGCGCTTCCCCGAGACATCGGGCTTCGGCGTGAAGCCTGTTTCGAAGCAAGGCTCCGAGCGGCTCATCGATGCCGCCATCAAGTTCGCACTCAAGCATCATCGCCCCACGGTCACCCTCGTGCATAAGGGCAATATCATGAAGTTCACTGAAGGCGGCTTCAAGAAGTGGGGCTATGAATTGGCCGAGCGCGACTACAAGGATGCGCTGACGTCGGGCGAGTTGACCGTCAACGACTGCATCTGTGACGCCTTCCTGCAGAACGCATTGCTCAAGCCGCAGAACTACTCGGTCATTGCGACGATGAACCTCAACGGCGACTATATCTCCGACATGCTTGCGGCTCAGGTGGGTGGTATCGGCATCGCTCCCGGTGCCAACATCAATTACCAGACGGGTCACGCCATCTTCGAGGCCACCCACGGCATCGCACCCGACATCGCGGGTAAGGATATCGTCAACCCCAGCAGCATCCTGCTCTCGGCCGAGATGATGCTCGACTACCTCGGATGGGATGAGGCCGGACGGCTCATCGTCGACGCGTTGGAGCAACTCTTCCAGCAAGGCATCGCCACCGCCGATTTGGCGCGTATGATGCCCAATGGAAAGGTGGTCGGCACCAAGGAATTCGGCGACCGCATCATCAACATTATCAATGCATAATAAAGATTCAGGATATGAAAAAGGAGTATTTGATTTACAAGCTCAGTGACGAGACCAAAAATGCGTGCAAGATACCTCGTGAGGCGTTTCAGCAGTATGGCGTCAAACGTGGACTGCGCAATGAGGATGGCACCGGCGTGCTGGTCGGATTGACCAATATCGGTAATGTCGTCGGTTACGAGCGCGATGAGGAAGGCAGGCTCAAGCCCTGTCCCGGCCGTCTTTACTACCGTGGCTATGAGTTGGACGACCTTGTGTCACCGCTGCTCAAGGAAAAGCGCTTCGGCTTCGAGGAGATTGCCTATCTGCTGCTCTCAGGTAACCTGCCTGACAAAGAGGAAT
The DNA here is from genome assembly GCA_900315835.1 of uncultured Prevotella sp. Taxonomy (GTDB): domain Bacteria; phylum Bacteroidota; class Bacteroidia; order Bacteroidales; family Bacteroidaceae; genus Prevotella. The sequence goes on from ONAR01000011.1 coordinate 36,797, forward strand.
TGGAAGCTTTCCAGGAACTTGTCAATGAGAATATGCCGCTCGACCATCGCACCATCGTGCATCTGATTGACCTCGAGGGCTCCAATATCATGAATATCCTGGCCCGTTGCGTACTCGAGATGTATACGTTTGACCCCAATCCCGATGACATCTCGCGCGACAACCTGATGAGGCAGTCGGTCGATTTGATCGCGAAGTTCCCGACCATCATCGCCTACGCTTACAACATCTACCGCCACTCTGTGCAGGGGCAGAGCCTGTATATCTGCCATCCGTTGGAGAAGAAGACCATTGCCGAGAACTTCCTCTATATGATCAAGCAGGACGATTACACCGAACTCGATGCGCGCATGCTCGATTTGCTGCTCATCATTCAGGCCGAGCATGGTGGTGGTAACAACTCAACGTTCACTGTGCGCGTCACGTCGTCTACCCGCACTGACACCTACTCGAGCATTGCGGCCGGCATTGGTTCGCTGAAAGGTCCGTTGCATGGTGGTGCCAACATCAAGGTAATCAATATGTTCCATCACTTGAAGGAGCATATCAATGACTGGACCAACATTGACGAGATTGACACCTACCTCAACCGGATGCTCAATAAGGAGGCCTACGACAAGACGGGCCTTATCTACGGCATCGGTCATGCGGTGTATACCATGAGCGACCCGCGAGCCGTTGAGCTCAAGCGGTTGGCCGGTGAACTGGCTAAGGAGAAAGGGCGCGTGAAGGAATATGAGTTCTTGAAGCTCATTGAGCAGGAAGGCGTGAAGTGCGTTACGAAGTTCTCGCATGCAAAGAAACCGATGTGCGCCAACCTCGACTTCTACAGCGGCTTTATCTATGAGATGATTGGTCTGCCGCAGGAGATCTTTACGCCCATTTTTGCTATGGCGCGCATTGTCGGTTGGACGGCTCACCGCATTGAGGAATTGAACTTCGAGGGTCGCCGCATCATCCGTCCGGCCTACAAGAATATACAGGACAACAAGACGTATGTCCCGTTGAAGGACAGGTAGGGCAGAGGGGTTATCGCAGCCTCTCCAGCTCGATGCCGACATCGGAGACGCCGGGCATGATTTCGCGCTTCATATTATGGCGGACCGTAATATGGAGCGAGTCGCCTTTCTGCAAGGCCATCTGAGAGATGCTGAAATGGTATTGGAAATAGCTCACGCCTTGCCCTTCGACCTTACCTTTTTGGTCGAAGAGATGGCAAGCGAGTGTATCCACCTGCTTGTGTTTCCCCGGATAGACGGTCTGCTCAACGATGAGCGTCAGCTCTTGGAAGGGGTAGGCGTTGCTGATGCGCAGCCCGAGACGAGTGGCATAACGGCCGGTCTCCGGCAGTGGGGGCACGTCAAACTGCAGTGCATCAGCCTCTTCCCATCCCGTGAGCAGTGTATGGTCGTAATGGTCATAGACTTTGTTGCCCGTACATGAAGTGACGAGCAACAAGGCCAAACCAATGACAAAAGAGCAGCACCAGCGCATCATTATTCCTCAGATTTGTTATTGGCGGCAGTACCGCTGTCGTTGTTTGCTGCAGTGCTGTTGTTGGCAGACTTGTTATCAGCAACCGATGCGTTGTTTGCGGGTTTGCTGTCAGCAGCCGATGCGTTGTTGGCGGGTTTGTTTTCAGCAGTCTGTTGCTTGCTGTCAGTCGGCTTATTGCTGTCAGTCTGCGGCTTGCTATCGGTCTGCGGCTTATCAGCTGCATTCGCTGTGTTGGCTGCATTCGCTGTATTTGCCGGCTTACCCTTGGCTTGCTTATTCTTCTTACCCTTCTTCTTTTTCTTTGCCTTATCGAAGCGACTGACGTCGGCGTCGGCAAGCAGGTCGTTCGGTTTCTTCTCTTCCTTGGCCTTATTGTCCTCGAGCAGCGACAACGGCTTCTCACCGCGCTTGTTCATAGCGATGATCTCCTTGGCGCGGTCGGCGGTGATGACTTCCAAGTTGGCGCCGAGGTTCTTGTCGGTGGAGTAGGTGCACAGTCCTGCGAGGATGTCGGTCTTGAACAGGTGGTATTCGGCATCCTTTGTTTGTAGCAGCACATCCTTCGGCGGCAGCTTACGGCTGGCCTCGATATAGTCGTCGACCTCGTAGTTGAGGCAGCATTTCAGTTTGGCGCACATACCGGCGAGTTTCTGCGGGTTGAGCGAGATGTCCTGAATGCGTGCGGCATTGGTTGAGACGCTGGAGAAATTCTTCATCCATGTGGCGCAGCAGAGCTCACGTCCGCATGGACCGGTACCACCGATGCGACCCGCTTCCTGACGCGCGCCAATCTGCTTCATCTCGATGCGTACGTGGAAGGTCTCGGCCAGCACCTTGATGAGCTGACGGAAGTCGACGCGCTCGTCGGCGATATAATAGAAGATGGCCTTATTGCCGTCGCCTTGATACTCTACGTCGCCAATTTTCATCTGCAAGCCGAGGTTTTTGGCAATCTGTCGGCTCTGTATCATCGTCGCATGCTCACGGCTCTTAGCCTCCTTATATTTCTCCATGTCGACGGGCTTAGCGATGCGATAGATGCGCTTGATGTCGTCGGCCGACTTCAGGTTGGCTTTTTTCAGCTGCAGACGCACGAGACGGCCGGTGAGCGTTACCACGCCGATGTCGTGACCGGGGTTGGCCTCCACGGCAACGATGTCGCCTTTCTGCAGGTCGAGGTTGTTGACATTATGGTAATAGCCCTTGCGGGTGTTCTTAAACTGCACCTCGACCAAGTCGGTCGACTCGGCGTTGCCCGGCACGTCGGCCAGCCAGTCGTAGGTATTGAGTTGCTTGTCCTGCCGCCCCACGCCTTTGTGGGAAAGGCCGCGACCGCAACCGGTGCATATATTGAAGTCTCTCATTTTATCTGATATCTATAGTGTATATTCTATTCTTGTTGGTTCGGCTCAGCGCCTGAGATTGATGACCATCTCGAGGGCGAAGTCGAAGAACTGTATCTTACCGTTGGCGTTCTGGCCGATATCCCTCATGGCGTCCTGCAGTTGTTGCTGGATAATCAGCACGTTGCGCTCGTTGATGAAGCGGGCAAACTTCGTGGCGAACGCTTCCTCCTGTTGCGTCATATAGCAGAGGTCGGGTTGCCGGAAATTATACATGAAGTTCTCCCTGACCATACGCAGCATATAGGTGATGAAGCGGCGCTGCTTCTCTCTGCCGAAGGCGGCCACCGTCTCGCTCCAGTGCTTCAGCTCCTTCACGTCGCGGATGAAGGCCTTGCGCATGAGCAGTACGAAGAGGTCGAAGAACTGCCGGTTCTCGTTGTCGGCGCTGAGTGTCTCGAGGGCTTTGAGCCAGTTGCCGGCGGCAATGCGGGCAATGCGGTGGGCATCGGCCGGAACTATCGAGCGCTTCTCAATCAGCGCCTGTTCGATGTCGGCGTCGTCGATGCGGCGCATGTCGAAGCGCTGCACGCGGCTACGGATGGTGTCAATCAGCAGTTCGGGATGCTCGCTGACAAGCAGAAATACCGTCTTCATGGGTGGTTCCTCGAGCAACTTCAGCAGTTTGTTGGCGCAGGTGGCGTTCATGCGCTCGGGCAGCCAGATGAGGCTCACCTTATAGCCGCCCATCGTCGATTTGATATAGAGCTTATGGGCAAGGGCGTCGCTCTCTGCCTCGAAGATCTGCGCCTGTTGGTTCTCGGCGTTCATCAGCTTCATCCATTGCTCGAGGGTGAAGTAAGGACCACCGTCCAACAACTGGCCCCATTCCTTGATGTATTCGTCGCATGCTACCTTGCGGTCGCTGCCGGCATTCTTCGGTTTGATGATGGGGAAGGAGAAATGCAGGTCGGGATGGGCCCATTTCCTGAGCATGGCTTCGGCATTGGCAATCTCGGCCTCGCTGCCGAGCAGACTGCGGCCATCCCACCGTTCGCCGAGGAGAAACGACGCGAATGCCAGGGCCATAGCCATCTTGCCGCATCCTTCCGGACCGGTGATGAGCATGGCGTGCGGGATGCGTTGCTCGTCGACCAACTGCTTCAGGCGTTGCTGAGCCTCTTTCTGTCCAATGACCTTGCTGAACTGCATGCGCTTAGAGAATGGCTTTGATGATGTCCACCATCGTACCGAAGGAGGAGATGGTGTAGAAGTGGATGTCGTTGATGCCGGCCTGATACAGCTCGCGGCATTGGTTGATGGCCCATTCGGTGCCGAGAGCGGCAGCCTCGGCGTCGGTCTTGCATTTCACGGCTTCCTGCGCCAGTTCCTGTGGCATGTCGCAGTGGAAGGTCTTCGGCACCTGCGTAATTTGCGAGAGCTTGGTGAGGGGTTTGATGCCGGGGATGATGGGAATAGTGATGCCCATGGCACGCGCCTTCTCGACGAAGCTGAAGAACTTTCGGTTGTCGTAGAACAGTTGGGTGACGGCATACTCTGCGCCTAAGTCCTGCTTCTGCTTCAGATATTTTAAGTCCATTTCCAGGTTGGGCGCCTCCTCATGTTTCTCGGGGTAAGCGGCAACGCCGTAGTGGAACTTCGGTTCGGGATGCTTGATGGGGGAGCCGTCGATGAAGAAACCCTCATTGAAGCGGTTGACCTGCTCAATCAGCTCCGTGGTATGCGTGTAGCCGCCGGGGGTGGCGGTGAACATCTTCTCGTCGCGGGCCTTATCGCCACGCAGCAACAGCAGGTTGCAGATGCCTAAAAACTGCAGGTCAATGAGTTCATACTCAATATCTTCCCGACTCACGCCCGAACAGATGACGTGGGGAATGACGGGAATGCCATAGCGCACTTGCAGGGCCGCGGCGATGGCGACTGTTCCAGGGCGACGGCGTACGCGCAGCCGCTCATACTGTCCGTTGTCCAACTCGCGATAGACATATTCGCTGTGGTGCGTGGTGATGTTGATGAAGTGGGGATTGAAGTCCTTCAGCATGTCGATGTTGTGAAACAGCCTGTCGGTGCCGTTGCCTTTCAGCGGCGGCAGCACTTCAATGGAAAATCCCTTCTCCTTGTCGTTGAGTATGTCTTTGATGTTCATTACGATGCAACCTAATGATTGTGGCTACAAAGTTACTAAAAAATAAATCAAAACGGGTGGAGAAAGGGAAGAAACCTTCAGAAACAATGGTAAAACGCCGTTTTGCCGGAATAGCCCCAGTGTAGTGGCCGGTCTTGCCGGCCACCGTCCGTCGTACAAAGGCATAGCAAATCGGTGGCTGGTGGCCGGCACAAGACCGGCCACTACACTGGGTGTTTAGGGAAGGGGCCTATAAGCGAATTAAGCTCTTTGAAAGCCTTAATGCTGACCAGATGAGGATGGTCGACGACGTCGGCTGCCTCATGCGCCCACATCAGCGGGTAGGGGATATGGACAGCGTAACCACCGAGCTGCAACACGGGCAGGATGTCGGACTTAAACGAGTTGCCCACCATGCAGAGGCGGTCGATGCACGTGTCGAAGAAGCAGCAGAGACGCTGGTATTCCTTCGGTGTCTTGTCGGCCACGACGATGATGTCATCAAACCATCGGCCGAGGCCCGAGCGGTGGAATTTATTCTGCTGGTCGAGGTTGTCGCCTTTGGTGAAGACGACCATCGGGATGCCCACGTTTTCGTGGATCGCTTTGAGCGTCTCCGCTACGCCCTCGAGCGGTGTGGCGGGCAACTGCAGCAGACTTTTACCGAGGTTGATGATGGCGCTGATCTCGCTGTTGGTCACGCGGCCGGCCGACAGCGCAATGGCGTTTTCCACCAGCGAGATGGTGAAAGCCTTACTGCCATAGCCCAGCAACGGCATGTTCTTCGACTCGGTCTTGAACAACGACGCCGATACCTCGTCGGCTGACGCATAGGGCGACAGCACCTCGCAGTACTGCCGCTCCACCTCGTTGAAGTGGCCTTGGCAGTCCCACAGCGTGTCGTCGGCGTCAAAGGCGATGAGGTCGATGGGCAGCTGTTGGCCGTTAATCTTCATGCTTACTGCGGAGTTGCTCATGCTGACAGATCGGGTTCAAAAAGGTCGTGCCAGCCGATAAAGCGCTGCAAGCCATCCTCTCCGAAGCGCTCGAGGCTCTTCTTGGCTTTCTCGTACGACTTCTCCCGCTCGGGGTGGGTCTTGCTATAGAACTTGTCGGCATAGCAGATGAGCTGTTCCTCAAGTGTCTCTGGCAGAAAGTCCTGGTGGGGTAGGGGCAGGTTCTGGCGGATAATCTCCGCCTTGGTCAGTCCCGCACCGGTATGGCGCTCGCAGACGCGGGCGTGGCGGGGGTAGCCCTCTTCGCGCATCATCTGTCCGCCAATCAGTCCATGCCTGAGATAAGGCTCGGTGCCGAAGCACTGTATGCCCGGTGCGTCGCAGCGGCAGATGCCGATGTCGTGGAGCATCGCGGCCTCCTCGACAAATTGGCGGTCGAGGTGCAACTCGGGATGGGCGTCGCAAATCTTCAGCGCACGGCGCGTCACGAGTGTGCTGTGTGTAATCAAAATATCCCGAAGCGCATTGGCTTCGGGATAATATTTAAGGATGATACTTTGATAGTCCATCTTCAAAAGTTCGGATGACGATTAAGCGTCCTGCTTGTCGCGCTGGATGTAGGCAATGACGTTGCCCTTCTGCACTTTGGAGCCTTGCTTGGCGCCAATCTCGACCAGTTTGCCGCCGAGGTCAGCTTTCACCTCAACAAACTCGCCCCACGGAGCCTGAATCCAGCAGAAGGCATCGCCCTCTTTGTATTCCTTGCCAATGTAAGGCTCCACAGCGGGAGCGGTCTCGCCGTCGCCCTGGAAATCCCAGAACACCTGGCCGCGTACGGGAGCGACGATGGCGTCGGCCTGTGCGTGCTTGAAGGCGGCAGCCTCCTCGGGCGACACCTTGGCGCCAAGCTTGGCGTCCTTGGCCTTCTGCAGGTCAGCCAGGAAATTCTTCTTGGCCTGTCCACTCTTGTAGTTGCGGTACTGTTCCGGGTGCATGGCCAGCTCGAAGAGTTCCTCGTCGTCCTCGCCGTATTCCCAGCCGTTCTCGTCCATTTCCTTGCGGAAGTCGTCGAGGGCGGGCTTGAGCAGGGTGTGGGGATCGACGTCGGTGAACTCGCGGCCCTGCTTCTTGGCCAGTTCCTTCAGTTCGGGCGCAATCTCACCGGGCACGCGGCCGCTCTTGCCGAGAATCATGCCCCACATGTTGTCGTCGAGGTAGACGTAGCGGCCCTTGCCCTGTTCGAGCGACAGCAGGTTCATCAGGGCGATGTTCTTCGTATATTGAGAGAACGGCGTCACCAATGGTGGATAGCCCACGCGAGGCCATACATAGGCCACCTCGTCGAAGAGCTTGATGAGCAGGTCGTCCATAGAGTATTCGGGTTCGCCTTTCTTCTTGCGGATGTTGTTGATGGTGGTGCGCATGCCGCCGAGGTCGGCCATCATGGAACCCATCATACCGCCGGGCAGACCGCAGGTGAGCAACAACGACGACATCACCTTGTTGTTGGGGTTGATGAAGTAGCCGAGCCACTCGTCGATGAACTCCTGCGTCATGGCGCGGGCCTTCATGTAGGCAGCCATGTTGATTTCGGGAACGTCGAAGCCGGCGTTCTTCAGCATGCTCTGCACCGAGATGACGTCGGGATGCACCTTACCCCACGACAGGGGTTCAATGGCGGTGTCGATGATGTCGGCGCCGTTCTCACATACCTCCAGTATTGAGGCCATGCTCAATCCGGGGCCGGAGTGGCCGTGGTATTCAATGAGGATGTCGGGGTGCTTCTCCTTGATCATCTTCGTGAGCTTACCGAGGAAGGCGGGCTGACCGATGCCGGCCATATCCTTGAGGCAGATTTCCTCAGCACCGGCGGCAATCTCCTCGTCGGCGAGCTTGGCGTAGTATTCCAGCGTGTGGATGGGCGATGTCGTGATGCAGAGCGTGCCCTGCGGCGTCATGCCACCCTCTTTAGCCCATTTGATTGACGGAGCGATATTGCGGATGTCGTTCAAACCGTCGAAGATACGCGTGATGTCGGTACCTTGGGCGTGCTTCACGCGATACATCATGGCGCGCACGTCGTCGGGAACGGGGTACATACGCAGGGCGTTGAGACCACGGTCAAGCATGTGGGTCTTGATGCCTGCGGCATGCAGGGGAGCGGTGAAGGCTCTCACGGCCTTATTTGGGTTTTCACCAGCCAAGAGCTGCACCTGTTCGAAGGCGCCGCCGTTGGTTTCTACGCGAGCGAAGCAGCCCATCTCTACAAAGACGGGAGCAATGCGGGCCAGTTGGTCAGCACGGGGCTGGAACTTGCCGGAACTCTGCCACATGTCGCGGTAAACGAGACTGAACTGAATTTTCTTCTTCATATTCGTGTAAATACTATTAATCAATTATCGAATGGAGCCTGCGGCTCATCAGCGTGCAAAATTAATTAAAAAAAAAGAAAATGCCGATGAAAACGCCTTTTTTTATGATTTATAAGGTATCTTTGCATCAAACAAACGCGGAAACATGAAAGTAAGAAACCTTTTGCTCCTATTCGGAGTCATGCTGCTGATTGCCGCTTGCGGCTCAGATAAAGCCAGTACCACCTCCAACCCTACAGCGCCCCGTCTGAAAGGCGACCTCACTGTCTATGGCCTGGCCTGCGACGGTTGCTCTGATTCGGTTGTCGTGTTGTTGCCGGAGGACGACAGCGACCCGGTGACTTTCGATATCATTGAAGCCAAGCGAATGGGACATGTCTTAGGTAAATTGCAGGTGGGTGACCGCATTGGCGTGGTGCTGAACAAGAAAAACAGGCGCAAGGCCGACCTCGTCGTAGATATTGACCGGTTGATGGGCATCTGGTGCTATATCGTCATGCCGACGCTGCGTGATGCGCAAGGCTTGAGCAAGTCGCAACAGCTCAGTATGATGAAAAGCATGCCCGACTCTGTCAAGGAGATGTATTTTATTCCCCGCGAGTATGGCTTCTATCTGAAGCCGGAGTGGGAGGCACAGAGCGTGGGCTATGTGCAGGAGGCCAACTCCCTGGCCGAGGAGAGTCCGGTGGTCTATCCGCCGCTTGGCTATTTCACGGGTTGGCGCATGTGGAACGGTAAGCTCATCATCATGAGTGGTACGCCGCATTTCAGTGCCGACGGCAAGATGAAAGTGACCGACCAGCGCAGCGACACCTGCGACATCGACTATCTTGGTGCCGACTCGCTGGTACTCAGTTCTGATGGCGAGTCACGCAGTTACTATCGCAAGACTGACATCAATGATGTCAATGCCCGTGCCAAGGCCATTGAGCGCATGCGCAGCAAGCAGGCTTTGGAGCAGACGAAGGCGGAGTAAGTCCCCCTAATTCATCGCGTTTCCTATTACCGCAATTACCGCGGCCTGATTTCCTGCTGATAATAAGGAGATTAGGTGCGGTAATGTTGCGGTATAGTTGCGAGGGCTATTACCTCGGATAACAGGTTTGTTATTAGGCAATTACGTTGCTGCGGTAATATTATTTTCAAAAAGTGCATGAGGGATTGCGTTGCGATACCATAGCTATCGCAGTGCGATACCATAGCTATCGCGGTGCGATACCATAGCTATCGCGGTGCGATACCATAGCTATCGCGATGCGATATCATAGCTATCGCGATGCGATACCATAATACCCTTAAAACACCAAATAATCTGACGGTTCCAGGGGGGGGCTAACAACAACCAGTGTAGTGGCCGGTCTTGTGCCGGCCACCGTCCGCAGGTGTACTTTATCCTCACGCGAATCGCGACGACAGTGTACCGACGGCTGGTGGCCGGCACAAGACCGGCCACTACACTGCCCCCCCCTCAGCTCACTCGTGCGTGGCGAAGCGGCGCTCAGCCAACTGCTCGTATTTGGTGCCCGGACGGCCGTAGTTGGCGTAGGGGTAGATGCTGATGCCGCCACGGGGTGTGAAGAAGCCCGTCACTTCGATGTATTTCGGATCCATCAGGCGGATGAGGTCCTTCATGATGATGTTGACGCAGTCCTCGTGGAAGTCGCCGTGGTTGCGGAAGCTGAACAGATAGAGCTTCAGGCTCTTGCTCTCCACCATCTTGACGTCGGGAATATAGCTGATGCGAATCTCGGCGAAGTCGGGCTGTCCGGTGATGGGGCACAGCGAGGTGAACTCCGGGCAGTTGAACCGCACCCAATAATCGTTGCCCTGATGTTTGTTGACAAAGGTCTCGAGCACTTCCGGTGCATAGTCCATCTTGTACTTCGTCTTGCTGCCGAGGGCCTTCAATCCCTCATCTTTTCTGTTGTCTGCCATTATCGTAGCGTGTTTTATTTATCCAATGTTGAATATCTTCAGTACATTATAGCTGATGCCGTCGTCGTAGACGTCCTCCCCCTCATGGCGTTTGAGATAGTTCACCACGCGAATGGTCACGGGCAGGGCGACGACCTCGTAGAGCGTCTTCAGCACCACCTGCCACAGCATGAGCTTCGGCAATTCCTCCAGGGGCACGACGCCGCCGAGGGCCAGTGGGAAGAAGATGATGGAGTCGCAGCTCTCTCCGGCCACGGTGCTGAGGATGGCGCGGGCAGAGAAGTGACGGCCTTGGTCGTGAATCTTCATGCGGCTCATGACATAGGCATTCATGAAACTGCCGACGAGGAAGGCCACAAACGACGCGGCGGCAATGCGCGGTGCCAGTCCGAAGATGGCGTGGAACCCGGCGTCGTTGTGCCAATAGGGGGCACCGGGTATCACATCACACAGCGCACCCATCGCCACGAAGAAGAAGTTCATGGCAAAGCCGGTCCAGATGAGCAGGCGGGCCTTGCGGTAGCCCCACACTTCACAGACGCAGTCGTTGATGATATAGGAGACAGGAAAGACAATCAAGCCGCCCGTCAAGTTGATGGGTCCAACGGCGATTTGCTTGGTTTCCAACAGGTTTGCCAGTATCAGACAAACGCAGAACAGTACACTGACGAGCATGTAGGTCATGCTCACCGACGGGCGTGTGGCGCCCGTCTGAAGGTTATTCTTATTCATTCTTGTTTTGTTAAAGGGGGTTGAGCAAGTACCCCTGTTGTTTATGCTTATTTGAGCAGCCACCCCATGTAGGCGGCGAAGATGATGATGAGCACGATGCCTTCCCACCGCTCGATGTGGTATTTGGTGAAGGAGAAGAGCCACAGCAGCACCATCGAGACCACCATCATTGACAGGTCAACCATGGTGATGCCGCTGATGGTCATCGGACAGATGAGGCCGGTGATGCCTAAAATCATCAGGATGTTGAACACGTTGGATCCCAACACGTTGCCGATGGCGATGCCGCTGTTGCCCTTGCGGGCTGCGACGACGCTTGTGGCCAGTTCGGGCAGTGAGGTGCCGCCAGCCACGATGGTCAGACCGATGACTGCATCGCTGACGCCCAGTCCGTGGGCGATGGCTGAGGCATTGTCAACAAAGACGTTGGACCCCAGTACGAGGCAGACCAGTCCTACGACAACCAGCAAGAGCGCTTTGGCCATTGGCATCGGCGCTTTCGTCGTTGCTTCATGGTTGGCCTGCATGTCTTTCCTGGCTCCGCGCAGCGTAATCCAGATGAAAGCGATGAAGCAGATGAAGAGAATGGCGGCGTCGAGGCGTGAGATATGCTGGTCGAGCGTCATGCCCATGAGCATCAGCGAGGCGAACATGGCGATGGGGATGTCCTTGCGCACGGTGGTCTTGAGGATGGCGATGGGCGCAACGGCAGCCGCGGTGCCCACGATGAGCAGTGCGTTGAAGATGTTGCTGCCCACGATGTTGCCCACGGCCAAATCAGGCGTGCCATTGATGGCTGATATCAAACTGACGAAGAACTCCGGCATTGACGTACCGATGGCGACGATGGTCAGACCGATGACGATCTGAGGTACGCCGATGCGCTCGGCCATGCCCACGGCACCGGCGGTGAGCCAGTCGGCTCCCTTCAATACCACGACGATGCCAATGATGAGCAGAATGACCTGCAACCATACTGCGGCAGGCGCAAAGGAGAAAAGCAGTGTGTCAATCATTTTGTTTGAATGAGGATGCAAAGTTACGAAAAAAACCTCGGATATTCACATACCCGAGGTTCAAAAACTAACAATCACACAATTATAAATCAAAACTTATGTAGCTAATAACTCTTCTTGTCAAAGCGTATTACCCTATCTGGATGCTGCGGCTGACCTGCGCCTCATCCTTGCCCACCTTGGGCAGCTCGATGGTAAGCACGCCGTCGGCGACATGCGCCTTGATGTTGTCTTTGTCGACATCGTCGGGCAGACTGTAGGTCTGTTCGCATTTGGTGAACGACCATTCGCGGCGCACGTAGTGGCTGTTCTGCTCCTTGTCGTCGGTCTGCTTGTCCATCTTCACGGTCAGGTTGCCGTCTTCGTTGAGGCTCACGTGGAAGTCGTCCTTGGTCAAACCGGGGCCGGCTACCTTCATGGTGTAACCCTTATCGCTTTCGATGACGTTGATGGCCGGTGTGGTGGTGTTGGCCGAACGCATGGGAAGGTTCATATCGAAGAAGTCGTTAAAGACTTCGGGAAGCCAGTTGTAACGTGTATTCATCATTTTAATCTCCTTATTCTAAATGTTTTATTAATGTTTACGCCCATCTATCTGCAACCCTTGTGCCGAAGCCATTCAGCCGACATTCTGTCACAATGCTGTGACAAATTGTCCGCCGTTGCGCTTAGTTTGGCGTTATATAATAAGGTGTAATGGCTGTTGAATAAACCCGATGTTAATTTCAATGTAATGCTTGTTGCATCGGAATTAATTCACTACCTTTGCATCTTCAAATTTTTATCCTATTATTTTATAATTACACAATGAGCAACGCATGGCGCAATTTCAAAGGTAATCTTTGGAAAGACGAGATCAACGTCAGAGACTTTATTCAGCGTAATTACACTCCATACGATGGGGACGAGCGGTTCTTAACGGGCCCCACCGAAGCTACCAACACTTTATGGCATGAGCTGCAGCAGTTGCAGAAAGAAGAGCGCGCCAAGGGCGGTGTGCTCGACATGGAAACTGAGGTGGTGAGCAGCCTCACGGCTTACGGACCGGGCTACATCAATGAGCAGACCAAGGACCTGGAGAAGGTCGTGGGCCTGCAGACCGACAAACCCCTGAAGCGTGCTTTCATGCCTTACGGCGGCATCAAGATGGCTGAGCAGGCCTGCACCACCTACGGCTACCAGCCTTCAGAGAAGTTGCATGAGATTTTCACGAAATACGTCAAGACCCACAACGACGGCGTGTTCGATGTCTATACCCCCGAGATGCGCAGCGTGCGTCATAACCATATCCTCACCGGCCTGCCCGACACCTACGGCCGCGGTCGCATCGTGGGCGACTACCGCCGTGTGGCGCTCTATGGCATTGACCGGCTTATTGAGGAGAAGCGCAAAGACCTCAGCAACATGGGCGACCGCGAGATGATTGACGAGGTGGTGCGCCTGCGCGAGGAGGTGTCGATGCAGATCAAAGCCCTGAAGGGCCTCAAGGAGATGGCTGCCATCTATGGCTTCGACATCTCTCAGCCTGCCAGCAACGCCCGCGAGGCCGTGCAGTGGCTCTACTTCGGCTACCTCGGCGCAGTGAAGACCCAGAACGGCGCCGCAATGTCGGTGGGCCGCGTCAGCACCTTCCTCGACATCTATCTCAGCCGCGATATGGCCGAGGGCACGCTCACCGAGCAGGATGCCCAGGAGCTCATCGACCACCTGGTGATGAAGTTCCGCATGGTGAAGTTCGCCCGCATTCCGTCTTACAACGAGCTATTCTCCGGCGACCCCGTATGGGCTACGCTCGAGGTGGCCGGCATTGGTCAGGACGGCCGCCACATGGTAACGCGCAACGACTTCCGTTTCCTCCATACGCTGGAGAATATGGGTCCGTCGCCCGAACCCAACCTCACCGTGCTCTACAGCAGCCGTCTGCCCGAGGGTTTCAAGCGCTATGCCGCCCTCATCTCGGTCAAGACGAGCAGCATACAGTATGAGAACGACGACGTGATGCGCCCTGTCTGGGGCGACGACTACAGCATCTGCTGTTGCGTCAGCGCCACACAGACGGGCAAGGAGATGCAGTTCTTCGGTGCCCGCGCCAACCTCGCCAAGTGCCTCACCTACGCCATCAGCGGTGGCGTCGACAGTAAGACGCGTCAGCAGGTGGGTCCCGCTTACCGGCCCATCGAAGGCGATGTGCTCACCTACGACGAGTTCATGCCCCGCTTCATGGATATGATGGAATGGCTTGCCGCCACCTACGTGAAGACACTCAACGCCATCCACTACATGCACGACAAGTATTTCTATGAGGCTGAGGAGATGGCCCTCATCGACACCGATGTGCGCCGCACGTTTGCCACCGGTATCGCCGGCTTCTCTCATGTGGTCGACTCCATCTCCGCCATCAAATATGCCAAGGTCAACATCATCCGCGATGAGACCGGCTTCCCCCTCGAGTTCAAGACCGAGGGCGACTTCCCCCGCTATGGCAACGACGATGACCGCGCCGACGACATTGCCGTGTGGTTGCTCAAGACCTTCGTCACGATGATCAAGAAGCACCACACCTACCGCAACTCCGAGGCTACGACGTCCATACTCACCATCACGTCGAATGTGGTCTACGGCAAATACACCAGCAATATGCCCGACGGCCGTAAGGCCGGTACGCCGCTGGCGCCCGGTGCCAATCCGTCGTATGGCGCTGAGAAGAACGGCCTGCTGGCTTCGCTCAACTCATTGGCGAAGTTGCCTTACCACTATGCCCTCGACGGCATCTCCAACACGCAGACCATTGCTCCCGAGGCACTCGGTCACGACGACAGTCAGCGCGCCGACACGCTCGTCAACGTGATGGATGGCTATTTCGATAAGGGTGCCCACCACCTCAACGTCAATGTCTTTGGCGTGGACAAACTGAAGGACGCCATGGAGCATCCTGAGAAGCCCGAGTATGCCAACTTCACCATCCGCGTGAGTGGCTATGCGGTGAAGTTCATCGACCTCACGCGCGAGCAGCAGCTCGATGTCATCGCCCGTCAGGCTCATGAGCGGCTCTAAGCGAAAATGGTGAAAGGATTTATCCATTCCATAGAGACTTTCGGCTCGGTTGACGGACCGGGGGTGCGTTTCATCATCTTCCTGCGCGGTTGCCGCATGCGTTGCCGCTATTGCCACAATCCCGATACATGGCGCTTGGGCCGTGACGGCGATGAGGCTCTGACAGCCGACGAGCTGCTCGACCGCGCCGAGCGCTACCGCAGCTACTGGGGTAAGCAGGGCGGCATCACGGTGAGCGGTGGCGAGGCCCTGTTGCAGATGGATTTTCTCATCGACCTGTTTGAGAAAGCCCACAAGCGGGGCATCAACACTTGTCTGGACACAGCCGCACAGCCCTTCACGCGTGATGAGCCTTTCATCAGCCGGTTCGCCCGGCTGATGAAATCCACCGACACCGTCTTGCTCGACATTAAGCACATCGACGACAAGGCCCACCACCAGCTTACGGGCTGGGGCAACACCGCCATCCTTGATTGTGCCAGGTATCTCAGCGACATCGGCAAGCCGGTGTGGATACGCCATGTGCTCGTACCCGGCCTCACCGACGACCCTGACCAGCTTCGCCGCCTGCGCGCGTTCATTGACACGCTCCACAATGTGCAGCGTGTCGAGGTGCTGCCCTATCATCGCCTCGGTGTCTATAAGTATGCCCAGCTCGGCATACCTTATACCCTGGAACATGTGGAACCGCCAACGCAGGAACAGGTGAGGGCCGCAGAGCAGGTCCTGATAGGGTAGTATCCATTATCGTTTCTTGAGTTTTTTTTCCAATCCTTGTCATTCCCTAAGCTGTCAGCCCTGGAAAACAAGAACTGGACCGAAGACAATGAGTCCGGCCCAGTCCTTGTTCTTTGTTGGCTGTTAAAATTCTTTTAGCCTTTATCTGTATGCTTTATGCCTCCAGCAGCTTGTCGAACTTCTCCTGGAACTTGCTCTTCTGGGCAGCGCCGACAAACTTGTCAACCAACTGGCCATTCTTGAAGAACAGCACGGTGGGGATGTTGCGAACGCCGAACTCGAGGGCGATGTCGTCGTTCTCCTCGACGTCGCACTTGCCGACGATGAGCTTACCGTCGTATTCCTTGGCCAGTTCGCTCATGATAGGGCTGACCAGACGACAGGGACCGCACCACGTTGCCCAAAGGTCTACGACCAGGGGCAGCTCGCCATTCTTATACTGTTCAAAGTTCTCAGTTGTGATTTCAACTTCCATGATTATTCCTTTCTTGTTGTTTTTATTATTCGTCTTCGTGATGCGGACCGGTAAACCCGCTAATGCCCTGCAAAATTAAGCATTTCATCTCAGATGGGCAAACTTTCAACGAAAACATTGCACGAAAACATCGCTTTGCCCGTAGGAGTGCTTAAAACTCCACGGTGCGGCTGCCGTCTTCCTGTTGGGTGATGGTCACCGCCACGGCATCTTCGGGCAGGATTTCCTCGATGAGCTCCGGCCACTCCAGGAAGCAGAGTGCACCGCTGTAGAAATATTCCTCATAGCCCATGTCGTAGACCTCCTCGAGTTTCTTTATGCGGTAGAAGTCGAAGTGGTAGATGACATCGTTGGTTGTGGTATGGTACTCGTTGACGATGGCGAATGTGGGTGACGTGATGACGTCCTCCACGCCGAGCTCCTCGCAGATGGCTTTGATGAATGTGGTCTTGCCGGCGCCCATCTTGCCGTAGAAGGCGAACACGTGGCCTTTGCCCATGTTCTTGATAAACTCACGGGCTGCCTCATGGATGGCGTCTAATGATTTAATGGTTATCTTCATGATGAATGAATTAGAATCTTATGAATGGATGAATGATTTGATCAGTTGATGGTATAGCTCATGCTCTTGTTGTCCTCGATATATTGCACGAGGTCCTTCGTCACCTCGAAGCGCTGCTTTGAGGCGCGCAGCACGACGTGGGCATTGGTGCTCTCGTCGGTGATGTTGAAGTAGAGCTCGGTCGGTCCCTTCTTGCTTTGCACCATCGTCTCGATGTCGTTGGCCACGGTGTCGTCGATCTTGTCGCTGGGCACGTTGATGGTGAAGCGCTCGATGCGCTTATCCTTGGCGCTCTGTAGGAATTCGACGCTGCTGATGGTCAGGGTGAACATGCGGCTGGTGGGGAAGCGCTTGCCGTAGCGGGCCTTGACAAAGACCGAATAGCCCTCCTGCAGCATGCCGCTCCAGCGGGCCCATTCCTCACCGAAGATGGCGATGTCGCCGGCGCCCTCGAAGTCCTCTATCGTCACAATGCCGAAAGGCTCGCCGCGCTTGTCGAAGCGCTTGTCTACCTTGGTGACGATGCCGCCGAACGTGAGGTCGCCGCGCTCGGCCAGCTGTTCGTGCATGCTGCGGTCGCCCATCTCCTTGCAGAGGGTGTTGCAGAGGTGGTTGAGCACGATGGCATAGTCGTCGAGCGGGTGGGCGGAGAGATAGATGCCCACAAGCCGTTTCTCCATGTCGAGCAACTGGAGCTTGCTCCACGGCTCGGCTTTGGGTACGGGCGGATAGGTGATGGCAATGTTGGAGGCCATGTTGCCGAAAAGCGAGTTGGCGCTTTCTTTCTTATCCTGCTGATACTGTTGGGCGAAGCGCACGAGGCTGTCGAGGAAGACCTCGCCTTTGGCGTTGGGCGCCATGTATTGCTCACGCATCAGTCCGAAGCCGTCGAAGGCACCGCTCAGCGCAAGACTTTCGAAGGCCTTGCGGTTGAGATCCCTCAGATTGACGCGGCAAGCGAAGTCGTAGATGTCCTTGTAAGGGCCGTTGGCCTCACGCTCCTTGACGATGGCCTTGGCCGGACCCTCACCGATGCCGCTGATGGCCTTGAGGCCAAAGCGTATCTCACCTTTCTTGTTGACGCCGAACGACTCGTAACTCTCATTGACATCGGGGCCGAGCGTCTTCACCTTCATGGCCTTGCACTCCTCCATGAGCTTCTTGATCTCACCGATATCCGACGAGCGGCGCGTCATCAGGGCGGCCATGAACTCGGCGGGGTAGTGGGCTTTGAGGTATGCCGTCTGGTAAGCCACCCAGGAGTAGCAGGTGGCGTGCGACTTGTTGAAGGCGTAGGAAGCAAATTTCTCCCAGTCGGCCCAGATTTTCTCCAGTATCTTGGTGTCGTAGCCATTCTCCGCACCCTGCTTGAGGAACTTCGGCTTCATGGCGTCGACGATGGCTTTCTTCTTCTTACCCATGGCCTTACGCAGGGCATCGCTCTCGCCTCGGGTGAAACTGGCAAGCTGCCGGGACAGGAGCATCACCTGCTCCTGGTAGACCGTGATGCCATAGGTGTCCTTCAAGTATTTCTCCATGCAGGGGATGTCGTACTTGATGAGGCTCGGGTCTTTCTTTCGCGCGATGAACTCGGGGATGTAGTCCATAGGTCCGGGGCGGTAGAGGGCGTTCATGGCGATGAGGTCCTCAAAGACGGTAGGGTGGAGCTCCTTCAGATATTTCTGCATGCCGGGCGACTCAAACTGGAACGTGCCGATGGTGCGGCCCTCCTGGTAGAGCTTGTAGGTGAGCTCGTCGTCAAGGGGAATGTTGTCGAGGTCGATGATGTCGCCGGTGGTCTGCTTGATGACCTTGCAGGCCTCCTTGAGCTCCGACAGCGTCTTCAGTCCGAGGAAGTCCATCTTGATGAGGCCCGTCGACTCGATGACGTGGCCGTCGTATTGGGTCACCATACACTTTAGGTCCGGGAAGTCGGGGTCGTCGGCCGTAGCCACCGGCACCCAGTCGCTGATGGGGTCGCGGCAGATGATGAAGCCGCAGGCGTGAATACCCGTACCGCGGATGGTGCCCTCGAGCATCTTGGCGTATTTGATGGTGTTGCGCTCACGCGGGTCGGTGGAGACCTCGGCCTCGCGCAGCTCCGGCACGCACTCGATGGCATTCTTCAGGTTCATCTTCTTGCCGTTGGGCAGCCGGTCGGGGATAGCCTTCTTCAGCGCGTTCGAGCGGTCGATGGGCAGCTTCTCCACGCGCGCCACGTCGGCAATGGAGTTTTTCGTGGCCATGCTGGCGTAGGTGATGATATGGGCGCAGTTCTCTGCGCCGTACTTGTCCATGACCCACCGCAGTACCTTTCCACGGCCGTCGTCGTCGAAGTCGGTATCGATATCCGGCAGGTTGACACGGTCGGGGTTGAGGAAACGCTCAAACAGCAAGTCGTATTTCAACGGGTCAATCTTCGTGATGCCGAGGCAGTAGGCCACCACCGAACCGGCGGCTGATCCACGGCCAGGGCCCACCCATACGCCAAGCTCCTCGCGCGCGGCCCTGATGAAGTCCTGCACGATGAGGAAGTAACCGGGGAAACCCATCGTCTTCATGACGTGCAACTCAAACTTGATGTGCTCCCTTACATTGTCGGGTATCGGGTCGCCATAGCGCTGCTTGGCACCGTCGTAGGCGAGTTTGGCCAGATAGTCGGCCTCGAACTTGATGCGGTAAATCTTGTCGTAGCCACCCAGACGCTCTATCACCGCCTTGCCCTTGTCCTCGGGCAGAGGGTTGAGGCCGTTCTCATCGGTGGTGAACTCCTTGTAGAGATCTTCCTCTGTGAACTTCTTATGCCATTCCTCCTCGGTACCGAAGCTCTCGGGAATGGGGAAGAAGGGCATGATGGGACCGTGGTCGATGCTGTAGAATTCCACCTTATTTAATATCTCCAGCGTGTTGCTCAGTGCCTCGGGTACATCGCTGAAGATGGCGTTCATCTCCTCGCGGGTCTTAAACCACTCCTGTTTGGTGTAGAGCATGCGGTTGGGGTCGTCAAGGTCCTTGCCCGTTGCCAGACAGAGCAGGTGGTCGTGGGCCTCGGCGGTGTCCTTATCCTCGAAGTGGCAGTCATTGGTGCAGATGAGCTTGATGCCGTATTCCTTGGCAAACTGCATGAGCACGGCGTTCACCTTCTGCTGTTCGGGGAACACGTCGCGGTTGGCGCGGATTGACGGGTCGGTGACCTCATGGCGCTGCAGCTCAAGGTAATAGTCGTTGCCGAAGAGGTGGTGGTACCATTGCACTGCCTCGCGGGCGCCGTCCATGTCGCCGTGCATGATTTTCTGCGGTACCTCGCCGCCGAGGCAGGCAGAGCTGACGATGAGGCCCTCGTGGTATTTCTCGAGGTCGTAGCGGTCGGTGCGCGGACGGTAGTAATAGCCGTCCACCCATGAGCGGCTCACCAATTTGATGAGGTTCTTGTAGCCTTTGTAGTTCTTGGCCAGTACGATGAGGTGGTAGCCGGAGTTGTCGCCGTCTTCGCGCTTACGGTCTTCCTTATGGTGGTGGGCCACGTACATCTCGCATCCGAAGATGGGCTTAAAGGGCTCCAGTCCGTCGGCCTTACGCTTTTTGTTGACCGATGCGCAGTAGTCGCTGAACTCCTTTATGCCATACATCACGCCGTGGTCGGTGATGGCCATGCCCTTCATGCCATCGGCGATGGCTTTGTCGACAAGGTGGGGAACCTTCGACTGACCGTCGAGGATGGAATAGTGCGTATGTACGTGCAAATGAACAAAATCTTCCATGATATGTTGTTGAATGGGAGTGTAAAGTTACGCCTAAAAAACGAGATGCCCAAAAGAAGGGGCCGAAAAGTTTGTGGGTTAAACAAAAAACGTTTAACTTTGCAGTGTATTGATTAGTATGCCTAAGACTGCTATTAAATCGGAGGCAGAGAAAACCAATAATAACGACTCATGGGAAAGAAATTAAAAAAGATAAAGAAAAATATACGTATACATAACGAGGGAAACGACCAGCTTATCTATGGCTTGCTCTTTATCGTTGCCATAGCGGCGTTGCTGTGGCACTTCGTGAGCAATCCTATACCTTTTTGGGCCTTCGTGGTCGTCGCCGGCGTTATCTATGGCATCGTACTCAATTTCTACCGCTGCCCTATCCGCTATCTGAATATGGAGGATACCGACGGCATCGTCGTGGCTCCGGCCGACGGCAAGATAGTCGTCATCGAGGAAGTCAACGAAGATACCTATTTCCACGACAAACGTCTGATGATCAGTATCTTTATGAGCCTCACCAACGTGCATGCCAACTGGTTCCCCGTCGACGGAAAGGTGAAGATGGTGAAGCACTTCAACGGCAATTACTACCGCGCTTTTCTGCCCAAGGCCAGTGAGGAGAACGAGCATGCCGACATCATGATTACCACCGAGCAGGGCGTCGACGTCCTCTGCCGGCAAATCGCGGGTGCCATGGCCCGCCGCATCGTCACCTACGCCAAGGAAGGCGAGGACTGCTATATCGATGAGCATTTAGGATTTATCAAGTTGGGCTCCCGCGTTGACGTGTTCCTTCCTGTCGGATCCGAGGTCTGCGTGAAGATGGGGCAGAAGACCACGGGCGACCAGACGATAATAGCTAAACTGAAATGAAAAAGCAAATACCCAACATTATAACGTGTTGCAATCTCATCTCCGGATGTATTGCAACATGCTTCGCTTTCTTCCACAGCCCCGATTTGGCGTTGCTGTGGATTATCATTGGTGCCACCTTCGACTTCTTCGATGGCATGAGCGCGCGTCTGCTGAAGGTGTCGTCGCCCATTGGCAAGGAACTGGACTCGCTGGCTGACGACGTGACCTTTGGCGTGGCTCCCAGTACCATCCTCTTTTCGCAGCTCATTGTGATGGACTTCCCCGAGTCGTTGTCGGGCATTGCCGACTACCTGCCTTTCGCGGCTTACATCATGGCGGCCTTCTCTGCGCTGCGTCTGGCGAAGTTCAATCTCGACGAGCGCCAGACCATGGGCTTTATCGGTCTGCCAACGCCTGCCAATGCCTTGTTTTGGGGCTCGCTCATCGTCGGCCTCAACAACTGGCTCTGCAATGTGAGCTGGGGCTGGCTGCTGCTCATCATCATGATGCTCATCAGCTCATGGCTGTTGGTGAGCGAGATTCCGATGTTTGCATTGAAGTTCAAACATTGGGGCTGGAAGGGCAATGAACTGCGCTATTGCTTCATCGGCGTGACGGCGCTTGCCGTCGCCGGTTCCATCACTGTCGCCGTGACCCACGACCACAGCGTTCTCTTCGGTTTCCTGCGCCCGTGGTGCGGCATCATCTTGCTTTATCTGGTGTTGTCGGTCATCAAGGACTTAGTCGACCGTAAATCCGCACGGCAAAATGGGTAAGTTTCTGTCCATCCTCCTCGTCGTCTTTGTCGTCTGCATCGCAGCCCTTGGCTTGTCGTTGTGGAAGGCTTACCGTTCGATACGTCAGCGGATGAATCAGTTCAACAGCCGTATGAATGGTGGTGGCTTTAAGCAGCATGAGCAGCAGCGCCAGACCACCACTGACCACGGCGACACCATCACCGATACCCGCAGCGAACAGCAAGCCAACCAAAAGATCTTCGACAAGGACGAGGGCGAATACGTGGACTTCAAGGAGCTGAACTGAGGGGAGCGATGATGGGGCGCATGGGGCGAATGGGTTTTATGGGTCGCATGGGTTTTATGGGCTCATGGGTTTTATGGGCTCATGGGTTTTATGGGCTCATGGGTTTTATGGGTCGCATGGGTTTTATGGGTCGCAGGGCAACTCCTCATTGTAATGACTGGACTTCTGGACTTCCGGACTTCCGGACTTCTGGACTTCCGGACTTCCGGACTTCCGGACTTCCGGACTTCCGGACTTCCGGACTTCTGGACTTCCGGACTTCTGGACATCTTTTATGGTTTTAAAGGTTTATCTGCTGCTGCAGTTTGATGTCGCGGCTTGAGCTGCCCACCATGATGGTGAAGGCGCCGGGCTGCAACGTCCATTGGTGCGTGTGGATGTCGTAGAAGCTGAAGGCGTCGCGTCCAAGTGTGACGCTCACCGTCTTGCGTTGACCGGGTTTGAGCGCTACCTTCTCAAAGCCTTTCAGCTCCTTCTGGGGGCGCACCACCGTGGCTTTTTCATCGCGGACATAGACCTGTGCAATCTCTTTGCCCTCGCGCTTTCCGGTATTGGTGATGGTGAACGAGACGCGTACGCTGTCGTTGCCAAGGGCTTCGAGCTGCAGGTTGGAATAGGCGAACGTGGTGTAGCTCAGACCGAAGCCGAAGGGGAAGAGCGGCTGCCGCTGGAGCCGGTCGTAACCGCGGTAACCCATGAAGATGCCCTCGTTGTAAGCCACACTGCGCACCTCGCGTCCGTCTTCGTTGGCGTAATAGCTGTCGTGACAGGGATTATCCTCCCAGCGGCGGTCGAAGGTCACCGGCAGTTTGCCGCTTGGCGTGCACCGGCCGGTGAGAATCTCGGCCAACGCCGTACCGCCTTCCTGCCCTGGGTACCAGGCCATGACGATGGCGGCGGCTTGATCCATCCACGGCGTCATGTCGACACCGGCGCCTGCATTGAGCACCACCGTGAGGTGGGGATTGATGGCGGCCACTTGCTTGATGAACTGCTGCTGATAGGCGGGCAAACCGAAGGGGCGGTCGAAGCCCTCGCCCTCGGTGCTGCTGTCGAAGCCACCGCAATAAACCACGTGTCCGGCCTTCTGCAGACCTTTGCGCAGCCGGGCCTCGTCGAGCTTACGCAGCTTCACATGAATGATGGCTGACGACTGATTGTCGAAGAACTCAATCTTAATCTTATATTTGTGGCCGCCCTGCAACGACAGTCCGTTCTCGCGCGCCGAATAGGAGTGGTTGCCCCAGTCGCCGGCGACCACCTTACCGTCGATGCTGATGCGGTAGCCGTCGTCGCCGCCGATGCCCACCATGAGTTGCTCGTCGGTATCGGGGCTGTAGTAACCCTCCCACGCCACGGAGAAGGTGTCGACGGGCATCGAGGCCGTGGGTGCACCGTAGCCCCAGTCGAAGTCGACCTTACTGTCGACGCGCGTCATCACGGGCTTGCCGGCAAAACGCTTGTTGGCGTAATAGCGGCCGGTGAAGCCCTGCACACGGCCGAGGCTGTCGGCGAAGATCTTCGGGGTGATGTCGGTGTAGATGATGTCGTCGGTGAGCAGAATGGTGTTGCGGTTCATCCGTTTCAGTTCCTTGTCGAGGGGCTTATCGCTGAACGGCACCACGTTGCCGCTGCCGCCACCCGTGGTGATGCGGTTGGCGTTGGGACCAACCAGCGCCACCGTTCCCTTGAGCGGCAATTCATTGTTGTTCTTCAGCAGTACGATGCCTTCGCGGGCCAGTTCGAGTGCGGTCTGCCGCGACGTCGGACAGTCAAGCGCGATAGTCGAGTCTTTCTGCGTGCGGTCGAGCAGTCCGAAGGCGATGAGCGTCTGCAGCAGATGCTGCACCTTCAGGTTGATGGTCGTCGTATCGACGACACCGCTCTCAAGGAGCGGCTTCAGCTTGTCGTAGTTGAAATGCTTGCCCTTCGGCATCTCGAGGTCAATGCCCCAGTTGGCGGCTGCCGCGATGCTGTAGACCGATGTCCAGTCAGACATCAGAATGCCTTTGAAGCCCCACGCCTGCCGCAGCACCACGTTGTTGAGCCAGTTGTTCTCGGTTGAGTGGACGCCGTTGAGCAGGTTGTAGCTGTCCATGACGGCGCCCACGTGTCCCTGTTCGACGGCCTTGCGGAAGGCGGGGAAGTAAATCTCGTTGAGCGTGCGCTCATCGATCTCGGAGCTGACGTGGTGACGGCTCCATTCCTGATTGTTGCCGGCGAAATGCTTGATGGTCGCCATGACGCCGCGTTGCTGCAGGCCTTCGATATATTGCAGGGCGAGTTCGCCGGTGAGGTAAGGATCCTCGCCAAAGTACTCGTAGTTGCGGCCGCAGAGGGGCGAACGGGTGATGTTGACGCCCGGTCCGAGCAGAATGCCGACGCCGCGCGCCCTTGCGTCGTCGCCAAGGCTGTTGCCGAGACGATGGAGCAGACTGCGGTTCCACGTGGCAGCACTCAGCACCGATGCGGGGTAGAGCGTGCTGTGGGGCGCATGGTTGCGCAGTCCCACAGGTCCGTCGGCCAGGAGGATGCGGGGAATGCCCAATCGCGGGATGGCGCGCAGCGAGAACGAGGTCTCACCCGAGAGGTAGTCGATTTTCTCGTGCAGCGTCATCTGACTGACGAGTGCCTTGGCGCGGTCAATGGCCTGCTGGTCGATGGTCTGACTGTTGAGCGCCGTGGGGCAGAGCAGGGGAAGGCTGAGCGCCAGCGTGGTGCCGATGCGCCTTGATAATCGTTTGATATGAAGATACATCTGATGTAGTGAATTCGTTTGGTTTATTTGACGTTGAGAGTGATGGTCTGGTCGCCGATGAGCAGACGGTAGGTGCCGGGCTCGACGACGGTGTTGCCTTCGTCATTGACAAAGCCGAGGTCGCGGTTCACCTGCAAATTGAAGTGATAGACCACCGTCTGTCCCGTCTTAATCTCCTTCTTGTCGAAGAAGCGCAGTTCCTTCACGGGGCGCGTCAGCTTGGCGTAGGGACACTGCACGAAGCCAAGTACGGCGTGCTTGCCGTCGTAGGCGCCGGTGTTGGTGACCGGTATGTCAACGGTGAAGCGGTCGTTGGCGGTGAGCGTGGTCTTCGACACCGTCGGGGCACCATACTGATAAGTGGTATAGCTCAGACCGTAGCCGAAGCTGTAGAGAGGGTCACTGGTCAGGTCGTGGTAGAAGCCTTGCGTGGCGCGAGCACTGGTGCGGCGGTTGTAGTAGATGGGAATCTGTCCGCCGGTGTAGGGGAAGGTGGCTGAGAGCCGACCGGAGGGGTTGACCTCGCCTTTGAGGATGCGGGCCGTAGGTGTGCCGCCGACGATACCGGTCTGCCACATCTCCACGATGGCGTCGGCCAATGGCTCCACGCCATCGAGCTGCAGTGGACGGCCATTCGACAGCACCACGATGATGGGCTTGCCCGTCTTTTTCAAGGTCTGGAGCAACTGCAGCTGCACCTCGGGCAGGGCAATGGAAGCCCTCGACTGGTTCTCACCGCTCCAGTTGCCGCGCTCGCCGAGGCAGAGGACGACGGCATCGGCCTTAGCCGCAATGGCCTTGGCTTGGGCATAGCCGCTCTGGTCGGAACCATCGTAGTCGCAGCCGCGAGCGTAGTCGATACGCACATCGGGTCCGAACACCGTCTTCATGGCGTCGAGCAGGGAGGTCACATCGGTCTCGCGGCCGTGGCCCCACCAGCAGCCGAGGAGATCTTTGCGCGCCTCAGCCAACGGACCGACTACGGCCAGTCGCTTGCTATTGGTGAGCGGCAGGATGCCATTGTTCTTGAGCAATACGACCGACTCTTCGGCCAACTGTTCGGCAGCGGCCCTGCTCTCGGGGCGCAGGAAGCGCTGACTGTCGGGCGTCTCAGTGGTGTAGGGATGCTCGAAGAGCCCGAGGTCGAATTTCAGTTTGAGCAGTCTGGCCACGGCGTCGTCGACCAATGTCGAATCGACCTTGCCGTCTTTGACCAACTGCGCGAGATACTTATCATAGGAATGCGACATCATATCGATGTCGACGCCACCCTTCATGGCCTGCTCGCCAGCGGTGCTGAGGTCCTTGGCCGAACCCTGCGCCTGCAGTTGCATGATGGCACCCCAGTCGGAGACTACGGGACCCTGGAAGCCCAGCTTGCGGCGCAGCACCTGACGCAGCAGATAGCTGTTGGCGGTGACCGGTGTGCCGTCGAAGTTGTTGAACGAGCTCATGACCGTTGCCGCACCGGCGTTGATGGCCTTGCGGTAGGGGGGCAGATAGGTGTCCCACAGCGTCTGTTTCGATATCTCGGTATAGACGTAATCGCGGCCGGCCTCGGAAGCACCGTAGCCGACATAATGCTTCAGGCAAGCGGCGATGGAGAGGCTGTCGGCCAGCGCGTTGCCCTGGTAGCCCTTGACGGCAGCGGCCCCGAAGACGCCATTGAGGTAAGGATCCTCGCCATAGCTCTCGGCGATGCGGCCCCACCGCGGGTCGCGGGAAACATCAATCATTGGTGAAAATGTCCAGTCGACGCCCGACATACGGCTCTCCTGCGCTGCGACGCGGCAAGCCTGGCGGGTGAGCTCAGGGTTGAAGCTGCAAGCCTGAGCCAGTGGGATAGGGGCCACCGTGCGGAAGCCGTGGATGACGTCGTGGGCGAAGACGATGGGGATATGCAGCCGTGAGTCGTTGACGGCGTGCTGCTGCATGCGGTTGCGCAGTGCGGCGTCGGTACCGAAATAAATCAGTGAACCGGTCTCGGCGGGGATGTTCTTCACCTCGACGCCGCGGTTGTTCTCGTTGTTGTTGGTGCCGAGCGTGTATTGGTTGAGTTGCATCACCTTCTCCTCGAGCGTCATTCTTGAGAGCAGGTCCTGCACGCGGAGCGCTACCGGCGCCGTCTTATCGTTGTAGATTACGCTTTGCGGACGGATGGCGCTGAGGTCGGTGATGGCCCATGGCTGTACGACGGCGGCATGGGCGGCTTGCTGCGTTGCCCGCACGAGGTCATCGCTCATGCCTTTCACGCGATAGGTGTTGCCTACAACCGACTGCCCGGTGAGCGTCTCCACCCATGTGCAGGCGGCGGTGTAGCGGCCGTATTGCAGTTGTAGATGGTAGCCGTCGCGGTTCATATTGTCGCCGATGAAGGTGGTACGTGCGTTTTGTATGGCCGTACCCGACGGCACCACAATCTTGATGCCGTTGTCGCGCATGGCCTGCTGTGAAGCGCTGACGATGCGGTTGTACATCGTCAGTTGGTTGCAGTCGTAGTTGGGGAAGGCTCCATGCGATGAGTTATGCTGATAAGCCCACGTCTGATGCCAGATGATCTTGGCCTTCGGCTGGTATTTCTTCACATAGGCGATGAGCTGCTTTAGATAAGGTTCATAGGTCTCGTATTGCCCCGACAGACCGCTGGCCTGCTGCAGACTGATGTAATCCCAATGCTCATCTTGCAGGGCGGTGGAGAGGCGGGTGTTGTCGTGCTGCTGCCGTTTGCCCTCGGCATCGACCTTACGGTAGCGGTAGGCGGGTCGGTCGTATTGGGCATTGTCCCAATGGCGTTGCAGCGGACAGCCACCGATATAGAGGTTGCCCACGATGATGCACGTGCCTTGGGCCTCGCCCAGTTCGTGTAGGTTGTTTTCAACGGCATCTTCTGAGAAGCTGTTGCCAATGGCCAGCACGCGTATGGTGCGGTCCTTCGCTCCGACGGCCACGGCGACCATCAGGGCCAACAAAAGCAGGGTGTGCCTGAAGAGAGAATGTTTCATTATTGTGTCGCTTTACTTAGATTTCTTCTTCATATAATAGTCGTGCATGATGTACCAAGCCTCCTTGCGCTGGCCTTGGTCGGAGATGAGCCCTTTACGGTTCCATCCCTCCTGATTGGTGGAATGGAGGCGGGTAGGACTGCGGAAGTCGAACAGCACCCACGGCGAGATGCCGCAGAGGTTGGGGATGTTCTCAAACATGCGCAGGTTGTCGCGGTAGAGCTTGGCCTGATAGTCCTCGCTCCAACTGTCGGGATTGGTGTCGTCGCCATGCTGTCCGTAGAGTGCCTCGCCGCCGAACTCCGAGATGAGCAGCGGCATTCCGGGCGCCACATTCCAACGGATCTGGCTGGGGTCCTTCGGCCACTTGGCATACCAGCCCATATATTTGTTGATGCCGACAAGATCGAGGTTGGGATAGAAGTCGTCGTGCATGACGAACTCGTCTTGCTGCTTGTCGAAATAAGCCAGATCGAAGGCGGCGACAAACAGTCGGGTGGTGTCCATCTCCTTGCCGGTCTTGAGCAGTTGGGCAAGGAAGCGGTTGCGCGCCGGCGTGTTCTTCGTCTCGTTGGCGATGCCCCAGAAGCAGTCGGCGCAGCGGTTGCGGTCGCGGAGGATAGTCTCACGCAACATCTGTTGCGCCTTGCGGAGCGTCGAGTCGTTGGTGAAGTCAATGGACTGCCACACCGGCACCTCTTGCCAAACCATCAGTCCCTGACGCTCGGCCTCCCGCACGATATACTCGTTCTGCTGGTAGTGAGCCAGTCGCACCATGTTACATCCAAGGTTCTTGGCCTCGGTCACGAGCGCCACGGCGTCGGCCATGCTCGTAGCCCTGCCCATGCGTTGTGCGATTTCCTCGTGGAACGATACGCCACGCAGAAAGACGGGCTGGCCGTTGAGCAGCACCTTCGTCTTCTCGACATTGATGTTGCGGAAGCCTATCTGCTCGGTTACGGTGTCGTTGGGCGCCGTGATGGTGGTGGCATAAAGCGTGGGCTTGTCGGGTGACCAGCGCTGCAGTTTGCGCACTGACAGACGGCCTGAGGCCACGCCGTTGGCGTCGGTCGTGAGCTGCATCTTGACGCCGGCGCCGGGTATGGTGACCACGATGCGTTGGCCGGCAACGGGGCGGGAGAGCGAGACGTCGGCCAACAGCAGGTCACTGCGGTGCTTGTCGAGTCGGATGAAGTAGTCGCTGATATAGGTGTCGGGCAGGGTGACCAGCATCACGTCGCGCGTGATGCCGCCGTAGTTCCACCAGTCGAACGACATGGCGGGAATGGCGTCGACGCGCCGCGTGTTGTTGACGGCCACGACCAAGAGGTTGTCGCCGCTGACCAGCTTGTCGCCCACCTCAACCTGGAAGGGCGTGAAGGCGCCCTCGTGGGTCGCGATGAGCTGGCCGTTGAGATAAACCTTGCAGCGGTTGCTCACGCCTGCGAAATAGAGGAAGTGGCGCTGATGGCCGGTCGGCGTGAAGTTGAAGTGACGGGCATACCAGACGGTGCCCTCGTAGTATTTCAGTTCGTCGCGCTGACTGTTCCAGTCGCCGGGCACGTTGAGGCGCGTGGCCCCGTCGAAGTCGTATTCGTAGAAGTTACCGCTTGGTCTGCTTTTACGGTCGAGGAAGACCCTCATGTTGTAACCGGCGTCGTAAGGGTCGACGATGGCGCTCCATTTGCCATTCAGCGAAGTGCTGTGCCGCCCATATACATTTTGAATATAGGTGGTGGCGGCGTGCGATACGGCGGCAGCCGACAGCAGCAGGAGGCATAGCAGTCCTTTGAGTACAGTTGTGGAATAATATTTCATTGCTTTTAGCTTTTATTGAGTTCGTTGTCGGTGCGGATTATTCCGTAATCTTGTATTGATAGAGGCAGAAATCGTTGGGCCTCGGCAGGCTCAGGCTGACGTGGCCCTCGTCGTCGGTGGTCAGCGTCTCCGCTTTGCCGTCGCCAATCAGCGGGCGCAGCCGCAGCGTCGTACCCTTGGCAAGACGCAGCGCCATGCGCGTTGAGACGCGGTCGTTGTCCTCGCGGAATACCAGCAGGAAGCCGCTGTGGTCGTCGGTAATCGACTGGAAACCGGTCCAACTGCGTCCGGAAGGCACTTCTCCGATGGGCAGAATGATGCCCTGATGCAGCTGGAGCTGCCATCTGGTGTACTGCTTGATGGTCTTTCCCATCGAATAGGCCTCGTTGGGCAGGTTGGAGGCTTCCATCCAGGCCAAGGGCTGCGCCATCATCGTGATGGCAAAGAGGTAGTCCATGCTGTAACGGGCCGGTGCAAACGGGTCGTCGACATACTTCGACGTGTTGCGCCACTTGTTGAGGAACTCCACCTGCAGACGCTCGGCCGGCACATAGGCCGACAGCTGCCAGAGATTGCGCAGCGTCTGGTAGGGATAGTAGTTGCCCCAATCTGTATAACGGTTTTCTAAGAAAATATTGCCATATTCGTTAAACATATTGTATCCGCCCCTGCGTCCGGCTGTCGCGTCGAGGTTGAAGATGACATTGCCGCCCGACTGCCGGGTGACCTCATCAAAGAAGTTGCGAAGCCGTTGCTCGGCGAGCTTCGTGGGAATCTGCAGTCCGTCAATCTTGAAGATGGTGATGCCGTAGCGGCGCCAAAGCGAGATCACGGCCTCGGCGTCTTTCTGCCAGTCGGCAAACTCATTCTGAATGCTCGGGTTGAACCAGAGGCCGATGCGCATGTTGAGCCGACGGGCCTTGGCCACAACGCGGTCGAGACCCTGCGGGAATTTCACGGGGTCGGGGGTCCAATAGAGACTGTCTTTCCAGATGTCCTTGAAGCTGCCCTTACCGCTCTTCGAGTTGGGGCTCTTGCCCTTCTGCCATCCGTCGTCGAGCTGGAAGACGGTGATGCCGAGGCGGTGGGCGCGGTCGAGTTCGTCGAGACAAAACGCCTCGTTGATGCGGGCATCCTGACTGCGGTCACCCCACGTGTTCATCATCACCATGTCGTCGGTAACGGTCTTCTTTGCGCGCAGCTGTTTCTGGTAAAGGCGCAGGGCCTTGAGCGCTTCGGTCTCATAGCCGTCGAAAACGCCTAACACCACGGTGTAGGCACGCACCCATTGGTCTGGCGTCACGTCGTCGGGCGCGATGCCGAAGCCCGTGACGGCGAAGTTGCCGAACTCCGTAATGAAGTCGGCACCGGGGTAGTGCAGTTGAGTCGACGAGCAGGGCGCCTCCTTCAGAAAGAAGAACCCGCCAGCCGCAGCCCCGTTTTTGGCCAAAAGCAGGTTGCCCCTTGCTCCGTTGCGGCGATAGGGGATGAAGGAGGTCGTCTGCACGAGGTTGTTGTTCCAGTCGGTGTAGTCGAAAAATTCGACCGCACGGCACTGCCAGTGATTGCCGCCCGGCGAGAGGCGGTCGAGGATGGTCGTGTGCACCTGCGACTCCATGTCGGCCGTCGACTCGATGTTCTTGTTGTCGGCGTTGTTGCCCGTCTGCTGTGGTATGGCGGCCTTCAGTTTGCCGCGCAGCCAGGTGTTGCAGACGACGGCGGGGGCATTGTCGTAGGCGATGTATTGCCTTTTCACCTCGAGACTGCCATAGCGGAGGGTGACGGTTGCCACAGCGCCGTCGGCGTGGATGGGGCTGAGCGGCAGCCGACCGCAGCTGACGCTGAGGCTGTCGGCCTTGCCTTTGACGATGACGAGATCGTTGCCCGTCGTTTGATTGGCGAGCGTCAGGTGACGACGCCGGTCGGTGACGCTGATGGTGCGCAGACTGTCGTGGTGCAGTAGAATGGTGCGCACGATTTGCGCGTTACCTATAAATAAGGTGTCGCCATGCGTTCGGGCAAAAGCCGTCTGTCCGGCCGTTGGCTGACCGGCAGCCGATGCGTTGCAGGTGATGGCGAGCAATGCCATCAATATTGAGACAGTTAGTAGTTTCCTCATTTCGAATTGTTTTCCTTCGTGTTCATGAATGCGCGGGCCACTGGCAGCGTGCGGTTGGGCTCATTGAAGTGTTGGTTGTCGGGTACGTTCTTACGGCCCGCTCCCTGTCGCATCAGTTGCTGCAGTTCGCCGAGGTAATGCTGATAGACCATCCTTGGCGTTGTTTGATGGCGGTGGCAGATAGCGGCCGCCATGCCGACGACCTCACCCATCATGCCCGTTGTACGCATGACGCGGACGGTGCCGAGGGCCACGTGGGTGCAACTGATGTCGCGGCCGGCCATGAAGAGGTTGTCGATGTTGCGGGAATAAAGGCAGCGGTAAGGCACGGCGTAGGGGTGAATCCAACGGTGTATGGTGCGCGTCTTGAACGCCTCACCGGGGAAATGCACCTCGTTGACGGAGTCGGCGAAATGCAGGTCGATGGCCCATGTGGTCGTGAACGAGGCATCCTCATGCCACACGTCTTTGTCAATGTCCTGCTGAGCGAGGATGTAGTCGCCCATGAGACGCCTCGACTCGCGCTTGCCCAACACGTAGGCTGCCCAACTCAACTGCCTGCGCGCGTATTCGTCTTTCTTGGCGTCGTGGTTCTTCAGCCAATTCCAGTTGGAGAAGACCACGAGCAATCCATAGTCGCGTATACGCTCGGCATCGGTAATCTGGTTGCGGTTCATGCCGGTCTCCCAGGTCCATTCGCCCTTGTAAACGCGCTCGGCGTTGCCTGCATTGAATGTCAGGCCGTAGTTGAATTCAGGGAATGCGGTCTTCTTCCGGCCCAGTTCGCTGTACCATTGCACAGAGGCGCCCATCACCAGACTGTCCGGCTTCTCCGGCGCATAGCTCTCGTCGAACTCCGACCGGCCTTCACGCCCCATGCGGTAGTCGGCTCCGGCCAGTGCGCCGATGGTGCCGTCGCCCGTGCAGTCGCTGAAGAGCGGTGCCTCAAGCGTCATCTCGCGACCGGTAGCCACCTCATAGATGGTGACACCACGGAGGTGCTGGCCCTGCTGCTCCACGCCTACGGCTCGCCATCCGGCAAAACAAGTGATATTGGGTTCGGCGGCAATAAATGAGTCCTTGCGGCTGTCCTCGTAGAACGAGGCTGGCATGGCATTGCCCCCAAGACGATGACCAAACTCACGGATCATGCGCCCGAGCCGTTGATAAACGCCCGTCTCGATGATGCCGCCGAGGT
The DNA here is from genome assembly GCA_900315835.1 of uncultured Prevotella sp. GTDB lineage: Bacteria > Bacteroidota > Bacteroidia > Bacteroidales > Bacteroidaceae > Prevotella. The sequence goes on from ONAR01000011.1 coordinate 70,172, forward strand.
GGACGCGCACCTCTGACGAGTTGTTGCCGCCCAATACCGGGCGGTCGTTGACCAGTGCGACCTTGCAGCCTTGACGGGCTGCAGAGACAGCGGCGCACATACCGGCGATGCCTCCGCCGACCACGACAAAGTCGAAATTGCGCTTCTCAATGGCGGTCTGGCCCATGAGCCGGCGGCGCCATTGACCACACGACCCATCGTCAACCGATTGGGGCAGGGTAGCGTCAGTGGTGAGATAAACCGCATCGCAACGGCCGTTGAAGCCGGTCAGGTCGTGCAAGGTGAGCTGGTGACGCCCTGCCTTGAGCCGCAGGGTGCCGAGGTCAATCCATTGCCAGCCGCTGCCGGTATCGCCGATTGGCCTGGAGGTGAAGTGCTTGTCGATGGCTACGCGGAACTTGCCGGGCCCCGGCTTCGATGTCCAGGGCGCCGTCCAGTTATAGGTGCGCAAGAACAGACGATAGACTCCGCCGGTCTTCGTTTGAAACGAGGTGGAGGCGTCGGCAACGGGTATGCCCAGTCCATGCGCCATGAGATAAGGCGAACCCATGAGGTCCATGAACTGTTGGTCGGTCACCCAGCCTCCCTTATTGGTCATCTGCTCGGCTTCAATCAGCACTTCGTCGGCCTTTGAAGTCAATGCGGTAGACAGCAACATAAGGATGATAATGAAATGTCTCATCTTCTATTCTATAGGTTTCTGTCTATAATGACGCAGGTTCCGGGAATTGCTATAGGTGGATGGGGCAAATAATCTTCGCAACCCGGCCATAAGCCCCATCGCAATGCCACATTGGGCACCTGTCGATGCGATAGATGCCTTATCACATAGTACGACAATCGTCAAACGGTCGTCTGACGATTGTCATGTTGTAGCTTAGTCGAAGAAACCGGGCTGATGGAAGGGCTTATCCATCTCGCGGCAGACCGTGGCGATGATACCCTGCACCTGCCCCATGGCGAACATTCGGCCGAGGAAGCTGTAGCCTGCATTGTAGCCCCGGCTCTCGTCGCCCAGCATGGTCATGCCGTGGTCGACGCGCATCGGCAACCGGGCAATGTTGGGATTGTCCTTGCGGTTGAGCTCTTCCTGCTCGAAAGTACGCACCAAATCGATGAGGTCGGCGCGGCCGCCAAGATGGCTGGCCTCGGTGAAGTCGCCGTTGGAGAAGACGTGGCAGGAGCGCAGGTGGACAAACCACGTGCGCGAGGCGAACTCGCGCGCCATGGCCGGAACGTCGTTCTGGGCTCCGGCCGACAGACTTCCTGCGCAGAACGTGAGGCCGTTGTGCTTGTCGGGTACGGCATTGAGGAACCACTCAATATCTTCTTTGCAGGTGACGATGCGCGGCAGACCGAGAATCTGGAAGGGAGGATCGTCGGGATGCACGCACATATACATATCGCATTCGTCGCATACGGGCATGATGGCCGAAAGGAAATACTTCATGTTCTCGCGCAGCTGGTCGCGGTCGATACCCTTGTACAGGGAGAGCAACTGGCGGAACAGCTCTACAGGATGCTCATCGCCCTCCTTGAAGTTGCCGCTCACGAAGCCCTGCGTCTTGATGACGATGTTCTCGACAAGCTCGTGCTCCTTCTCGGGCGTCATGGTCTTCCGCAGTTCCTCCACCTCTTTTAATATATCGCGATGGTTGGGCTGGCCGTCGGGGCCGAGCGTCTTGAACGTTGCCCACGACTCGCGTGCACCCTCCCGCTTGAGGATATAAATGTCGAAATAAGCAAAGGCGGGGATGCTGAAATAAAGGTTGCTTGAGCCGTTGGGATTGGGGTGAAGCAGGTCGGTGCGCGCCCAGTCGAGTACGGGCATGAAGTTGTAGCATATCGTGTAGATGCCCTCAGCGGCGAGGTTGCGCAGGCTTTGCTTATAGATCTCAATCTGTTGGTCGCGGTCGGGGCCGCCGTATTTGATGGTCTCAGTTACCGGCAGACTCTCCACCACGCTCCAGCGCATGCCGTAGCTCTCGATATAGGTCTTCAGGTCGTGGATTTTCTCGCGGGTCCACACTTCGCCAAGGGGTACGTCGTGCAGGGCCGTTACGATGCCCTCGACACCAATTTCCTTCAGCATGGCAAGCGTAATCTTATCGTTCTTGCCGAACCATCTCCATGTTCTTTCCATTGTATTTGTCAGTTTGAATTGCTTTGTTTCAACGCCAAGAATGGCGTACATCTTCTTTATAACTCAATTTTCTTGTATTTCGGCACCAATGCCTTCATGATGCACCAAGCGACGAGATAAGCCACGCCACAGTAGCAGAACACCATCATGTAGGCTGCCGGTTTGCCTTCGAAGCCGAAGAAGGTGAACATCTTACCTGCATGGTCGGCATAGTCGAAGAGTATGCCTGAGCCTTGGTTGATGAGATAAGACGCCACGCCGCCGGCCATCGTGCCGATGCCGGTGATAGACGCCACAGTCGATTTCGGGAACATATCGCCGATGGTGCTGTAGAGGTTGGCCGACCACGACTGATGGGCAGCGCCTGCGATACCGATGATGACGGCAGGGAAGAGGGCGCTGTATTGGCCGAGAGGCTGTGCCAACAAGGCAAGCAGCGGGAAGAAAGCGAAGATAAGCATGGCCCGCATGCGACCGGAGTAAGGCTCCATGTGCTTCTTCTCAACGAAAATCTTGGGCAGGTAGCCGCCGAAGATGCTCAGCACGGTGACGATGAGATAAAGAATGAAAATGAGCGTAGCGCCTTCCTTCGAGGCTGATGCGTAATGATAAACGTCGCTGAAGTAAGCCGGCACCCAGAACAAAAGGAACCACCATACACCGTCGGTGAAGAACTTTCCGCAGATAAACTCCCACGTCTGTCTGTAGGTGAAGCATTTCAGGAAGGGAATGGTTTTCTCTTCCTTCACCTCTTCAACGGGGGCGTCATCGTCGTCATCCTGCTGGATATAAGCCAATTCCTGCGCATTGACATGCTTAGATTGCTGTGGCTTGTCGTACCATTTGATCCAGAAGAACATCCAGATGTAACCCAGCGCGCCGATGATGATGAACGCGCTTTCCCATCCCCATGCCTTGGCGATGAATGGGATGGTGGCAGGTGCAGCCAGGGCACCCACCGACGCCCCACTGTTGAAGATGGCGGTGGCGAAGGCGCGGTCTTTCTTCGGGAAGTATTCGGCAGTCACCTTGATGGCTGACGGGAAGTTGCCCGACTCACCCAACGCCAATATGAGGCGGCAGGCAATGAACAGATACACTGATATGGTTGAGATGGACAGGGCCAATGCCGATCCACTCTGGACAGCCATCAGGGCTTCCTTGTTGGGCAAGCCTTCGATATGCATGGTGAGCCATCCGCAGCCCGCATGAAGGCAGGCGCCGGTTGACCAGATGAAGATGGCAAGCAGATAGCCCTTCTTCGTGCCCAGCTTGTCGATGCCCTTGCCGGCAAACAGACTGATGGCCGCGTAGAACAGGGAGAAGAAACCCGTTATCATGCCATAGTCGGTGTCGGTCCATTTAAACTCGGGTGCGATGAAGTCTTTCCACGTTAACGAAAGGACTTGGCGGTCGAGGTAGTTGACTGTGGTTGCTGCGAAGAGCAGCGCACAGAGATACCACCGCCAGTTGGTTTTGATATCTTGTTTCAGTTCCTTTGTCATTACATTAGGGTTAGAAGTTGAAGTAGTTCTTGGCGTTGTAGTAGCTGATGTCCTCAATCATCTTCTCCACGCGCTCTTTCTCATAGCCGGTGAAGGGAATCTCGCCATTCTCCACGTCGGTACCGACGACGTTGCAGAGAATGCGGCGGAAATATTCGTGGCGGGGATAGGAGAGGAAGGAGCGGGAGTCGGTGAGCATGCCCACGAAGCGTGAGAGCAATCCGAGCAGTGAGAGGGCGTTGAGCTGCTTCTGAATGCCGTCTTTCTGGTCGAGGAACCACCAGCCGGAGCCCCACTGAATCTTCCCGGGCACTGAACCGTCCTGGAAGTTGCCAATCATCGTAGCTATCATCTCGTTGGCCGAGGGATTGAGGTTGTAGAGAATGGTCTTGGTGAGATGACCTTCAAGGTCGAGGCGGTCGAGGAACTTGGCGCATTGTTTTGCCGTGAGGGTCTCGCCGATGGAGTCGAAGCCCGTATCGGGACCGAGCTGACGGAACATGCGTGTGTTATTGTTGCGGATGGCGCCATAGTGGTATTGCTGCGTCCAGCCGCTTTGATAATCCTGTACGGCAAAGACATAGAGCATGGCGCTCTTGAACTTTCTTACTTCCTCGTCGGTGAGGGCTTTGCCGCCATACACCTTGTCGAAGATGGCATTGATCTCGCTGTCGGTGTAATCCTCGGCATAGAACTGCTCAATGCCGTGGTCGGACAGCCGCGAACCCATGGCGTGGAAGAAGTCGTGGCGTTTCTGCAGCGCATCCACATAGTCGTTGAAGTTGTTGATGTCCTGCCCGGCGGCCTTAGCCAGTTGCTCCACATAGCTGCGGAAAGCGGTCGGATTTTCCGGCGACATAGCCTTGTCGGGTCTCCAAGCTGGCAGCATGCGCGTCTTGAGGTCGCTCTTGGCCACGATGGCATGGTAGTGCAGATCATCGACAGGATCGTCGGTGGTGCATACGGTCTCCACCTTGTATTTGGCAAGCAGTCCCCATGGCGTGAGCGACGGATCGTTGGCCAACTTATCATTGCATTCGTCGTAAATCTCGCGCGCCGTCTGCGGGTTCAGGGTCTTGGTAATGCCGAAGGCCGTCTTCAACTCAAGGTGGGTCCAGTGATAGAGCGGATTGCGCAGGGTATAGGGTACCGTCTCGGCCCATTTCTCAAACTTCTCCCAGTCGCTGGTATCTTTGCCGGTGCAGTAACGCTCGTCGACGCCGTTGGAGCGCATGGCGCGCCACTTGTAATGGTCGCCGCCGAGCCACACCTCGGTGATGGAGCGGAAACGCTTATTCTCGGCTACTTGTTGGGGAACGAGATGACAATGGTAATCAATGATAGGCAACTGCTCGGCATGGTCGTGGTAGAGATGCCGGGCAGTTGCATTCTGTAAGAGGAAATCCCCATCCATGAATTGCTTCATATAATATAGTAGTTGTTTAAATGTTTGTCTTTAGATTATTAACGGTCATATTTTTGTTTTATTGCATCTTTACATCACCAATGCATGTTGCCGGCAATGCCCGTCAGCTCCGGCACACTGCCTGTATAGACGCTCCTGTGAGAGATAGTCCCAACGCATTTGGTCGACCATAATGCCCACCACCAGCTTGGGGCGTTCCAACTGAGCCGAAGCTGTCACGACCATGAGTAAGGCCGTGAGAGTAGAATAAATCCTTTTCATTATTAATATCTTTGTCGGTGCAAAGGTATCATTTTTATCTAATGAAGGCAGTTACAATCCTGTTTCCTTTTCGTTAAATAAAAATTTGACTACTTTTGCATTCGAAATCCAAATACAAAGCATCATGCAACTCCATCACCTCGTTGGGTTTGACCCCAAGACCATGAGCATGCGCACGGAAATCATCGCCGGCGCCACCACCTTCTTGACCATGTGCTATATCTTGGCCGTCAATCCCGCTGTTCTTTCCACCACAGGTATGGACCGTGCCGCTCTCTTTACGAGTACGGCATTGGCCTCAGCCATCGCCACGCTGCTTTTAGCGTTCTTGGCGAAACTGCCATTTGCCCAGGCACCCAGCATGGGCTTGAACGCATTTTTTGCCTTCACCATCTGTCAGGCGCTTGGCTACACGTGGCAGCAGGCCCTGGCCATTTCGCTCATCGAGGGCATTATCTTCCTGCTCATCACCTTCATCCATGTGCGGGAATATATTCTCTATGCCATTCCGACCAACCTGCGCTATGCCATCAGCGTGGGCATTGGCATGTTCATCGCCTTCATCGGACTGAAGAATGCGGGCATCATCGTCAGCAATCCCGCCACATTCGTCTCGCTCGGCAAGTTCACGCCAACGGCCATTCTTGGTGTCTTGGCCATCCTGATAAGCGGTATTCTCATGGCACGCAACATCAAGGGGTCGCTTTTCTATGCCATCATCCTTGCTACCCTTATCGGCATACCGATGGGCGTGACCGTTGTTCCCGGCCACTGGCTGCCCGTCTCGCTTCCTCAGAGCATAGCCCCCGTGTTTTGCAAGTTCGATTTCCAAGGCCTGTTGAACTTCCGCACCATCATGCTCGTCGTGTCGCTGCTGTTGGTCAACATCTTCGATACCGTCGGCACACTTGTCGGACTGGCTTATAAGACGCGGGTCGTGCGTGAGGACGGCACCATTCCTCATATCAGCGAGGCCATGATGAGCGACGCCATCGGCACGACCATTGGCTCGGTATTGGGTACAAGTACCATAACAACTTATGTAGAGAGTGCCTCGGGCATTGCCGAGGGTGGGCGCAGCGGCATGACGAGCTTCACCGTCGGCATGCTGTTCTTGGTTTCACTCTTCCTTTCGCCTATCTTTATGCTCATTCCCGGTGCTGCCACGAGTGGAGCGCTGGTCATGGTGGGCGTGCTGATGCTTGACAATGTGAAGCGCATGAATCTCGCCACCATCGACGAGTCGTTCCCTGCTTTCATCACAATGACAACGATGGTGCTCTGCTACAGCATCGCCGATGGCATCTGCCTCGGCATACTGAGCTATGTGGCCATGAAGTTATGCGTGAGGAAATGGAATGACCTTAACCCCGTGCTCCTCATCCTCTCGGTAATCTTCATTCTGAACTTCATATTTGGGTAAAGATTTCATCCGGCGACAACGTAATGCCCGGCTGGATTTATCGGTCCTGTGCCAAATTCCATAGCAACAACGAATGATTTAGGATAATTCTTTGTATCTTTGTCGTCGAATGAGGCCGAAAGGCTTAACATATTAATCTTTAAAACAACAGACAATGGAAATAGGAGACCGACTGCCGGAAGTGCTGGGTTTGGACCAGGACGGCAAGGAAATCAAACTGAGTGACTTCGCGGGCCGCAAGCTTGTGCTTTACATCTATCCCAAGGACTCAACGCCCGGCTGCACCAACGAGGCGTGCAACCTGCGCGACAACTATGAGCGATTTTTGGCCAAGGGCTATGCAGTGGTGGGCGTAAGCATCCAGAGTGCGGAGAGTCATAAGAAGTTCATCGCCAAATACAACCTTCCCTTCCCACTCATCGCCGACACTGAGAAGAAGCTCGTTGAGGCCCTCGGTGTCTATGGCGAGAAGAAGATGTACGGCAAGACTACGATGGGAACTTTCCGCACTACCTTCATCACCGACGAGCAGGGTGTCATTACCGAAATCTTTCGCCCTAAGCAGATTAAGGTGAAGGAGCATGCGGAGCAGATACTGAAATGAGGTTTGGCCGTTTAAAATAATTGTTGTATCTTTGCGTTGGAATACGCGATGATGGCTCCTGCGGATACGCGATGATGGCTCCTGCGGAAGTCAATGGGGCATGACCGCGCTCCAATTCTTATGGTTTTCCTATTACCGCAATTACCGCACTTCCTTAATCTCCTGAGTATCAAACGTATAAGTGCTTTTGAGACCGCCCAACATTACCGCAACATTACCGCAAAATGGCAAAAAGCCGCTTCTCAACACCCTTCTGAAGCCTCACCCCCAGCCCCTTCTCAAAGGGGAGGGGAGTGAAATGACAGATAAACAGAATCCTAAGGCCTCTCCCCGGCCCTCCCACGAAGGGAAGGGAGGACAGAGCCTCTCGGTATTAGTGTAGTGGCCGGTCTTGTGCCGGCCACCAGCCGTCGCTATGATATTTGCGATAGCTATGGTATGACGCTGCGATAGCTATGGTATCGCGACTCGATAGCTATGGTATCGCGATGCGGCTGGTGGCCGGCACAAGACCGGCCACTACACTGGTTGATTCGTCGGCAGTAATAGTATAGCCAGTCTGCAGTAATAGTATAGCCAGTCGGCAGGAATGCCGACGCTCCTACTTCTGCTTATTGTAATGACTGGACTTCTGGACTTCCGTCTTCTGGACTTCTAACAACTTCCGTCTTCTGGACTTCTAACAATTTCCGTCTTCTGGACTTGTTTGAAGGTATATTACCTCACTTAACACGCTTATTATCAACGAGAAATATTGCTGCGGTAATTGCGGTAATGTTGTTTCAAAAATTCTTAGGGAGATGGTTATCCCTTGTGGCAAGTCTACGATGAAGTAACGTATCGCGTAGCAATACGTGACCATCTGGCTTCTGCAGTCAGTATCTGCCGTGCATGTGGTCCCACTTTAGGTATATGCCCGCAAGGATTGTGCCCGAGATGGAGTGCCATGCGCAACTTATTGCACAGGGGAGTACTGCCAGGGGCTGAGCGGCGAAGAACGTTCCGGCAAGAACCGTTGCCAGACCAGCGTTCTGCATACCGACTTCGATTGATATTGTACGCTTTTTTGCAGTGTTGAACCCTGCGAGCTTTCCTGAGAACCAACCCAAAAGATAACCCAAGGAATTGTGGCAGAAGACCACAGCGAATGTCCAAAGGAACAGCATCAGGCCGCGCTCTATCAGGTCGTCGTGCACCGTGGATATCACTCCGCCTACGATCATGGCAAGGCAGGTAACCGATATGCCCGGCATGAGCGACTGCAGGGTGGGGAAGTAGTCCTTCTTGGAGTAGAGGTAGTTGAGCAGACAGCCTACTCCCACAGGAATAATGGTAACGATGAGGATGTTGGTGAACATGCCGATGGCATCGACATGAATAATCTCTCCTGCGGTGAGCTTCATGAGCAGCGGAGTCATGACAGGAGCGAGAAGGGTCGATGCGCACGTCATGCCCACGGAGAAGGCCACATCACCGTGGCAGAGGAATGACATGATGTTGCTCGACACTCCGCCGGGGCAGCATCCAACAAGCAGGATGCCAAGCGCGAGGGCCGGTTCAAGATGGAAGACGTGAACAAGCATGTAGGCTACGCCGGGCATAATGATAAACTGCGCGCACGCTCCTATGAAGATGTCGAGCGGTCGGCGTGCAAGAATCTTAAAGTCTTCAGTCGACAGTGTCAGACCCATCGTAAGCATAATGATACCTAAAATGACGGTCTGCGTCGTTCCTCTTACCCAATCGAAGATATGAGGGAAGAAGAAGGTGATGACGGCAATGCCGATTATGAAAATGGACGTGTAGTTGGCCAACCAGCGCGATAATACCTGAAGAACTTTAATCATACTAACGTAATAACTTTAAATTATAACCATTCTCTTAAATTGAGTGCAAAGTTATAACCTTTTCGCCAAATAATATAATAAATCGAATGTTTTCTTGTGTCTTCCCAATAGCATCATGGGCTTCTTATTCCATTTGACTGTCCAGCGGTTTTGCATTTACCATTCGGCGGTTCAACGCCATCTCTACTTTTTTTAAAAGGTGTAATGGGTCGTAATGACACCCTATACCGCTCATTTTAGCCAATTATTGCAAAAAAGTGACAATATTATTTGGTAGTTTCCATTTTTTGCTTTACCTTTGCAGTCGCAATTAAAGGAACGGGATTTAGCGCAGTTGGTAGCGCACACGTCTGGGGGGCGCGAGGTCGCTGGTTCGAGTCCAGTAATCCCGACCTAATATAATCGCCAGGTTGCTCATAAAAGCGACTTGGCGATTTGCTTTTTCCTGCGTGCACAACGCGTGCACAACATCTAACGCCTTCTGACGTAAGTTGACAAGTTTAAAAGAAAAACATGTTTTTATTTGTCTGCAATCAATATATTTCTTATATTTCCTCTAAAAAAGCTATTAGTCTTAGAGCTGATATTCTGATAAATAGGGGGGTGGTAGTTTTGAGACACATACCCCCGCATGCCCAAA
>ONAR01000026.1 GCA_900315835.1 uncultured Prevotella sp.
CTCGTGAATTTTAACTGCACGCGGCTAAAGGATGGAAATATTCGCAGGATCGTCAATGGGCTGTAGCTTCACGCGATAAATTTTCTATTCTCGCAAAGGCGCAAAGAACGCAAAGAATTCCTACGGAATGCCGGACTTGGCGTCTTAGCGGCTTTGCGAGAGATGGTTCACGCAGATTTTTTGTTCTCGCAAAGGCGCGGAGGACGCAAAGAATTCCAACGGAATGCAGGACTTGGCGGTCTTAGCGGCTTAGCGAGAGATGGTTCACGTGGATTTTTTGTTCTCTCAAGGGCGCGGAGGACGCAAAGAATTCCTACGGAATGCAGGGCTTGGCGGGCTTGGCGGCTTGGCGAGAGTTTTTAATGATTCACGCGCGAGGATTTATTTTCTCGCAAAGGCGCAAAGAACGCAAAGGATTCCTATGGAATGCAGGACTTGGCGGACTTGGCGGCTTGGCGAGAGTTTTTAATGATTCACGCACGAGGATTTATTTTCTCGCAAAGACGCAAAGGACGCAAAGGAATTCCTACGGAATGCTGGACTTGGCGGACTTGGCGGCTTGGCGAGAGTTTTTAATGATTCACGCACGAGGATTTATTTTCTCGCAAAGGCGCAAAGAACGCAAAGAATTTCTACGGAATGCAGGACTTGGCGGGCTTGGCGGCTTGGCGAGAGATGGTTCACGCAAGAGATTTTTGTTCTCGCAAGGGCGCAGAGGACGCAAAGGTATTAATAGCTTAATATGAGTTACTCATTTGAGGACAGCTCTCATGTCTTTTACTTCAACATAGAGTTTATCCTCATCATTAGAGAAAAACCATTCGCCAAGTTTGTTCAACTTCTTAGGCATGAGGGCTCTCAATTCTTCTCTAGAGATATTTTTTTTTTTGCTTGTTGCCATTATTATATCTATTTTTGAGGCAGAGATAAGAATTTGTTTTAAAATTCGCAAGTTTTTATCGACATATTTGAGCTCTTATATCATCTCCTCCACTTCCTTCTCTGAGCTTCTTCGTCGTCGACTGACATATCCATATTGCCATTTAATTCCCATTCGCGGTTAGTGGCCGCAGCAACGGCGCTGGCCGGACTCTGAACATGAATATCATTTCCCCTGTTGTCTCCCTGAGGCGGCAGGGGATTTCTGTTTGTGGCTGTGTGAGCAGACGGATGGATGCCCCTGCTGGCAAGATAGTTTCGTCGTAGCTGTTCGGTGACCTCGGGGCGCAGTATTGTTTGTTTTGGCTATATGAAGACTGATTTGTGAATACTTTCCATTGTGGATAGTTGTCTCAAAAGGCGGTCTATAGTCTTTGCCTGATAAAGTTCTTAGTCTTAAAAGGCGCAGCAAAGCCCACCAACCTGTCACTAACGGCGTGATGGACTTTGCTTTGTCGCTTAAATCCTGTGACAAACCCAAGCGTCTGGCGATGGCAGATGCGTTGAGCTCGGAATGACGCATGAAGAAGTTATACAATGCAGTTGTTGGCTTCGTATCGAAGAAAACCTCAAACGACAAGTCCTCTCCCAGCTCATCCCAATGCAAACCTTCATCACTCTGGCGGTATGCCAGGCGCTGTTCCTGTGATGCACAACCTCTATCTTATATGCTAACGGTTTATTCTTAATCACTCAGACTTTCTTATGAACCGCTTAACTCTCTCATCTATGATCCTCAAATATGTGCGTTTCATCTTGTCGCTGAGAAAACTGTTGTCGACCAGCACCCGCGTTTGATCCGGTATCGACATATACTTGTCCAGAATCTTACTCATACGTCGATTGACAATTCCTACCTCTAGCCCGAATCGCTCAAAATCGATCCGACAAGGATGACCGGTCCGCTCATATACATCACTCTTCTCTATATTGGGCGACAATCCTCCGTCGAGTCCTAAATCGTCGCCATTGACATGAAGGCTGGTGTTCAGGAGATCATAGGCTGGAGCCAAGCGATAATCATCAGCAATACGGATGAGAGAGAAGTTTTTCAGGTGGTCGTCGCCATTGCCGTAGATGTAATTGAAAACGACCAGCTCGAAAAAACGTTCCATATCAATTCTCCATGCTGCCACATTCTTTTTAAGAGCGACTGCAATGTCTTCATAGCTGCCGCTATATTTGAAATGTTGTCCGTCGGTCTGCTCGTTCCTTCCAACAAGAGATGCGAAGTCATCCATGGACGACTTGGTACCATCAGATTGGATATCGAAGCGCCTGGTGATATACACAGCCTGCCTGTCTTTCGTAAAGCACAATCCGTTGGCTGCCGTCACGATCCCATACACTTGCGAGGCTATCTGCATGGTAAGGTTCTCGTTGGCAGGTATCTGCTTCCTCTCAACCAAGGTTCTGTCCCAAGGGGCTGGCTTGAGAATATACGTTGACCGCTCACCATCTTCGGCAATGCGAATTCTGCCTTTATCAATGACGGCCGGGAACTTTTCCTGGACTCCGGAAACCGAAATACGACGCATGGCGCTGACCGCAACGTCGCTCATTCCAAATTCTTCTATTCCAAAGTCGAGAATCGGAGAAATTCTGTGTCCGTCAAACAGTTTCTTGATGGCAGATGGACTATATGTTGAATAGCCACTGGCCAAAGTGGACGGACAGTTGTTAATTTCAATTTTCTTCATGCTTCTTCACTTCTACTGCACCTATGAAATCTCCGCCGGCCATGGCTGACAAAATCCCGAACAAGTCTTTCTCGTCCAATCTAAGCGCACGGCATATCACCTTACGGTTGGCACCTTCCGGCAGGAGGTTTGAAAAAAATGGGAACAGATAATCCGACCTGTAGGGCTCTGACCGTTTGGGCAGGGTGGCAGATATGGGGTAGCCATCAGAACGCAAATAGCCGTCATCGTAACTAAACGAATAGCCACGACCAGGTGTCTGCTCAGTCAGCACGCCCGCTTTCTTGTCATTAAAGTAAATGTCTAGTTTCCTCATAAACTATCCTATCCTTATACCATCTTCTTAACCTGAAAGATCATCTCCATGCCGAGAACATCGAGAATCTTTTGTACGGTGCTCAATGACGGATTGCCTTGCCCTCGCTCAATATCTTTGATTGTGGCAAGGCTTACCGCCGCCATCTCTGACAAATCCTGCTGGGATATCCCCAACACTTTTCGCCGTGACTTCATTGTTTGAGCTATGTCCATAGTCTTTTATATTAAACTTTCTGCGCAAAGATAATAAGAATAATTGAAAGAGACAAAGAAAAGTCTGATAAAATATACCTTTGAGAAGAAAAATAGTCATTGTTACAGTAATTTGAGGATTTCCCTTGATGAGATCCAATATCTGACTCTGTAGAGAAGATAATTTTTGGAAACACTTTGGGAGACATCTTTACCTCACTGCCTATTGTGGCTATCGTTTGGAGTATTTCCTTCATTCGCGCAGATGAAGGGGTTTTTGCGCCGCTGATATAGTGTGCAAACAAGCTTTGTGACATACCCAAGCGCCTGGCGATGGCCGATGCGTTGAGTTCGGGGTGATGCATAAAGAAGTTATACAATACAGTTGTTGGCTTCGTATCGAAGAAAACCTCAAACGACAAGTCCTCTCCCAGCTCATCCCAATGCAGTCCCTCCTCACTTTGGCGATAAGTCAGGCGCTGCTCTTGCGATGCGGCACGCAGTCTGTGATACTTGGAAAACTCTTCGCAAGCCTCCCGACCGTCGTCCGTCCTAATCCAAACGACTGTGTCCGTCAGCCAAATCTTTACTATCTTCATTGTATTGTCGAAGATTTTGTTCCAAAGCGTTTTATCTGTTTATAACTAAGACAGGTTATTGTCTTATTGCCAACAAATAGATCCACTATGATTATAACCCTTACATGGAATTGTTCTAACCATATTCATGCTAGCCCTAGCCCCATTTTCATCCTTGTTCTCTGCCAAGACTTGTAATCTTTAGGGCCAGGACATTTCAGACATTAGGGGACGTAACACCTTATATGCCTTCTTCAAATTATAACTTTCCACGTTCCACTCTTATCGGAGCCTTCACGCTCAATAATGTTATGGGCTTTCAACCATTTGATACAATTATTAATGGTTGTTGCACTGACATGTATAAGTTCTGACATCTTTAGAATAGTCAGATTAGGATTAAAAAAGAGTAGCAATAATACCGAATAACGATTTACACTCAAGTTTTCTCTTAAGAAGTTTAGTGTATTTACACTCAACTTTACATGCAACTTATCCCGAAGACCGCTAATTAAGCTAACTGTCTTATTTTCAATATCTTTTTGATCAATGATGTTTTTGATATAGTCAACTACATCCGGATTTACGCCCAACCCTTGAGTGTAGATTTGCCATGTAGTCTGCTCTCTTGAGGAGATCATTCTTTCTTTTTTCTTCTGATAAGAATCGCACAACCTCAGATCGTCATTATCAGTCACGACCAATCCTTCATTGATCAGTGACTGCACCATTTCTGAATTAAGAGAGTCTGTCTGGCCTTCTTTGATCTTATAAAGTTGCAGCAGATGAAAGACGCTAAGTTTATGGTCATCATCCCGTTTTTCCTGCTCTTCGTCTATGAATAAATGAAACGCAGGATCTTCGACTTCACCATTCAGTTTCAAAACCACCTGATAGGCATCTGAGAGAGTATAGTCAGGAAGAGCCTTTCCTTCTTCAAGACAATTATAGAAAATCTTGTCAACTCCTTGACCTGACCTCTCTATTAGGCCTGTCTTTTGAAGGACCTCACACAAACGCTTTGCTCTTGGCACACTAGGAGTAGTCAAAATGTTGAATACATCTACACCTATTGGGAAGCCACCAGCATTGGTTATCGTGATGCTGGCAGGACTTTGCCTGATGACGACGGAACTATTGATTAACATTGATCTGTGGCACAAGCTGTTAAGAACAGCTTCTCGGATAGACTCTTCGTTGAAGGAAGGAATATCAAAGATATACGGTCCGTCAGTGACGTACTGCAATGGATTGCTTGCCGGCTGACTGATATAGTTCCATATTTTATCAATGGCAAGCATTAAAGGCTCCTGGAATTCTTGCCGTGCGGTATAAGGAATGGAGTCTTCGTTGAGACGGTACTCAACGATGACCTCATCCTGGGGCAGATACTTTCTGATTGCATCCCTGCTGCCAAGAAGCACCAATGCGGCATAATTAAGTTTGCTGTCAGTAGTGAGTTCCAAATCATTCAGAATCTGTTGTGTCGGCTCATTCTTAAGTTTTAAATTCTTTTGCTTTACGGCATATTTCTGTTTTAAGACGTCAATCGCATCCTCATCCAAATCGGATATGGTCAGTCCTTTACAGACCTTTGCCGAATAATCCGGCTCCTGTTCTGTAAGAATGGACAACATCTCTGCATCCGACATTTCCCTCAGGCTCTCGCCAATGCGCATCCTCGCTTTCGCGCATTGTCTTGAGTCGTTCTATTGTTATCATAGTCTTTGTTCCCTATTTGGTTTACAAAGTTAGAAATAATATTATTACCTCCAAATAATTGGCCAGTTTTTTATAATCATCTTCATTTTTGTTATTTCGCTCAGGAACGCCCATCATCGGATTGGCGCCCTATGACAAAGGTGGACAATATAAAGAATGACAAGAATTTATGCTTGTAGCGGAAGCCTGCTCCGGACGAAATTCGGACAAGAATTAAGGTAAAACCCTTGCTTGTATCGAAAGAATGCCTTATCTTTGCAACGTTAATGACTGCTCTGCTACATTAAGCTACAAGAAGATACTATTATGCTACAATATATATTGTATCTAATATGTTGATTTTCAGCGGAGATACATTAGGCTACAGAAATCAGAGCCATATAAGGCCAATAGCAAATCTGAAATTATGTGGACGTTATGTGTCGGAAAGCATGTAAAGGGGCGCCATGTGTCTTTATTGATTTTACCTATTCACTTACCATTTTCATCTTTTATCTCTCAAAGATGCCGGAACATATTATAATATGATAGGCTGTTGATGTGGGGATGCGATGTCTCTTTGAAAAATCCATAATAATGGTAAGTGTTACCGTTTTATTTATAACAATGAATGAAGGATTTATTCGTAACTTTGCACCCAAAATCGGAGCACTTGTGAACAAGTAGAATCAATAAATCCAAAATTATTATGTATATAGAAAACATCAACAGTCCCAAGGACTTAAAATCTCTCACCATAGACCAACTCGTAGTAGCCGATGAGGTCCGCAAGGGCGTGCTCAACCGCGTAAGCCATCACGGAGGCCACGTGGGACCTAACCTGGGCTTCACCGAGGCTACCGTAGCCCTGCACTATGTGTTCAATGCCCCGGAGGACAAGATCGTCTTCGACGTCTCTCACCAGAGCTATCCCCACAAGATGCTCACCGGACGCAAGGACGGCTTCCTCGACGTGAGCCGCATGGACCATATCTCGGGCTACTCATCACCGTTGGAAAGTCCCGTGTATGACAACTTCGAGATTGGTCATACCTCCACCTCCATTGCCTTGGCAACAGGTCTGCAGAAGGGCCGCGACATCCTTGGCGGCAAGGAGAACGTCATCGCCGTCATCGGCGACGGTTCGCTCTCGGGCGGAGAGGCTTTTGAGGGTCTGGACACTGCTGCCGAACTGGGTACGAACATCATCGTCGTGGTCAACGACAACGAGATGAGCATTGCCGAGAACCATGGCGGACTGTACCGCAACCTGAAGCTCCTCCGCGAGACGGACGGCAAGGCTGAGTGCAACTACTTTCGCGCCATGGGTTTCGACTATCTCTATGTGGAGCAGGGCAACGACGTGGCCAGTCTCGTGGAGGCTTTCCGCAAGGTCAAGGATATCGACCATCCCGTGGTGGTGCACATCCACACAGAGAAAGGACACGGCTATGCGCCAGCCGTAGCCGACAAGGAACGGTGGCACTGGAGCATGCCTTTCCATCTTGAGGACGGCAGCCCGATCAACCCGCCACAGGGTGGCAAGTCGATGGACATGCTGCTCGGCGACTGGCTCTTCGACGAGCTCAAGCGTGACGACAAGCTTGTGCTCATCACCGCCGCTGTGCCCGCTACCTTGGGCTTCACCAAGGAGCGCCGTGAGGCAGCAGGCAGGCAGTTTGTCGATGTAGGCATCGCCGAGGAGGAAGGCGTGGCAATGGCATCGGGCATGGCAAAGCGTGGCGCGCACCCGGTGTTCACCACCTATGCCACCTTTCTGCAGCGCACCTACGACCAGTTGGCTCAGGATCTTGCCGTCAACGGCAATCCGGCAGTCATCAATGTGCTTGGCGCCAGCGTCTATGGCATGAACGACTTCACGCACATCTGCTTCTTCGACATCCCCATGATCAGCCACATCCCTAACCTGGTCTATCTCGCGCCCACTACATGGGAAGAGTTGCGTGCCATGGAGAGCTGGGCTATCCGTCAGGACAAGTACTCGGTGGCCATCCGCGTGCCTGCTTTCGGCGTGGCGCACGCTACGGAGGATGTTGACAGCGACTACAGCGACCTGAACAAGGCTGTTGTGGCACATCGTGGCAAGGACTTGGCCATCATCGCGGTGGGTGACTTCTTCCAGAAGGGTGAGGCCGTGCGACAGTTGTTGGCCGAGCAGGGTATCGACGCCACGATCATCAATCCCCGCTATCTCTCAGGACTCGACGGGCAGCTCCTCAATGAACTGAAGGCTGACCACCGTCTTGTGGCTACTATCGAGGACGGCAGTCTTGATGGCGGATACGGTGAGACGGTGGCACACTTCTATGGACCATCGGCCATGCGCGTGATCAACTTCGGCGTGCGCAAAAGCCTCTATGACCGCTACGACGTCAACCAGCTCCTCACCGACAACCATCTGCAGGACCAACAGATAGTCGACGACATTCTGCAGACCATCAACAGTAAATAGCAGACTCACATTCATCAACCGTCCAAAACTGCATCGCAAGACAACGACATGCGAACCGCAATGAGCATAAACAAACAATAAAGACATGAGTTTACAAGAAATCCTCGACCACCGCCGTGCCATTCGGCACTATGATCCAGAGAAGCCGCTTGACGCGGAGAAGGTGAAAGAATGCATCAATATGGCTACGCTGGCTCCAACCAGTTCCAACATGCAATTGTGGGAAGCCTACCACGTGACTGACAAGGCAGTGCTTGCCAAACTTGCCCACGCCTGCCTCGACCAGCTCTCCGCTCGATCGGCGCAAGAGATGGTGGTCTTCGTCACCCGTCAGGACCTCTACAAGCAGCACGCTGAAGCCGCCCGCAAGTTTGAAGAAGGCAATCAACGACGCAACAGTCCGAAAGAGAAACAGGAGAAGCGCATCAAGAAGTGGGACCTCTATTACGGCAAGGTAATGCCCTTCCTCTACTCGCGTTGCTTTGGAGTATGGGGATTGGTGCGCAAAGCGCTGGCTCAGCTCATCGGCCTAAACCGGCCTATCGTGCGCCAAGTGTCGGAAAGTGACGTGCGCGTGAGTGTGCACAAGAGCTGTGCCCTGGCTGTGCAGACGTTTATGTTGGCTATGAGCGAGGCTGGCTACGACACCTGCCCCCTTGAAGGCTTCGACAGCCGGCTCGTGAAGAAGGCGCTCGGCTTACCTTATAAGGTCGAGATCAACATGGTCATCACCTGTGGTGTGCGCCTGCCCGACGGTGTGTGGGGCGACCGCTACCGTCAGCCTTTCAGCGAGACCTATCACAGAGTGTAGGTTATGTAAAGCCAAAACGCAACATTTGCGATAGCTATGCTATGACGTCGCGATAGCTATGGTATCGCACCGCGATAGCTATGGTATCGCATCGCGATAGCTATGGTATCGCGACTCGATAGCTATGGTATCGCGATGCGGAGGAAGTTGTCGGAGGCCGACAGGTACTGGCCGAAAAGGGCGGTGGTCTTCAGCCGGTAATAGAACAGCGGATGACCAGCGCCGGGGAAGACCTTTGATGTCACGTCAACGCCCTTTGCCTGCTGCGCCTTCAGGAAGTTCTCAGCGTCGGCGAGCGTGGTGAAGCTGTCCTTGTCGCCAATCAGGAAGAGAAAGGGCGGCATGGTCCTGCGGCTGTTCTCCGGCACGAAGGCGGCAATCTTCTTCACCACAGGATAGCACAGCATCAGTCCGGCCGGCATCGGAAGCCGGCTGTCCATACCCGCGGCGGCCGCCATGGTGGCACCGGCCGAGGCACCCGCAAGCACGATGCGCGTGGGGTCGATGTTCAGACTGTCGGCGTGGCGCACAATCCACTGATAGGCATCGGCAACGTCGACATAGGCGTCGGCAGGCGTCGTCTTATCCAACGAGGCGATGCGATAGTCCACCGAGATGGCCTTATAGCCGAGCTTGGTGTCGTGGTAACACTCGCGCACAAACTGCAGGGGCGAACCATACTGCCAGCCACCGGCGAAGAAATAAACCACTGCAGGCACGGGCTTACGCTCCACGCGCGGAGAGTACACCGTCAACGTCAGGTCGCGCTGGCCCTGACCCGACTTATAGACCACCGTGTCCACATGATTGACGTAAAGCTCACGTGGCAGAATCTTGACCAACTCGTTGTACCACACCTGGGCCATCTTGCGGGCACCTTCCAACCTGGGGTGCACCTTGTCGTAAATGGTGTACCGCTGCCAGTCCCAGCCCGCACTTTGGTCGACGAGCCGGATGCGGTCGGAGTGGTAGCTCTTGACCAGCTTCTCAATCTCCTCGTTGAGCAAGGGAATGTAGGAGTATTTGGGCAGTTTGCCGCTGGTGATGACCTTCGCCATGATGATGACGGCCTTGGGGTTGATGGCGTGTATCTTGGCGATGATAGAACGGTAGCTCGCAATCATGCCCGGCACCGGATGCTCGGTATCGAAATGGTTGTGGCCGGCATGCAACAGCACGATGTCGGCCGGGTAAAGACGGTAGATGCTGTCGATGTGGGCATTGAGAAACTCCACGTTCTTACCCGAGAAGCCGCAGTGGGGAATGGTGCCCAACCGACAGCGGCCCTGGCGGGGACCGATAAACTCGCAGTTGGTGTAGCCGTGGCTGAAGAGCAGCTCCCACAGCGGGAAGACATAGGAATAGAAATGGTCGCTGCCCTCGGTGATGGAGTCGCCCAGCCCCATGATGGTGACGTGGCGTGGCTGAGAGGATGAAGCCATGACTGACAGCGAGCAGATCAAAGTGAGCAAAAACAATATTGGTTTCTTCATTTTCTTTTCGATTGGTTTCTGACGTTAAGCAGCAGCCGAGTAAACCTCGGCCCGCCCCCACCCTGGCTTTCGCGCAGTGGGTAAGCTCCATGTATATAACGCAAAGACTCGGTCAAAGCCACAGCCGTTTTTATAAGCTTTAACAAATATCATGCCCCTCGCGCACAAAAAAGCGGGACCGTATCTCACGACACTGTCTCGCCTGAAATTAAAACCAATAAAAGAAATAGATTGTTAGTTGCCTAACCAAAAGGGCGGCCGGCCCGGAGGATGACCCGCGGGCGGCTGAGCCCTTTATCGTTTACCGGATGAACAGGAGTTCACGGTACTTAGGCAATGCCCAAAGCTCATCAGCAACCACCAGCTCAAGCTTGTCAATCTGATAGCGGATGGGCTGGAAGAACGTCTCGACGGTGTCGTGATACTTCACTGCCTTCTCGCGCACATCGTCAATCTTGTTGGCGACCTTACGTGCATTGACCATATCTTCCACGTCCTTCTCTATGATGCCGGTGCGTTCGCTGATTTGCTCAATGATATTCATGATACGCTCGGAGAGCTGCTTGCCCTTCTCGGCGCCGTAGATGCTCATGAGGTTCTGCACATCCTTCGAGATCATCGACTGGTAGCGCGTAGCCACGGGGATGATGTGGTTGAGCGACAGGTCACCCAGCACGCGGGCCTCAATCTGCAACTTCTTGGTGTAGGTCTCCCATTTCACCTCGTTGCGGGCCTCGAGCTCATTCTTCTTCATCACGCCCATGCTCTCGAACATCTTCACGCTGGCGTCGTCGAGGTAACGGTCGAAGATGACCGGAGCCGACTTCTCGGTATCCAATCCACGCTTCTCAGCCTCAGCCACCCACTCGTCGCTGTAGCCGTTGCCGTCGAAGTGGATAGGAGCACAGGTCTTGATGTCGTCCTTGACCACCGAAAGGATGGCGGCGAACTTGTCCTCACCCTTGGCGATGAGCTCATCGACGCGGGTCTTGAAGTCGGTCAGGGCCTCAGCCACAGCGGTGTTGAGCACGATCTGGGCGCTGGCGCAGTTGGCCGACGATCCGACGGCGCGGAACTCGAAGCGGTTGCCGGTGAAGGCGAATGGAGAGGTACGGTTGCGGTCGGTGTTGTCGCGCATGATGTCGGGAATCTCGGGGATATCGATCTGCACGCCTTCCTTACCCTTGATGACGAGTGCATCCTTGTCGGCCTTCATGATATGCTCGAGCACGTCGCTGACGGTCTTGCCGAGGAATGAGGAGATGATGGCTGGAGGTGCCTCGTTGGCGCCTAAGCGATGGGCGTTGCCGGCGTCCATGATGCTGGCCTTGAGCAGACCATTGTGGCGATAGACACCCATGAGGGTCTCGACGATGAACACGACGAAGCGCAGGTTGTCTTCCTTGGTCTTGCCAGGTCCGTGGAGCAGGATGCCCGTATCGGTAGACAGCGACCAGTTGTTGTGCTTACCCGAGCCGTTGATGCCGTCGAAGGGTTTCTCGTGGAGCAGCACCTCGAAGCCGTGCTTGTGGGCCACCTTCTTCATGATAGACATGAGCAGCATGTTGTGGTCGACGGCGAGGTTGGTCTCCTCGAAGATAGGTGCGCACTCAAACTGGTTGGGGGCCACCTCATTATGACGTGTCTTCACGGGGATGCCGAGCTCGAGGGCCTCAATCTCGAGGTCTTTCATGAAGGCCTGCACGCGCTCAGGGATGGTGCCGAAGTAGTGGTCGTCCATCTGCTGGTTCTTGGCGCTTTCGTGCCCCATGAGGGTACGGCCGGTGAGGATGAGGTCGGGACGGGCTGCATAGAGGTCCTCGTCGACGAGGAAGTATTCCTGCTCCCATCCGAGGTTGGAGACGACCTTCTTCACGTCGGGATAGAAGTAATGGCAAACATTGGTAGCGGCGACGTTGACGGCGTGCAGGGCGCGCAGCAGCGGAGCCTTGTAGTCAAGGGCCTCACCTGTGTAGGAGATGAAGATGGTAGGGATGCAGAGGGTGTCGTCCATGATGAACACGGGCGATGTGGGATCCCAAGCCGAATAGCCGCGGGCCTCGAAGGTGGAACGGATGCCGCCAGAGGGGAACGACGAGGCGTCAGGCTCCTGCTGGACGAGCAGCTTGCCCGAGAACTCCTCAATCATGCCGCCCTTGCCGTCGTGCTCGATAAACGAGTCGTGCTTCTCGGCGGTGCCTTCGGTCAGCGGCTGGAACCAGTGGGTGTAGTGGGTAACACCGTTCTCGTCGGCCCACTGCTTCATGCCCTTGGCCACAGCGTCGGCAATAGAGCGGTCGAGTGTAGCACCATTGTCGATGACATCGATCATTTTCTGATAAACATCAGCGGGAAGATACTTGTACATCTTGGCGCGGTTGAATACTTTCTTGCCAAAGTACTCGGAAGGACGCTCTACCGGTGAAATCACCTCTACCGGCTTCTTGCGGGATGCCGACTGTACGGCATCAAAACGTAAATTTGTCATACTTCTAATGGTTGATGATTAAAGCTCTTATTGATTTTATTTTAAGTTGCGCCGGGCCGAAACCCGGTGCAATAGGAATGATACATTAATGATTCAGCACGCCCAACCGGCTGACCGCCTTCGGCTGGAGTGCCCGGGGTGAGCACTCACGGCCGACTGTTTACGGCCGACAGCTTACGGCTGGAGTGTGAAGCCGCAGATGAAGTAGGCTTTCTGCGTGCTGGGGTTGGCCGTGATGCCTGCAAACACAGGGACGGAGAACGACTTGGTGATCTCGATGGCCTTGCTGGCCTTCAGCCCGAGGTTGGTCACGGCAAAGCCGTTGACGCGACTGTAGGATGAGGTGGCGTAAGGCACGGCGCCCACCGTTGCGGTCCAGTCGAGCGAGGCGAGCTTGAACGGTGCGGTAGCCTCAACGTAGGATGAGTAGGCGCGCTTGCCGCTCTTGTTGAGTCCGTCGTTACCGGCGAAGTTGGTGTACCAGTTCAGGGCGACGGGACCGAAGTCGTAGCCGACGTTGGCCTCATAGACGTGGAGCGTACTGTGAGCTCCATACGAGAAATACTTCGCGTCGTCGTAAGCGTCACCCGAGTAGTTGTTGACGCCCTTGTTGAACCAGTAGTCGGTCACACCCACGTGAAAGCCGCCAGTGGTATAGGCCAGCGTGAGGTCAAACTCCTTGGTGTCAGACGGATCCGAGATGCCTACATTTCCCCAAGCGGTGAGCGAGAAGCCCTTGTAGGCTACGCCAAGTGTGGGCTGTACGCTTACATCGCCACAATCCTGACCACGCCAGATGTATTGGTTCACCAGGTCAGTGGCAATGGTTCCTTCTACTTTGTCCTGAGCATTCGCTGCCACGGCTGCCATGCAGACAGCGGCGATGCAAAACAGTCTTTCTACCTTTTTCATAACATTTGATTCTTTAAAGTGAATAAAAAACGATTCTCTCTGTATGTTGTATTGTTAACTGTTCCTCTCTGTGGCAGCGTCCGGCCCGCGGCGATGCGGTGCTGGGGCCGGCGCCCTCGATTTATCCTTTCTTCGACCAGTCGGCGATGCGCTGCATGGCTTCCTCCACGTCCTCGCGGTTGCCGAATGAAGTGAGGCGGAAATAGCCCTCTCCGCTCGGTCCGAAGCCTACGCCCGGTGTGCAGACCACGCCGCAGCCGTAGAGCAGACGGTCGAAGAATTTCCAGCTCTCCTCGTTGCCGGGCGTCTTCACCCAGAGGTAGGGCGCGTTCTCGCCGCCATAGACGCTGTAGCCCAGTGAGACGAGCGTCTCGCGCATGATGCGAGCGTTCTCCATATAATAATGGATGGTCTGCATGATCTGCTCGTGGCCCTCGGGGGTGTAGATGGCCTCGGCAGCGCGCTGCGAGATATAGCTGGTGCCGTTGAACTTAGTCGACTGTCGGCGCTCCCAAAGTCGGTTGAGGGCGATGCGCTTGCTGCCGTCGAGCGTCGATGCCGACACCTCTTTGGGGATGATGGTGTAGCCGCAGCGTACACCTGTGAAGCCGGCGGTTTTGGAATAGCTGTGGAACTCGATGGCACACTTGCGCGCACCCTTGATCTCATAGATGGAGTGCGGAATGTCGGGGTTCTGGATGTAAGCCTCGTAGGCGGCATCGTAGAACAGCACGGCATCGTTCTTCAGTGCGAAGTTGACCCACTTGCGCAGTTCTTCCTTCGGCAGCACCGTACCCGTCGGGTTGTTGGGGTAGCAGAGGTATATCATGTCGACGCGGTGGTCGGGCAGTTGTGGTACAAAATTGTTGTCGGCCGTACAGGGCATGTAAGTGATGTTGCTCCAGCGTCCGTCTTTGAACACGCCGGCGCGGCCGATCATGGCGTTGGAGTCGATATAGACGGGATAGATGGGGTCGGTCACGGCCACGGAGTTATCCCATCGGAGCAGCTCCTGAATGTTACCCGTGTCGCTCTTGGCACCGTCGTTGACGAACACCTCGTCGCGGTCGAGATGGATGCCGCGCGAAAGGAAGTCGTTGCGCAGGATGGCGTCGCGCAGGAAGTCGTAGCCGTGCTCGGGGCCGTAGCCGCGGAAGGAGGCTTTGACAGCCATCTCGTCGGTAGCCTTATGCATGGCCTCGATGACGGCGGGGCAAAGCGGCTGCGTGACGTCGCCTATGCCAAGGCTGATGACGCGCACCTGGGGATGCTGGGCCTTGAAGGCGTTAACGCGCTTGGCCACGTCGGAGAAAAGGTAGCTCCCCGGAAGCTTCAGATAATGTTCGTTTACTAATGCCATAATCTATTCGTGTTTCTTTTAATTGGTTAAAATTTCTTTGTGATGAACCATCAGGTGCGCGCCCCCGCCTCGTCGTTTTACGGCATCGGCGCCGGTGACTTTATTCCGGCAGCGGAATCTCGCCCTCGAAGGCGAAGGCCGCCGGTCCGGTCATATATACGTGGTTGTCGGCCTCGCTCCAGTTGATATGCAGTGTGCCGCCGTCCATGACGATGTCGCACGACCGCTCATCGTCGGTTCCCTTGGTCAAGCCGAGGCTGATGGCGGCCACGGCGGTGGCGCAGGCGCCTGTACCGCAGGCCATTGTGATGCCGCTGCCCCGTTCCCAAACGCGGGTGCGCAGGGTGGTCACGCCGTTGGCGGCCTTGAGGGGTTGGGCGAACTCTATGTTGCAGCGCTCAGGGAAGGCCTTGTCGGTCTCCAGCGCCTTACCAATAGCGGTGATGTCGAGGGCTGCCACATCGTCAACGAAACTGACGTAGTGGGGATTGCCCATGCTGACGAACTTACCCTTGGCACCATTCTCGCCGATGGTGGCGGGCAGCAGGTGCGCCTCAAGCGCGGAGGGCACTGCGATGTCGGTGTAGCGGCCGGTGAACTGCTCCGGCACTTCGAAGCACGGCTCAAGCATATCGACGGTAACGCTGTCGACGGTCTTCCTGCCAGACGGTTTTGCGTCAGATGCCTGATCGTCGGAGGTCGTTGCTTGTTCGTCGGAAGAACTCAGGTGGAGATGTAGCACCTTGACGCCGGAGAGGGTCTCCAGGCGGATGACGGTCTTGTCGGTCATTCCTTTCTCATAGACGTACTTCCCGATGCACCGGCTGGCGTTGCCGCACATCATCGCTTCCGAACCGTCGGCGTTGAAGATGCGCATGGAGTAGTCGGCCTTTGCGCGATCCGACGGTCGTCCGATAAGCACCAGACCGTCGCTGCCAATGCCGAAATGAGGCTTGCTCCAGGCAATGGCCGCTGCGCTTGGGTCAGGAACACTATATAATAAGGTATTGACATATATATAGTCATTGCCTGCGCCGTGCATCTTGGTGAAAGGGATGATTCGTGACATCTTGCTACAATTTATTTCTTTATTATTGTCTTAATGTTTTAATTTACACCGCAAAGTTAACACAAATAGTTATAACGAGCAAGAATAGTTTACCTTTTTTCCTAAAAATTGGTATAAAATGTCAATTTGATAGTAATCGTCTGCTATTTCCTTACAAATGTTAAGGCATCGACATTGCTATCATGACACTTTGAAAGAAAAGCCAAAAAGTTAGTAACAAAAAGTCGTTATCTCGTTGCGTGCGTGGTCAAATTGTCATAACTTTGCAGCCGAAAGCTGACAAAGTGAAAGCATAATTAGTTAAACCAATAAGAAAAGTTAGTTATGAAGAAGATTGAAGCTATCATTCGAAAGACGAAATTTGAGGAGGTCAAAGAGGCTCTACTCGCTGCCGACATCGAGTGGTTCTCTTACTACGACGTGCGTGGTGAGGGCAAGATGCGACAGGCGAGAATCTACCGTGGTGTGATGTACAACACCAGCAGCATTGAGCGCGTGCTGATGAATATTGTGGTACGCGACAAGAATGTGGAAAAGACGGTAGCCGCTATTGAGCAGGCCGCTCGCACCGGTGAAATTGGTGACGGCCGCATCTTCATCATTCCCGTGGAAGACACCATCCGCATCCGTACCGGCGAGCGCGGCGATATCGCACTCTATAACGCCGAGCAGGAGAAATAAAGCTACATTTGCAAGGCTGCAAGGGTAATTACAAGAGAGAACTGTAAAACATTTTTAGGGTAACAAAACAATCACAATATTATGACTATACAAGACTTAAGCGTTTCATTAGATACCGTATGGATGCTATTGGCTGCTATGCTGGTATTCTTCATGCAGCCGGGCTTCGCCCTGTGCGAGGCGGGCTTTACGCGCAGCAAGAACACCGCCAACATCCTCTATAAGAACTTTGTCGACTTCATGATTGGCTCACTGCTGTTCTGGTTTGTGGGCTTCGGTTTTATGTTTGGTTCCAACGGCGCAGGCTTCATTGGCATGCCCAACTTCGGTGACCTGAGTTTCTACAAGAACGCTGCGGGCCTGCCCACCGAGGGCTTCCTCATTTTCGAGACCGTGTTCTGTGCCACCTCCGCCACCATTGTGTCGGGCGCTATGGCCGAGCGTACCAAGTTCTCGATGTACTGCGTCTATTCATTCTTCATTTCCCTGATCATCTATCCCGTCGAGGGTCACTGGACGTGGGGCGGTGGCTGGCTTTGCAATGCCGACGCAACGAGCTTCATGATGCAGACCTTCGGTGCCACGTTCCACGACTTCGCCGGCAGTGCCATTGTGCACAGCGTTGGTGGTGTGCTGGCCTTCCTTGGTGCTGTGGCCCTCGGTCCCCGTTTGGGCAAATACCGCAAGGATGGCACGAGCAACGCTATTCCCGGTCACAGCCTGACGCTGGCTGCTTTAGGTGTGTTCACCCTTTGGTTTGGTTGGTTCGGCTTCAACCCCGGTTCTCAGCTCGCCGCCTCTGGTGAGGTTAACCGCGTCGCCATCTCTCACGTGTTCCTCACCACCAACCTAGCAGCTGCAGCGGGCGGTTTGGCCACGATGTTTGTCACATGGATCAAATACGGCAAGCCTTCGTTCTCACTGATGCTCAACGGCGTGCTCGCCGGACTCGTCGGCATCACCGCCGGCTGCGACCTCGTCTCACCGCTTGGATCCATCATCATCGGTGCCGTATGCGGTTGCGTACTGCCGTTCGCCATTGAATTCATCGACCAGAAACTTCACGTTGACGACCCCGTCGGTGCAAGTTCCGTGCATGGCGTCTGCGGTATCCTCGGCACGCTCTTGACGGGTCTGTTTTCCGTTGACGCTGGCGCTCTCTACGGCCACGGCTTCGGTTTCCTCGGCGCTCAGTGCCTCGGCATCCTCTGCATCGACGCATGGGCTGCAGCCTGCGGCATCGTCCTGTTCTACGGCATCAAGAAGACGGTTGGCCTGCGTGTTGACGCCCGTATTGAGGAAGAGGGCCTCGACATCTACGAGCACGGCGAGAACTGCTACAACTCATAATCAGACGAACACCTTCATAAAAATGTACCTATACTAATAACCCTGTTTATATAATAAAACCGCAAGGTGCCTCCGCAATGCCAACGCGTTGCGGAGGTTTTTGTTGGGGGCTGCCGCACAACAGCTGCATAGGGAACACAAGCCCAACAAAGGCAGAAAAAAGCAAACAAAAGGGGTGCAGACTGCCCTTTTATAGCGCTATACAAGATATAAAAAATCTATATGACTGGCAAATCAAGCCTTGACTTAACCCATTGACAATCAACTGAAACCAAAATACGAGGTGTTTTTAATATCTATATCTTTCGTGTTGGGTGGTCGAACGTATTGATATTTTACCTAAATTTGCAGCAACTAATAAACGAACCGATAAAACCTTTGTAATGAAAGCCAACCGCATCATAAGAAACACCATAGCCCTGATGGGTTTGTTCGCTGCCTTGTCTATCAGCGAATGCACCTACGCGCGCGTCAACACGATGGGCAATGCGACCACCGCAACGACGACGGCCGCCACCACCCCGCTGCTCCTTACCTCGACCGCCGACGGCCAGCAGAGCCTCGTCGCCAGCACCCCCACCGTGAGCAATAAGCCCGCTGCCATGCCGCTCATCCGCTTGATGCCCAACGTCAAGCAGCAGACCATCGACGGCTTCGGCTATGCCATCACCTACAGCACCTGCTACAACCTGCTCCACATGACCAAAGCCGACCGCAAGGCCTTCCTCGAGCGCACGTTCTCGCCCACCAAGGGTTTTGGCGCCAGCTACGTGCGCATCTCCATCGGTTGTAACGACTTTTCCTCTAAAGAATACACCCTTTGCGACAAACCCGGCCTGCAACACTTTGCCTTGCAAAGCGACGAGACCGACTACGTCATCCCTACATTAAAAGAGGTGTTGGCCATCAATCCTGGCATCAAGGTCATTGCCGCACCGTGGACCTGTCCCCAGTGGATGAAGGTGAAGGACCTCGAGTCGCTCAAGCCCTTCAACAGCTGGACCGACGGCCACCTCAACCCGAACATGCGCAAGACCTACGCCCAATATTTCGTCAAATTTATCCAGGCCATGCAGGCCGCCGGCATTCACATCTATGCCGTCAGTCCCCAGAACGAGCCACTCAACCACCGCAACTGCGCGTCGCTCTATCTACCCTGGGACGAGGAAGCACCCTTGGTCGCCGACCTTGCGCAAGCCATCAAGCAGGCAGGCCTCAGCACCCTCATCTATCTCTTCGACCACAACTACAACTACGACGACGTAGCGTCGCAGGACGCCTACCCCGTCAACGTCGTCAATGCGCTGGGTCAGATGCAGTTTGAGGGCAATGAGCTCGTCGTGGGCGCCGCTTACCACAACTACGGCGGCCGCGAGGAGGAGCTCGACCGCATCCATGGCCTCATACCCGACAAGCAGCTCATCTTCTCGGAGACGAGCATCGGCACGTGGAACGACGGGCGCAATCTCAAGCGACGCCTCGTCGACGACATGCGCCACGTGGTCATCGGCACAACCAACCGCTGGTGCCGCGCCGCACTGGTGTGGAACCTCATGCTCGACGACCACCGCGGCCCCAACCTCGACGGCGGCTGTCAGACCTGCGACGGTGCGGTCAACATCAGTTCGGCCGACTACCGTACGCTCACGCTCAACAGCCACTACTACATCATCAGTCACGCCTCGGCCGTGGTCAAGCCCGGTGCTGTCCACATCGCCGCGAGCGACCTGAAAGACAAGGCTTTAAGCTACGCCGCATTTCTCAATCCCGACGGCACCTATGGCGTGCTGCTGGCCTCTGACAGCGACGCCGCCCGCGAGCTGACCATCGGCGACGGCCATCGCACCGCCACCATCACCCTGCCCGCCCACAGCGTCGTCAGCCTCCGCTTCTGACGGCGCATCAACGGATGGCTTATAACACATCAAGAGCTCAAAAACTCATAAACTAATAAACTCAGGAACTAATCAACAAATAAACTCATACGACTATGAAACAGCATTTACTTCGTCAAGCCATGTTAGCTGTCACGCTTCTTGCCACGACAGCCTCTTTCGCCTCCACGGTCATTACCCCGGGGACGAGCGTACAGAACCTCAAGCAGGGTGAGACCTACACCTTTGCCGACGCCGACGGCTACTACGTCAACAGCAGTTTCTTCACCAAGAACGCCGACGGCACCTACACCTGCAACGTCATCGACGGCACCTATACCGTCACGGCCGACGCCACGCTGAAAGCCCTCACGGTAACACCCGTCACCGCCAACGGTACTGCTGCCACGATGAGCGAAGACGGCACAGGCGCCGTGTATATCTTAGGCACCGGCATTGGCCTGCCCACATCAAGTAATCAACCGGGCTGGACACCCGGTAAGGGCATCGCCATGGCCCCGACCGGCGACCTCACCTATGAGATCACCGGCATCGTAGGCCAAGAGTTTGGCACAACCGTAAACTTTAAGTTCTTCGGCCAGAACAACTGGGGCATCGAGTTCAAAGGCTCGGCAGGCGCTGACTATGCCATCACATCAACCAAGGGATCTCTCGGCGTGGGCACCGGATCAGACGGTCACGACAACGGCAATCTCTTCATTAATACCGGTGCCGAGTGGGCTGTAGGCGACACCGTTACCATCACGCTCGACCTGAGCATGGGCGTGCAGGCCGGTACGCTTACCACCACCGTGAAGAAATCGGCCGTCGTCTTCAACCCCACCGTCAACGGCAACTCCTTCATGAACACGACCTACGGCTACGTCTATCCCGCTTACCTGACGCAGGGTGAGAAACTCACCTTTGCCGGCGCCGATGCCTTTGCCTCAGACAGCTGGTACATGGATCCCGACTTCTTCGAGAAAGACGGCGACAGCTATAAGTTCCTGCCCGTTGACGGCGTCTATGCCATCCTCGCCGACTTCACGCTCAACTACTTCAAGGTGATGCAGGTCGACCCGACCACCTACATGCCCGTACAATACGACACCATCAACGGCAGCGGCAACATCTGGGCCATCGGCAGCGAAGGTATCGGTAAGCCGTCGTATGCCAGCAACGGCCACAACTGGTACACCGGTTATCAGAACGACATCCCATTGGGCCACATCAGCAACACGCTGTACCGCATGACGCTCAACGTCGGCGAGCAGCTCAACCTGAAGGACATCAACTTCAAGTTCTTCGGCCAGCCCGACTGGTCACCCGTCGAGTTCTCCAAAGCGAAGGCCCCGACGCTCACCGGCACACTGGCTCCTTACTTCAAGGTATCCAGCGACGGCAACGTCAACCTGGCCATCAACGTCGACTCGCTGTCCACCGAGCAGAAGGCCATGCTGTCGTTCGTCAAGTCGGTTGTCTTCACCCTCGACATCACCAAGCCCGCCGCTCCGGTGCTCTCTGTTGAAGCCATCCTGACCGACGGCACCGCTACCGGCGTCAAGGCCATCAACGCCGTGAAGCCCGTCAAGGCCGACGACGCCTGGTACACCATCGACGGCCGTCAGTGCAGCCGCAAGCCCGCACAGCCCGGACTCTACATCCATCAGGGCCGCAAGGTCGTGGTGAAGTAGACACACCATGGTTTAATCCACACGATACTTATCCACTAAAAACATCGCAATATGCAAACAATTCACATTCCCCGTCGCTTCCTGCTGTTGGCCGGTACGGCGCTGTTCACTGCCACCACCGCACTTGCCCAGCAGGTGCGGGTCAGCGGACAGGTGCTTGACCAGGACCAGCAGCCCGTCATCGGCGCCACCGTGCGCGTGGTGGGCAGCAAGGATGAAGCCACCGTCACCGACCTCGACGGCCGCTACAGCCTGCAGGCCGACAAGAACGCACGTCTCGAGATATCCTACATCGGCTTCAAGACCGAACAGGTGAAGGCCGGTCAAAACACACGCGTCACCCTGAAAGAGGAGATGAACACCCTCGGTGAGGTCGTCGCCATTGGTTACGGCTCCGTACGCCGCGCCGACGTCACCACCGCCGTGAGCTCCATCTCGGCCGACGACCTCGACACGCGGCCCATCGTCTCGGCCGCTTCGGGCATGCAGGGCAAGGCCGCCGGTCTGCAGATATCACAGGCCAACGGCGCCCCTGGATCGGCACCCACCATCCGCGTGCGTGGTACCACCTCGCTCAACGGTTCCAATAACCCGCTCTACGTCGTCGACGGCGTGCCCGTGAGCGACATCGACTTCCTCTCGGCCGACGACATCGACAACATGCAGGTGCTCAAGGATGCCTCCTCGGCAGCCATCTACGGTTCGCGCGCTGCCAACGGCGTCATTATCATCAACACCAAGAAGGGTAAGGCCGGCGTAGCCCGTGTCTCGCTCAATGCCCACTACACCTTCAACGGCGTACGCGACAACCAGGACCCGCTCAACACGCAGCAGTACTACGACCTCATCCAGGACATGAACGATCAGGGCGTGCTCAACCTCAAGTTGCCTGAGGGCCTCACCGACCAGACCGACTGGAAGAAGGAAGTCTACCGCACCGGACACGTGCAGGACTACCAGCTCTCGGTGACCAATGGCACCGACAAGCTGCGCTACTACCTCTCGGGCGGCTACACGGGTGAGGACGGCGTCATCGTCTCGTCCAACTTCAAGCGCTACAACGTGCGCGGATCAATCGACAACGACATCAACAAGTGGCTGACCATCAACGCCGACGGCGCCTACTCCGACTACACCTACAAGGGCACCAACATCATCTCGGGTACCACGGCCAGCCGCGGCGGCGTCATCCCTTCAATCCTCGCCACCCCGACCTACGCCCCCGTCTGGGATCCCGAAAAGCCCGGCCAGTACTACAACAACTTCTATGGTGCCAATGCCTACTCGCCTATCGAGAACATCGCGCGATCGAAGGACGGCAAGCGCCAGTACAACAAGCTGTTGCTCACCGGCAAGGCCATCATCACCCTGATGCCCGAGCTGAAGTTCACCTCGTCGCTCACGTTTGACCGCAGCAACAGCCTCGAGACCTACTTCCTCGACCCATCATCGACACGTCAGGGCCGCAACGACAACGGCGACGGCAACGACAACCGCTCGACCGGCACCGTATGGACCTTCGATAACACCGCCGATTGGAAGCATAAGTTCGGCCGCCACGACCTCGACTTCATGGTCGGCTCGTCGTGGACCCACAGCAAATACAGCAACAACTACATCTCCGCCAGCGACTATGCCAATGCCGACATCAAGACGCTCAACGCCGCCAACAAGATCAGTTGGTCGGGCACGGGCAGCGGCGCCTCGGAGTGGAGCATCATGTCTTACTTCGGCCGTCTGCAGTACAACTACAACTCCACCTACATGGTCACCGCCAACCTGCGTGCTGATGGCAGCTCGCGCCTGGCTCCGGGCCACAAGTGGGGCTGGTTCCCCTCGTTCTCAGGCGCATGGCGTGTGAGCAACGAGAAGTTCATGAAGAACGTGCCTTGGATCAACGACCTGAAGATTCGTGGCGGCTGGGGTCAGACCGGTAACCAGAGCGGACTGGGCGACTACGCCTACCTCGCCATGTACAGCTTCAACCGCATCCAGTGGTGGGAGGACGGCAACAACCACGCCGTGCCCACCCGCACGCAGTCGTCGCTCTCCAACCCCGACCTCACCTGGGAGACCACTACGCAGACCGACCTCGGCTTCGACCTCACCGTACTCGACAACCGCTTGACGCTCTATGCCGACTGGTACTATAAGAAGACCACCGACCTCATCATGAACATGACGTTGCCCGCCGGTTCGGCCGCAGCCCGCTCGCTGGCCCGCAATGGCGGCACCATCGTCAACAAGGGTATGGAGTTCACCATCAAGAGCCACAACCTCGTGCATGCCTTCAAGTGGGATACCGACTTCAACATCTCCTTCAACCGCAACAAGCTGAAGAGCCTCTCGCTGACGCCCGTCTATTGGGGTGCCCGCACCAACGACAACGTCAACCAGTACGTCGTGCGCAATGCGCCCGGCCATCCCCTCGGCGCCTTCTGGGGCTATGTCAGTGAGGGCGTTGACCCCGAGACCGGTGACCTCATCTATAAGGATGTCAACGGCGACGGCGTGGTGACCAGCTCCGACCGTACCTACATCGGCGACCCGAACCCCGACTTCACGTTCGGCCTCTCCAACACCTTCTCGTGGAAGGGCTTCTCGCTGAGCATCCTCATCCAGGGCTCCTACGGCAACGACATCTACAACGTCAGCCGCATGGAGAGCGAGGGTATGTTCAACTCCAACAACCAGAGCACTGGCGTGCTGCGCCGCTGGCGCATCCCCGGCCAGATTACTGACGTGCCGCGCGTGGGCTTCAACCAGCAGAACTCCACCTATTACCTCGAGGACGGTTCTTACCTCCGCGTCAAGGACATCTCGCTCAGCTACGACGTGCCGCGCAACATCTGCAAGAAGATTTACCTGCAGCGCCTCACGCCTTACGTCTCAGTCACCAACCTCATCACCTGGACCGGCTACAACGGCCGCGACCCTGAGGTCAACCAGGAAGGCAACAGCGGCGCCGTGCAGGGCATCGACTGGGGCACCTATCCCCTCTGCCGCTCGTTCGTCATGGGACTGAAAGTGGAATTTTAGAAGCCTCACAACAATACTATAAAAGCATCTCACTATGCAATACATAAAGTTTAAACACTATCGCACCACGTTCACTGCCGCAGCCGCAGGCCTGCTGTTGCTCGCCTCGTGCTCGCTCGACCGTGATCCTATCGCCAGTGCCTCGGAGCTGACGGAAGGCAGCCAGACCGACACCACGACCGCCGTGCTGAAAGACAAGGCCGCCGCCGAGAGCCAGCTCACCGCCATCTATCAGCTCTTCCGCAACAGGCAGGAGCACATGCACCTCGACTACGTGCTGCTCGGCGACTCCCATTCCGACAACGCCTATGCCGGCACCACCGGTCAGGAGACCATTCCATTGGAGACCAACGCCCTCGACGCCGCCACCGGCACCCTGTCACGTGACTGGACCCGCTACCTCGAGGATATCGCCAAAGCCAATGTGCTCATCAATGGCGTTGAGCCGCTCCATCAGAACGGACAGCTCAACGATAACGAATACCACCAGCTGAAGGCGCAAGGCGAAATCTTCCGCGCCATCTGCATGTTCCGTATGGCAAGGATGTGGGGCTCATTCCCCGTCATCACCAAGATTGCCAGCACCATCACCTCGAAGAACATCGAGGAGGTGTATCCCACCTACTATCCTCCGCGCTCTACCGAGGAGGAGTGCTACCAGCAGATTATCAGCGACCTGGAGGATGCCGAGCAGTATGCGCCCGACTTCGACAGCGCCGACCGCACGCTGATGACCAAGACGGTGGCTCAAGCCATGCTCTGCAAGGTATACGCCGAGACCGCCGTACAGGACTACGACAAGGTCATCGCCTATGCTGAAAAGGTGTGCGCCACTAACGGACTCAAGCTGGAGCCCGACTTCGCCACGCTCTGGGGCTGGGACGACCAGAAGAAGGACTGCGTTAAGCGCAACACCTCTGAGGGCATCCTCGAGGTGCATTGGTACACTGGCGCAGGCAACTGGGAAAGCTGGATGTACGGCCGATGCCTCGAGGACTACGACAACAGCTTCACCTGGGCCAAGTGGGTGACGCCGTCACGCGACCTCATCAAGGCTTTCACCGACGAGGGCGACACCACGCGCCTCAACCAGACCGTCGTCTACTACTCCTGCAACTGGAGCAACTACTACCCCTCGTCTCACTACGCTTTCATGTATAAGCTGCGCTCGGGCTATAACAATGAGTACTACCTGCGTCTGGCTGACATCATCCTGCTCGAAGCCGAGGCCTATGCCCACAAGGGCGAACTGCAGAAGGCCGCTCAGCTGGTCAACATCATCCGCAAGCGCGCCAAACTGCCCAACCTCACCTCAGCCGCCACTGCCTCTCAGGAAGCCATGGAAGACGCCGTACTCAAGGAGCGTCGCCTCGAGCTGGCCTGCGAGGGCGAGCGCTGGTACGACCTGCGCCGCGCCGGCAAGGTGGAGGAAGTCATGAACTCGCTGCCGTCGCGCGACAGTGGTCACCTGCCGCTGGCCCGCCAGTACACCGCCAACAGCTATCTCATGCCGATACCGCAGACGGCACTCGACGAGAACGAGAACCTCATACAGAACCCGGGCTACTAAGGCTCAGCACCCTTTCATAAATGCAACAACAATGAAAACAACATTTATTATAAGCGCCTGCACCGCGCTGCTCCTCGCCGGCTGTGCCGTCGACAGCGGCTTCGACATCCATCCGAAAGAGACGAAGTCGGCCGACACCGCCGTCAACCTGAAGCCAGCCACCGGTGAGGCCGTCATACTCACCACCACAGCCGACAGCGTCAACACGCTCTACCGTGGCACTATACCCACCATCACCGGCACCAACATGGCGCCGACGACCATCCAGATTGATCCGTCGACGACCTATCAGACCATCGACGGCTTCGGCTTCGCCCTCACCTATTCGTCGGCTTACAACCTGATGCACATGAGCCAGGCCCAGCGCACGGCCTTCCTCAAGCGCACCTTCTCGCCCACCGAGGGCTACGACGTAAGCTACCTGCGCATCTCCATCGGGTGCAGCGACTTCTCGAGCCGCGTCTACACCCTCTGCGACACCGAGGGCATCGAAAACTTCGCCCTGCAGAGCGACGAAACCGACTACGTCATCCCCGTGCTCAAGGAGATTCTCGCCATCAACCCCAACGTGAAGATCATCGCTTCGCCCTGGACCTGCCCACGATGGATGAAGATTGGCGAGGACCTCAAGACCGCCTACAACAGTTGGACCGGTGGCCGTCTGCGCCCCGCACGCCGCTCGGTCTACGCACAGTATTTCGTCAAATTCATCCAAGCCATGCAGGCTGAGGGCATCAACATCTACGCCGTCACCCCGCAGAATGAACCGCTCAACAAGGGCAACTGCGCCTCACTCTACATGCCGTGGGAAGACGAGGCCGCCTTCGTGCGCGTGCTGGCCAAGACCTTCCACGACAGCGGACTGACCACGAAGATCTACCTCTACGACCACAACTACGACTACAGCGGCATCACCGACCAGACCGACTACCCCATCAAGGTGTACAACCGACTGGGCAACGACTTCGACGGTGCCGACCTCGTCGTGGGCTCGGCCTATCACGACTACGGCGGCTCCAACACCGAGCTGAGCGACATCTACAGTCAGGCGCCGAAGAAGGAGATTATCTTCTCTGAGTCGAGCATCGGTACGTGGAACAAGGGCAACCTGCTCGCCAACACCCTCGTGCAGGAGATGCGCGACATGGTGCTGGGTACGGTCAATCGCATGAGTCGCGCCGTCATCGTGTGGAACCTCATGCTCGACGACAAACGCGGACCTAACCTCGACGGTGGCTGTCAGACCTGCTATGGTGCTGTCGACATCAATTCGTCCGACTACTCCACCCTGCACTACAACGGCCACTACTACGTCATCTGCCAGAGCGCTGCCGTCGTTGAGCCCGGTGCCGTGCGCATCGGCGTCACCCGCGACACCGACAACAGCGACCTCACCCACGCCGAGTTCCTCAACCCCGACGGCACCTACGCCTCACTGCTCTGCAATGCCGGCAGTACCGACGTCAAGGTCACACTGAGCGACGGACAGAAGTATTTCCAGGCCACGGTGCCTGCCTACAGCGTCGTTTCGCTCAAGTGGCAGCGATAAGCCAACACTAATTCCTTACATCAAAAACACGATTATGAAATTCAATAAGTTCATCACATATCGACCGGTGTTAGGGCTGCTGCTCCTGGCCGTGCCCTTCGTCATGGGCGCCTGCAGCGACGACGACAGCGACGGCGAGGGTAAGCCCGTCATCACCGTCGGCGACATCCAGCCCGCCTATTTCGGCGACTCCATCACCGTCAACGTCAACTGCTCCGACAACGTGCCCCTCTCCACGCTCAAGGCCTCGCTCAACTACAGCCAGGAGGAGGTGGAGAACGTTACGCTGCGCACCAAGGAGAACGGCGACTATCAGGTTAAGCTCTATATACCTTACTATAAGAACATACCCGACGGCGACGCCACGCTCCACCTCACGCTGCAGAACATCAAGTTTGCCAAAGCCGAGCAGGATATCTCCATCCCCGTGGCGCGGCCTAAATATGACCACCTCACGCTCTACGTCGACGCCAACACGCAGTACCGCATGACGCCCGACGCCGACAACCCCTACCTGTTCCGCTGCACCGTCAATAGCCCCAACAGCACCGTTGTCCAGGCCCACGTCATCGCGCCGGCCTATGGCAGCAACGGCAATGAGGTGACGTTCTCGCAAAGCACTTCCGGCTCCACCATCACCGAGCAGAGCGGCGACCCTATCCCGTTCACCGGCACAGCCAAGGGATCATTTGAGTGCACGTTCAACACGCTCACCTATGAGTACACGCCGGTCTACGACCCGGCCAAGGCACCGCAGGAGATTCAGTTCTCCGAGACGCAGCTCGAATACGACGGCAGCTTCACCCAGGGCCGGAAATATATCTTCTCGGTACCGGAGGCCTTCCAGCAGTACATGTCGCTGTTCTGGATTGACCCCGACTTCTTCACAGCCAATGGCGACGGCACCTATACGTTCAACGCTGTCGACGGCAACTACCTCCTGAAGGTGAGCACCGACCGCATGGCCTTACTCGTGTGGGCTATCGACGCCAACAAGAACCCGCTGAAGTTGGACGCCGACGGCTCCGGTGCCCTCTGGCTCATCGGATCCGACGGACTCGCCAAGCCGGCTTACTCCTTCATCAAAGGCCAAGGCTGGTGGACCGATACCGACCACGCCATCTGTCTGGCTCAGGTACAGCCGAAGGTGTATCAGCTCACATTGGTCATCGGCAAACAACTCGACCCGACCAACGTCAACTTCAAGTTCTTCGGTGAGGCTGGTTGGGGCACTGAGTTCCATGGCACGACCGGCGACCACTACATCTCGACGACGAGTGACCTCTTCGTCATCGGCGACGGTGCCGAGCACGACGTCAACGGTACGTCGACGAAGCTCGACGACGGCAATATCTACCTCAATCCGTCAGCCAACCTGAAGGATGGTGACACCTACGTCCTCACCGTCGACCTCACCGGTGGCTGCGCCAATGGCGTGCTGAAGGTTACGAAGAAGTAACTTTGCACCCTCAACACACCAAACCATTGCAAATAACGCTTCCATCCCTCCCCGCCGCAGCCATCGCCACGCGCCTCAACGCCGTGCTGGCCCAGCGCCACGCCGCCGTCGTGGTGGCACCACCCGGTGCGGGTAAGTCGACGCTCCTTCCCCTCACCATGCTCCGCGCAATGCCCGAGGGCCGCATCGTCATGCTCGAGCCACGACGCATCGCCGCCCGACAGGTCGCCATGCGCATGGCCCAGCTCCTCGGCGAACCCGTCGGTCAGACCGTCGGCTACCAGATACGCTTCGAGCGCAAGATATCGTCCCGCACCCGCATCGAGGTCGTCACCGAGGGCATCCTCACCCGACGCATGACCGACGACGCCACCCTCGACGGCGTGGCCTGCATCATCTTCGACGAGTTCCATGAGCGCAGCCTGCAGACCGACCTCGCCTTCTGTCTGGCGCGACAAATCAAGGACATTCTCCGCCCCGACCTCAACCTCGTCGTGATGTCGGCCACCATCGACGCCGCACCCATCAGCCAAGCCATCGGCGCCGAGACCATCAGTTGCGAGGGCCGCATGTACCCCGTCGAGACCACGCAGGCCAAGGACGACACCACACCCGACCACATCGCCGGCGACGTGGCGGCCGCCGTGAGCCGCGCCCACCGTGAACACGAGGGCGACATCCTCGCCTTCCTCCCCGGTCAGGCCGACATCATGCGCTGCGCCGACCTCCTCGGCGACAGCCTCGCGCCGACCACCGTCTGTCCGCTCTACGGCAACCTCCCCGCCGATCGCCAATACGCCGCCATCGCACCCTCGCCGGCCGGACAGCGGAAGGTGGTGCTGGCCACGCCCATCGCCGAGACCTCACTCACCATCGAGGGCGTGCGCGTGGTCATCGACAGCGGCTATTTCCGCAAGCTCGTCTACGACGCCGCCACGGGGCTGAGCCACCTCGAGACCGTGCGCATCAGCCACGACATGGCCCGGCAACGCGCTGGTCGGGCTGGGCGTGTGGCGCCCGGCGTCTGCCTCCGTCTCTGGACCACCGCCACCGACCACCGCCTCGACGCCCAACGCACCCCCGAGATTCTCGACGCCGACCTCACGCCAATGGTGCTGGCCATAGCGGCCTTCGGTGAGACCGACGTCATGGCGCTGCCCTGGCTCACGCCGCCACCCGCCAACAGCGTGCGCGAGGCCCAACAGCAACTGCGCCTGCTCGGCGCCATCACCGCCGACGGCCATATCACGCCCCTCGGCCGCCGCATGGCTGCCCTGCCCTGCCATCCGCGCATCGCCCGCATGATGCTGCAGGGGCATGAGCCGCAGCGCAAAGCCCTCGCCTGCGACATCGCCGCGCTGCTCGAGGAGAAGGATGTGATGGATGCCAACCAGGTACATGCCGACCTGCTGGCGCGCGTCACCGCCCTGCGCGATGCCCGCCGCAACCGCCGCCTCGGACCCTGGGGGCGCATCGCCCGCATCGCCGCCGAATATGCCCACATGGCAGGCGTCGACACCGACAACCATTACGTCAGCGCCTACGACATCGGTGCTCTCGTGGCCTCGGGTTATCCCGAGCGCGTAGCCCAGGCCGTGGGCCACAACGGCGACTTCCGGCTGGCCGGAGGCGGTATGGTCAGCGTCGACCCCACCGATGAGCTGGCGGGCTATCCGTGGCTCGCCGTCGCCGCCCTGCATGCGGGCAGTCACGGTCGTGGCCGCGCCTTCCTCGCCGCACCGGTCAACATCGACGACATCGCCGAGCTCACGACGCAATACGACAACGTCACTTGGATTACTCATCAGGGCGGCATCATCGCCCAGCGCGAGCAGCGCATCGGTCAGCTCGTCGTCGAGGCCCGACCGCTCACCGACATCCCCCACGACCGCCTCATCAGCATCGTCTGCGCCGCCGTGGCCAAGGAGGGCCAGAGCCTGCTCAACTGGACCGACGACGTCGCGACCATGCAGCTGCGCGTAGCGCTCGTCGCCAAATGGCATTCCGAACTGCAGTTGCCCGACCTCACCGCAGACCACCTGCTCCAACAGCCCGAGGCATGGCTGCCGTTCTATTTAGAGAAGAACGGGCGCGTGATGACCACCGTGGCCGAACTGCGCCGCATCGACCTCACCATGGTGCTATGGAACTTGCTCACCTACGACCAGCAGCAGTCTGTCGACCGCTTGGCGCCGCTCCGCATCCGCGTGGCATCTGGGCATCTCATCAAGGTACGCTACCGCGTGGGCACCGATGTGCCGGTGCTCAGCGTCCGCTTGCAGGAGTGCTTCGGCATGACCGACACGCCGACGGTCAACGACGGCCGTGTGCCGGTGCTCATGGAGCTCCTCAGTCCTGGCTTCAAGCCGGTCCAGCTCACCACCGACCTCAGCAGCTTCTGGCAGTCCACCTACTTCGATGTCCGCAAGGAGCTTCGCCGCCGCTACCCCAAACATGCCTGGCCCGACGACCCCATTCAACCCATCCACCCCATTTGACCCATCCACCCCATTTGACCCATCCACCCCATTTGACCCATCCACCCCATTCAACCCATAAAACCCATCCCCCTCCCCCACAAATATCTCCCCCCATTTTGTCGCATCTTGCCGATTTTTCCGTACCTTTGCCATCGCATACCCGGCCATCGATGCCGGCAGCCTAAAACATTCGCAGTATGAGAGAAGTATTCATCGTATCACTCGGCAGCTTCTTCGGAGGCGGCCTGAGGTTTATGGTCTCCAAGGGCATGGGCCTGTTGATCGCC
This sequence comes from uncultured Prevotella sp., assembly GCA_900315835.1. Classification (GTDB taxonomy): domain Bacteria; phylum Bacteroidota; class Bacteroidia; order Bacteroidales; family Bacteroidaceae; genus Prevotella. The sequence goes on from ONAR01000026.1 coordinate 32,018, forward strand.
ACGCCCTTCCCCGCAGGGACGTTCATCGTCAACATCCTCGGATGCCTGCTCATAGGCTTCTTTTCCGGACTGCCCCAGGCCAACGGCACCTTCTGGGGCCTGCAACCCCAGACCCGTCTGCTACTCACCACAGGTCTCTGCGGCGGCTTCACCACGTTCTCCACGTTTATGAAGGAGAGCAACTTCCTCGCCGGACACCACCCCTGGACCCTCGCCGCCTACATCATGCTCAGTCTAGCCCTCGGCTTCATCGCCGTGTGGGGCGGACAGCGTCTGGCGCAGGTCGTCGGATAAGTCGTCGGTTAAGCCAACGGCGGCAATGCCCCGTCATCACCACCGACCCGTCAATATTTTTACATAACCCTCAAATAAATCTTAGACATGAGAAAACCTTTAGCAGTTCTCCTCTCCCTCTGCCTGACCCCCGCGTGGGCCGGCAACTACCTCGTCAGCACGCCCCACACTTCGCTCATGATCACCGCCGACAAGGACCATGCACCGCTCTTCCAGTTCTATGGCGCCAAGGTGACCAACGCCCAGGAGGTCATCGACGCGGGCATGGCGCTCAACCGCCCCAGCTACCCCGCTTTCGGCTTGCATACCAACGGTGAGAAGGCCATTGCCATGCAACAGCCCGACGGCAACATGACCCTCGACCTCGTCGTCGACCACGTTGATGAGACCACCGACAGCGAGGGCCGTCTGCTGCGCGTCGTAATGCGCGACAAAATCTACCCCGTCGAGGTGACGCAGGTGTTCAAAGCCTACAACCAGACCGACGTCATCTCAACCTGGGTGGAGATCAAGAACAACGGGCGCAAGGCCGTCCGTCTGCTCAAATACAACTCCGCCTTCCTCTCGCTGCCCCGCGGCGACAACTACATGAGCCACCAGCATGGCGCATGGGCCGCCGAGAACTTCGTCGACGAGGAGCGCGTGACCAACGGCGAGAAGGTCATCGCCAACCGCAACGGACTGCAGAACACGCATGAGGACTCGCCGTCGCTAATGATCTCAGAGGACGGTGCCCTGCGCGAGACCAGCGGTAAGGTGCTCGGCGCCACGCTGGCTTGGCCCGGTAACTACAAGCTGAAGGTAGACGCGAAAAATACGTCGCTGAGCCTCATCGCCGGCATCAACGAGGAGGAGACACCTTACCTGCTCGAAGGCGGTCAGACCTTCACCACGCCCGAACTGTGCATGACCTACTCCGATGAGGGTAAGGGCGGCGTGAGCCGTGCGCTCCACCGCTGGGCCCGGCAGTATAAGCTCCACAACGGTCAGACGCCGCGCGACATCCTCCTCAACTCGTGGGAGGGCGTGTATATGAACATCACCGAGGACAAGATGAAAGAAATGATGAAGGACTGGGCCAACATCGGCGGCGAGCTCTTCGTCATGGACGACGGCTGGTTCGGCGACAAATACCCGCGCAACGATGATCATCAGGGGCTTGGCGACTGGACGGTAAACAAGAAGAAACTGCCCAACGGCATCAACGCTCTGGTCAAAGAGGCTACAGTAGACGGTATCAAGTTCGGCATCTGGATTGAGCCCGAGATGACCAACACCAAGAGCGAGCTCTTCGAGAAGCATCCCGACTGGGTGCTGCGCGGCAAGGGCCGTGAGCTGTCGACCGGCCGCGGCGGTACGCAGGTGGTGCTCGACCTGACCAATCCGAAGGTGCAGGACTTCGTCTTCCACGTCGTCGACGACCTGATGACGGAGAACCCCGACATCGCTTACATCAAATGGGACTGCAACGCACCGCTGATGGACTACGGATCGCCTTATCTGCCCGCCGACAAGCAGTCGCAGATCTACATCGACTACCAGTTGGGCCTCATCAAGACGCTGAAGCGCATCCGCGCCAAATACCCGAAGCTCGTCATCCAGGATTGCGCCAGCGGTGGCGGCCGCATCAACTACGGCGTTCTGCCTTACTTCGATGAGTTCTGGGGCAGCGACGACACCGACGCCAAGATGCGCCTGTTCATCCAGTGGGGTGAGCTCAATTACTTCCCCGCCATTGCTATGGGCTCTCACGTGAGCGCCGAGCGCAACCACCAGACCCACCGCGTCACGCCGATTAAGTTCCGCATGGATATGGCCATGACCGGCCGCTTGGGCATGGAGCTGCAGCCGAGTCAGATGAGCAAGGAGGACCTCGCTTTCGCCAAGCGCGGCATCGCAGCCTATAAGCAAATCAGAGACGTGGTGCAGTTCGGCGACATCTACCGCCTCCACTCGCCCTACGACGGCGATGGCGTGGCCTCATGGATGTACGCCAGCGAGGACAAGAGCCATGCCGCCCTCTTCGCCTACAACTTCGACTTCATGAAGAACCAGAAGATACCCGCCGTGCAGCTCGGTGGCCTCGACCCCAACCGCAACTACCGCATCAAGGACCTCACGCCGTGGAACGAGAAGAAGCCCTGCCGCCTCGACGGTAAGGTCATCAGCGGCAAGACGCTCATGGAGGTCGGTCTCAACCTCCGCCCCCTCATCAACGCCTGTGACGCCAGTGTCGCCCTTGAGCTGACAGCGGAATAAAAGCCCCTCCCCGGCCCCTCGTTTCCTCCGGTTCTGTAGGACGCTGCTGTGCAACGTCTCTATCACTGCTGTGCAGCGTCTCTATTTTCTCTATCGCCCCCTCTCCCACCCGTTCGGTGCCTCGCCTTTTTAAGGCGAGGGGTGAGTCCTTCCTCCCCCTCCTTCGGAGGGGGCTGGGGGGAGGCTAAAAAAAAGCGGCCATTGGCCGCTTTCGCTCTTTAAGCCGCTGCCTCGCAGCGGTTTTTCGTGGACCTGCGGGGAGTCGAACCCCGGTCCGCACAAGGAAGCCCTATGCTTTCTACACGCTTATTCCAGCCTTCATTTTCGTGCCGTGGCAAGACCTGGACCACCAACCGCGACCTTATCTCCTAAAATTTCACCTCACAAGCGGAGCCTTGCAAGGCTATTTCCGATTTAGTCTGCACCGCTTGATCTCCGGATTCGGAACAACATCCTCGGAGCGATGTCTCGTCCCGCTATCTGATAGCAGGATTAAGCCAGTAATCTACTGTACTTCGATTAGGCAGCGAGAGCGTAGTTGTTTTCGCCAATTAAATTTGTGTTCACTCAGATTATGGAGCTAGCCAACGAGGCTCCGCGTGCTTACATACGATTTCATCTTGCCGTCAAATCCATACAAGCCCATTCGTAGTAAAGTTCCGCAAAAGTAATGCCTTTGCACGACAGTTGGTCGCTTTTGCCTGCATTATTAAGCTTTTTTAGCATTATCGCAGTGCCATCGCGTTATTATTTTGCCTAACTTTGGCTTATCGTATAACCCTAACGACAACACGATGATGAAGAGAACCTATCTTGTATTACTCACCACCCTACTCGGCCTCGCCCTCGTCTCCTGCCAACAGGCTGTCGTTGATGACGCCTCTGACGCCTCCTCCGAAGGTAAGATGACCGTCAACATCAACGTTGTGCAGTTTGAGCAGGTGCCGTTCAGCCAAGCCGCAGCACCGCAAAGCTCACGCGCCACCAACATCGATAGCATCGTCACCAAACTCTGCTTCGCCGTCTATTCAAGTGCCAGCGACACTCATCCGAAGACCATCATACAGCAGAAAGGCGACAGCGACTTCGGCAAAGCGACGTTCAAACTCGACAAAGGCACGTATTACCTCGTGGTGCTGGCCCATAAATCGACCATCGACCCCGACATGAGCAACATCAATGTCATCGACTTCAAACAGTACGTCACCGATACCTTCTACGCCTACGACACGCTCACCATAGACCAAAGCCTCAACAAGGAACTCAAGCTCAGACGTGCGGTGGCGCGCTTTGAACTGAGCACCACCGACAACATCCCCGACTCCTGCACCCGACTGCAGTTGGTGCTGAGCAATGTCTGCACCGCCTTCAACCCCGTCACCGGCTACGGCACCGCACCCGCCGAGAAGAACTATAGATCCAACTTTAAGTCGGGAGAAACTGGCAAGCCCTTCTCGTTTGGCCGTTGCTTCTTCCCGACAGCCGAGGACAGTAAGACTGACGTCACTCTCTCGCTCTACACCAACGAGAAGCAGACCTTCACCCGCACATTCCCCGACGTGCCTATCCGGCGCAACACGGTCACGCGCTACATCGGCCGCCTCTTCTCCGAGCAATTCCTCTCCGTCTCCATGCAGTCCGACGATGAATGGAATGTCAACACGGTGACGTTCTAAGGGGAGGCTTTACCCCAAGTACTTCGCCAAGATATGGGCGTAGCCGCTGTTGCGTATCTTCTCGATGCTCTTCTCCTTAATCTGCCGCACGCGCTCACGCGTGAGACCGAGCTGAGCACCGATTTCCTCAGGTCCTTCCTCCTGACAGCCAATGCCGAAGCTCTTACGCAGGATGACCGTCTCGCGGGGTTTCAGCACCTTGGCGAAGATCTCCTTCAGGTCCTGATGCATCGACGCCTTGTCAACGGCATTGGTCAGCGTACGGTCCGACGACGGCAGCAGGTCGGCGAGGCTGTTGCTGTCCTCATCGTCGAAGGGCGCATCGATGCTCATGTGGCGGAGGTCGGCATTGATGGCCTGCTCAATCTTATCGTGGTCGATATTCGTAATCTCCGACAGTTCCTCGGTCGACGGATTACGATGATGCTTCTGCTCAAACTTCTGTATCACCGTGTTGATCTTCGACAGCGCACCCACCTGGTTAAGTGGCAGGCGCACCATACGGCTCTGTTCGGCGATGGCCTGCAGGATGCTCTGGCGTATCCACCACACGGCATAGCTGATGAACTTAAACCCGCGGGTCTCATCAAATTTCTCTGCAGCCTTCACCAGTCCAATGTTGCCCTCATCGATGAGGTCGGTCAGCGACAGTCCCTTATGCTGGTACTGTTTGGCCACAGAAACGACGAAACGCAGGTTAGCCGCGACGAGTTTGTCCTTGGCCCGCTCGCCCTGCTTACCGCCACGCCGTATCTGTTCGGCCAAATTCTCCTCCTCAACGAGATTGACCATAGGAATGCGCGCTATCTCGCCTAAATAGCGGTCGAGCGCCTCACCCTGACGATTGGTGATGCTGCGTGAAATCTTTAGTTGTCTCATTTTTTTCCCTCTTAAACTAATGTCTAATCTTTATCCTGTTCATTTACTGCAAATTGCGTACCAAAGTAGCCCGTCTGCCGCAATTTCACTCCAGTGGCATGACATGGCAGCGGGCTTGTCACATTGTTAATATATATTAATCTATTGCCCTATCCTTTGGTGGTATGGACAAAAAGCATTAATTTCGCAGTCGCTTTCCGGTTTTACCGCGGAAGTCACTGTCTTTGTCGGCATAGCTCAGTTGGTTAGAGTATCACCTTGACATGGTGGGGGTCCTTGGTCCGAATCCAAGTGTCGACACTTCAAACAAAGCCAAGTTGCTGTTCATCGGCGCTTGGCTTTTTTGTTGTTCCGTATTCCCGGCGCACCCGATAAACCCTGTGGATGCGTCTGTACCGGGCCAACTGTACATGGGTTGCTGTCGCAACTTATTTCTCACGCCGATTACGCCGATTTTGGATCCATTATGGCATTTTCCCACACATCAGCGCTTACGCAGATCTCGCAGATGGAGACACGCCCGCAACACCGGCAGCTGGTGGCCGGCACCAGGCCTGCCACTACACTGTCACCGGTGGCGTACATCACCACGGACATTATCGGGTGCGCCCAGTATGCCCCTTATGATGAGCCATTGCACTGTCTGGCGGAGGCCGTCGGCCTATGTGCCTGCGGGCCCTGGCTCTGCCGCCATGAGCAGCTCGCCATCTTCTTCCGGCAAGGTGTAGCGCTTGACAGCCTTGTCGGCCTCATACGGCGAGGCCGGCCCTATGAGGCCGTAGAACCTGTTGAACAAGGCTTTAATCTTGTCGAGGATGACAGCCTTCTTCTCCGCTCTGCCCGCATGCTGCTTAAACGGGTTGAGAGGGGGCATGATGTCGGCGATGCCGGTACCCTCCGTCTGGACATAGCCATTGTCAAAGCTGTCCCTTATGAACTTGCGGGCGGGCGCGTCCTTCAAATGCTCGGTGCTGATGATGTCGTTGATTTCTTCCTGCATCTTCTGGCGCACAAAGGTGTTCCAGTCGTCATCCACGTCGCTGCCCGGCGTGACAGACCGGACAAAAGCGTCGATGAGCGCTTTCTTGTCGCGCATCTGCGGACTCGACTTGATGGCACGGTCGATGTCGCGAAGCGTCAGCTCACGGTCTTTGCCGTTCTGGCCCCTATACTTCCTGACGAGCGCCAGAATGTAGTCGATATTGATTTCCACCTGCTTGACAAGCTCCATCTCAAAGACGAGGTCGTCCTTGATCTTCTCTTTGTCGTGACCGCTTGGCTTCAGCTCCTGGTAGATGTCGTTGTACATACCGAGGTAGTCCTGCATGTCGCGCTCGCTGAGGAGCTCGTGGCCGGCAAACTGGTCAAAGGCCTGAAGGATGTTCAGCACGCGCAGCAGTGCACCGAAGATTTGGACAAACGCTTTCTTCTCCTCCTCACTGGCAATGACTTCGCCGGGGATGAACTTCCTCAGCAGCTCAACCAGCTCTTCGTAGCCCTTGACACGATGTCCTTTGTCGTCCTCATAGCCTTTATAATACTCCTCGTAGGTCTTCATCAGCACGAGGCCGCAGGCATCTTTGTTGCCAAACAGGGCAATGGCATCGTTGGTGGCCTTCTCCAGATTGCGGAAGCAGACGATGTTGCCGAAAGTCTTGATAGCGTTGAGAATGCGGTTGGTGCGGCTGTAGGCCTGCAACAGTCCGTGCATCCTGAGGTTCTTGTCCACCCACAGCGTGTTGAGCGTGGTGGCGTCGAAACCCGTGAGAAACATGTTGACGACGATGAGGAGGTCTATCTCGCGGTTCTTCATCCTGAGCGACACATCCTTGTAGTAGTTCTGGAACTTATCGGCCGAGGTGTCGTAGTTGGTGCCGAACATCGCGTTGTAGTCCTTGATGGCCGACTCCAGGAAGTCGCGGTCTACGGGCAGCATGCCGTTGGTGTCCTCGTTGTTCTCGTCCTCCATGCCGGTGCCGTCGTCCTCGTCGTTGACCCCATAGCTGAAGATGGTCGCCACCTTCAGCCCGCTGTGCTGACGCTTGAACTCGTTGTAATAGAGCTTGGCATACTCGATGCTGGCCACGGCAAGAATGGAGTTGAAGCCGGTCATGCGCACCAGCCGCTTCAGCTCCTCCACCTTGCCTTGCTTCTTGGAAGAAGCGACCTCGTTGACATTCAGCAGTTTGTTGAACACGAAGCTCTTGTCGTTGCGTTTGGTCTTTTGGTTGAAGTGCTTAATGATATATTCCGTGACGAGCCTGATGCGGCGCGGGTCCTTGAGGGCGTTGTCGGTGTCGATGCTCCACACCTCCCGGTTCTCAATGTCTTTCTTCTCTTTCATGGTGGAGACATACTCCACGCGGAAGGGCAGCACATTGCGGTCGCGGATAGCGTCCACAATGGTATAGCTGTGCAGCTTGTCGCCGAAGGCCTGTGCGGTGGTCTTCAGATTCGGGTTTCCGCTTGTGCTGGCGTTCTGTGCGAAGATTGGGGTGCCGGTGAAGCCAAAGATGTAATAATGCCTGAACTTCCTGGTGATGAGCGTGTGCATGTCGCCGAACTGCGAGCGGTGGCATTCGTCGAAGATGAACACAATCTGCTTTTGCGTGATGGCCTTCACCTCGTCTTCACAGGCCTTGTTCTTCAGCATCGACGCGAGCTTCTGTATTGTCGTGATGACGAGCTTCTTCTGCGGGTCGCTGCTGGCCAACTGCCGGCGCAGGATATTGGAGCTGCTGTTGCTGTTGGCCGCGCCCTTCTCAAAGCGGTCATACTCCTTCATCGTCTGATAGTCCAGGTCCTTGCGGTCGACGACAAAGACCACCTTGTCGATGAAATCCAGCTGGGTGGCCAGCCGTGCCGTCTTGAAAGAGGTCAAGGTCTTGCCCGACCCTGTCGTGTGCCAGACATAGCCGCCGGCCTTGATGCCGCCTTCCCAATGGTAGTTGTGGGCGATGATGATGCGGTTGATAATCTTCTCCGTGGCACAAATCTGATACGGACGCATGACCATCAGCAGCTGCTCGCTCGTGAAGATGCAGTATTTGGCGATGATGTTGAGAAGGGTGTGCTTGGCAAAGAAAGTGTTGGTGAAGTCCATCAGGTCAGAGATGGGTACATTCTGCCCGTCGGCCCACCACGACGTGAACTCAAACGAGTTGCTTGTATGCCTGCCCTGCCCCGGCTTCGGGTGCCCGCTGTTCTGCCTGACGTGGGCAAAGCGCGTGGTGTTGCTGTAATATTTTGTCTCCGTGCCGTTGGAGATGACGAAGATCTGCACATACTGGAAGAGTCCGGTGCCGCTCCAGAATGACTCACGCTGGTAGCGGTCAATCTGGTTGAAGGCCTCACGGATGGGCACGCCACGGCGCTTCAGCTCCACGTGGACGAGCGGGAGCCCATTGACGAGGATGGTCACGTCGTAGCGGTTGTCACGCGTGCCGCCCTCGGGCGTGTACTGGTTGATGACCTGCAGGCTGTTGTTGTGAACATTTCTCTTGTCGAAGATGCGGATGTTACGCTGCTCGCCGTTGTCGAACAGAAAGGTCTGCACATTGTCCTCCTGTATCAGCCGTGTCTTTTCGACGATGCCATTGTTCTGATTGGCCAGGATGGTGGTGTAGAACCGCCTCCACTCGGAGTCGGTAAAGGTGATGCCGTTGAGCGCCTCCATCTGGTGTCGCAGGTTGCTGATAAGGTCCTGCTCGGTGTGCAATGGCAGATATTCATAGGCCTGGCCTTGCAGCTGGTGGATAAAGGCTTTCTCCAGTGCGGCCTCGCTCTGGTATTGCGTCTCTGTCCGCGCCTCGGCCTGGTAGCTGGCCACGACGGTGGACTTGGGGTTTTCGATGACTATCTTGTTTTCAGTCATAAGTGTTGGCGGGAGTTATGCGTTGTCTTGGAGCCATTAGGGGCTAATGGCTCTGCCACACAATCATGGCTTTGTGGTGCGAGTCTATAGACAGCCGAGTCCTCGGTGTCGGTAAGCGCGCAGAGGTGGTTGTCGTAAAACATCCCCTCCAAGTTGATGTCCTCGTCGAGGTCAGGCCAATGTATGTCTTTGCCGTTGACAACGAAGTTCGCCAGTTGTGCCGGTGTTGCATGGCGGAAACCTCTCATCGTGGAGAGGTCATAACTGGCAGTCTTTCTCCCTTCGGTCATCGCAAAGAGTTGATGCCCGTCCAGCCAAACGCGAGTAATGTAAAGCTTATCCATGATTCTCCTCCTTAAAATAGTCTTTCCAGCGATCGATAATAATCGCCTTGTTCTCTTCTATAACAGATTCAATAAGCAATATATCATGTTTCTTAAAGCCATGATTATAGACTTGCTCTACTGGATCGACATTGTATTTAGCTTCATGACCATCTTTCAATACATGTATGTGGATGGGTGCATGGTCATTGCTGTAGAACATGAATCTGAACCCGAAGAAAATGAATATAGTAGGCATTATGTTTCTTTTTTGCAAATATAGCCATGTTTTTCCAAACGGCAAAGAGAAAAAGGGGAAAACATTTGGCAGTTATCCAATAAATTCGTAGATTTGCAGAATAAGATATAGAAACTATGGATTCACAGCTACATGCTTGCAAGCCCAACATTCATCTCGACATTGCCATCAAGGCCGCTCATGAGGGTGAATACTTTGAAAGCGATGACATCCACACGATTATGAAAAGTCTTACGGAATGAGAAACATCATTTGCAGGGTGCGGCTGCACCCTGCAAGCGAATCATCCGACACCTAATCATAAACAATAGTTGGTCATGACTTTCGTTTGAAGCTCAGCAACTGGTCACGATAATACTCGTATTGCTGACGCCGTGCTGCTATCTCTGCTGGTAGGCCGGTGGTGATGTCGTTCACCAAGCTCTCGAAGCGGTCGAGGATGGAGACAATGCGACGCTGAGTGGAGAGAGAGGGAAGGGGGATCTTTACAGCCTTAAGATTATTGTTATAAAGCCGCTTTATAGTTCCGCCTTCAAGTCGCCAATCTGCCACAGAATAAAAGTAATAAAGATATTTATTCAAGACTAATGATTCATCATTAGCAATCCACACGATATTTGAATCTTGGAAATAGGCTGGCTCCCCATCATAGATAACAGCACGCCCTATCGTTCCTGCAGCAGAGATAAGAACCTCTCCCTTTCGTGGAAAGGAATACTTTTGTTTGTATTCCTCATATAGTTCTTCAGAAATAAAGGCATCAGCCTTCTTGCCAAAGGTTCCTATCTTGTAGAAAGGTATGCATCCCTCGGCATTCGTTTGGTTTTTCATTATTCTCTTGCACATGCAGACTTCACCAATCTCTCCCAGCGTCTTCCATTCTACTTCATTCCTGCCCCCCCCACTTAGATGTTTGAAGCTCAGCAGCTGGTCGCGGTAATACTCGTATTGCTTACGTCTTGCTTCCAGCTCCGCTTCTAATTCCGCTTCTAACGAAGTAAAGCTGTCAAGGATGCGAACGATCTCACGCTGAACGGGGATGGGTGGGACGGGGATAAGAAGGTTTTCAAGCACTTTATTGTCTAACGTAGGAATGCCTGCCCGCCTAACTTTAGATTTGAGATTTCTTTCGAGAGATTGCAATAAAAAGAATAGATATCTTTGCTCAAATGTAGAAACATGCGATAGGCAAAAACATCCATCCGAAGACCAAAATTCATTTTTACAATATCCTACAGTGCCTGCGGATGCACCAACATCAATAATCATCACAGATTCAGCTTGCCGATTACCTTTGCAGTAATATCCAATTGGTTCAATACCTCCATGAAAAACAGGGAAAGGTCCTCCTCCTGATAGTTCTTTCTTTGTAAGTCTCTTTCCTCTGAGAACCGTGCATACTTCTCCCAGCTTCTTATACTCCACCCCGTTTGGGGCAATATTTTTCTATGAGTTCTTTGATCGTGTTCATCCTTAGTTGTTCTCGTCCTCGATAAACTGCTGGGCGTAGTCGATGGTAGAAACTACTTCAATATCCTTGCAGAATTTGAAATGCTTAATATTACTTGTGACAATCAGCTCGCACCCGGCAGCCTTCGCACACTCATACTGCAAGACATCCTCAAAATCGGGGGCATCAACATTAAAAGCAGCGGAAACTTGGGCACTATCCATAGTAAGTACGAGTAGTCCTTCCAAATTCTCCCGTAGCACTTGGATCATTTCTTTTTCAGTACGTCCCTTTTTAAGAATATATGCTGTGTTGGCAATTGTTAATAACGACACACAACCCTGTATGTCATTATTATCACATGCCGACAATATGGAATTTGCACAGACAAAATTAGCTCTTACAGGTAGTGCCGCATCAAGTATGACGTTAGTATCTAAAAAGACTCTTTTCATTTGCTTAGAATATACTGAGCTCTTTCATCACCTTCAAAGTCTTTTGGATTGAAAGTAGCCTTTTCCATTAATTTGCGCCTTCTTGGGGAAATTTTATACTTTACCTCTTTGGGCTTAGAGGTAACTTGTGCAGAAGTGTTGGACTTCTCTTTCGCTCTTTCTGCCAGCCACTGCCAATTATCTGCTGTTAGGGACAATCCCTGCAGATAAGTCCACAGATTGTTCATTGATACTGCATTCATACTCTTCCTTTCTTTTATTATCCGCTGCAAATATAACGATTTTATCCCACATCCGCAAGTTCCGCCACGATTTTATCTGCCATTTGTTAAGTATTGGTCTTGTTACGGCTCTGCCACAACCTGCTTATTACCTGCCACGATGCTGCTGTCGTAGCCGATGGTCGTTCCCTTCTCATAAAGGTCTTGTGGGTCGAAGCCTATCTCGTTGTTCCAGTCAATGGTAAACGGGTCAA
>ONAR01000004.1 GCA_900315835.1 uncultured Prevotella sp.
TCTCAGGCGCAAGCCGTCCTTTCGTCAGAAAAAGGGAGCTACTGACTCAATTTTGACATTTGGGCAATGCCCCTTCCCGATGGTTGCGGAATTGAGGGTGATATTGTTGTTGATGGGTATTCATGGGGTGAATGGGTTTTATGGGGAGGATGGGAGCCGCTGCACAGCAGCGGCCTACCGAACCGGACGGACGAAGCGGAAGCACCTGTCAAGGTGCGGCGGGCGGGAGTGCCGGACGGACGAAGCGGAAGCACCTGTCAGCGCGAGGCAGGCGGAAGCGCGGGCCTGACGAAGCGGAAGACGTAGATGGTGTCTTTGAACTCGGTCTCGCGGTTGGCGGAGCGGTAGCGCTCGGTGAACGTGTAGGCGCGGGTGGCAGGGGCGGTTTTCTCAAGAGCGGCGGGGCTTTGCACAGAAGCGGGGCTTGCAGTAGTGGCGCTGTCAGGTGCAGCGGCGAAGTCGGCCTTGAGCAGCGGCAGCTGGGAGGCAGGAACCATGACCAGTCCCCGGGCGGGGAGGTCGCGGTCGAACTGGCGCATGCGGTCGTTGAGGTAGAAGTCGACACCGTAGAAGCGGAGGGCGTCGTCGCCACGCTGGCTGTAGCCCGTGAAGGCGTAGAGCGGCTCGCTCTTGGCGATGGCTGCGATGCGCTCGGCAAACGGCTTGTAGCTCTTCGCGGTCATCACGGCCGGTTTGTAGTAGCCGTCGATGCCCATGAACAGCAGCAGCGTTATGACAATGGACGAGAGCACGGGACGCTCGGTGACGGCCCCGATGCGACGTCGCATGAGCGTCAGCAGTCCGATGGCCGACGCGGCGACGGGCAGCATGATGTAGATGATGTCGAGCACCGAGAGCGGGGCGTAGGCCAGGGCGTGGAGCATGGCGATGTTGTCGGCAGCGTGGTGGCCGTGGAAGATGGTGTCGGGTACGGCGCCGGTGCGCAGCGTGATGAGCACGACCGTGACCAGGAAACCGACGATGGCGAGGAAACCGATGTAGATGCGGATGGGGGCGTAGGAGCGCTTGGCCAGCCATACGAGGTACTCGGCGATGAGCATAGCCATAAACGGATAGCAGGGCAGCAGATAGACGCCGCGCTTGCTCTTGGGGATGCAGTAGAAGAAGAGCACGAGCAGGAAGGCGAGCCACGTGAAGATCTGCAGAGCGTCGGCCTTACGGGCGCTGGCCACGAAGGCGCTGCGTGAGAACCGGCGCCAGGGCAGTACGAAGAGTGATAGCAGCAGCGGCAGCGTCCACGGCAGCCAGCCCACGATAAGCATCAGGATGTTGTAAGGCCAGGGGTTGGCGTGGGTGACGACCGCCATTTTACCGAGGAAGCGTCCGAAGTTCTCGTCCTTGACCAGCCAGAGAAAGTCGTCGCCGCCCTGCTGATAGGCTGCGGCATACCACAGACCCGGCAACACGCATGCCAGCAGTGCTGCGGGCAGCAGTTGACCGAAGAGGTGCAGACAGACCGTTGCGGGGCGGGTGTGGTCGCGCCAGGCCATGACGATGAGAAACACGCTCATGACGAAGCAAGGCAGTACGATGCCCACGGGGCCTTTGGTGAGTGTGGCGCCGCTCATGGCGAGGATGGCGAGCCACGGCAGTTGGCGGCAACCGCTTTCCCACCAGCGGTAGAGCAGGTAGAGGGCACCGACGATGAACAGCGTCAGCACCATGTCGACGCGGCAGTTGGTGCCGGCGCGATGTACCTCGAAGGCCGTAAGCATGAGTCCCGCGGCAACGATGGCCACGGCGCTGTTTTTGCGTTTGGCAATGAAGGCCGCCATGAAACTGGCCATCAGGATGAGGGCGATGGCCGAGGGCAGTCGCGACGTGAAGGGTGTGACCTCACCTGTGGGCAGCGACAGCGTGGCGATGCACCACTGGAAGAACGGCGGTTTGTAGGGAATGTCGACGCCGTTGTTGGTGGGCAGTATCCAGTTGTGCTGCTGGAGCATGCTCACGGCCACTACGGCTTCACGCGGCTCACCCTTTGTGGTGAAGTCGGTGCTACCGCAGAAAGGCAGCAGCGTGATGGCCGCTACGATGAAAACCAGCCAGAAGCTGAAACGACTCTTCTTGTCTATCATGTTGATTGATTGCGAATGTTGTTGCAAATTTACGTAATTTTTCCCATACAACGCGGAAAAAGTGCGCTGAATAGCGCCGGAGTCAAAAAAAACTGCGGTTAATAAGCCCGGGTAATGGCGTAAAAAAGCAAATCCCCATCTTCCACGCTTGAAAGATGGGGATTTGTGCTAACCTAAAAACTAACTCTTAAACCTAAAAACTAAAAACCTATATGAAACAATCTACTAACCTAATCTGAATTAAATGTTGATTTGATTTTGACTCTCACGAGCCTTTGTTTTCAAATCACGATGCAAAGATAGTGGGTTTTTCTGAATGGCGCAACTATTTTAAGGCTGTTTATGTAAACTTTCCAATTTTATTGATTTAAGTCAACCTTTTGTGTGCGGACACAAACAATTTTAAAACTATGCAATGTATTTTTACACTCAAATTTATTTTGTCGTTCCCTCTTATTGCATTATCTTTGCATTCAAAACGCTGATAATTCGTATGACAAACAAGATCGTTTACGCCATATTCTATGCCATCAGCCTGTTGCCACTGCGCGTACTCTACGTGTTGTCCGACATGTTCAGCTTCCTGGTTTACCATGTGCTGCGCTACCGCCGTGGTGTGGTGCGTGGCAACCTGACCAGTTCATTCCCGGAAAAGTCGACGAAAGAGATAAAGCGGATAGAGCGGCAGTTCTACCACTGGTTCTGCGACTATTTCATGGAATCCATCAAGCTGTTGAGCATCAGCGACGAGGAGCTTAACCGCCGCTTCGTGGTGAAGAACCCCGAGGTGCACGAGGCGTGGTTTCTGAAAGGGCGCGACACGGCCGGCATCCTGGGTCATTACTGCAACTGGGAGTGGCTGTCGCGTGTGGGCAAGGACATGAACCAGAGCCGCCGCGTTTGTCTCATCTATGACCCGCTCCACAGCAAAGCTTTCGACTATCTGTTTCTGAAGTTGCGGTCGTATCCGCCGACGGGGCAGCCAACGCCGAAGAAAGACATCCTGCGTCAGCTGTTCAGTTGGAAGCGCGATGGCATTCACAGCCTCGGCGGCTACATTGCCGACCAGGCGCCCAAATGGAGCAACATCCATCTGTGGCTACCTTTCCTGAACCATCCCGAGACGCCGGTGTTCACCGGAACCGAGCGCATCGTGAAGAAGATGGACGATGTGGTGTATTTCGTGAAGATGACCCGCCCTCGCCGTGGCTACTATACGGCTGAGTATGTGCCGATTACCGAGGACCCGAAATCGTTGCCCGACGGTGAGATCACACGCCGCTTCTTCGAGCTGCTCGAACAGTCGATACGTGAGGCACCGCAGTATTACCTTTGGACGCACAACCGCTGGAAGCGTACGAAGGAGGAGTTCGACCGCCGGTTTACCGTGGTCAACGGTAAGGTGATTGAGCGTGAGAAAGCTGAGCAAAAGTTGAAATAAAGATAAGGAAGCGACTATCTCCTAAGAAACTTCGTAGCAGATTCTAAGAAAGTTCGTAGCAGATACGTCCTAAAACCTATGGTAAACTGATGAAAAGATTTATGCGAACCATAGGCTGGCTCGTGAGTATTCACGTGTCGGCCTTACTGGTGTTGAGCCTGTTCAGGCTGCTGGAGTATATCATGCTCCATCCGATGATTTCGGCCACGTCGGCTGCCGTATGGCCAGCCTTCACGCGTGGTCTGTGGTTTGACAACGTCATTGCTTGCTACATCATGATTGTGCCGTTGGCGGTGGTGCTGGCAGCGGCTGTGGCTGACCGCAGTGCGCGGTGGCTACGGCGTGGCGTCACGGTTTGGTGCAGCGTGTGGTTTGCCCTGGCTTTTGCGGCATCGGCGGCCAATATTCCCTATTTCGCTTACTTCTTCAAGAACATCAACGCGAGCATCTTCGGGTGGTTCGGCTACGTCTCCACCACCGCCGGCATGTTGCTGGAGGAGAAGTCGTATTGGCTTTACTTCGCCGCTTACATCATCGTCACGGCCGCCTTCATCTGGTGGCTGGTGAAGTTGGAGCGCCGCTACGCCGCCAGTCTTGCCGCTATGGCGCGGCTGCCGAAGCTGCGCGTGGTGAACTGCCTCGGTCGTGCGGCCATCAGCGTGGTGCTGGTGCTGCTCTGCTTGTTCGGCATCCGTGGGCGCACGGGCTACAACCCCATCAAGATCAGCGAGGCTTACTATTGCAACGATGCCTTCCTCAACCAGTTGGGCATCAATCCGGCCTTCAACCTTCTGACGTCGGTCATGGATGACATGCGCAAGGAGAACCGTGAGCTCAGGCTCATGCCCTACAACCAAGCCATCGCCTTCACGCGTCTGACCTACGGCATCGGCGGTAAGGTGGACAGCGCCCACGTCATGCGCCGCGAGGTGGTCAACAAGCCCACGCTCGACCGCAAACCCAACGTCGTGGTAATCCTCATGGAGTCGATGTCGGCCAGTCTGATGAGGGAGTTCGGTCAGCAACTGCCGCTCACGCCTACGCTCGACTCGCTTTACCAGCACTCGCTGGCTTTCACCAATTTCTACAGCGCCGGCATCCATACCAACCACGGCATGACAGCCACGCTCTACAGCTTCCCCGCGGTGATGTTCCGCAATCTGATGAAAGGCACCGTGACGCCCCATCGTCAGGGCCTTCCGACCGTATTGAAGGGGCTTGGCTACGACAACATGTTCTTCATGTCGCATGAGGCGCAATACGACAACATGAAAGCCTTCTTCACGACCAATGGCTACGATGAGATTTTCTCGCAGGAGAGCTATCCGAAAGACAGCGTAGTCAACAGCTTTGGCGTGAGCGACCACTTTGAGTTCGACTTCGCCTTACAGCAGATCAACAAGAAGGCGAAGTCGAGGCGGCCGTTCATGGCTACTATCCTCACCATCAGCAACCACCCGCCTTACGTGGTACCCGACTGGTTCAAACCGCGCACGAAGGAGGCGGAGACGCAGATTGTGGAGTATGCTGACTGGGCCATCGGCGACTTCCTTAAGAAAGCAAGGAAGCAGCCATGGTTTAAGAACACCATCTTTGTGATTCAGGCCGACCACGGAAAGATGGTGGGTAAGAGCGATGCAGAGTTGGCCGTGAGCTACAATCACATTCCGCTCATCATGTTCGGTCCGGGCATCAAACCGATGAAATACAACGGCCTTGGCATGCAGGTCGACGTCATGCCGACGCTGCTCGGGCTGATGGGTGTGAGCTACGACTACGATGGCTTCGGCGTTGATCTGCTCAAGACGCACCGCAATGTGGTGTTCTATTCGGCCGACAACCAGATTGTGGCGCGCGACCATCACCACTGCTATATCTATGAGCCGGCTACGAAGCAGAGCTTCTGCTACGCGGCTGAGCCGGGCTGGACGCTGCGCAAATGCCGCTTCTCACCAGTCTTTGCGGGTCTGCGGAGATATGTGTTCTCGATGATGCAGACCGCGCAATATAGGCTGTTGAGGGAGCAGTGAGTCAATCTTTCGCCAGGCTGAAGTCGAGCTGGCGGCGCTCGAGGTTGGCCTTGGCTACAGTGATGCGGATGGGGTCGCCAAGCTGGTACTTGTGGTGATGGCGACGGCCACGCAGCAAGAAGTTCTTCTCGTCGAACTCATAGTAGTCGTCGTCGAGGTCGCGCATCGGCACCATACCCTCGCAGTGGTTCTCGTCGATCTCGGCGTAGATGCCGTAGCTCGTCACGCCACTGATGTGGGCGTCGTAGGTCTCGCCAATCTTGTCGCCCATAAACTCCACCATCTTGTACTTGATAGAGTCGCGCTCAGCGTTCTGCGCCACCTGTTCCATGTCGGAGCAATGCTCGCAGAGGTCTTCGTAGTGCTTCTCGTTGGCTGAGCGGCCGCCCTGCTGATAGCGCGTGAGCAGACGGTGGACCATCGTGTCGGGATAGCGGCGGATGGGCGACGTAAAGTGGGTGTAATAGTCGAAGCCGAGGCCAAAGTGGCCGATGTTGTGCGTGGTATACTTCGCCTTCATCATTGCGCGCAGGGCAACGCTCTGCACGAGCTTCTGCTCACGCTTGCCCTCGACGTCGTCCATGAGGTGGTTGATGCTCTTAATCATTGCCTTACGCGTGCCGTCGGTCTTCACCTTCAAGCCGAAGTTGACCACAAACTTACGCAGTGTCTCCATCTTCTCGGGGTCAGGATTGTCGTGGACGCGGTAGGGGAACACCTTCGCTTTCTTGCCCTTAGGCACGCGGCCCACGCTCTCGGCTACCGTACGGTTGGCCAGCAGCATGAACTCCTCGATGAGCTTATTGGCATCCTTTGAGCGCTTGAAGTAGCAGCGTGTGGGGTGTCCCTTCTCATCGATGTCGAAATGCAGTTCCTCGGTATCAAACTTCACCGACCCATCCTTGAATCGGCGCTCGCGCAGTTTCTTGGCGAGCCGGTCGAGGGTGCAGAGCTCCCAGCCATACTCATCCTTGAATCCAGCCTTACCCGGATCGGGTGCAGGCTGACCGGTGCCGTCGATGACACCGTTGTCCTCCAAGACCTGCTGCGCTTCCTCATAGGCGTAGCGGCGGTTGGAACGGATGATGGTATGGACGATGCGCGAGGCTTTGACCTCGGCGTCGTCGTTGAGGTCGAAGATGACGCTGAACGTGAGCTTGTCCTCATTGGGCCGGAGCGAGCAGATGAAGTTGCACAGCCGCTCGGGCAGCATCGGGATGGTGCGGTCGACGAGATAGACCGACGTGGCGCGCTTCTCGGCTTCCTTGTCGATGATGGATCCCTCGGTGACGTAATGGCTGACGTCGGCAATATGTACGCCGACCTGATAGAGGCCGTTGTCCAACTGCTTGATCGACAGTGCGTCATCGAAGTCCTTGGCATCCTTCGGGTCGATGGTGCAGGTCCACACATCGCGGAAGTCCTCACGCTCGGCCACATCCTGCGGCGTGATCTCCCCCGAAATCTTCTCGGCGGCATCCTCCACGCGCTTCGGGTACTTATAAGGCAGGCCGTATTGCGCCAAGATAGTGTTCATCTCCACGTCGTTGTCGCCGCTCTGACCGAGTACGTCGACCACCTCGCCGACGATGCTCTTATGCTCCTCGTCGGGCCATCGCGTAATCTTCACCACAGCCTTGTCGTCGGTCTTACCGCCCTTCAGCTTATTCTTGGGGATGAGGATGTTCTGCGCGAACGTGTTCTCCGGCGTTACGAGGAAGGCAATATCCTTGTCGACGCGCAGCCGTCCGACGAAGCGGTCCTTGGCGCGTTGCAGGATAGCGATGACCTGCGCCTCCTTGATGTGGTTGCGGCGGCGGGCCATGAACGATACGCGCACGCGGTCGCCGGAGAGGGCCGACATCGAGTTGCGCTCGGCCACGAAGATGGGCTTGCCGCCGTCGTCGGGCTGGAATGAGTTCTTGCCGTTCGACTTGCGGATGAATGTGCCCTCCTGCACCTGACCTTTCGTGTTGAGCTGATAGCTCGTGTCGCTTGTCTTGGTCACGAAGTCATCCCATGCCATCTCCTCGAGGATGTCCATGGCGAGCATCTTCAGTGGATGGGTGTTGAGACGCAGGGTGCGGAATATCTCCTTCAGTGTCAGTGCTTTGTCTGGATTGGATGAGAACAACTGCTCGAGCGCAGCGCTCAGCTGTTTCTTCGACATGCGCTTTCCGGCCTTGGCATTTTTGCTTTGCTTACCCGGCTTTGTGTTCTTATGGTCTTTCTTTCCCATAGTAGTAATATGTTTTAAATCATTATTTCTATTTGCAAATTAACGCAAAAGATTTGAATTAACCTAATTATGTTATCTTTATTTTGCAAATATTCGAATTATGTAGTAACTTTGTAACCTAATTGATTATGAAGATATTGATAACCGGCGCCAGTGGTTTCATTGGCAGTTTTATCGTTGAGGAAGCCCTCCGCCGCGGCTTCGAGACATGGGCAGGGGTGCGTGCCAGCAGTTCACACGCGTACCTGCAGGATGCGCGCATCCATTTCATCAATCTTGACTTTTCGTCTGAGGATAAGCTCGTTGAGGCCCTGCGCGACCACGACTTCGACTATATTGTTCATGCGGCAGGCATCACCAAGGCCATGCGCAAGGACGACTTCATGCGTGTCAACTATGAGGGCACGCGCAACTTTGTCAACGCCATTCTGAAGGTGGGCATGCCCCTGAAGCGCTTCATCTACATGAGCAGTCTGAGCATCTTCGGCGCCATCAAGGAGCGCCAGCCTTATCAGGAGATAGAAGAGAGCGACCTGCCGAAGCCCAACACTGCTTACGGTCGCAGCAAACTGAAGGCCGAGCAGTTCCTCGACAGCATCGGCAACGACTTCAACTACATCATCCTCCGGCCCACGGGCGTATACGGTCCGCGGGAGAAAGACTACTACGTGATGATGAAAAGCATCAAGCAGCATGTCGACTTCAGCGTCGGCTTCCGCCGACAGGACATCACCTTCGTCTATGTGAAGGACCTGGTGCAGGCCGTCTTCCTGGCCCTCGACCACGGCATGTCGGGGCGGAAATACTTCCTCTCCGACGGTGAGGTGTATCAAAGCTCCACGTTCAGCGATTACATCCACGAGGAACTGGGCAAGCCCTGGTGGCTGCGCATCAAGGCACCGATATGGGTGCTGAAGCTCGTTACGATGTGCGGCGAATACGTCGGACGCATGACCGGCAAGATGATTGTGCTCAACAACGACAAGTTCAACATCCTCCGTCAGCGCAACTGGCGGTGCGACATTGAGCCGGCCTGCGATGAGCTCGGCTACCATCCCTATTATAAGCTGCGCGAAGGCGTGAAGGAGACCGTAGCCTGGTATAAGAAGGAGGGCTGGCTGTAATGAAGATCAGGCAGTTGTTTACCATCGAGAAGAACCCGCGCAAAGGCCTCTATCCGCTCGAGTGGGTGGTGCTGGTGTATATGGCGCTGACGCTGCTTCTGGTGCTGTTTTGTACGACGAAGGTGCAAAATCCCGATGCAATGGTGTGGGGCCGCGTGCGCATTGCCGCCCTCGCCGTGGGCATGTGGGTGGTGTATCGGCTGGTGCCCTGCAGGCTGACGCAGTTTCTGCGCGTGCTCTTTCAGATGCTGCTCTTAGGCTGGTGGTATGGCGATACCTACAACTTGAACACCCTTTTCGCCAATCAGGACCATATTGTCGCCTCATGGGATCAGGCCATCTTCGGCTTCCAACCCGCCCTGCGCTTTGCCGAAGTGTATCCACAGGCGTGGATCAGCGAGATTCTTGAAATAGCCTACGCCTGCTATTTCCCCGTGATTATCATGGTGTGCGTGTTTTATTTCTTTGCCCGTTACAAGGAGTTTGAGCGCTGCTGCTTCATCGTCATGGCGTCGTTTTTCACGTATTACATCATCTTCGACCTCTTCCCCGTCACCGGTCCGATGTATTATTTCCACGCCATCGGTCTGGACAAGGCTGCCCACGGTGTGTTCCCTTGCCTGGGCGACTATTTCCGCACCCATACGGAGATGATGGCGCCTCCGGGCTACCACGACGGCATCGGCTACGCCCTGCTGCAGACCATCCACGAGGGTGAGCGGCCTACGGGCGCCTTCCCCAGCTCCCACGTCGGCATCACGGTGGTGTGTCTGATGCTCGCCATCCATTCGCGCAACAAGACGCTCTCGCTCATCGTGCTGTCCCTCGTCATCCTTATTTGCTTCGCCACCGTCTATACACGCGCCCATTACGCCATCGACTCCATGATGGGGCTGGTGAGCGGACTACTGTTCTATTTCCTTTGGATGGGCGTTTCACGTAAATATAAACTATAACACAGACAATGAAGAAACTATACATAGAGACCTACGGCTGCCAGATGAATGTGGCCGACTCGGAGGTTGTGGCCGCCGTGATGAAGATGGCCGGCTACGAGCCCACCGACAACGAGGCTGAGGCCGACGCCGTATTCCTCAACACCTGTTCGGTGCGTGAGAATGCGGAGAACAAGATTTACCACCGGCTCGACCAGCTCTATGCCCAGCAGCGCCACAACAGCGCCGAGGGCGTGCGCAGGCCGATACTCGGAGTGCTGGGCTGCATGGCCGAGCGCGTGAAGAACGACCTCATCGAAAACCACCACGCCAACCTCGTCTGCGGACCCGACGCCTACCTCAATCTGCCCGAGATGATGGCGTCAGCCGAACTCGGTCAGCAGGCCGTCGACGTACAGCTCTCCACCACTGAGACCTACCGCAACATCATCCCCACGCGCATCGGCGGCAACCACGTGGGCGGTTTCGTGAGCATCATGCGCGGCTGCAACAACTTCTGCCACTACTGCATCGTGCCCTATACCCGTGGCCGCGAGCGATCACGCGACGTCGAGAGCATTCTCGCCGAGGTGCGCGACCTGCACGACCGCGGCTTCAAGGAGGTGACGCTGCTCGGTCAGAACGTCAACTCCTACGGTTTGCTGCCCAACGGCAAGCGGCCTGACAACGGCATCATCATCGAGGAACAGGGCGGTCAGGAGCTGCATGTCTGCTCGTTTGCCGAACTGCTTCGTCGTGTGGCTGAGGCCGTACCCGACATGCGTGTGCGCTTCACCACATCCAATCCCGAGGACATGAGCGAGGACATCCTACACGCCATCGCCGACGAGCCCAATCTCTGCCACCACATCCACTTCCCCGTTCAGAGCGGCAGCGATAAGGTGCTGCACGATATGAACCGTAAATACACGCGTGAGGACTACCTGCGCAAGGTCGACGCCATACGCCGCATCATCCCCGACTGCGGCCTGACCACCGACGTCTTCGTGGGCTATCACGACGAGACCGAGGACGACTTCCAGCAGACGCTCTCACTGATGAAGACGGTGGGCTTCGACGCTGCCTTCATGTTCAAATACTCAGAGCGCCCCGGCACCTACGCCGCAAAGCATCTGCCCGACAACGTACCCGAGGAGGAGAAGATACGCCGTCTCAATACGCTCATTCACTTGCAGACCGAGATCAGCGCCGAGCGCAACAGGCAAGACAAGGGCAAGGAGTTTGAAATCCTCATCGAGCGCTTCTCCAAGCGCAGCCACGACCAGCTCATGGGCCGCACACCGCAGAACAAGGCCGTCGTCGTCGCCCGCGGCAACCACCACATCGGCGACCGCGTGAGGGTGAGGATTACCGGCAGCTCGTCGGCCACCCTGTTCGGCGAGGAAATCGTGGAAACATTGAAGTAGAACCCGTTAGAATTAGAGAAGACTATGAAAGAGTTTATGCAAGTGCTGCTGCGCTTCGTGCCGCCTTATAAGAAATATCTTTTCCTGTCGGTGGTTTTCAATATCCTCTCGGCACTGCTCAACATCTTTTCTTTCGCCGCACTCATCCCCATCCTGCAGATCCTTTTCCAGGTCGACGGCGGACTGCGGGCCAACGAGCTCATGGAGTGGGACTGGGATAACATCAAGGAGGTGCTCACCAACAACGGCGCCTACTATGTGCAGCAGATGGTCATCGAGACCAGCGCCACGACGACGCTGCTCTTCATCGGCCTCTTCCTCGCCTTCATGACGCTGCTCAAGACCACGGCCTACTTCCTTTCGTCGGCCTCGGTCATGCCCATCCGCACCGGCGTTGTGCGCGACATCCGCAACCAGCTCTACCATAAGATTACCTCGCTGTCGCTGAGCTTTTTCAGCGAGGAGCGCAAGGGCGACATCATTGCCCGCATGAGCGGCGACGTACAGGAGATTGAGAACAGCATCATGTCGTCGCTCGACATGCTGTTTAAGAACCCCATTCTCATCTTCTTCTACTTCGTCACGCTGCTCGTCATCTCGTGGCAGCTCACCATCTTCACCATCGTCTTCGTACCCGTCTTCGGCTGGTTCATGGGCTTTGTCGGCCGTAAGCTGAAGTCGAAGAGCATACAGGCCCAGCAGCTTTGGAGCGACACGATGAGTCAGGTGGAGGAGACGCTCGGCGGCCTGCGCATCATCAAGGCCTTCAATGCGGAGCAGAAGATGAACGACCGCTTCGACAAGACCAACACCGCTTACCGCAACCAGTTGCTGCGCGTCACCATCCGTCAGCAGATGGCCCACCCCATGAGCGAGTTCCTCGGAACGGTGATGATCATCGTGGTGCTGTGGTTCGGCGGCATCCTGGTGCTCAACAAGGCGCTGCTCGACGGCCCTACATTCATCTATTACCTCGTCATTCTCTACAGCATCATCAACCCGCTGAAGGACTTCTCCAAGGCCAGCTACAACATCCCCAAGGGCCTCGCCTCAATGGAGCGCATCGACAAGATACTGAAGGCTGAGATAGAGATTAAGGAGAAGCCCAATCCCATCCGCATCAAGAGTTTTGACCACGAGATTGAGTTCCGCCACGTCTCGTTTGCCTACACCGATACGAAGACCGACGAGCTGCGCTATGTGCTCAAAGACATCAACCTCGTGGTGCCGAAGGGCAAGACCGTGGCGCTCGTCGGACAGAGCGGCAGCGGCAAGTCGACGCTCGTCGACCTCATTCCGCGCTACTACGACGTGCAGGAAGGTGAGGTGCTCATCGACGGCATCAACGTGAAGGACCTCGGCATCCACGACCTGCGCTCGCTCATCGGCAACGTCAACCAGGAGGCCATTCTCTTCAACGACACCATCAAGAACAACATCAAGTTCGGCAAGGATGACGCTACCGACGAGGAGGTCATCAATGCCGCGAAGATAGCCAACGCCTACGACTTCATCATGGAGACCGAGCACGGCTTCGACACGAATATCGGTGACCGCGGCGGCCGTCTGTCGGGTGGTCAGCGCCAGCGCATCAGCATTGCCCGCGCCATCCTCAAGAACCCGCCAATCCTCATCCTCGATGAGGCCACGTCGGCCCTCGACACCGAGAGCGAGCGCCTGGTGCAGAATGCGCTGTATAAGCTGATGAAGTCGCGCACCACCGTGGCCGTGGCCCACCGCCTGAGCACCATCAAGAATTCAGATGAGATCTGCGTGCTGCACGACGGCGAGATTGTGGAGCGCGGCACCCACGATGAGCTGATGGCGCGCAACGGCTACTACCACAAGCTCCACGATATGCAGCAATAAGGTTTGTTGTTCCTCCCTTCTTCCTATAAAACCCATAAGTCCCATCAACCCCATCTCTCTCATTCCAATAAAAAAGCAAATCCCCATTTCTTCGCTAAGAAATGGGGATTTGTGCTAACCTAAAAACCAATCTTAATCGTTACCAAAACGAACTAAAACCTAATGAAAAACCTAAAAACTAACTCTTAAACCTAAAAACTAAAAACCTATATGAAACAATCTACTAACTAATCTACTTACTTCTAATGGTTTCGTCGCGGGAAGTTAATCAAGGCGTTGTGGAATCAACCGTCGTCCTTGTTTCCTTTTGACACTGCAAAGGTAGGTTGTTTTTAGAAACCCCACAACACTTTAATCCTCATTTTCCTTGCTTTTGGCCCCTTTATTGACCTAAATCAACATATTGTGTACGTACACAACATAGAAACCGCAGTTTTAGCGCTATTTTGCCCCAGTTTCATCACAGTGGGCCTAAAGTTTCGTTTTACCCTGCTCCGGTGTTTCGCCCGCTGCTTTCCGCGTTGGATTGGCACCTTTATGATGCGTCTTCTGCATGAATTCCTTCGGCATCATGCCCGTGAACTTCTTAAACGCGGCGATGAACGACGACCTCGAACCCAGTGTCAAGGCAATGAGTAGCAAGGTCAATAGGTTTCTCTTTATCGTTGTTTTGACTTCCGTATGCAAAGATAATAATAATTTCATCAACGTCGCAAAAAATCGTTAGTCGATGATGGTCATGCCGATGATTAGTGGCGATTGCAGGGCAGTGTAGTGGCGATTGCAGGGCAGTGTAGTGTCGCTCGCAGGGCAGTGTAGTGGCGCTCGCAGGGCAGTGTAGTGTCGCTTGCAGGGCTGTGGTCATTCCCCCTTATCCGCCCGACGTACGGCAGTTATTGCCCGGAATGTAAAGTTTTTTGATGTTTTAAGGGCCCTCAGAAGGGCCTCGAAATGAACAAGCACGTCCTTGGCTCCAAATACGGCCATTCTGAGCGGTTTTACGCAAATATCTGTTAATCAGCAGCTTATGCAGATAAATGAATAAATCGCGGTTGCCGGGCATTGTGCCGAAGCCGTCATAAGGCCCTTATCGCGTTGCGATAGCTATGGTTTCGTGGTGCGATAGCTATGTTATCGCGGTGCGATAGCTATGGTTTCGCAGTGCGATAGCTATGGTATCGCGATGCGATAACTATGTTATCGCGATGTGATCAGGCCTTTTTCGCGTTTGGGAGGGGGTGAAATGCCATTTTCCCCTCAATTTTAACGCTCCTCCATCTCCCTTTCCCCGTTTTTCAATCGCTGGAATGCCGGTTTTTCATAACGTCATTTTGTCCGCTATTTTCCGAATTTATCGTTTCCGCTCTTGCGTCTTCCCGCTCCGGCATCAGGCCTCCGTGAATGGGCCTTATTGCGGCTATTTTGCAATGTAAAATGTTCTTTCCCCTTAGTTTGAACAACTTATTTGCTTATCCAATAGCCTTATTATTAGCTGTTTACAACTCAAACAAGCCGTTTGCAGCGGTATTGACATTCTTCGATGGAAATCATTTGGCGCGAGCCGGAAAATCACCTAATTTTGCCGCAGAAAACTTAAAAGCAAACCATCGTGGTTGCTACCATCCGCGTTAAAAACGGAAAGGCACCAATCCATAACCCGGATGCCACCGCGCATAAAACGGATTCCAGTCGCTCCAAATCAGATTCCATTGCATCAAAACTGAATTAAATATAGTATCAAAGCTTAAAACGAAAACTTATGAGTAAACTGAAGAGAAGCTTATTGCTTTGCTTAGCACTGGTTACCACCATCGTAATACAGGCCCAAAGCGTAGTGAAAGGTACAGTTGTCGACGAGACCGGTGAACCGGTTATTGGCGCCACAGTCATGCAGAAAGGCACTAATAAAGGTGCTGTGACCGACCTGAATGGTAACTTCACCTTATCTGACGTACCTGCGAAGTGCCAGATTGAGGTGTCTTACATCGGTTATCAGACACAGACCCTCGACTTTTCCGGTCAGCCGTCGATGACGGTCAAGCTGGCCGTTGAGCAGAAATCGCTCAATGAGGTGGTCGTTGTGGGTTACGGAACGCAGAAGAAGGTCAACCTGACCGGTTCCGTGGCCAATGTCGACAGCAAACTGCTCGAGAACCGACCGCTGACCACAGTCTCGGCTGGTCTGCAGGGCCTGTTGCCCGGTGTCACCGTCTCGCAGGGCAGCGGTCAGCCGGGTTCTGACGGCGGTACCATCCGCATCCGCGGCGTGGGAACGCTCAACAACTCCAACCCAATGGTCATTTTATCCCCGTGAGGGCATTGCCAAGAGCGATGTGTATGCGGTCGACATCAGACAGGCGGGGCACGACTGGCAGACGGTGCCGGTGTATGCCTGTCAGGTGGACATGCATCAGTTGTCTACCGCCTCTTTCGCTGAGTGGGATATGAACGGGCAAACGGAGGTGCGCGTGCGCCTGCTGCGCCCCGACGTCATCACCGCCGATACGCTGCCCGTGATGATACGGCCGCAGTCGAGGGGAATAAAGTTTACGCAGCCGGATCAGAACGCCGTCTGCTTCACCCTCGACAGGCCCGAATACCTGAGCGTGGAGTTCGGCGGCGACCGCCACCACAACCTCCATCTCTTTGCCAACCCTCTGCTGCAGGAGCATTACACGGGTAACGAGCCGGGCTGCATCAACTGGACCGGCGTCAACAGTCAGGACGTCTTCGTCAAGGATGCGCCGCTCATCTACTTCGGCCCCGGCATCCACAAGCCCAAGGACCTGCCCAGCGAGGAGATAAAGATACCGTCGAATACGACCGTTTATCTGGCGCCCGGTGCGGTGGTGAAGGCGCGGCTCATCGTTGACCACGCCGAGAACGTGCGCATCATCGGCCGCGGCTTGGTCGACCATCCCCTGCGTGGCGTGGAGATTACCTTCTCCAAACACGTGCTGGTCGACGGTCTGACCATCGTCAATCCCCTTCACTACACCATCTTCGGCGGCCAGAGCGAGGACATCGTCATCCGTAATGTGAAGTCGTTCTCCAGTCGCGGGTGGTCCGACGGCTTCGACCTGATGTGCTGCCGCAGGGTCAGGATTAATAATGTGTTTCTCCGCAATTCCGACGACTGTATCGCGCTTTACAACCATCGCTGGTGGTATTGGGGCGGCGCCGACAGCATCGACGTACAGCGGGCTACGCTGTGGTGCGACTTTGCCCATCCCGTCAATATCGGCACCCACGGTGACGACCGGTCGGCAACGGGGGAGACGCTACAGCATGTCCGCATACAAGACTGCGATATCCTGCGCCATAAGGGCGACGGTATGCTCAGCATCAATTGCGGCGACAAGAACAGCGTGAAGGACGTCAGCTTCGACAGCATCCGCATCGAGGGCGTGGAGCGTGGTCGGCTGACCGATATGCAGGTGTTGTTCAGCAAGAAATACAACCGTGCGCCGGGCAACAGCATCAGCAATATCCGCTTCTCTAACATCACGGTCAGCAACGACTGTGCGGCCAATATGCTGCAGTCGCGTATCAAGGACTATGACGCCAGCCACGGCGTGAGCGACTACTCGTTCAGCAATGTGCGCATCGGCAAGCGCCGTTTCGACCCCAAGAGAGACGTGGAAAGAAACAGAAAAGACGTGGAAAGAAAGAAAAATCCGGCTTTACAGTAACCGTCATCCGGCTTTGGCGTTACCGTCAAAATTGTCAACCGGGAAACTGCGGCCGGTGGCCGGCACCAGGCCGGCCACTACACTAAAACCTGGGCGGACGGCCTTTGAAACCCTGCGTATCCGGCCATTGCGAATACCACTTATTGTAATCTTCCCCTCCCCATTTGGGGGAGGGCCCTGCTTTGCGATGCAAAGCAGGGGGTGGGGCTGCAGGCGCTTATCTTACCACAAACTTATGGCCGTTACGCACATAGATGCCCGGCTTGAGGCCTGACTGCGCATTGACGCGCACGCCCTGCAGGGTGTAGATGGCGTTGTCGGTGGCTGCGGCATGGCCAGCGCTGGGATTGTTGATGGTCTGAATGCCCGTCAGTTCTTTCGTGGTGGCCACGTAGAGCGCGGGATTGATGGCACCGGACTGCACAGAACTATAAACGCCAAACGACTTATAGCCTGTACTATATTGCACAAAGTGCGTGCCGTAGGTCAGCTTGTAGGTGCCGTCGCTGTTGCGTGTGACTGTCCATACACCGTCGGTTGTGCTGGTCTGGATGCTGAATGAATTGAATTTGGCCTGATTGAAATAATACTGTCCCTTGCTGTCCTTGATGTAGTAGCCATTGTTGGCGGCCTCCAGGCGGAAGGCGTTGGCGGTGTCGGCCGTCGTGATGACTGTGCCGTCGGATGCCTTGCCCACGTATGTGACGTAGCCATAGCCGTAGCCTTTCGTCGAAGTGACGGGCTTCATGGCCAGCAGACTGTCGTTTCTTTCGGCGACGATGAGGTACTGCTTGCCGGCTGTGGGCTGGTCACCGGTGAATTTCACCCAATAGAAGCCGTCGGTGGAAGGCGTCGGGTCGTCGGGTGTCGGTGTGAAGGAGCCGTAGCGGCTGTCGTCGGAGGCTGTGGTGATGGAGGAGTAGGGGTCGAAGGCTACGTTGACACTGTCGCCCCACACATATTCGGCGAGGAAGGGATAGTCGACAAACAGGTTGCGGTTGCCCTGGATGCCGGCTACGGCGTTGTTGCGGTCGCATTCCATCTTGTCCACCTTGTCGCCCTTGCTCCATGTGATATAGAGCGTTGAGGCCCACAGCTTCAGGCCGGGATAAGCCTCATTGGCCATGGTCTGCAGTCCTGTTTTAACGAACGTCAGGTTGCTGTAGGTCACGGCCATGTACATGTAGCTGCGTGAGAAGTCGCCCTTGAAGGTGCGGCCTGGCTCCCAGGCTTTCGAGTTGATATTGGCGCCGGTTCCTATGATGTCGTATTCCCCCTCGCCGTCGACATCGTCCATGGGGTAGTTGCTCTTGGAACTGTTGGCTTTGGAGTCGGAGGGGTAGAGGTTATAGAGGTCCTTGTAGGCGCTGTTCTCAGCGCCGCCCCACCAGCTCTTGGGGAAAGAGTGCTCGATGTTCATGCCCGAGATGGCTTTATTATTATAAGGTGTGTCGAAGTAGAATTTTGCCGAGCTGTAGCGGTTGTAGCATTCGTTGGTCTCGGGGTTGCGGTCGGTCTTGTAGAAGCCGGACCAGGTATTGCCGCTTCCGTTGCCGTATCCGAGCACTTTCTTTGGCTGCATGAGCGTGTGCAGGGCCGCTTTCAGGCTGGCACCCTTGAGGCCTTTTAGCGATGAGGCGTAGTTGGCCAGCTGCTGGCGTGTGATGGCACTGGACTGGCAG
This sequence comes from uncultured Prevotella sp., assembly GCA_900315835.1. Classification (GTDB taxonomy): domain Bacteria; phylum Bacteroidota; class Bacteroidia; order Bacteroidales; family Bacteroidaceae; genus Prevotella. The sequence goes on from ONAR01000004.1 coordinate 18,539, forward strand.
AGTGGCAGCAGAGTGACTGCGGCAACAAAGAACAAACGGTAAAGGAGTTTCATAGTCTTGAAAAATAAATGGTGTGTGATTTAGTTAAACGGTGCGGGGGGAGCAGAAGAAAAGTACATAGATTCTATAGTCTCTATAGTCTCTATAGTTTCTATAGTCTCTATAGTCTCTATAGTTTCTATAGACTCTATGTACTTCCGTACTATTATTTCACAGTGATGAGGTAATAGTTCTTCTTGCCTTTCTGCACGAGCAGGTACTTGCCGTCGATGAGGTCTTCGCTGGTGACAGGCTGGTCGAAGGCGGTGAGCTTCTCCTTGTTGAGGCTGACGCCGTTGCCCTTGGCCATCTTGCGCATCTCACCCTTCGATGGGAAGATGTCGTAGCCCTCGCGGCAGAAGATGTCGATGGCCTTGCCGCCGAGCTCCTCCTTCGGGAGGTCGTAGTGAGGCACATCCTTGAAGACGTCGTTGAGTGTGGCTTCGTCGAGCTGGGCGAGCTGGTCCTTGGTGGCCTTGCCGAAGAGAATGTTGCTGGCGGCGATGGCCATGTCGAGGGCCTCCTTAGAGTGCACCATCGTGGTGACCTCGTCGGCCAGACGGTGCTGCAGGATGCGTCGGCCCGGGTCCTGACGGTGCTCGTCGATGAGGGCGTCGATGGTCTCCTTGTCGAGGTCGGTGAAGATCTTGATGTAGCGCTCGGCGTCGGTGTCGGTCACGTTGAGCCAGAACTGATAGAAGGCGTAAGGCGTGGTGCGGTTGGCGTCGAGCCATACGTTGCCACTCTCGGTCTTGCCGAACTTCTTGCCGTCGGCCTTGGTGATGAGCGGGCAGGTGAGGCAGAAGGCCTCGGCGTCGTTGCCTAAGGTGCGGCGGATGAGCTCGGTGCCGGTGGTCATGTTGCCCCACTGGTCGTTGCCGCCGAGCTGCAGGCGCACGCCGTGGTGCTGGTAGAGGTAAAGAAAGTCGTAGCCCTGGAGCAGCTGGTAGGTGAACTCGGTGAACGACAGGCCGTCGCGCGCCGTTCCGTTGAGGCGCTGCTGCACGCTCTCCTTAGCCATCATGTAGTTGACGGTGATGTGCTTGCCGACATCGCGTACGAAGTCGAGGAACTTATAGTCCTTCATCCAGTCGTAGTTGTTGACGAGCTCGGCCTTGTTGGGCTCATTGCCGTCGAAGTCGAGGAAGCGAGATACCTGCTTCTTGATGGCTTCCTGGTTGTGGTAGAGGGTGTCGCTGTCGAGCAGGTTGCGCTCGAGGCTCTTGCCCGAGGGGTCGCCAATCATGCCCGTGGCGCCGCCGACGAGCAGGAAGGGCTTGTGGCCGCAGCGCTGCAGGTGACGCAGCATCATGATGCCGCAAAGGTGGCCGATATGGAGTGAATCGGCGGTGGGGTCGGTGCCGAGGTAGGCAGAGACGAGGTGCTGCTGCAAGTATTCCTCAGTACCTGGCATGATTTGGGCGAGCATGCCGCGCCATTTCAGTTCTTCAACAAAGTTTTTTGTCATCGAATGATTAATGCTATTGGTATTGTTGTTAATCGAATGCTTAGAATAACCGGATGCTTGAGCGAGGGGGATGCTTAAGCGTAGAAGGCTCAGGGTACGGGGTCGTAGCCCGACCCGCCCCAGGGATTGCAGCGCAGGATGCGCCAGATGGCGAGGGCAAGGCCTTTGATGGGGCCGTGCTTGAGGATGGCCTGCCGCGCATATTCCGAACACGTCGGGGTGAAGCGGCACGAGGGCGGCGTGTAGGGCGTAATGAACTTCTGATAAAACACGATAGGCAGCACCATCACGCGGGCGATGGCGTGCGAGATGAGATGAAGCCAGTGTCTGATCATAGTGTGCCTCCTTTGCTTATGCGTTCGCGCAGTCGGGTGAGCAGGGCGACGACGGCGCGGCTGACGTCAGCACTGTCGTGCAGCTGGTTGTCGAGCCAGATGAAGGCCAGCACCATCGGTTGGAAGCCCTCGGGCAGCTTATTGCGCCGATAGGCCTCTCTCACCTGCCGCTTGACGCGGTTACGCTTGTTGGCCCTTCTGAAACAGCGCTTCGGTACGCTGATGAGCATCTGACTGACCGTGCCTTCCGGTGTAGGCATATAGATGAGGCGCAGGGGAAAGGCTGTCATCGACTTGCTGTGACCGCCGTTGAACAGGTCGTTGATGAGCTTCTTGCTGTGCAGCCGCTCGGCTTTCGGCAGTGTACAGCGTCGGCGTGCTATGGTAGCGCAGCCATCAGTCATTGTCTTGCTTGCCGTTTTCCTTTTGCAGATAAGCCTTCAGTGCGCTTATCATCGATGGATATTCCTTGGTGCCGGCCATGAGGTCAACACTGAGGTTGGCGTTCTCAATAGCCTTGGCCGTAGCAGGACCGAAGGCGCCAAGCTTCACCTGCCCCTTCTTCATGTCGGGGAAGGCCTGGGTGAGATATCTCACGCCGGTCGGGGTGGAGAAAATCAGCATATCGTAGTCGAAGTGCTGGATTTCTTCGTCGGTAAAGGGGTCGCTGAGGGTGCGGTACATCACGCACTCGGTGTGGTGCAGGCCTTTGGCGTCGAGCTGATGCTTGATATCGTCGTTGTGAACGCTGCTCATCGGCACGAGGTACTTCTCGGTCTTATGCTTCACCATCACGGGGATGAGGTCATCAATCTTGCCGGTCGTACCGAAGAAAACCTTGCGCTTGCGGTACTGCACGTATTTTTGGATATAAAGCGAGATGGTCTCGGTAACGCAGAAATACTTCATATCCTCGGGGATGACGAGGCGGAGCTCCTTGGCCAGCTGGAAGAAGAAGTCGATGGCGTGGCGTGATGTGAATACGATGGCGGTATGAGAGAGGATGCTCACTTTCTCTGCACGGAATTCCTTGGCGGTGAGCCCTTCAACCTTGATGAACGGGCGGAATACAAGCTCCACCCCATACTCCTTGGCCAGTTCGTAATAAGGCGAATTGTCGTTGGAGGGTTTCGGCTGGGAAATCAGTATCTTCCTAATCATCTTTTTGTCCTAAAAAATTTGCTTAATATAGTTGTCCGTCATGGCCAGGACACCCATCAGGATACCTAACGGCATGATTTCGAGTGCACAAAAGTACAAAAAACTTTGCACAATGGAAACGGTTCGCTTAAAAAAGATGATGTAGGCCTTGTAAAAGGATAATAATTTGGCTAAAATGACAACTATAAAGGCGTAAATGGCTGTCTCTGTGATGGGCAGACCGAAATAGGAGAGCAGAAGTACGGCGGGGAAGAAGAGGATGCCTTCGGTGCAGATGAGGAAGAGGTAAGACTTCATCCATTGTTCATTTTTTTTCTTATCAAAGAACACCCAGTTGACGACTTGATAGAGCAGGGCCTTGAGCAGGAGATAGGCCGCGATCTCACCCGTGAAGAGGCCGATGATCTGATAATGGGCAATGGCAAACGACTCGCCGCCGCGCGATTGCGAGAAGAAAAAGACGATGATGGCGGCCAAGAGGCAGGTCTGCGCCACGAGGAAGAACTGGAAGCGCATTTCGCCGCTGGTCTCGGTGATGACGGTGGTGCCTTCGCGCTGCACGCGGAAGAAGCTCTTGAGCTGGCGCTGAAGGAAGTTGCCCGAGGCCGAGATGGCGACGGCGGCGAAGATGAAGCAGGCCAGCAGAATTGACGTGATGAGGCTGTCGCCGGCAATGGTATAGGGTACGGGGTCGCCGGCCACGCCATGACGGTAGGAGACACGCTCGGGGCGGTAGATGGAGTCGGGCTGCACGAGCGAATGGCTATAGTACATGGGGTGGCTGACGAAGTCGCCGGCCTTCGGGTCGGCCTTCGTCGTCGGCGTGCGCAGCGGGTTGGGTCGCGCGGCCCAGTCGATGTCCTGGTACTTATAGTTGGCGCGCAGGGCCGAGTCCTGCTGCCAGGGTGTAGCCGTCGCGGGCAGCGTGCGAAGTATCTGCTCCGGCGTATGGAAAACGCCATGGCGGACGTGAGCCGCCGGGGTGGCGGTCACGTCGGTCGTGGCATTGGTGAGTGTGTCTGCTTGTTGCATCATGTGCGTAATGAAACTATAGGCCGAATGCCTTGCGGATGCGGTCGACCTGATCGAGCTTCTCCCAAGTGAAGAGCTCCACTTGCTTGAGAAGCGTCGGGTGGTAGCGGCTGGTGAAGATCTTGGTCACCACTTCGTTCTTGCGGCCCATATGGCCGTAGGCGGCTGTCTCGCTGTACATCGGCTGGCGCAGTTTGAGGCTGCTGACAATCTTGTTGGGGCGCAGGTCGAACAGCTCTCCAATCTTCTGGGCAATCTCGCCGTCGCTCATCTTCACGTGGGAGCGGCCGTAGGTGTTGACGTAGATGCTCAGCGGCTTGGCTACGCCGATGGCATAAGCCAGTTGCACCAGCATCTCGTCGGCCACGCCGGCAGCCACCATGTTCTTGGCGATGTAGCGTGCGGCATAGGCGGCTGAACGGTCCACCTTCGACGGGTCCTTACCCGAGAAGGCGCCACCGCCGTGGGCACCGCGTCCGCCGTAGGTGTCGACGATAATCTTGCGACCTGTGAGGCCTGTGTCGCCGTGGGGGCCGCCGATGACGAACTTCCCCGTGGGGTTGACGTAATACAGGATGTCGTCGTCGAAGAGGGCCAGCACCTTGTCGCTGAGTTGGGCCTTGACGCGGGGCATGAGGATGTTGATTACATCTTCTTTGATTTGCGCGAGCATCTCGTTGTCGGCTTTCTCGCGTGCGGCCTCGCTGTCGTCGGCAGGCTTGATGAAGTCATCGTGCTGTGTGGAGACGACGATGGTATGCACGCGCAGCGGTCGGTTGTCGTCGCTGTATTCGATGGTTACCTGACTCTTGGCGTCGGGTCGGAGGTAAGTCATCACCTTACCCTCCTTGCGGATGTCGGCGAGCGTACGCATGATGAGGTGGGCCAGGTCGAGCGTTGCGGGCATGTAGTTGTCGGTCTCGTTGACGGCATAGCCGAACATCATGCCCTGGTCTCCGGCGCCCTGCTCGTCGTCATTCTCACGCGAGACGCCGCGGTTGATGTCGTCGCTCTGCTCGTGGATGGCGGTCAGGATGCCGCAGCTGTTGCCGTCGAACTGATAGTCTGACTTGGTGTAGCCGATGCGGTTGATGGTCTTGCGAGCGATGGTCTGCAGGTCGATGTACACCGACGAGCGCACCTCACCCATGATGACCACCTGTCCGGTGGTGTCGAAGGTCTCGATGGCGCAGTGCGCATCGGGGTCGTAAGCAAGAAATTGGTCAAGTAGCGCGTCGCTGATCTGGTCGGCTACTTTGTCTGGATGGCCCTCGGAAACGGACTCAGATGAAAATAAATAACTCATTGTTACTTTGTTTTTAAAGCGTGGAACAACGCAAGTAACCGTAAAATCTGAGGGGGAGGATTTTGCGATTTTAGCATTTTTTAATGTGGTTGCAAGCAGCCAAATTCTTCCACAAGTGAATAAATGTATTTAGAATGCGGGTGCAAAGTTACGCCTTTTCTATGAAAGTACCAAGTAAAAGAAGGAAAATCGTTGTTTGGAGTAAAGGGTACGGTGAGCGGCAGCGACATAGCAACAGCGTACATTGCGCCGACAGAGACAAAAGAAAGGGGGCCGGCGAACGACCGACCCCCTTCTTAAAGTGTTATCGTGAGCTGTTATTTATCTTGCGGCAGCATGACCACACTCACCTTGTTGGCCGATGCGAGGAACTCCTTGACAAAGGCGCTGATCTTCTCAGGTGTCTGACTCTTGACCAGCTGTAAGTATTGGCTATCGTCGTCTCTGCCAAAGATATAGTTAGTCCAGACGATGTCCTGCCAGTAGCCGTTGGTCTTGACTGCGCTCTCATGGCTCTTGAGCATGGCTTTCTGCACCTTCTCAAGCATCTCCTTGTCGCAGGTGACGCCGAGCGAGTCCATCTGCTCGTTCATAATCTTGATGGCGATGTCCTTCTTCTCAGGCTTCATGGGGCAGTAGGCAATGAGCTGACCGATGTGGTAACCGTCGTCGGCTGTCGAGAACCTGCCTTGTGCGCCGCAGGTGTAGGCAGCGCTGGCCTCCTCGCGGATCTTCTTCAAATAGATCATCGACATAATCTGACCGGCGATGTTGGCTTGGAGGGCATGCTCCTGACTCCACGGCATCTTGGTGTTGAGCCAAATGACGTAAGAGTTGGCCTTCGGAGTTTCCATCTTACGGGTGAACACCTTATCGACATTGTCACTGGTGGTGCGGGTTACGCGCTCAGAAGGAGTGTTCTTACCCTTTGAGGGCAGAGCGCCGAGATACTGGCAGATGAGCGGGCGGATGGTGGAATCGTTGTAGTTACCGATAATCTCAAACACCCAACCGTTGGCGTTTGCGGTGCGCTCCTTGGCCATCTGCAGGATGCGGTCGTAGCTGATTGACTTCAGGTCGTCCATCAGCAGCGGCTTTACACGCCACTGACCCGGATAGAGGGCATTGGTGAGCGTATCGCCCAGTGCGGTCTCAGGACTGAGGGCGCGGTTCTTGAGCGTCAGCTCATACTGCTGCATGAGGTTGTTGAACGCATCGTTATCCTTGCGGATATTCGTGAAATAGAGGTAGGTGAGCTGCAGCATCGTCTCCACATCCTTCGGCGTGGAGCTGCCGCCGATTGACATACGGCGCTCGTCCATGGTGAGTTTAGCGTTGGCAATCTTACCTGCGAGTGCCTTGCCGAGCTCAATCGATGAGAAGTCACCCAGACCGCTGTTGTCGATGACATCGTCGAAGACGTTGAGGTTAGCGGCGTCGCTCTGGCCATAAACCGATGAGCCCTGACCGCCAGTGCCGCTCATCGACACCTGGTCTTTCTTGTAGTCGGTCTTCTTCAGCAGCACGGTGACACCGTTGGAAAGCTTCAGGATGTTGTAGCCGAACTGCTTGCTCTTCGTCTCTTTCTTAATCTTGCCGGCCTTGGGCAGCTGCTTGATGAGCGGCTCCTGCTTCACGTTGTCCACGTAGGGCTTCACCTCAGCGGTGCGTGCCTCATGCACGGCTTGCAGCAGCTGGTCCTCAGTGGGATACATGGCGCCGTCTTTCTCATTGTTGAAACTGATGATCACGAGGTTGGTGTCGCTCTTGGAAAGCAGCTCGGGCAGTACGCTGTTGACGGCCTCCAGCGGAATCATCGGAATCACCTGCTTCATCATCTGATAGGTGTTCTCCAGGCTGGGCATAGGCTCATTGCTGAGGAAGTAGTCGAGTGCCTGACCATAGAACTGGCTGTTGGGGCGCTTGTCGCGAGCCTCCCAGGCCTTGTCGAGGCCAGAGAGCTGGTTCTGCTTGAAGCGGTCGTATTCGGTTGCGGTGAAGCCGTATTGGGCAGCCTGCTTCACAACGAGGTAGGCGGCCTTGAGGGCATCGGCCGACAGCCCCATATTTTTCGGTAATACGCTGATGCCGAAGGCGTCCTTCGTCTTAGAGAGCAGGTAGTTGTCGTCAGAGGCATCGGCATTCACAAACGGGCAGTCGGCCTTCTGTGCAGCCTCGGCGAAGCGGGTGCCGAGCATCGAGATGGCGGCGTCCTTCACGTAGTTGGTCATCAAATAAGAGAAGCGCTGCTTCAGGCTGTCGGGATAGACGTCGTGCTTCATCATCAGCATCACGACCGACTGCTGGAACTCCTTATCCTTGTCGATGACGACGATGGGCTTGTCGTTGTCGGGTACGGGCTCATCCACGAGCGGGGCCTCATTGGCCGGGTTCTTGATGTCGCCGAAGAGGCGTTTGATCTCAGCTTCAGTCTTGTCCACGTCAACGTCGCCGATGACGATGATGCCCTGGTGGCTGGGATGATACCATTTGTGGTAGTAATCGACGAGCTCCTTACGCTTGAAGTTGTCGACGACCGACATCAGACCAATAGGGTAGCGGCGGCCGTACTTCGAACCTGGATAAAGCTTCTCAAGGTTGCGCTCGAGCATACGGCTGTTGGGCGATGTGCGCAGACGCCACTCCTCGTGGATGACGCCACGCTCCTTGTCGATCTCGTCCTGCTCCAGCGAGAGGCCGCACGACCAGTCGCGCAGGATGAGCAGACAGGAGTCGAGGGCCGACTGGCTCTGTGTGGGAACATTATCAATGTTGTACACCGTCTGGTCAATAGAGGTGTAAGCATTGAGGTCGGCACCGAACTGGATGCCATGAGCGCGGCACCATTCAATGAGGTCGTTGCCTTTGAAGTGCTCGCTGCCGTTGAAGGCCATGTGCTCAAGGAAGTGGGCCAGTCCGCGTTGGTCCTCATTCTCCTGAATGGAACCCACTTTCTGGGCAATGTAGAAGTTGGCACGGTGCTCGGGCCAGTTGTTGTGGCGGATGAAATAGGTGAGGCCGTTGGGCAGCTTACCTATTCTGAATGCGGTGTCCACAGGAACCGGCGGGTCCATCTGGGCGAATACCGATGTAGCGCAAAGCAGCATCAGCAGGCTCAAGAATAAGTTTCTTACTTTCATAAGTTGTTTATTGATTAGAATATATAGTTTTGTTGCTCAATTGATACACATCTGCAAATATCGGCATTTTTCTGCTAAACACCAAGCAGTTGGGCAATTATCTTATGCAATTTGCATTATATGGCTCCTTTTTAAAGATATTGTAATAGAAACAGTCTCTCAAGATGAAATAGCCTTCTTCCTGCAATCGGAAGAGCAGCCAATGGCGATGGAGGGGCCTATAGCCGAACTTGCGCCTGAGATGGGGGCTTAATCGCTGTGGCTCAATGCGCTGCCAGCAGTCGCGGATGACGCCGAGCCCGTAGCGGTTGTCGGCTTTGCTGAGTTGGCGCCGGTGGAGAAAATAGAACTGATAGAGGCCAACGACGTTGAGCCACATCTCGTTTTCCCAGCGGTTGAGCACGTCGTCGCCCACGTTGAGGGCGATGAGCTGCCGCTTCATGCTGCGGTTGGCCAAGAGCAGGTTATAGCGCGAGCGGTTGATGGCGGCCGAAGTGGAGCCGGGGTGCTGGTAATAGAAATAGCGCCCCTCGCAGCATCTCACCTCGCGCGAGGCCAGATAGTGCAGTCGTGTGGTGTTGTCGTCGCTGAACGAGCGGCAACTTTCGTCGTAGGGATAACGCTTGTGGATGGCGGTGCGCACGGCGTAGACGCCGTGGATGGTCCAGTCGAGGCTGTCGATGAAGGCCTCCTTGCCGCACTTCACGGTGAAGGGCTTCATGGGATAGAAGTGGTCGCGCGAGGCGTCGGCATAGCGCAGGCGCACGGTGAACAGCACGCTGTCGGTCAGCGGATGGGCCTCAAACACCGCGGCCGCACTGCTGAGGGCATCGGGTGCAAAGGCGTCGTCGCTGTCGAGAAAGGTGGTGTATTGCCCCGTAGCCAGCGCGAGTCCGATGTTGCGGGCGTGGGCCTGACCGCGGTTCTCGTCGAGATGGCGGATGATGAAGCGCCGGTCGCGCTCGGCGTAGCGGCTGAGGATGGCCCAGGAACCGTCGGTTGAGGCGTCGTCGATGCAGATGGCCTCGAAGTCGGTCAGCGTCTGGGCACGCAGCGAGTCGAGGCAGCGTGGCAGCGTGGCGGCAGCGTTGTAGACGGCGACCAGGACGCTGAACTTAGCCATTGCGCCTCCTTTGCAACAGTTGTTTGACCTTTTCTAAGATGTCGGTATTTCGGGAGAGAAACAGCAGCGACACGGTGGTGCTCAGCAGAAAGCATACGGCGCCGATGCCCCAATAAGCCACGCCGTTAGTCAACTTGACGATAGCGAAGGTGAGGCAGACGATGAGCAGGTGGATGAGGATGATAATCCACGTGGTGCGGCTCATGCGGAAGTCGTATTTCACACCCATGTAGACGTTGAGCATGATGAAGTCGAACACAGCCGCGGCGAGCAGTCCCACGCCCGCGCCCACCAGTCCGTAGGTGGCGTAGCACCAGATGGTGGCTCCGGCTGCGACGGCGTCATAGATCAGCTCCATGAGCAGATACGTCAGCGAATCGCCTTTGGCCAGTGGAATATAGGCCACGGGCAGTTTGGCGGCGCGCAGCGAGACGGCGAGGATGAGCAGTTGCGTCATGGGCAGCGCCGGCAGAAACGCGTGGCTGAGCAGTAGCGGCAGTACGATGGGCAGCGCCAGGAGCAGGGCCACAAGCATCGGCGCCACGAGAATCATCGAAATCTCGATCTGCCGGTCGACGACCATGGAGAGGGGTTTGCCATTGCCCTGCACCACTGAGAGGCGGGGGAAATAGTCGGTCTCCATGGCTGAGAACACCATGCCGGCGTAGACCATCGTAAGCATGTAACCGGCGTTGAACAGACCTAAGTCGCTCAGTGTGCTGCTGTGGCTGATGAACGAGCGGATGGCAAAGTCGGCGCAGCTTCCGAGAAACCCGGCGAGGGTGAAGGCGATGCCGAGGCGTATCATGCTCACGCCGCGGCCGAAGAACTGCTTCTTCAAGAAGCTTTTGACGGGGTAGTGGCGCCACGAATAGCTGATGGTGACGATGCATTGCGACAACGCCAGCAGGAAGAGCGAGGGCACGATGGCTTGCTCGCCCCAGATGTAATACAGCGGCACCGAGATGAAGAGGGCGCAGACGACATTGATGACCGAAATGGTGGCCAACTGCCGCAGCATGCGGGTGCCCTTGAGCACCGCCAGCTCACCCCCCGTGATGGCCGTCAGGGCGACGACTGGCGACAAAAGAATGAAATGCAGGGTGTGGTCGCCCCAACTGAACGTCCACTTGTTGAGTAGCGGACTGGCAGCCACGCAGACAAGCAGACCAAGCGCGGCCACGAGCATGCTCCAGTACCTCACGATGCCGATGCCCTCGTCGAGGCGCCGTTGGTCGCCGTCGTGGTAGGCCTCTGAGATGTCGCGCACGCCGCTCATCGAGATGCCGAGCGACGTGGTGTCCGACACCATCTTGATGGTGGAGTTGAACAGTGAGACGAGTCCGACGCCGTCGGGACCGAGCAGCAAGGCCACAAGTTTGCTGCGTACAAGGCTAATCAATATATTGATGCCCTGTACGCCGCCGAAGATACCTGTGTATTTTAAGATGTGGCTGTAGCTGTCGTCTTTGTCCATTTTCAGAGGCTGTCCCGTCCTTACTTGGTCTGGTTGGCGCTGAACTTTGCCGTCTGCTCCTTGATGAGCTCCTCGTCCTCGAAATAGTTGATACGCATGGCTTTGCGCACCTCGTCCATGGTCTGTGCGGCCACTTCGCGGGCGCTCTCTGAGCCTTTCTTGAGGATGTTGAATACCTCGGGTATGTCCTTTTCGTATTCTCTGCGGCGCTCTCTGATGGGGTCGAGCATGCGGTTGATAATCTTGTTGAGCAGCTTCTTGCACTTCATGTCGCCGATGCCGCCGTGGGTGTAGGCCGCCTTCAGTTCGTCGAGGTTGTGGAACTCAGGCCAGAAGTCGGCGAAGTCCTGGTCGGTGGCGAAGGCGTCGAGATAGGTAAACACGGCGTTGCCCTCTACATGGCCGGGGTCGGAGACGTTGAGATGGGTGGGGTCGGTATACATGCCCTTGACCTGCTTCCACACGGTGTCGGCGTCGTCGGAGAGGTAGATGCAGTTGCCGAGGCTCTTCGACATCTTCTCCTTGCCGTCGGTGCCGGGCAGGCGCCGGGCGGTGGCGTTCTCGGGCAGCATAATCTGCGGCTCCACGAGTACGGGCGCATAAATCTGGTTGAAGCGGTTGACGAGCTCACGCGTCAGCTCCAGCATCGGCTCCTGATCCTCGCCGGCGGGCACCGTAGTGGCCTTGAAAGCGGCGATGTCGGCAGCCTGCGACACGGGGTAGCAGAAGAAGCCCAAGGGGATGGAGTTGTTCTCGAAGCCGCGCATCTTCACCTCCGTCTTCACGGTGGGGTTGCGCTGCACACGGCTCACGCTGACGATGTTCATCAGATACACCGTCAGTTCGGCCAGCTCAGGGATGCGGCTCTGTATATATAAGGTGCATTTGTTGGGGTCGAGACCTACCGAGAGGTAGTCGAGCGCCACGTTGACGATGTTCTCGCGTATCTTGTCGGGGTTGTCGGCATTATCGGTGAGTGCCTGCACATCGGCCATGAAGACGAACATGCGGTCGTAGTTGCCCTCGTTTTGCAGCTGCACGCGGCGGCGCAGGCTGCCCACATAGTGTCCCAAGTGGAGGCGGCCAGTTGGGCGGTCGCCTGTAAGAATGATTTTTCCCATATTGTTGTGTAATATTGTTTTACAAGAAGTCCGGAAGTCCGGAAGTCCAGGAGTCCGGTCATATGCTTAAGCTCTGATAGTTGGGTGTCATTATTGTAATGACTGGACTTCCGTACTTCAGGACTTCTGTACTTCAGGACTTCTGTACTTCCGTACTACTTATTTCACCAGTGCGTCAACGGGGTGACGCAGTCCGGTCATGCCAGTCAGATAAGCCTTGGCCGAGCCGAAGCGCAGGTGCATGTCGAGTCTCACGGGCACGTGGTTGTCGTCGTCGGTGACATAGAAGTCGACGATTTTCTTGTAACCCTTGCCGTTCTCATTTTCCATGTAGGCGAGCTTCAGGCAGCGGTAGGTGTGCTTGTTGTCGGCCTTGACGTTGACCTTACCCTGGTATCTGAGCTGCGCGGGATAGCGCTTGACGCCGTCGACGATGGGGAAGCTGACGACGTAGCCCTTGGTCCACCCCGTGGGGTTGAACGAGCGGGCGCGCAGGAAGATGCTCATCATGTCGAACACGCAGTCGTTGTAGGTGTGCTGCTCATAAACGTTCTCGCCGGTGTGGCGCAGGCGGTGCTGCTTGACGTGGCATTTGCCTTCTGGATAGGAATAGTGCACCTCGTCGACGGTGTAGCGCTTGCCCTCGAGGGCGCCCTTACGGTAATAGAGCGGTGCGAGGTCGGTGGTGTTGTAGCAGAGCAGCGTATCGCGCAACACGAAGAAGCGGTCGGCGCGCTTGTTGCCGCGGGTGGTGAGGCTGCCGCGGTAGGCCTGATGTCCGCGGTAGGTGGTCTGGTCGGTGTCGAACGATGCCGTACCTACGGTGACCCAAACGAACTGCCAGTTGAAATATAGGTTGTAAGAGAGCCGTTCGCCCGACTTAAATGCCGTGTTGCGGAACGCGCACTGTGCCGATGCCGCTGTGGCCGTAAGGCAGAGCAGCAGCGTGGCGGCGAAGATTTTCAGTTGATGTAATATAAGCATGATAACTTCCTTAATAAGCAGTCGGCGGGCTATCTGACGCCCGTCTGATTGGCTATATATTCGATGCCGAGCTTTTTGGCGCGCTCGGCGTTGCGATGCTGGATTGATTTCTCCTTGTCGGCTTTCTGCTTGGTGATGGCGCTTGGCTTCTGTCGCCAGAGCTCGGTGGCCGTTGGGTTCCACGACAGCGTGAGGTCCCATTTCTCGCGGCATTCGATGACGTCAGGGTCGTAGTAGACGTCCTCGGGCTGCAGGTTCTTGTCGAAGTCGCCGGTATCCCAGCGGCCGTTGTTGTTGGCGTCGACGATGATGCGCAGGTAGTATTTGCCACCTTTGAGATAGTAGAACTCGGCCTGCCCGTTGTCGGTCAGCGTCTCCTTGGCCACATTGCCCGAGTTGTCGAGCAGTTGGGCGATGACGTGTTTGCCGGCCATGCCGTTGAGCGTCATCAGCAGCGAGGCGTACGACGTGGCCGCAGGCACCTTCAGTCCCTGCTTTATCTTCTTGCTGACGTCGCCGTAGATGGAGGCGAAGGCGGTGCTGTCGGCCTCGAGGCTGTATTCGGTGTCGGGGCGCCATTCAGCGCGCAGGGTGTAGGTCTCGGCGTCGACGGCCGTCAGTTCGTAAGGCTCTCGGTACCACAGCGAGTCGCCCGCGGGGTGGGAGTAGAGGTGGATGTGGGCCGTATCGACGGGCATCAGCGGCAGCTCGGCCTTGAAGGTGACGTTCTGGTCGGGGCTCATCTCACCCGACGGCTTGATGCTCAGCGCCAGCTCGGGCGGTGGCATGATGGAGTCGTAAGGCTCGCCGCGCTTCTTCAGCTTATCCTGCTTCTTCTGCCAGTCCTCGCGCTTCTTCTGCAGGTCCTTCATGCGCTTGGCGTAGCTCACCTTCGACAGCATCGTCAGCGTGTCGGTCTGCAGACGCAGCACGCCCGTGGTGTCGGTGATGTGGTGGGTGACGGCCATCGTCAGCGTGTCCTGGTTGACCAGCGCCGTGTCGCGCAGCCAATAGGTGATGGTGTCGCGCTTGAGCGACGACTGTATGAGGAAGGCGTTGTCGGCGTTGAAGTTGAGGCCGTGGATCTGCGGCAGGATGGAGTCGCCGTAGCTATAATATAAGGTGAAGTGGTTGGCGTCGGGCCGCTCGCTCTTGGTGAGATAGCGGTCGGTGACCACCTCATTGAAGGCCCTGAGACAGATGTTGTCGGGCAGGAAATGAGTGTAGCCCACGCGCGTGATGTCCTTGATGTGGAGCGAGTCCACCCATGTGGTATCCTGGCGGGTGTCGGGCTTCGACGTAGGGATGACGATGTCGCGGTTGTAGGCGAGCATCTCGCTGCGCTGGTTGAACATGTAGTTGCCGTCGGCATCCTGCAGGGCGTAGATGCGGTAGTGGCCGGGCGCCACGCCCTTGATGGTGAAGCGGCCGCGCGAGTCGGTGCGCGATACGCGCAGCATCGGCTTCTTGTGGAACGCCGAGTCGGCGAGGTCGTCGTAGAGTCCGACGAGGATGCCCTTCACCGGTTCGAGGTCCTGCGCCGATAAGACGTAGCCCGACACCTGCAGGGTGTCGATATGGTCGCCGGTGGAGAAGCTGTAGGTATAGTTGCCGAGGGGATTGCCCTCGTTGTTGTCGCTGATGGCGCTGGAGAAGTCGATGGTGTAGGTGGTGTTGGGCTTGAGCGAGTCGGCCAGCGAGACGACGATGCGCTTGCCCTGCCCCTTGATCTCGGGAGCCTCAAGCTGTGGCGGCGACACGACGACGTTCTCTGTCGGGTTGTCTATCTTGATGAACTCGTCGAAGTTGATGTAAATCTTTCGCTTGTTCACATTGGTGGCCTGGTCGGCGGGTTCGGCGCCGATGACGTGGGGCGGGGTCTCGTCGTACCATCCGCCGTCGGGTGAGCCCATCCTGGCGCAGGAGTACACCATGAGCAGCACCCCTGCGGCGAGGCAGCCTACCAATGCGTTAAGCAGTTGCCTTGACTTCATAGGCTTATTCGGTTTGGTTCATCTCAAGAAGCTCATCCATGTTCTTGCGCGAGTTGCTCAGGCGCGGCACCTTATGCTGTCCGCCGAGCTTGCCCTTGGCCTTCATCCAGTCGTTGAACAACCCCGGCCGGGCCTTTACCACCTCGAGGTGCTGCAGCGTCACATCGTGGAAGCGCTTGGCCTCGTAGTCGGAATTGATCTCCTGCAGCTTACGGTCGAGCAGGTCGCTGAACTGCTTCAGGTCGGCGGGTTCCTTGGCAAACTCAATGAGCCACTGGTGGCGGCACTTCGCGTTCTCGTCCATGTAGACGGGTGCGGCCGTGTATTCCGACACCTGCGCGCCGGTCTGCTCGCAGGCGTAGGCCAGTCCCTTCTCGGCGTTGTCCTGGATGAGTTCCTCGCCGAAGGCATTGATAAACGACTTCGTGCGGCCGGTGATGACGAACTTATACGGTCGGACGGAGGTGAACATCACGGTGTCGCCAATCATGTAGCGCCACAGTCCGCACGAGGTGCTGATCATCATGGCGTAGTTCTTGTTGACCTCTACGCCCTCTAACGGCACCACGGTGGGGTTGGACTTGCCCACCTCCTCCAGTGGAATGAATTCATAGAAGACGCCGTAGTCGAGCATGAGGAGCATCGAGTGGTCCTTGGGATCGTCCTGAATGCCGAAGAAACCCTCCGAGGCGTTATAGGTCTCCATGTAGTGCATCTTCGGCGAGGTGATAATTTCCTCGTATTGCTTGCGGTAGGGCGTGAAGGCGATGCCGCCGTGGAAGAACACCTCCAGGTTGGGCCACACGTCCTCGATGTGTTTCTTGCCCGATACCTCCAACACGCGCACGAGCACGCTGAGCATCCACGAGGGTACGCCCGAGATGTTGGTCACGTTGCTCTTCAGACATTCGTGGGCAATGCGGTCGCGCTTCAGCTCGAAGTCGCTGAGCAGGGCCGTATGTTTCTTGGGCACGCGGAAGAGGTTGGCAATGGGGTTGATGTTCTCAATGAGGATGGCGCTGAGGTCGCCGACGAGCGATCCCTCGACGTTGTAGTTGGGCGAGTGGCTGCCGCCGAGGATGAGCGACTTTCCGTCGAACATCCGGCTGTCGGGGTTGTTGCGCAGGTAGTACACCACCACGTCGGTGCCGCCTTTATAATGGATGTTGCGCAGACCATCGTAGGAGACGGGTATGAACTTCGACTTGTCGTTGGTCGTTCCCGACGACTTGGCGTACCATTTCACCAGTCCCGGCCACAGCACGTTCTGCTCGCCGTGGCGCATGCGGTCGATGTCGCCTTTGAGTTCCTCGTAGGTGTTGACGGGAATGTTCTTGGCGAAATCGTCGTAGTTGTCGATGCTGTCGAACATGTGGTTGCGCCCGTATTCCGTTTCCCTTCCTTTCTGAACGAGGTATTTCAGCACCGAGTGCTGCAGTTCGTCGGGTGAGGTGTAATGCTTTATAAGTTCTTTCTGCCGGGGCAAAAACAACTTGCTTGCAATCTTGGTAAGACTCATTTGTGCACAATAATCTTAATATAGGCTGCAAATTTAACTAAAACCTTTGAGACGGGGCAACAATTAAGTTATTTTTACATGCCGGGGCGGGTGCGGACGTGGTGGGAGAGGGGTGTCGCCTTACTCATAGAGATGGAAGTAGCGCTCCATCATCTGCCATTTCTCGTTGCTCGTGGCGCCGGGTTTGCAGCCCTGGAGCTTGCCGACGGTGTCCTCCCATTCGGCCTGCCGGGGCAGGGTGGCGAGGCGTGCCATGGCCTTGTCCCAGTCGAAATCGGCGGGTGCCACGACGATCATCACCAGGTGATTGCCGACGATATACAGGTCCATCTCGAGGATACCCACCTCGCGGATGCCTTTTACGATTTCGGGCCAGTGGCCCTCTTTGGAGTGCAGCCGCCGGTATTCGCGGATGGCGTCGGCGTCGTTGGGCAGCTCCAGATACTGAACATAGCGTTTGACCTCAAACGGGTACTGTGGTTGAATGATTCCTTCCATGTCTGCTTTCTATATGATGGTAGTTATTTTACGATAATCTCGTCGGTAAAGATCCATTCGCCGGGGTTGTCGCAGCCGGCCTCAATATGGATGTAGCGTCCGCGGTCCTTACCTTTCCACTGCCAGGGGCGTACCGACACTTTCTCAAGATGCTCGCGTGGCTGTTCTTTCCTGTAGACCTCACGCCAGGCAGCCCCGTCATCGGACAGGCTGATGCGGAACGTATTCGGGAAAAAGATCCACGGACTGTCAAACTGCATCATCTCCATCGTGATGCTGTGAAGACTGGTCACCTTTCCTAAATCGACCACGATGTCCAGCGGCTGTTTCTTCCGGTCGCTGCGCTGCATGAACCCTTGCCAGCGGCCGTCGTTGTTGGACCATCCTCCCAACATGCCGTCAACCAGAGAGCCGTCACCGCCGGCGGCGTATTTGTCGGCATAGCGGCTGTTGTAGGTCACCTTGGCCTGACGGGCGAGATGGGTGACGGGTCTCAGCGTCTCTTTCCTGTCGCCGCGGGCACTCTTCAGGTCGAAGGCGTTCACATGGTTTGCCTTCATCCATCCGGTCTGGGCGAGGATGGAGGCCTGGAGCTGCGGATAGGTGATCCGGTCGCCGCTCCACCCCCGCTCGGCGATGGCCAGCTCACGGGGATAGAGCATGTATTCGGCGTAGTCAGGGGTCGTGATCTGCTCCGTCCACAGGTTGCCCTGTACACCTAAGATGTGTCCGGTCTGCCCGTTCTGGAGCGAGTCAGAAAGTGCCATTATCTCGGGTGCGTATTTCCACAGGCCCTCTAAGGAGAGGTAGCCTCCGAAGGCCTTTGGCACAAAGCGGGGGTCATCCTGATAGCGGTCCAGATAGTATTCGCCCGGCGTGAGGATGACATTGTGCCCGCGCAGCATGGCCTCACGTGCGGCTTTGCCGTCTCTCCACACCATGACATTCATGTTCGTTCCCAAAGACGGCTCGCTCCTGACAAGCTTGTCGGTCAGCACTTCGTCCCACCCTATGGCCTCTCTGCCAAAGAACTTGAGAAACGCGGCCATACGCTGGATGAGAAAGCCCTGAAGGTCATCGGTCGAGGCCAGGCGGAGCTGCCCGGCCAGGTGGATGCACCTCGGACATTTGCGCCAGGCCTCCTTACCGGCTTCGTCGCCCCCGATATGGATGTAGTGGGACGGGAAGATGTCCATGACCTCGCGGAGGACGTCGCAATAGAACCGGTATGTCTCTTCGTTGGACGGGCACACATCGCCTTGCGCGCCCTGGTTTCCCTCACATTTCAGTCCGGGACAGGCTGCCGTCACCTCATTGCTGTGGCCCGGCATCTCAATCTCCGGGACGACGGTTATGCCCTTGCCGGCCGCATAGGCCACAAGCTCCCTGAGCTCGGCCTGCGTGTAATAGCCGCCGTAAGCCCCCGGAGCGCCTTCGCTCATGTACTGGCGGTCCTTGCCGCTGTCCCACCAGCGTCCCCAGTCGCTCTCCGTGCGCCAGGCTGCCTTCCGGGTGAGTTCGGGGTAACGCCTGATCTGAATGCGCCATCCGCCGGCGTCGGTGAGATGCAGCTGGAGAATGTTGATTTTGTAACGGGAGAGGATGTCAACCTGCTTCTTTAGGAAGCTTACCGGGAAGAAATGGCGCGAGACGTCTATCATGCAGCCGCGCCATGCATAGCGGGGCGCGTCTTCGATATGGCAGAGCGGCAGGCGTCCGCCGGCGGCGAGCTGGCACAGGGTGGTGCGGGCATGGCGCAGGCCGGAATCGTCGTGGCTCCTGACGGATATGCCCCCGGCGGTAACGTCGATTACGTAGCCCTCCTGCGGAAGAGACGGGTCGAGGCTGCTGCGTACGTCCTTTGTCAGCGTGCTGTCCAACGGATGCCTGAGCCTCAGATATTCTCCCTTCTTCATCTCAATCTTCACGGGCTGGGGCAGCAGCTGTGGGACAAACTGCTGCGCACAGGCGGGCAAGGCAAGGAGGAAGACGGAAATGCCCGTCACTGCCTTTCCGAGTCTGGGACGAATAAGTTTTGCGATACTTCTCTTCATACAGGTAATCATGGCTGTCTCTGCTTGTCTTATTCAAACGGAGGCATTCAGTCTTTTATTATCGGCAGTATGGCCCTATGCGAGGCAAAAATATGTTAAAGGCCGCATGAAGTCTTTTATTTTATGTAAGTTTGCAGGAAACATTAAACTTGAAATGAAGAAAACTGTCACTCTCCTGTTCCTTGCCTTGCTGTGCCTGTCACCTGTCCGTGCCGGGAAGCTGACGCGTTATGTGGACCCGATGATCGGAACGACCAATTTCTCCGTCTGCAACCCGGGTGCCGTGGTGCCCCATGGTCTGATGACGGTGACACCGTTCAATGTCATGGGCTCTGACCTTAATAAGTATGATAAGGACAAGCGCTGGTGGTCGGCCGTCTACGAGTACCATAACGTCTATATGGCCGGTTTTTCCCATGTTACGCTCAGTGGTGTGGGCTGTCCTGAGATGGGAACCCTCCTGACGATGCCGACAACGGGCAAGCTCGATGTCGACTACCATCATTACGGCTCGGCGTATGACCAGGAGACGGCCCGGCCCGGCTATTACGGAGTGAGGCTGAAGAAATATGGGGTGAAGTGCGAGATGACGTCTACGCTTCGCTCCTCGCGTGAGCGTTACACCTTTCCTAAGGGAGAGGGCCATATCCTTGTCAATATTGGTGACGGACTGACGAATGAGGTCGGCGGCAGCGTGCGGCGTGTCAGCGACACGGAGATAGAGGGTTTCCGTCTCCTTGGCACGTTCTGCTACAATCCGCAGGCGGTATTTCCGATGTATTTTGTCGTGCGTGTCAGCAAGAAGCCGTTGTCGTCCGGTTTCTGGAAACTGCAGCCCAAGACGGGCGGCGCGCAGCGCCAGTGGGACCCCGACTATGGCAAATACAAGCTTTATACCGACTACGGGCGCGATCTGGCGGGCGACCGCATCGGCTGTTTCTTCAACTATGACTTCGCCGACAGCACGGCCGTTGAGGTGAGTGTCGGGGTGTCGTTTGTCTCTGTCGAGAACGCGCGTGAGAACCTCGACGCGGAGCAGCGCGGCAAGACCTTTGACGACATCGCGCGGCAGGCCGACAATGAGTGGGAGAAGACGCTCGGCGCCATCACGGTCGAGGGCGGCACGGAGGCACAGAAGCGCGTGTTCTACACGGCGCTCTACCATACCCAGCTCGAGCCTTGTGTCCTGCAGGATGTCAACGGACAATATCCGATGATGGAGAGTGACAGCATCGGGCATACCGACGGCACGCGCTACACGGTGTTCTCCCTCTGGGACACGTACCGCAACCTCCACCAGCTTGAGACGCTGCTCTATCCCGACAGACAGGTGGAGATGGTGCGCTCGATGATTGACATGTACCGGGAGTGGGGCTGGATGCCCAAATGGGAGCTCTTCGGTCGTGAGACGTGGACCATGGAGGGCGACCCCGCCATTCCCGTCATTGCCGACACCTGGCTGAAGGGCTTGCGCGACTTCGACATTCACACCGCTTATGAGGCGTTCCGCAAATCGGCCACTACACCTGGAAAAGACAACAGGATGCGGCCGGACATCGACCCGTATGTCTCCCGGGGCTATATCCCCGTGGGATGGTTCGCGCAGGATATGTCGGGTGACAACTCGGTCTCCCATGCCCTGGAGTATTATGTCGCCGACGCGGCGCTGGCCCGGCTGGCGGCGCAGCTCGGCCACAGGCAGGATGCCAGGATGTTCCGGGAGCGCAGCCTCGCGTACAAGAACTACTATGACCGGCAGAGTGGGGTGCTGCGCCCGCGGCTGAAGGACGGCTCCTGGATTACGCCGTTCAACCCGAAAGACGGTGCCAACTTCTCCAACACGCCCGGATTCCACGAGGGGTCGGCATGGAACTACACGTTCTATGTGCCACACGACATCACGGGTCTGGCGAAGCTTATGGGTGGCCCCAGGGCTTTTGTCAACCGGCTGCAGATGGTCTTCGACAAGGGACTCTACGATCCGGCCAATGAGCCTGACATTGCCTACCCATACCTCTTCAGCCGTTTCAAGGGTGAGGAGTGGCGTACGCAGGAGGAGGTGCGTAAGCTCATCGACAAATATTATACCGACAAGCCTGACGGCATTCCGGGCAACGACGACACGGGTACGATGTCGGCATGGGTGGTGTTCTCGATGCTCGGCTTCTATCCTGACTGCCCGGGCGACCCGAGCTACACGCTTACCACGCCCGTCTTCGACCGTGCCGTGCTGCATCTCGACAAACGCTATTATCCCTCGGGCGACCTGACGATTGTCGCCAATCGGCCGTCCCCGTCAGCACGTCTGATCAGCACAATGACGCTCGGCGACAAAAAGCTGACCTCATACCGCGTCTCTCACGACGAGCTGCTTAAAGGCGGAAAGCTGGTGTTCAGCCTGAAATGAAGCTGTCCAAGAGAAAATGCAGAGAATACAATTCAAGTAAAGGTATTCAAGTTTCCGAACTTCTGAACTTCTTCCGTTTTGATACGCCCTCTAACCCTGCAGGCCGTGTTATATACCTATTAATATTCTCAATATTTTATTGGTTTCTCGTTTCTGCCCACCTTTTTTATTCTCCTACCCACTTCGTGGGATATTGAGAAAATCGAAGAATATAAACTATATTTTCTCGATATTCTCTAATATTCTATATATCCCACGAAATGGGTAGGAACAAGAACAAAAAATCAGGAATATAAATGGCTGATAGTTACAAAATAAACAGGCCTTTAGTTGCGTGATAACAAATCTTTCCTTAAATTTGCAAGATGAATGGAAAAAGGAAAGAAGACGTGTATGGCAGACAATAACGATGTGCGCTGGCTACAGCGCTATGACAGCTTCAGGAAAGCATTGGACAGACTGGAGAGCGTGACCCTGTCTGGACGGCACCCGTCAGACTTGTCCGAGTTGGAGAAAAGCGGACTGGTGCAATGGTTTGAATTCACCTACGAGCTGGCTTGGAAAGTGATGCAAGACTTGTTGGAATTTAAGGGTTATGAGTTTATGCGTGGTCCAAACGGCACTCTGCATGAGGCTTTCGCGGATGGTCTGATAGACGACAATGACACTTGGAGGCGAATGGCCAAAGACCGCACGCTGATGTCACACACTTATGATGAGCAGGATGCGTTGCGTGTGGTGGAGCTTATCTTCAAGGACTACACGCCCGTCTTGCACAAGCTTAGCGAGACGCTGGCCTCGCAACGGCAATTGACAGGCGTGTAGTCTGTTGTAACCTGATCAAATAAATCTCTATGACCGCATTGAACGAATATGGACTGAGCGAATGGACGATGAGCGACCTGATGTCGGTGTTCCGCAGACATCCCAAAGTCAGTAAGGTGATCCTCTTCGGCTCTCGTGCGAAAGGCAACTACCGCACCGGCTCTGATATTGATCTAGCACTGGTGGGTGAGGACATCGACCACGAGGAGATGCTGCGTATCTATAACGACATCGATGACCTCGGATTGCTTTACAAGGTTGACTTGTTGCACTATGAGGAGAAGCGGGGCATGCCCATCGGTGACCATATCGACCGTGTAGGCAAGGTTTTTTATAGTCGTCCTGCCATATACACCGACCGTCCCGTCGGCGGTGCATAGCGCTGTGCCTTATTCGTATTACTTGATGACAACCTTCTTCCCGTCGATGATGTAGAGGCCCTTTGGCAGGCTGCGGCCGTCGTCAATCTTGCGGCCGTCGATGGTGTAGATGCCTTTCAAGCGGTTGTTGGCGCCATCCATCGTGACTGACGAGATGCCGTTGGTCACATCGCTGACCGGCACGAACTGGAAGTCGGTGGAGACAATCATGCCGTCGTTGCAGTTGCACCGCTGGTCGGATGTCATGGGGCCGTTGCCTACGCCACGCACCACCGAGAAATAGCCGTTGAGGCCTACCATGGCGCCGAAGTGCTGGTTGTTGAGGATGGTGAGTGCGCCCCACGAATAGCCCCGCTCAAGCGTGTGGTCCGGTCCCGGGTTGGTGAAGTTGCGGAAGTCGCTGAGCGAGCTTTCGAGGCTCTCTCTGTCGGGAACATCTGGGCTGAAGAGCGCGTTGTTCCTGACACTGGTGAAGTAGAATTTGCCATTCTTGACCGTGCAGAGCCAAAGGGCCGACTGTTTCTGCTCCTCGGTGGTATAGTTGTGGAAGTCGGCTCCGCTGACCAGTTTCTCCCCTTCCCCGTCATCCACCATATAATAATAGGTGTCGCGGTTGTAGGGACTGAGGTAGGCGCGCACCTGATAGTACTTGCCATTCTCGGGCATGACCACCTTGTCGTCACTGATTTCAGTGAGCGCGGCCATGGCCTTCTGTAGATTGTCAACCTCGGTGGCGGTGGTGGTGCTGATGATGTCGCCGTCTTTGAACACTTTGCTGTAGGCGGTCTGGAAGGCTGCTGTCTCTGTCAGGCCGTCTTTGGGATAGCCGATGCTGCCGATGTTGTCGTAGAGCGCCTTGGCCATGGTGGCCAGCGGCTGTGTCTGATAGCGCACCAGCTCCTGTGCGGTCACCGTCTCGGGAAGCCTGATGAGCTGCGTGTAGGTATAGTCGATATTGTTCACGTTGCCGCTCCATGACCGGCGTATCAGACTGCCCTCCCTGGTCTCCTTGCCGGTGCACAGTGTGGCCGTGCTCGTGTTGGTTCTGAAATAAGCCGTGAGCTTTTCGGTCATTGGCGGAATGTCATCGGTACTCTTCACCTCGATATAAGGTTTGGGCAAATCCGTGCCGTCGGTGGTCTTGAACAATGCCCGCTGCCCGTTGGGGTCGAACTTCAGGCCGCTGCCGATGGCACTGCCTGTCTGTTGGACGGTGTAGTCGTACCGGGGGAAGATGCTGCAGGCTATCTCACCCTTGACCTCCAGCTTGAAGCGGCCGCCACCAGTAGTGAAACTGGGCCAGCCCTCATAGTTGACATCGTTTACGGTGAGGTAGGGCATCATCAGTTTGTAGGAGCCGTTGTTCGGCACGTCGTCGGCCAGCATGTACTTGAAGGTCTTGCCGTAGTCGTCGGAGAACAGGATGCGCACTTTGCTGTCCTTGCCGTAGATTTGGGTACAGGGCTTCCAGGTGAAGGTAATCTCCCGGCCGATATTGTAATTCGGCAAGTTGCGCATGTTGACGTTGGTAATCTCGAACGGCTCGCCGTCCACCACGTTCACCTTGATGCGCATGGCATCGTACTGCGACTTGTCGTGTACGGCCGCCATGAAGGTGTAGGCGCCGACATTGGAATAGTCGGAATATTCCTCCAGGTAGTTGCTGCTGGTTGTCGTGACGGTGGGGGCGTTGCAGTGGGGCCTGAAAACGATGACGCTGTCCTTTGACTCCTTGTACGACGGGCGCAGGCAGTTGGAGTGGGCCATGTCGTGCTTGGAGATGTCGAATGAGTTCACATTATAATAATAGTCGCCGCCGTTTTTCGTGGTCGTCGGCAGAGAGAACTGGAAGTCGGAGCCTTTCGTGATGGTGTATTCCGTCTTGATGCGGCTGCGGTCGAGCTTTGGCGCCGTACTCGACTCTTCCTCGGCGTAAGGGGCTACCGTGACGTTGCCGGGAAAGACCGTGACCAGATGTGTGCGGGCCTCGTCGGTGTAATAGTTCATGTTGGCCAGCGTGCTGCGCATCTGGTAGATGCTCGGCAGTGAGAAGAAGTCGCGCGGCGCGCCGTAGTTCATGATGCTGCGTCCTGAGCCGGGTTCAGTGCAGATGGCGTCGTCCTTCTGGTGGGTATGCTCCGCGCCGAAGCTGTGGCCTATCTCGTGGGCGATGGTCGTGATGTTGCTGATGGCCCATGCACTGCCTTTCAGCGTGGCCGAGGCGGCGCTGCCAAGCTGTGCCACGCCGTTGCGGCTCTTGTTGGGCCGGCTGATCAGGATGCCGAGGTCGTAGGTGGTGGAGTCGTCGCCAAGTGCCTTGTCGATAATCTGCCTGCTCAGGTAGAGGCGGGTCTCGTCGGTGGCGTTCTGGCTGAGCTGCAGGCCGTTGACATCGTAGCTGAAGAGGATGAGCTTTGGGTTGCGCACCACCTCAAACTTGATGCCAACGTCGTTGGTATAAAACTCGTTGAGTCCCTTTTCGAGCTTGTCCCACCACGCTTGCACTTCCTTGATGATCTCCTCCCGGCTTTTAGGGCTGGAGTAGCTGCCGAAGCCCTCGTCGGAGTTGTTGACGAACTCAGGCAGAATGCAGGTGGCCAGCCGGAAAGTGTAGACCCTACCGGTGTTCTTGATGACCGATGCCGTTGAGGTCGTGGGGAAATGTGAGGGCACGCGGCGCGCCTTGGCGCGCATTGCTTCGGAATATTCCTTGGGTATGATGACTTCGCAACTGTCCTGAATGCTGATGCCGGACTGTGAGTTGCTCTGTTCGGTCTGTGCCTGTGCCGGTAAGAAAGAGGCAAGCGACAGCAAAAGCGTGGCGGGCTGAAGCAGTCTGCCAAGCAGGTGGGGGTGATGTCCTTTCATGTGACGTGTTTGTTGAATGTTTCGGTAATCTGTATTTTTTGCAAAAGTATAAAAAAGGTTGCGATTTAACCGATATTACCCAACAGATTAATGTTAATTAACAACCGGCGTGGTCACTGAGCAACTGCCATTCCATTTCCGGAGTCCAAAGGTCTGTGCTGATGGAGGTTGCCATCTCGTTAAGCATCATGCATTGTTGGCGGGTTATCGTGTGGTGTTCCGTATGGTAAGGCCATGGGGCGAGCATGAGCAGGGAACCGTTGGCGCAGGCTTCGAAATAGCGTCCGGGCGGTTTGTAAAGTGGCGGGAAGCCATTCTCCAAGACGACGATTAGAGGCAGGCTGGCATCGAGGCAGGCGCGGGCTATCTCCTTCTCACCCGGCGATATGCAGGGACTCACCACCACCGCGCCCATCCTCCCCCGTTTGATGAAGTAGGCCTTTTGGAGGGCGATGAGCTTCAGGTTGCTCTCTGTAGTGTTGTTATGGCATCTCACCTGCATCCGCATGGGCTTGTCGAGGAGCCATCGGTTGCCGATGGCGGCGAAGGTGCGGCCGCCGATGCTCAGGTTGTTGACGACACGGAAAAGGTCGGGATGCTCTCGTTTTATCAAGGCTCGCCGTGGGTTGTCGAGTACATAGTTGATCATGTTCTTCAGCTGTCCCTTGCCGATGAGCACCGAGTCTTGATAGCCCGGGGAAAAGAGCGATGGCCCCGAAGCCCCCTTGCTGCGAGGCAGAGGCGCCGCCCCGTGCGCTGTCTTGTGCGCCGAATTATAATTCGGCGAACCCAACGGCGAACCCAACGGCGAACCCAACGGCGAACCCGCCGGCGCCCTCTCCTCCCTGCATACCTCCGGCACGAGCTCCCACCAGGCGTGTGAGCAGCCTGTCTTGAAGCCTGCGATGATCTTTCCTAAATGCAGCTTCTGTTCATGCGTGACGAAGAGCACACCGTGGAGATGGTCCGGCATGATCTGTAGCACGATGGAACTCACGCCCGGATGGCGCTCCGAGATCTCCTGCCAGCAGCTTTTCACGCGCTCTCCAAGTGGCGTGAGATCTACGACAGCCTCCCCTTTTTCCGTCCATTTCAGGCCGCCCAGCCGCAGCTTGCCGCGATCGGCAAGGCTGATGGTAATCTGGTAGATGCTGCGTCCTTTATAGTCGTGACCGTCGAGACGTTGTAGCATGGAGTGCTCGGTGTCGTAGCGCCAACCCTTGCCAGCGATGAAGTGTGGTTTCTTGTCGGTCATAGATTGTAGTTTTGGGGGTTTGCCGTACAAAGGTACATATATTTTCTATTAGCGCGCCAATGTATCCGCAAAAACTCTTCCGATGATGGCATCGTGACATGGCTGACAGTGTCCTCCAATATCCAGCTCAAAGACGGAATATTACTCCATTCTTTTGAAATAAACCAGGTAAATATGAAAATAAGCATATTGTTTGGCAAATACTCAAATTTTTGATGATAGGATTTGTCCTTTTTGCTGAATTCTTTCGTACCTTTGTGCCAAACATTGAGTTATGAGCGACGAAAGAAAAGATTTAAACCGCATAAAGAGCGTATTGGTGGAGAATCACCGCACGTGTAAGTGGTTGGCCGAACAGTTGGGGAAAGACCCGACAACCGTTTCGAAATGGTGCACGAACGCATCACAGCCCACACTTGACATCCTACTCAAGATAGCCGAGTTGGTGGGTGTCAATTACACAGAACTTGTTTGTCACGAATTTCAAAAGAAAGGCTGAAAACCATGTCTGAAAAGAAATCATTCATCTCAACCCGGAAGGGTGTCACATATCTTGACCTGTTTGCTGGCGCCGGTGGCTTCAGCGAGGGCTTTTTGCAAGCATACACAGATGACAAGTATTATGATTTTAGGCTTGCAAGCGACATTAACGAGAACTGCGAACTTACTCATCACGTCCGTTACAACAAGATGCTGGGCCTCGATACAAAGTTTATCCGTCAGGACATCATGGACGATAGTTTCCTGTCGAACCTGAAGAGAGAAATCGGAGGACAGGAGATAGACGTTATCACGGGTGGCCCAAGTTGTCAGTCGTTCAGCTTGGCCGGACGAAGAAAGAAACTGGACAAGCGCGATGACCTTTTCTATCATTATCTCAAGGTTATCAAGGCGTTGCGTCCCAAATACTTTGTCATGGAAAATGTCAAGGGCATCCTCACTAAGGATGGAGGTAAGATCAAGGAGCGGATACTGCGTGAGATTCGTTCCATCGTTGACGACATGAAGATGGGCCAATTGTACGATTTTCTTGATGCCAACCTGAAGAAAGATTTAAACCCTTCTTTGTATTCTTGCCTTATCCTGCGGCTGAAGATGGAAAGCTCAGACGGAGACTGGGAGAAGATGAGCGATATGTTCTTCGAGAATCTGGACGCTCAGTTCAGAAGTCTGACCCGTCTTCTTGACTATAGTGTGAGCAAGAGCGACACGCAGGTGAATACCGTTCGTCATGGACTCTTGTTGCTACACATGAAGAAGCAAAGGGAGGAAATCCGAAAGCAGGTTATTCAGTTGAAGACATCAGCCCACATCGACAACGACACGTTTATGGATAGCTATAACGAAATAGTTGAGACCATTTCCGACGACCAAATACTCGACAAGATGCTGGAAGCCATCGATCAGGTGTCAAAGATGGGCAACTGCGAGGAGGAAGCCAAGGCTCTCAAAAGTTCCTTGGAAATACTTACGTCCACCTTCGACGAGTGCATCGACTATATTCGGGAAAAGCTCAAGGGAAATGATAAGGTTCTTGAAAAGTTCGAGGCTTTGATGAAGACCGTCCGCCTGTATAACATCAATGAGCCAATGATACTCCTGTCTTCCAATTATGGAGTACCTCAGAACCGTGAGCGCGTCGTTTTTATAGGATGCAGAAACGATCAGGAACTCATTAGCGAGATTCCGGCCACCGTGACCGACGACCAGAAAGTGACGGTCTATGAGGCCTTGTGGGACCTTGACATGGTGGGCAATGGCGACACGGCCAAAGATTATCGTGAGCCGAAAATCATTCCCGAATACGAGGATGAGAAGAAACATCGCACCATACAAGGTGTGCCCGATGCCCATGGGCATCTCTATTCAGAGTGGTCACGTATGGGCAGGCTGGGACATCGTTTCACATTCGACATGCCGCCTTTCCATGTGATGAATATGGAAGAGCTGGAGCAGCCACGCAAGTATGAGCACATGGAATTGTTCAATCACCAGACAAGCCTGCAAAATGAAAAGGTGCGCGAAAGGCTGAGGATCATAGCCAAGCACGGAGACTACGATGAGTCAAAAAAGGAACTGAAGGAAAAACGACTTGACTCACAAAAACGCAATTATGTCGTTCTGAATCCAAAAGGACAAAGCCCGACCGTCTGCACCATGCCAGATGATTTCATACATTATGCGGCCTACCGTCCATTGACCGTGCGGGAAATGGCACGTCTGCAGAGTTTCGATGATTCCTTTGTCTTCCAAGGCAAGCGACAGACCGGTGGTAACAACCGTCAAAAGGAAATTCCACAATATACGCTTGTCGGCAACGCAGTTCCCCCGTTGATGGCCAGGGCAATAGCCAATGAGATTCTCAAACATCTTGGTTAACTACAATATATCCGTCAGATATGATTCATATGCGGCCTTTCACTCAGTTCGAGATTGACAATTTTAAGTTCATCTCAAACTTGGGCATAAGATATACTACGTTCCAAACTTACTGGACTTCGCTTGACAAGGGCTATTTCGATGCGATAGCCCCCATGCGGACTTATTTCCTTGAAGAGGGCATTCACGACTATGCGAGTCAAGGGCAAGGACAAATCAACAAGGAATATCGGGAGGCTTATTTGTTGACTGATTGTCTGATGATTCCTGCACAAGCATCACTCTATCGTCCTTGCACGAAGAAAGGAGATCCGAGAATATGGTTTTCCAAGTTAAAACGATATACTAATCCTGATGATATTTTTGCGCTATTCCATAAAGAGCAAACGCTTTATATCATCAACGTAACTCAGACAAATGTAAAGACATCATACGAGAGTTCATCCGAGAATCCCATCAAGGATATTCTTTCCGTTCTTCAGCTCAAAAGTATGGAAATCGCGACAGAATTGCTTGGAAAGTTCAGGAAGCTTTATGACAATGGCCATTGGTATGAAGCGGAAGTTCAAGACGACACCGGCATTGGAAGGGCTGTAGAAACTCTTCTTGGCATTCCTATGAATAGCGATCCCAATCCCGATTATAAAGGCATTGAGTTAAAGAGCAAGAGATTACAGCGGTCTGGTGCAAAGAATGGACTGTTCTCGCAAATACCGGATTGGGAAGCCAGCAAATATAAAAATGGGAATCAGATTGTTCAGAAATACGGCTACGTCAGAAATGGCAACAAAACCCTTCAAGTAACCGTACAGGCAAACAGGCCAAACGCACAGTCTCTTGTGTTGGATATCACCCAAAATGATGAAGTGTTGGAAATGCTTGGGAAAAAAGAAGTATCAGCAATTGACCATATCGTGGAATGGCAGCTTATGACACTTCATAATAGGTTGAAAACCAAACATAAGGAAACATTCTGGATTTCCGTTGACAATAAGATGTTTGATGGAAAAGAATTCTTCAAGTATTCATACATCGAGCATACTCGAAATCCGAATATTGCGGAATTTGACAATCTGATCATGCAACAGCTAATCTCTTTGGAATTGCTCCTTAACAGACCAAGCGGTAGAGGAGACACTTGGAACTTCAAGATAAAGGACAAAGCAATGCCCTTATTGTTCCCCGAGTCGTTCCTCTATAAGTTAGATCCTAATTCAGAACCCCACCGAGGACCAATCCGAAAACGGTCAATGGCCAGTCAAAGAAAGTAATATCCATGTCGTTTACAAGAACTCCACAAGACAGGCATAACATCATGGCCTCTATCCGCTCCAAGGACACGAAGCCTGAGTTGCTTGTGCGCAAATACTTGTGAAGGAGGGGATTTCGCTACCGGCTCAACAATCCGCGGCTGCCCGGGCATCCCGACATTGTACTTCGCAAGTACCGCACGTGTGTCTTCGTCAACGGTTGCTTCTGGCATGGGCATGAGGGATGCAAGTACTTTAAGATGCCGAGGACCAACGTGGAGTTTTGGACAAGGAAAATCAACAGGAACCGGGAACGTGACATACGGGAGCAACGGCAGTTGGCAAAGATGGGCTGGCATTGCATCACCATTTGGGAGTGTGAACTGAAAGCCAATCAACGGGACAAGACCTTGGAGGCGCTGGCCTTCACCCTCAACCGCATCTATCTCCAGGACCATTCCATCCATTACGCCGATAGAGAAGAGGAGGTGGAACTCGAAACCGCTGCTGAACCGACCAGTACGTAGCGTAGGCATCCCCGTCTGTGAACCAAGCGCAAATCCCGATATGGCTCAAATGGTATCGCAATATGGCCGAGATTGAGTTTCAGAATGAATGCAATGTGGTTACTACTCTATCGTAGTTTCATTTTTGTACAAAATCATAATTCAATAATACAATTTCAAAAGGATATCCAGACGCAGTGGCATGACAGCGTGGCAAAGGTGCTGTATAATAATAATGTGCGCTTCCGACAGTTCAAGACCAGCATGCTCGACCGGGTCAACTATCGCCGGGTCTTGCAGATGTTCAATGAGCGTTACTCCAATGCCTCTGACTTCACGTTCGTCTTTGTGGGTAATATCGACATGGAGCGCGATGTGCCTCAGCTGGTGCGCTATATCGGCGGCCTGCCCTCGACGGGCAAAAAGGAGAAGTACCGCAATGTGATACCTTATCTGCATAAGGGCAACTACGTCTGCCACTTCACGCGGAAGATGGAGAACCCCAAGACCAACATCATGCTGACGTGGGTGGGTAAGATGAAGTACAACATGCACAACCGCATGCTGCTCAACATCCTGCATCAGGCCTTGGAGATGATCTACACCAATACGCTTCGCGGCGAGGAGGGCGGCACCTATGGCGCGCTCACCGACTACGATCTCTCGACGCATCCGAAGGGTCAGTTCACCATCCGTGTGGAGTTTGAGACCAACAACCAGCAGGCCGACATCATGCTCGAGAAGGCCAAGCAAGGGCTCCGCGATGTGGCTGATCACGGCATCTCGCAGGAGATGTTCGACAAAATCGTGACTTATATGACGAAGCGCCACAACGATCTGACCAAGGAGAACGCTTATTGGCTCGAGATTATCCAGAACAAGATAGAGAATGGCGACGACGATTACAGCCACTACTTCGATGACCTCAACGCCATCACGCCTGCCGACATCCAGCAGTGCGCCAAGCTCGTTGTCAATGCCCCGACAAAGATAGAGCTTATGATGAAAGGCCAGTAGGCAATCTTTTGACTATACGCTTTCCACCTCCCATTCGTCCACGGTGTGTTTGTCGGCATCGAAGCGTATGCCGACTTTCACCACCCGTCGGCCGTCGGTGAGGTAGGGCGTGGCGTAGCCGCGGGCATTGATCTGGTCGAGGGCATGGCGGGCCGTGTCGCCCACCTTCAGTTCCATCACGTAGATGGCATCGGGCATGAGGATGACCATGTCGACGCGGCCGCCCGCCACCTTCACCTGCGTGCGGGCATAGACGTTGAGCATGGAGAAGATGAGATAGAACGTGTATTCGTAGAATCCCTCCTTAGTCTTTGCCTCGGCGAGTTTCTGCTTGAAGCCCTCCACGTAGGGGATGCCGGCAAGATACGACTGCATGTGCCGCATGGCCAGGTCGATGTCGCCTGTCTTGAGGGCTTTCCAGAACTTCGCGGCAAAGCCTATCTGCACATCTGCATTGTTCAGGCCGGTGTAGGTGGGCAGCAGTCCGTTGACATAGCCCACGCGCACCTCCTGGTTGGGGATGGACAGCTCATAGGCCTCTGTGTCTGGGTCGTAGTCCTTGATGGTGAGGTAGCCGCTCTGGTAGAGCAGGGGCAGCGCGTCCTTCATGTTCTCCGTGGGCTGGTCGAAGGCCGACTCCGGCACGTCGAGCGAGTCGAGCGAGGTGATGTCGGTGTGGAAATGCTGCATCTGCTTGATGAGGAAGGTGGGCGTGCCGGAAGCAAACCAGTAGTTTCTCAGCAGCCGGTCGCCGAGGGCGTTGAGCAGACTGAAAGGATTGAAGACGGCCTCAGCCCCGCCGGCAAAATGATAGCCGTCGTATTTGAACTTGATTTTTGCATACATCGCCTCCGGCGCCAGCTTGAAGTAAAACAGTCTGCCGCGGTGATCCCTCTCCCCTCCGTCAATCAGAAACTGTAGTTTACTGCGCAGATGAAATTGCGGCCAGGTGCGGAGATTCCCGAACTGTAAGTGCGATAACGCCTGTCCGTGATATTCTCCAATCCACAAGTCAGGCTTGTCCTTTTTCCGATGCGGTAGAGCACCTTGAGGTTGATGGTGTACCATCCCGTGCTATAGACGCTGCCGTCGGCATTGACAGGATAGATCTCGGTCTTGTCGCGTTCCTCCTCGGGCATGTCTTCGGCCTTGCGTCCGGCCTGCCACACCGTATAGGCCTGAAGCTGGAGCAGAGGCCATTGGAATGTCAGTGAGGCTCGTCCGAAGAAGGGCACGGTATGGCGCAGCGTGGAATGACTTCCGTCGTCGAGCTCCTCGCGCCCGTGCTGCCAGTTGAGGTGTGTGTCGAGCACGACGAAGCGGCATGGCTGAATGCGCACGTAAGCCTGCGCGCCGTAGACCCGGGCCGCGGCCGCGTTCTGGATAGCAAGCACCCGCAGCTTCTCTCCGCCAAAGACGATGCTGTCCTGCCCGTTCCATCTGAAGCCGCGCCTGACGAGCGCCTGGTCCAGATCGGTGTAGTAGGCCGACACGTCAACGGACAGCCAGCGGGCCGCCTGCCCGGAGACACCCAGCTCGTAGTTGGTGGCATACTCCGGCCTCAGACCCGTGTTGGGCACGACCACGGCCCCTGCCACCGACTCGTAGAGCTTCCCCATGTCATCCACATTGGGGCAGCGGAAGCCGCGCGACACGCTGCCCCGCAGCACCCACGAGCCGCCGGGCCGCCAGTTGACGCCCACGCTGCCGGTGAGATTGCTCCGCCGGATAGTCTGACGAGGAGCAAAAGGAAGTTCCATGCCCGCCTGACTGAAGTCGGCTCTCAGCCGGTAGCCGGTGTATCTAACACCAGCTTCCAGGTTGAGAGCGGGCAAGAGCCTGCAGGAAGCCTGCGCATAGCCGGCAGCCGTCTCCCACCTCGACTGCGGGTAGCGTGCGGGTGCGACGGATGTTTTCCGGTCGGTGATGTCCAGGGTCACGCCTTCCGACCTCACGCGGTCATTGACATACTCCAGGCCGTAATAGAGCGAGACCGCGGGCAGGAGGTTCTTCGCAAAGTCGGCATTGACGGAACAGGCGTCCACGGTCTCCGTATTGGTCGTCCGTTCGGTCTTGTTCCATTTCCTGCTTATCCGGCTTTCCTCAAAGCGCTGTATGCCCAGCCTGACGGTCATCTCGTCGTAAAGGATACCGGCTTGCCTGTGGGTCAGGGTCAGCTGGTTGAGCATCCATTTCTGCGGGCCGTAGTTCCATTCGGCAAACTGTGGGTTATCTTTCTTCATGCGTGTGAGGCGGTCATAGCGCGCGTAGTCAGAGGTCTCCGAATAGTGGAAAGCATAGGTCAGGTCCCAACGGACCGCCGGGCTGAACCTGAGTTTCTGCATGATGTTGGTCTGCGTATATCCCGAGGGTGTCTGGCTGAGTGGCTTAGGATTGTCAATCTTGATGTCTTTCCCGTCCTGCCGTTGCACGTAGAAGGTTCTCAGATAGCTGTCGGGGCCGTGAGTGCCCTGTCTGAGGTCGTCGAAGCGGAAATGGCTCACAGAGGTGAGTGCGGCCCAGTTGCGCCCCCCGACATTGACATCAAAGTGCCCGGTGCGCTCGTTGTTGGCCGAGGAGCAGCGCAAGCTGGCGTTGCCCGACACACTCAAAGGCTTCCGACCGGAGAACAGCGGGGACTTCGTGTAGAGCCCTATCACGCCCCCGATGGCATCGCTGCCATAGATGACCGATCCGGGACCCATCATCACCTCGGTACGCTGTAGGGCGAAGGGGTCTATGGATATGACATTCTGCAGGTTGCCGGCCCTGAAGATAGCCGTGTTCATCCGTATGCCGTCGACAGTATAGAGCAGCCTGTTGGTGGCAAAGCCGCGGATCATCGGACTTCCCCCACCCAACTGGCTCTTCTGGATAAAGACCTCTCCCGTGGCGCCGAGCAGGTCGGCCGTGGTCTGCGGATTTTCCAGCAAGACCTGCCGCGGGTCGAGCGTCAGCACGCGCCTGGTCAGCGTATACTTGGGCTGCCGCCATTTATTGGCCGTGACGACTACCCCATCGAACTGATAGGCCAGCGTGTCGGCCCGTCCGTCCGGTCCGGCGGCGGCTGCCATGGGGCAGGCCCAGAGCAACAATAGAAAGTATGTTTTTCTCATTTTTGTTCTTAAAGCATTTGTCAGTTACTCACCGTCATTTTCCCGGCCTTTTTGAATCCGTTGCCGGTCAGGAGATAATAGTGCACTCCCGTCGCAAGCCCGTCGGTGGCGATCGTCGTCTGCCCCTGAGCCTCTACGGTGAGCGTCTGTACGATACGTCCGGATGTGTCGAAGAGCTTCCATTGGCAAGGAGCGTGGATGTTCCTTGGTGTCAAGGTGAGCGTCTGTCCTTTCGAGATGTGGCTTGAGGACAGCAGGATGTCGCTTGGCAACAGCTCCTCGCCCGTGATGCCGTTCGGCACATCCTTGTCGCCGGCTATCATTCTCCTGACGGTCTTGGTGTCCGTTCCGGCGGGAGTGGCCACAGTGAGCGTGACGTCGTAGCTCTGTCCGTCGGCCACGGTGACCACCGGGTTGCGAACCTCGGGATTGGAGACGAAGAGCGGCTGTGGGTCAAAGGCCCATTTCCATGAAGCCTTCTGCTGATTGACAATGGAATAGCTGTCAAACTCGATATTCGTCCTGCCAGGCTCCTCCGCCTGTCCCCGGTTGAGGATGAGCGGCTGCGCGATGGGGCGGAATTCGCGGTCGTTGAGGTCGCGCTGCCAGATGCCGTTGTTGGTGGCTATGCGGATCTTCCCCTCCTTGTAGAAAGGAAGCATCCTGTTGATGGTGATGACGGGAGGCAGGCCTTCGGAGAAATCTGTCCATTGCTTTTGGCTCTCGTCCCAATAGAGCACACGGCTCCGCAGGGCCATATAGCCATTGTTGAGCGACCGGTACACACTGCCCGCGGCATAGGCCGCATCCTTGTCGTTGCCAGTGAGGAAAAAGCGGTTGACAAGATATTGCTCACCCGTGGCGGGCACGGACAGGCCGCGGTCCAGGTGCTCCCATGACAGTCCGTTGTCCGTGGTGCGGTACATTCCGCCGGGCGTGCCGGTGGTGATCCATATCTCATTCTCATTGCGCGGATGTATAGCTGCCTTAGGCTTGAGCGCATTGACGATCTCTGCCGGGAGGTTGGGCATGGCCTCAAAGGTCTGTCCACCATCCATCGAGCAGTAGACATTCGAGCGGGTGGTCACCACGATCTTGTCGGGGTTGGACCTTGAGATGACGTGCGAGGTGATGGGTTGCGGGAACTGGTGGAGCTGCACAAAGCTTTCGCCGTCGTCCACCGTCTTCCACAGCGTGCGGAAGTCGTCGTCCCACTCTCCCTTGATGATGAGGAAGCTTTTGGCATAGCGTGGGTCGAACTCAAAGCCGAGTCCGAACTGCGTAGACTCGGCCGGATAGTTCCAGAAACCATAGAAAGGCACGAACTCGTCGTGCCAGTCATCGGGCATGATGACATTCTCGGAGTCCTGGTAGGCTATCTTTCTCGGATTGCTGAGAAAGACGTATCCCGTGGAGCGCTCGCTTCCCTTCATGCTGATGGTGGCTCCGTTGTAGCGGTCCATCTGCGACATGTTGCCGTTGTGGTTTCTTCCCCCCACCATCACGTCCTCGTTCCATCCCTGGTCAAAGCCCCAGAACTCGGAGGCGTATATGCCGTTGATGCGTGCCTCGGCCCGGCTTCCGAAGAAGTCGGGCGAATAGATGACACCTCCGTCGGTCGAGAGCCAGGTGTCGCCCCCCGAAGTGTAGATGTCCTGCATGTCGCAGTGAAGGTCGAACTTGCCATAGTAACCGCCCACGTTGCTGAGCGTGGCACCGCCATCATCGGAGCGATAGAGCTGCAAGAGGCCGAAGAGCACGTGCTCGGGGTCGGTGTCGGAGGCGGTCACCACCATGTCGTAGTAGCCTTGTCCGCCCGCGCGGTCGTGCGACTCCATCTGTTCCGCTATCTTGTCATAGACCGTCCATGTGGCTCCGCCGTCTTTGCTCTTCATCAGCACGGGAGCCCCGGCATAGAACGGAGGATTGACGGAACCGATACCGTCGTTGCGGCAGGCCCACACATATATATAGTCTCTGCCCGAGGGTGCCGCCGACAGGCCTATGCGCCCGCATGCCAGGCTGAAAGCCAACTGCGGCATGCGCTGGCTGAAGGACTTTCCCCCGTTGGTGCTGACACAGAAGTTGACCTTGCTGCCCTGCCTGAGCATGGCATAGACGGTCTGCGTGTCTCCATGCTTGTATTTAAGGTCGAAGCATTGTCCTGAGGCCACGGAGGTCCAGGTGACTCCGCCATCTTCCGAGACATAGATGCCCGCGTCGGTGCCCACCATGATGCGGTTGTCGTGGGTGGGGGCAAACAGTGCGTCGCGTGTCCTGGCACTGCTGCTGCCAAGCTGTCCCGGCGTGATGTCGGTCCAGGAACGGCCCCCGTCGGTGGTGAGCCAAAGGAACGGCCCGGCTCCTACGACCACCTTCTCAGCATCTGTGGGCGAGACGTCGATGGTCGTAATCTCTCCACCTAAGTAGTAGCTGCCGGTGGTGGGTGTCCAGTGCTGCCCCTTGTCCACCGACTTGAACACCATGCCGGTTTCCGTGCCGCAATAGAGCGTGTTGGGATCCGATTTCGAGATACCTAAGCGCTGGACATTGGCCTGGGCCGGCGACAGCTGCTTGGTCTTGTAGTCGTAGGTCACTATGGGTGAGAGCAGCTGCCAGCCGGCTGTGGCGTCCTGAGCCATAGCCTTGGCCGGCAAAGGATGTGCAGTGCGTTGATTAGCCTGGCGCACATAATCCCTGACCGCTGCCATGTCGGGCATGCGGATACTTCCGTCGGCCCGGACGTAAGGCTCATAGGCCTTCTGCCACCGCCGGAAGTAGTTGACCGTGGCTTTCATGAGCGGTGTCTTGCGCCGTGCGTCAGGATGACGGAGGAGAAAATGTGTGAACGAGTCCGTCACGGCATGGTAGTTGACACGTTCGGGGCAGGCAAGCTCTGCCATCCATGCCGGAGCGCCGGCGGGCAGGGAGGCCGGCGCATAAGGGCGGTAAGAGTTGGACAGGGAATCTGTCTGCGCCATTGCTCCCGTGGAGAGACAGAGGGCGCATGCCATCAATAAAGTTTTTCTGTTGTGCACGATTGGAGAATTTTGAAAATTAGTTATTCTATCGCGAACTTCCCGAAATATTTGCGGTTCGGTGTGCGCAGCTCGTAAATGTATATGCCTTTGGCGTAGTTTGGAAGACTGAGTGTCTTCTTTTGAATACCTCTCCCGATGACTTCCTTGTGGAGCAACATTCCTTTTGCGTTGTGAAGGGTCAGCGTCTTGGTCTCGTCCAGGCCTTTGGCATCAACGGTCAGCACCAGTCTGCCCGCCGCAGCCTCTGCCTCCACGCTTACGTCCGGCATCGCCACGGGTTCGGGCAGGCCCGTCTCGCCATCTATGCGGATCATGCCGCGGATGGTCCGGCTGTCCGTTCCCTGGGGTGTGGTGACGGTCAGGGTAACGTCGTAGCTGCCTTTGTTGCCAAAGACAACCCTTGGCGACCGTGTGTCAGCCCCCGTGACCCGCTGGGGCTGAGGGCTGAAGGACCATTGCCATTTCGCGCCGTTTTGATTGACGATGGAATAGCTGTCGAACACGACCTCCATCCCGGGCGTGGCGGAGATGTCCCCGTTTCCGATATTGAGAGCCATGGGTTGCGCCACAGGCCTGAACAGCCTGTCGCGGAGCGGTGCCTCCCATATTCCCTGGCTGGTGGCGACCCGCAGCAGTCCCTCCTTATAGAAAGGCTTGAGCCGTGCCATGCGCGCCCCGGAGGGAAGCCCGTCGGAATATTCGATCCAGTCGGCCATCGTGTCGTCCTTATAGAACACCCTGGCCTGCTCCTGCGTGCCCAGATAAACGCCGTTCTTCTCGTTGCCCGTAAGGATAATCCAATTGAAGCGCAGGCTCTTCAGACGATCTGTGAGCGGATAGTGCCAGGTCTCACCCTTGTCCATGGTGTAAGCCACACGGCCGGGAAGCGTGCCGTTGGTGTACCATATCTTGTGTTCGTCGCGCGGATCGACGGCAATGTCTATTCCCACGCTGCCGTTCGACTCGTCGTCGAAGGGCCGGTTCTCAAACCAGTCCCAGCTGGCGCCATTGTCATAAGAGTAGTAGATGTTGTACTTTCCTGCTACATAGACGTAGTCGGGATTTGATCTGGCAAACTCGTAGTCGGCCACATCCTCTCCCTCGAGATCACAGAACAGCCGGAAGGAGCGGCCCTCGTCCTCGGAGACATAAACCTTGTCGCGGTCGTCCTGCTCGTTGGAGCTCATCATCAGGCGCAGGGCGTAGCGCGGATCAAAGCTCAGCTCATTGCTTGTCATGAGCGTCTCGTGCGGTTTCTTTCCGGCAAACTGTTCACCGTAGGTTGTCGTCACCTTTCCGTCCAGCCGGTCTGGGACGACACTGGTTCCCGCGTCAGAGAAGTACACCTTCCTGGGATTGCTGAGCAGCACATGGCCGGTGGCATACTCCACACCGCCAACGTGCAGCGTGTTGCCCTCGCTGTAGGCGGCAGCGGCCACAATGTCGCCGTTGTGCCAGCGCCCGCCGGCCATGATGTCCTCGTTCCATCCTTGTCCGAAGCCGTGGAAGTCGCTGGCATAGATGCCGGTATTGCAATCGGTGCCTGGCGTGGCAAAGAAGTCGGGTGAGTATTTTACGCCTCCGTCGGTGCAGATCCATGTATCGCTGCCGCAGACATCAATGTCCTGCATATCGGGATGCATGCCGTCAAGGTTCTGATACCCCCCTATTGCGGTGCTGCGCATTTCGCCCTTTCCGCCCTCTGTCGACCGGTAAGCGGAGCAGAGACCGAAGATGACATGGTCAGGGTTGGACGACGACGCTCCGACCATCATGTCGAAATAGCCTTGCCCGCCCTTGTCGTTGTCGATATAGTCGGAGAAGGTCTGCCCGCGTCCGCGGCGCGTGGTATTGTCAGCCCAGCTGCGTCCGCCGTCCTTGCTCTGCAGGATATAGGGCAGGCCCAGTCCGCCGTAAGGACCCTCATCGTAGGTGCCGTCTTTCGCGTTGACAAGGGCATAGACATAGTCGCCGCCTGCCGGCGCGTCGGAGACACAGATGCGTCCGGCGGTGATATTGGCTACGGGCAGCGCGGAGGGCTGGAAATGCTCTCCGCCATCCTCTGAGATGTAAAATCCGAACTTATCCTGCCCGTCAGCCTTTGCCAGCAGATAAACACGCCCGCTGTTGCCGGGCTGCAGTTCGTGGTCGTGACAAATGCCTGCAAATGTCTTGCGGAAGGAGGAGCCTCCGTCGGTGGAGACGAAGAACCCGCCGCCCTGTCCGTCATTGATACCCGCCGCCACGGAAATGCGGGATGGCTGTCCGGGGGTGCAACGAATGCTGTTGACACGGTGTTCCACGCCCGGCAGCATCTGCCAGGTCTGTCCTCCGTCGGCACTGCGCCACAGCCGTTGTCCCCCACCCGCGAAGACAAGGTCGGGATTGTCCGGCGACACCTGCAAGGCATAGATGGGGCCGCCGAAGTTGTGAAGGGCATTGCAAGGCTTCCAACTCTTGCCTTTATCGGCAGTCTTGAATATTACGCCGGTCTCGGTACCACAATATACGATAGAGGGATTGCTTCGCGCCACGCTTATGCGATAGACGCACACTTGTGAGTCTTTCAGCCGGAAGCCGCCGGCGTCATTGACATAAGTGGCGTTGGGTCCTATGTTCCGCCATTTCCCGCCCGTTGAAGCCTCGTCGCGTGCCACGGCCCTTCGCCTGTTGAGCAACGCGAGGCTGTCGGAAAAATGTTGTTGTGAGGGCAAATGTATCATTCCGTCGGCGCCGACAAACGGGCGGTAGGCCTTCATCCACCGGCGGTAGAAGTTCACGGCCGGTTTCCGGTCCACCGTCTTTACCCGGGCATCCACATCCTCGGCCAGCCAGCCGCGGTAGAGGCTGTCCATCAGAGCATAGCTCACGCCCGACGGGTCGTCGCGGATGGCGGCCATCCAGACCGGCGCCCCCTCTGGAAGCGGTTCACGGCTGTATGGGTCGTAAACACTTTCACTGTCTTCATAGCCATAGACACTGCCCGCAAGTGCCAGACCTAACAGGGATAATGGTATCCATGGTCTTCTTTTCATTGTCAGATGAGTTATGTCGGTTTTAGAATGGCACAAAGTTAATTAATAATCTTTTCAATACCAAATAAAATACATGAATATTCAGTGATAACAACAATGCGAAACAAAACGGTATCGCGGGACAAGCGCAACAACAAAAACTCGGGGCATGATACGGAATCGTGACACAACTGAGGCAGGATCGTGACACAACTGAGGCAGGATCCTGCCACGGGCGAAGGCGATGGCAGAACTGAGAAATAACGTTTCTATATAACAAAATAGTTCGGCCTGTACGGTAATGTTTTGCAGTGGCCGCCATTGGAGGCGGCCACTGCAATCAATACCTCCCTGTTCATTCCTCACTTTTCATTCAACATTCAACATTCAACATTCAACATTTAACAGTCAACAGTCAACATTCAACATTCAACATTTAACATTCTCTTCCGCTTCCCACTCGTCCACGGTGTGCTTGTCTGCATCGAAACGTATGCCGACTTTCACCACCCGTCGGCCGTCGGTGAGGTAGGGCGTGGCATAGCCGCG
Organism: uncultured Prevotella sp.; assembly: GCA_900315835.1. Classification (GTDB taxonomy): domain Bacteria; phylum Bacteroidota; class Bacteroidia; order Bacteroidales; family Bacteroidaceae; genus Prevotella. Next base: position 60,397 of record ONAR01000004.1, read on the forward strand.
GGCGTTGATTTGGTCGAGGGCATGGCGGGCCGTGTCGCCCACCTTCAGCTCCATCACGTAGATGGCGTCGGGCATGAGGATGACAATGTCCACGCGTCCGCCCGCCACCTTCACCTGCGTACGGGCATAGACGTTGAGCATGGAGAAGATGAGGTAAAACGTGTATTCGTAGAAGCCCTCCCTGGTGCTGGCCTCGGCGAGCTTCTTCCTGAAGCCCTCCACATAGGGTATGCCGGCAAGATACGACTGCATGTGCCGCATGGCAAGGTCGATGTCGCCCTGCCTGAGTGCTTTCCAGAACCTCGCGGCAAAGCCTATCTGCACGTCGCCGCTGTTCAGCCCCGTGTAGGTGGGCAGCAGGCCATAGATATATCCCACTCGCACCTCCTGGTTGGGGATGGCAAGGCGGTAGGCTTCCGTTTCGGGGTCGTAGTCCTTGATGGTGAGGTAGCCGCTCTGATAGAGCAGCGGCAGGGCATCTTTCATGTTCTCCGTAGGCTGGTCGAAGGCCGACTCCGGTACGTCGAGCGAGTCGAGCGAGGTGATGTCGGTGTGGAAATGCTGCATCTGCTTGATGAGGAAGGTGGGCGTGCCGGAGGCAAACCAGTAGTTGTTCAGCCTGCGGTGCAGGAAGCAGTTCAGCAGACTGAACGGGTTATAGACTTCAGGGGCTTCAGCGGCGAAATGGTAACCGTCGTAGCGCTGCTTGAGTTTATCGTGCATCTGCTCGGGCGTAATCTTCAGGACGGCGGACATACGCTCCACATCGGGCCAAAGGGTGGTGCACAGCTCCTCCTCGGTAAAGCCGCAGATGGTAGAGAACTCCTTCTCCAAAGAGACATTCGCCAGGTTGTTGATGGTGGAGAAGATGCTCAGCTGCGAGAACTTTGTAATGCCGGTGATGAAGCAGAACTTGATATACTGTTCATTAGCTTTGAGCGGTACATAGAACTCCTGCATGACCTTGCGCATGGCATCGAGTGTCTCCTGGTTGTGAAGCACGTCGAGCAGGGGCGCGTCGTACTCGTCGATAATGACCGCCACCTGCCGCCCCGTCTTCTCATAAAGCCTCCTGATTAGCGCGTCGAGTTTCTCTCCCGGTGTCACTTCTTCAGCATGGTCCTCATAAACGTCCAACCGTCTCAACAGGAAAATCAGCGCCCGCTGGAGTTCCTGGGCTGAGGACTTCCCCTTGCAGATGCTCAGGTCGAGATGAATGACAGGATAGGGAGTCCATTCCTTTTCAAGCGCCATGATTTTCAGTCCCTCAAACAACTCACGGTCGCCTTTGAAATACGATTCCAATGTCGACGTGAGCAGCGACTTGCCGAAGCGGCGCGGACGGCTCATGAAAACAAATGTGGCATAGTGTGCCAATTGCCATACAAGGTCGGTCTTATCGACATAGATAAAGCCTTCTTTGATAACCCTTTCAAAGGTCTGTATGCCTACCGGGTATTTTCTCATCGTCTGCTCCATAATGCGTTCATCTGGTTTCTCTTGCAAAAATAGGCAAACTTTTCCGTATTGGCAAATCAGTGTGAGAAAAAAGTTACTGCCGGCAACGTCGAAGGTGGCAGTATTTCACGTGAAGTACTCGTGCGGGATGGCTGAGGCCCCCTGCCCATCGCGCATATTTCACACTTTTTAACTACGTGTGTCGTCCATTTCATCCGTCAGCATGGTGAACAAACCCTGAAAAGGGGACTAAGACGTAATGGAAAGAACCAGCATACAGAAAATCATCCGCCTGTGGTTAGGCCGTCAGACGCGCCAGCGCGACGAGCAAGCCTTGAAGACGTGGCTTGTCAGCAGCAAAGATGCTGACGAGAAGCGCGAGGCATGCTTCGGCGAATGGCAGCAGATGAATGTTGCCGGCGACCCGAAGGCTACCCGTGAGGCGCTCAGTCGCTTCCAGGAGCGGCGCGATGCGTATGAGGACCGGCTGCAACGGCGCCGTCGGCTCATGCGCGTGTTGCGCGTGGCGGCTTCAGTGGCCCTGCTCGTCGTATGCGGCACCGCCATCTGGTTCGGTTCCTTACATTATTATCATTCCGGCGACACCAAGCTTGCCGAGCTGATCGTGCCTGAGGACGGCCTCGACAGCGTCACACTCTCCGACGGCACCAGGGTCTATGTCAACGGCGGCACCGCGCTCTACTACCCCAAGTCGTTCAACAAGCGGCTCGGCACGCGTGACGTCTACCTCTTGGGCGAGGCCAACTTCACCGTGGCCAAGGACAGGCGGCACCCGTTCATCGTGCATGCCGGCCGGCTGAACGTGCAGGCCGTCGGCACGAAGTTCAACGTCAGGGCCTATCCCGGCAGCGACAGCATCGTCACCACCATGGAGGAGGGACTCATCAAGGTGTACGACGGCAAGATGACCGCCCTGATGCGGCCCAGCGACCAGATGGTCTATCGGCGCGGCCTGCGCAAGGTGAGCATGGGCCGCGTGACCAACATCGCCCAGGTGACCAGCTGGACGCAGGGCGACCTCGATTTCAACAACTCGTCGCTGACCGACATTGTCAATGCCATCAGCCGACACTATAATGTCGACATCGCGTTCGACTATGCCGTTGACCCCAATAAGCGCTTCACGATGTCATTCCGGCACAACGAGCCGCTGAGAAGCGTCCTCGACGTGATTGTGCTTATGGGCAACGACCTGCATTACACCGTCAGCGGCCGCCTGGTAACGTTCTACCACGGCTCACGCTGACAATCGCTTCAAATCTTCAATATGCCGCTACGGCACACCCCTCTGACCTGCACCCCAATCTTGCTAACGCCCCGCCCACTGACACCCCTCAGTGAGGTCTTATATCAGAATAGAGTTTAAATTATATACATTAATTGTCCTAAAAACTATCAAGATGAAGAAAAGCAAATTGCCTTTGGGCAAAAGAAGCTTGACTACTGCTTTCGCCTTGATGTTGACGCTTTCGGTAACCTACGGACAGAAGCAGGTCATCCAGCTTCCGGCCCGTCAGGTCACTGTGCAGCAGACCATTAAGGCCATCGAGCAGCAGACCAAGATGTCGGTTGACTACGAACAGGGTAAGATCAACCTGCAGAAGAAAGTCACCTTCTCCAATCAGAAGCAAAGTCTGGCCAACGTCCTCAACCGGATGTTGGAAGGCACGGGCATGGCGTATGACATCAACCAGCGCCACATCGTGCTGCGCCAGTCGGAGGGCCGCCGCACTACTTCCCCCGTTTCACATCAGGGCCGCAAGGGTAAGGCCATCAAGGTCACCGGCCACGTGGTCGATGCCTCTGGCGAGCCTCTGGTTGGCGTGAGCGTGAAGGGCCAGAACAGCGGCAATATCGGCGTGACCGATGTTGACGGCAATTTCCGTATGGATGCCCAGGAGGGCGAGCCGCTGCTGCTTTCGTATGTCGGATTTGCCGACAAGAGCGTGAAGGCCAACGGCTCTGAGCTCAACGTCACCATGGAGGAAGACAACAAGGTGCTCAACGAAGTGGTGGTGACCGCCCTCGGTATCAAGAAGGAAGCCAAGTCACTGTCATACAACGTGCAGCAGCTCAACTCCGACGCCGTGACCACCGTGAAGGACGCCAACTTCGTCAACTCCCTCAGCGGTAAGGTCGCCGGTGTGCAGATCAACGCCAGCTCGTCGGGTATCGGCGGTGCCTCGCGTGTGGTGATGCGTGGTGTGAAGTCAATCAACGGCAACAACAACGTGCTCTATGTGATTGACGGTATCCCCATGACCGACGTGCAGGGCGACCAGCCCTCAACGATGTACGACGGCTCCGGTTCCACCGGTGATGCCATCTCCAACATCAACCCCGACGATATCGAGTCCATCTCAGTGCTCTCCGGTCCTTCGGCTGCAGCCCTCTATGGTAGTGAGGCCAGCAACGGTGTCATCCTCGTCACCACGAAGAAGGGTAGAGAGGGCCGCCTCGACGTCACCTATACCGGCAGCTTCCAGTTCTCGCATCCCCTCGTGATGCCTAAGTTCCAGAACACTTACGGTCAGACCTCGACCGGCAGCTTCGACAGCTGGGGCAGCAAGCTCGCTGAGCCTTCCGACTACGATCCCGCCGACTTCTTCCAGACCTCGACCAACTTCTCCAACTCCGTGGCCCTCTCTACCGGCACGAAGAACAATCAGACTTATTTCTCGTTGGGCTCCAACAATGCGCAGGGACTCATCCACAACAACGACTACGACCGCTACAACCTGAGCGTGCGCAACACCAGCAAGTTCCTCAACGACAAGCTCACCCTTGACCTCAGCTATATGCTCTCCACGGTCAAGGAGCAGAACATGATATCGCAGGGCCAGTACTTCAACCCGCTCTACGCCCTCTATCTCTTCCCTCCAGGGTCCGACTTCAATGCCGTGAAATACTTTGAGCGCTACGATGCCGACCGCAACTTCCCCGTGCAGTACTGGCCGTGGGGCGACATGAGCATGAGCATGCAGAACCCCTACTGGACAACCGAGCGCGACAAGTTTGTAAACCACAAGGAGCGCCATATCTTCACCGCCTCGCTGAAGTATGACATCGCACCCTGGATAAGCCTCACCGGCCGTGTGAAGTACGACCGCAACGACGACCGCTATGAGAAGAAATATGCCGCCAGCACCATCAACCAGTTTGCCCACAGCGACACCGGCTTCTATGGTCTGACCCATCAGAACACCCGTCAGTACTATGCTGAGGCCTTCGCCAACATCAACAAGTACTTCGACCAGGAGCGCTGGAACATCACGGCTACCATAGGTACGAGCTACGACCAGCGCAACCTTGACAGGGACGGCTGGGAAGGCCCGCTGGCAAAGGTGCCAAACCTCTTCACCGTGAGCAACGTGCTGACCACCGACCCCAATACCAAGCACAACCAGAGCGGCTATGAGACGCGCAAGATGGGCCTCTATGGCAGCGCGCAGCTCGGCTACCGCTCTATGGCTTACCTCGACGTCACCGCGCGCAACGACTGGTCGTCGAAGCTCGCCGGCGCACAGAAGAGCTTCTTCTATTGGAGCGCCGGTATCTCCGGCATCTGGACCGAGATCTTCCCGCAGATCAAGAGCGACAACTACCTCAACTACTTCAAGACCCGCATCAGCTACTCTGAGGTGGGTAACGACCCGACCGACCCCTTCCTGACGATGACCACCTATCCCGTGACCAACGCAGGTCCCTCGACGTCGACCTTCAAGAAGAACTCCGACCTCACCGCTGAGCGCACCAAGTCGTGGGAGGCTGGTATCGACCTCGTGCTCTTCCGCAACAAGCTGCGCATCAACGCCACGCTTTATCACTCACGCACCTACAACCAGTTCTTCAACATCAAGTTGCCCGAGACCTCCGGTTACACCAACATGTGGGTCAACGGCGGACGTGTTGACAACAAGGGTGTTGAGTTGACCGCACGCTTCAACCAGCCCCTCGGCCCCGTCGACTGGGAGACCTACATGACGTGGACCCTCAACCGCAACAAGGTGAAGAAGCTCATCACCAACTATGTTGACCCTGAGAGCGGCGAGACCTACAGCCTTGGCCAGATGGACCTCGGCGGCTTCAACGGCGTTCGCCAGACCATCACCGAAGGCGGAACGCTCGGCGACTTCTATGTGCGCACGCTGAAGACCGATGAGCGCGGCGGCTACTACATCGACACGCAGAACTACAACGTCGTGCCCACGGCCAACGAATATAAATATGCCGGCACCACGCTGCCCAACTACAACCTCTCTTGGGGTAACACGTTCGGCTGGAAGGGCTTCCACCTCGGCTTCCTGTTCACCTACCGCAACGGCGGCCGCGTGGTATCGCTCACCCAGAGCCTCATGGATGCCTACGGCACCTCACAGGCCTCGGCCGACGCCCGCGACAATGGCGGTGTCGATCTGCAGGGCTTCAAGATTGACGCCCACAACTACTACACCACCGTGGCAAGCTCCACCTCGACCATTGCCTCGCAGTATGTGTACAGCGCCACCAACCTGCGCCTGCAGGAACTGAGCTTCGGCTACGACGTGCCCGTCAACAAGTGGGTATCGTGGATCCACGGCTTCAACGTGAGCTTCGTGGCCCACAACCTCTGGATGATCTACAACAAGGCACCGTTCGATCCTGAAATGACCGCCAGCACCGGCACCTACAACCAGGGCATCGACTACTTCATGCAGCCGAGCCTGCGCACCATGGGCTTCTCGGTTAAAGTTAAGTTCTAAATAAGCAACACCATATTATGAAATCAATCATCAAATATACGTTCCTCGGTGCGCTCACGCTGATGGCTGCCACAGCCTGCACGGATAACTTCGAGGACATCAACACCAATCCTCACGAGGCTACTGAGGACATGTTAGAGAAGGACGGTCTGAAGACCGGCTCGTTCTTCTCGCAAATGGTTGTACGCATGATTCCCTTCACGGCGGGCGGCGTACAGGACGACAGCTACGGTTCGACGGGTTCCTACCAGCACTTCCAGGGTTTGAATGCCGACTGGTATTCAGGCTACATCGGCGCTACTGGCACTTGGAAGAGCAGTGTGCACAACGGCTGCTACTCCTTCTCGCAGGAGTGGGGCAACTCTATGTATAAGCAGTGCTTCACCCAGATTATGCCGGCTTGGCAGAACCTGGCCAAGAACGCCATTGAGATGAACCAGCCGCAGGTGAAGGCCTTAGGCGACGTGGTCAAGGTGCTTGCCATGCACCGCGTGACCGACTACTACGGCCCCATTCCCTACACCTCATTTAAACAAGGTAATGTCAACGCCAAGTTCGACTCGCAGGAGACCATCTACAAGCGCTTCTTCGAGGAGCTCGACAGCGCCATCGATGTGCTTACGCCGTATGCACAGTCGGGTGCGAAGATTATGTCGAAGTACGACTACGTCTATGAGGGCGATGCCCTGAAATGGACCAAGCTCGCCAACACGCTGCGCCTGCGTCTGGCCCTGCGCGTGGTCTATGTTGACCCCACGCTGGCTAAGACCGAGGGCGAGAAGTCGGCTGCCTCACCCGTTGGCTTCCTCGAGGCTGCCAGCGACGACGCCGAGATTGTCAGCACTGCCATCTCACTGATGAACCCGCTCTATGAGCAGGCTTACTCCTGGGGTGAGGAGCGCATGAGCGCTACGATGGACTCCTATCTGAACGGTTTGAAGGATCCCCGTCTGAGCAAATACTTCAAGGAGGCTGCCGACGGCGGCTACCATGGTGTGCGTCAGGGCGCCGATGTCAATGCCGACAAGGACAGCTACCGCGGTTCGAAGATTTCCAATCTCAACCTCACCGCCATCTCGCCCATCTATCTGATGAAGGCTTCCGAGAGCTACTTCCTCCGCGCTGAGGCTGCGCTCCGCGGCTGGAGCATGGGCGGTACGGCCAAGGACTTCTATGAGAACGGTGTGAAGGTCGCCTTCACCGAGAGCGGCGCCGACGGCGCTGAGTCGTATCTGAGCAACAGCACCGACCAGCCTGCCGCCTACACCGACAATACCGGCCACGGCAACGACTACCAGCAGCCCAGCACCATCACGGTGAAGTGGGACGACAATGCCGACTTCGAGACCAACCTCGAGCGCATCATCACGCAGAAGTGGATTGCCAACTGGCCCATCAGCCCCGAGGCTTGGGCTGAGTATCGCCGTACCGGTTATCCGAAGGTGATGCCCGTGGTGCGCAACATGAGCGGCGGCACCATCGACAGCAATCTCGGTATCCGTCGTATGCCTTATCCCTCTACGCTCTATGAGACCAATGCCGAGGCCGTACAGGGTGGCGTCAAGCTGCTTGGCGGTGCCGACAACGGTGGCACTAAACTCTGGTGGGACAAGAATCCTAATCATTAATCATTATCCAAACAAAACGAAGTAATCATTATGAAACTATCATATTTCATTGGTTTGGCTGCCCTTACGACACTCGCCGTATCGTCGCTCACCAGCTGCGATACCGACGCCGAGGCCGTTGACGTGCAGACGTTGACCACATACGATGCCCAATATTACGCCAACCTGAGGGCCTTCAAGCAGAGCCCTCACGAGATAAGCTACTGCTACTACGCCGCTTGGGCTCCACCAGAGGGCTCCACCGGCGCCAAGGATACGAAGTCGTGGGGTGAGAAGTTCATGGGCCTGCCCGACTCGCTCGACATCGTCAACCTCTGGATGGGTCTGCCCGATCAGGCTACCCAGCCCGTTGCCTACGCCGACATGGTGGAGACCCGTGAGAAGAAGGGCACACGCTTCGTCTTCCACGCCGATGCCTCCAACTACAACCACGCTTTCTGGTATCGCGACTCTGCGCTCAACGTGCGTCAGGATAGCGTCATCAACCTGCGTCAGAATGCCTCTGAGGAAGCCATCCGCGCCTACGCCCGTTGGGTTGTCGATACGGTGGTCAACAACAACCTCGACGGTGTCGACTTCGACTGCGAGGGCTGGAGCGGCAGCAATGTGCGCATCGCTGTCGACGAGTGCAACAAGTACTTCGGCCCCGAGGGCAAGTGGCCCGAGAAGCTCATCATCATCGACTACTTCGGCGGCTATCCCGGCGGTGTCAATGAGGACCAGCTCGACTGGATTATCAAGCAGGCTTACAGTGGGCAGGGCGCCGGTGTGGGTGCCAGCGGCCCCGACGAGAAGACCGTCTATTGCGAGTCGTTCGGTCAGAACCACGACGGCGGTCAGATTGAGTACTATGCCCTGTGGGAGCCCGGAAACGGCAAGCATAAGGGTGGCTGCGGCGCGTTCTACATCGACCACAACTATTCCAACACCACCCAGCACAAGTATTATCCCGACGGGACACCGGACAACTCAAGGGACGACCAGCCCTACAGTGCCTTCCGCCGCGCCATTCAGATTATGAACCCGGCAATGCATAAATAAACCATTATCGAACAATAGATTATGAAAAAGATATTTCAATTGCTTAGCGTGGCCGCAGTTGCCGTGAGCTCGCTTGCCCTGACCGGTTGCGCCGAGGGCGACGACTTCAACTACGACCGCAATGGACTTCTCATCACGGGCACCGAGAGCACGCCCCTGCAGAAGTTCGTCGTTGAGGACACGCCTGCCAGTTACCCCATCACCGTGTCGTCAACCAAGAAGGTGGACAGTGATGTCAACCTGACCGTCGCCATCGACACCTCGCTCGTGGCCGAATACAATGCCAAGAACGGTACCAACTTCTACGCCATTCCCGCTGGAGCCGCCAAGCTCGACAACACGTCGCTGACCATCAAGGCCGGTACGGCCATCTCGACGGCAGCCAATGTGGAGATGACGAGCACCGATGCCTTCCAGGAGGGCCGCACCTATATGATTCCGGTGACCATCACCAATGCCAAGGGTGGCTCTGAGGATGTGATTGAGGCTTCGCGCACCATCTATCTCCGCATCAGCCGCATCATCAACTTCTATTCGCTCGAGAACAACTATCAGGCATCGAGCAACTTCGTCTTCGACGACAGCAAGGCCGTTGACCTGCCCAAGTACACCATCGAGTTCAAGATTTATCCTTACAGCCTCGGTACGGGTACAGCCTCGGACAACCAGATTCAGCGTGTGCTGTCGGTTGAGGGCAAGAATGAGGAAAACGCCAACATGTTCCGCTTCGGTGAGTCGGGTACGGCTAAGAACTGCCTGCAGTGGATTCTCCCCGGCGGCAAGGCCTTCTCGTCAACGCTGTTCGCCAACAACCGCTGGTATCTCGTCAGCTGCACCTACGACGGCAACGACTACGTGATGTACGTCGATGGCGTGCAAGATGCAAAGACCTCGAGCCCCGGTAAGGTGATGCGCTTCCAGCGCTTCGAGCTCGGCATGTCGTGGGGTGGCTACAACAGTGGTCAGTTCTTCCACGGCCGTATCTGCGAGGTGCGCGTGTGGAACCGTGTGCTACAGTCCAGTGAGATTCAGGGTGGCATCGCCGGTGTTGACCCGAAGTCGAACGGACTCGTGGCCTACTGGAAGATGAATCAGGCCAGTGGCACCACCATCCTCGACGTTACCGGCAACGGCTACGACATGGATTGGACGAAGTCGCAGCGCGACATCAACGAGAGCGGCAAGCTCACCGCTACGCCCGATGCTGCCAACTACATCAAGTTCGTCAAGGATGAAAAGAACAAAGTATCACAGTAAAGACGAAACGCTATGAAAATAAAGAATCTATATATGGTCGCTGGTCTGGCCCTCGTTGCAGGGCTGGGCTTCACCGCCTGCTCCGACGACGAATACGACGTTAAGGGCAACCCCAACGACCTTGTGTTCCTCAACAAGGCAACAAAGAAGAACTTTGAGGGCATGATCTATCACACGCCGGTGGGTGATATCGGCTCGGCCACGGCCTCTTTCCCAGCACAGATCCAGCGGCCGGTTGACGGCACGGTTACTGTCGGTGCCGAGCCCGACACCAGCTACATCAGCAAGTACAACGAGGCCCATGGCACCAGCTACATCGCTGCTCCCCAAGAGGTACTCAACAACCTCGAGGTGAAGACGGCTACCATCAAGGCCGGTGAGTACACCACCACCGACTCTGTGGAGGTGTCGGTCAGGCAGAGCGACTTCGCCAAGCTCACCGAGCCCGCCTATCTCATTCCGCTTCGCGTCAGTGCCAAGGGCGCTGTGGGCAGTGAGGATCAGGGCGTGGCCTACCTCGTGGTGAAGACGGGCAACGACTTCCTGGGCTTCGACAATACCACTGCCACGACGGGCGTTGTCAATACGCCGGTAGGCGTGTTCGGCGGCATCAGTGCCGAGTTCCTGCCCAAGGCCGTTGTCTCTTTGGGCGTTGACATGAGCGTCACACTGAAAGCCGATATGTCGTTAGTCGACGCTTACAACACTGAGCATAACACAACGTACAAGGCTCTGCCCAACGACGTGGTGAGCGCGCTCACCGTGGAGGGCACCACCATCGCCAGCACCGCCGACGCCGCCACTACGCCCATCAAGGTGTCGGCACCTGACGACAAGGCCCAGTCGCTGGCTCTCGGCACCTATCTGCTGCCCATGAAGCCCGTGGTGAAGGCCAACGGCAAGGAGGCTGAGCTTGACAAGCCCGTCTATGTGGTGGTCAACGTCACGCAGAGCCTGATCAACGACGATGCCAAGGAGATTGTGGGCAGCGAGATTCCGGCTGACGCCTTCACCTGCACCGCTGCCGACGGCCTCGATGTCAATGCCTTCTCGACCGACGGCTGGAGCTTCACAGAGAAGAAGGAGACGGCAGGCTTCACCCTCGACCTCGGCGCTGAGCACAATCTTACCGGCTTCCTCATTTCCGGCGATGCCATCAAGGACTACACCGTTGAGGTCAGCACCGATGGCAATACCTGGACGTCGCTCGGCAACACAGCCGGCCACAGTGGTCCTTCAGTAAGTGCTGGCTGGTATAGCTACACGGCTTACATGCTCTATGGTGCCATGAAGGCCCGCTACGTCAAGGTGTCGATTACGCCGAACCTCGACTACTGGGGTTGGCAGTATATCCAGTGGGGCTACTGCTCAATCGACAAGATTGCGTTCTATGAGAAGTAATTTTTAGAAGTCCGGACTTCCGGACTTCTGGACTTCTAAATACTTCCGTACTTCTGAACTTCTATATTTAGATTTTCCTATGAAGACCATTTACGCTTTATGCGCCATGCTCATGCTGCCCGCCGCCATGCCGGCGCAGTCAGAGGCTCCGGCCGCTATCCAGCCCGTCCCCACCAAGTATCAGGTGGAACTGATGCAGATGGGCACCTATGCCTTCATCCATTTCGGTCCCAACACGTTCCAGAACAAGGAATGGGGCTATGGTGATGCCGACCCGAGCGTGTTCAATCCCGATACCCTCGACTGCGACCAATGGGTGCGCACGCTGCAGGGCGGTGGCATGGGCGGCGTCATCTTCACCGCCAAGCACCACGATGGCTTCTGTCTGTGGCCGTCTTATTTCACCGACTACACCATCCGCAAGTCGCCCTATCGTCATGGCTACGGCAATGCGGTAGGTGAACTGGCCGCGGCGTGCAAGCGGTTGAACATGCGCCTCGGGCTCTATCTATCGCCGTGGGACCGCCATCAGGCCAACTACGGTCAGCCCGCTTACGTTGAATATTATCGCAACCAGCTCAATGAGCTGTTGCTCAATTATAAGAACCTCTTCGAGATATGGTTTGACGGCGCCAACGGCGGCGACGGCTACTATGGCGGAGCCCGCGAGAAGCGCATCATCGACCGCCAGCATTACTATCAGTTCGACCGCTTGTTTGCCCTCGTCAACAAGCTGCAGCCGCAGGCCATCATCCACACCGACGGCGGTCCCGGCAGCCGCTGGGTGGGCAACGAGGACGGTGTGGCCGGAGAGACCAACTGGGCTTTCCTCACCGATGCCCATGCTGTGGCGGCCGGCGTGGAGAACTACGAGACGGTGCTCTCACAGGGCGATGCCGACGGCACACATTTCGTACCTGCCGAGGTCGACGTTAGCATCCGACGCCCCGACTGGTTCTGGAGCACCACCAACGAAAGTAAGGTGCTGACATCGAAGCAACTCGTCGACCTTTATTATAAGAGCGTCGGCCGCAACTCCACCTTCCTGCTCAACGTGCCCGTCAACATCCACGGTAAGATTTCGGCTGCCGACTCGACGAGTCTGGCCGGATACTACCGCATCCTTCAGTCAACCTTCCGCACCAATCTGCTCAATGGCGCCAAGGTGACGGCAAGCAATGAGCGCGGTACCAGCTTCGCGGCGGCCAATGTCATTGCCGACGATTACGACAGCTATTGGGCCACCGCCGACGGCACCTCCACCGGTACGCTCACCTTCACCCTGCCCAAGGCCACGACGCTCAACCGTGTATTGCTGCAGGAATACATTCCCCTCGGTCAGCGCGTCAAAAGCTTTACGGTGGAATACCTGAACAACGGCCAGTGGACTGCCATTCCCTGCACCGACGCCATGACCACCATTGGCTTCAAGCGTCTGCTGCGCCTCTCCTCCGACATCACCACCACCGGTCTCCGCATCCGCTTCACCGATGCGCGCGGTCCCTTGTGCATCAGTGCCGTCGGCGCTTACGAGGCTACGGAGGAATAAAGACCTGAAGCCAAGACCAGCCCCACCCCCAGGCTCGCACGCGAGCCAGGGCCCTCCCCCAAATGGGGAGGGTGAGGTTACAATAAGCTCGGTTACACTGCAGGGGCCGGTCTTGTGCTGGCCCTCAAAAAATGTCCCAACCGATAAAAAAATGCCACCCGATGTTTAAGATGTCGAACATTATTTGAGGGCCGGCACAAGACCGGCCCCTGCAGAGTAAAAAGGACCATCCCCCAATTGGGGAGGGTGAGGTTACAATAAGCCTGCCTTTACTTTATCAACATATCAGTTTAACTCAAAAAACTAAGCATTATGAAAAAATTGTTTACTTCAATGATGTTGCTTTGCGCCCTCGGCGCAAGTGCCGACAATGGCACGCCCATTACGGTTGCCAGTGGCTTCAATGCCGATGTTATCATGATGACTGACGCTGACGCGCCGAAAAGCCAGGGCGCGCTCGACGGCCACGGAAGTGCGCTCGTCAGCTATGGAGTGACAGGCATCAACCAAAGCGATAAAGTCATGCCGATTGACGGCAAGCTCACCGTGAGCAACGGCCACGTCTATCAGCTGGCCAAATACACGGGCAACAACGCGCTCTACATCGGCATCAGCAAGGCCAACAGCAACGAGCTCGGCACGCCCGAGAGCGGCACGCTGACCTTCTCCAATGCCACGGCCTGCGACACGCTCGGCATGCTCATTGTGGGTGCCAATCGTGAAAATCTCGACCTGAAGTTCAAGCTGGTGGTAAACTATAGCGACGGCACCACGGCAGACCTCGGCTCTTTCAAGGTGAGCGACTGGGGGCAGGACAACGAGCACGACGCTGTCTATACCTGCAACAAGCGTTATCGCTTTGATGCCGGCAGCAATCCTGAGAGCGGTACTTTCCGTCTGTCGGAGGTGAGGGCCGCCGTTGACGCTGCCAAGACCATCAGCTCGGTCACCATCACCACCGAGTGCCAGAAGGACGCATGGGGCTATGGCTGCCTCACGTTCCTCGGCTTCACGGCCATCAAGGCTGAGAAGACGGGCATAAGCAGCCTTTCGACGGCTGCCAAGGGCGAGGCTACGGCCTATACCATCGGCGGCGTGCGCCTGGGCAAGGTGCAGAAAGGCCTCAATATCGTGAGAGAGGCCAACGGCAAGGTGCGCAAGGTAATCGTCAGGTAAATGAGGACTGCCATTCTTCTCATCGGCCTGCTGTCTCTGCCGTTTACGGCATGGGGGCAGCAGGCTGACAACTTTCCGCCCGACGTGACTACGGTAGGGCAGACGGCTCTTGCCACCTCGGCCCTGCCCGTAGTGCGCATCAGCACCGGCGGACAGCAGATAGCGCGCCGCACCGACATCCAGGCCGACATTGCCATCGACGGCAAGACCCTGATAGCCAGTACCGAGGAACGGGGCGGCCTGCGCTACTACGGCTGGACGGCTTTCACCAACAGCGACAAGAAAGCCTACCGCATCTCGCTGCCCAAGGCGGGCGACTTCATCCTGCAGGCCCCATTCTCCGACCGCAGTCTGGTGCGCACCTCGCTGCTCGGCGTCGTCGCAGGGGCAGCGGGCATGCCGGTGAGGCAGCCGCAGCCCTGCGAGCTGGTGGTGGACAATATATATTATGGTGTCTATCTGCTGCTCCCGGCCTCGGCCGCCCTCCATTCCGCCGGACATGAAGCCGGGTTCTTCCTGACTGCGGAGCTGGCCCATTTCATCGACGGCTACCGTTTCGACGACCTGACCGACGGCAGTCTTGCCTTTGGCAACTGCGACGCCTACGACGCCTATCGCACCGACACCTGGGCCTGGGCCTCCAACAGCCTGCTGCAGGCGCAGGTAGCCCCGGTGCTTGTTCCCGCCAAATGGGACAGTTTGATGAATGACGCCCAATTTCGCCAGTCGGTGAAAGCCAAGTGGCTGGCACTTAGGGCCGGCGCGTTGGCCGACCGTGCGCTGTCCGACAGTCTGGACACCCTTGTCGGCAGGCTGACCGCCTCAGGAGCCGCCGCGCGCAACCATGAGGCCTGGCCAAGATGGGGACAGACCCTGTGGCCGAACTACAGCGTGCCGACATCCTACGACGACGAGGTGGATACCCTGAGAGCCAGGCTGTCGAGACGCCTTGAGTGGATGGACGAGAACATCGGCAAGTTGGGCGAGAAGCCCGAGACGCTCGTCAGGCAATGCACGCCGCTCACCGTCGTCTCGGGTTTCAATACCGACTGCATAGCAGAGTCCGACGCCGCGGCTCCCCGTGACAAGGGCAGCCATCCCGCCCTCGACGGCCACGGCAGCGTGTTCACCACAGCCGGTGTAGCGGACAATGCGCGCGCCATACCCGACGACGGACTGTTGACGGGCAACGGCCTGAAGTTCCAGTTGGGCGACTTCGCGGCCGACAACTGTCTCTATCTCGCCAAGGGCGGTGAGAGCGGGACACTGGCTTTCAGCACCGCGTGCAGGGCCGACTCCATTGCCCTGCTGACGGTCGGAACCAACCGCGGCTACAACTATGACCTGAGCTACAGCGTAGCGCTGCATTATGCCGACGGCACGACGGCCAATGCCGGCAGTTTTACCGTCGGCGACTGGGCGTTCGGAGGCGACTTCAGCTTCTACCGCTGGCGTGCCGACAATGGCGGCGGCAGCCTTGAGACCAACCAGGCCTACGCCATGAGCGTGCAGCTCTTGCCCTGCGACAACAGCCGCGCACTGTCATCGGTGACGGTCAGCTCCAACTGCCGAAACGACACGTGGGGCTACGGCATGGTGAGCGTCTTTGCCGTGACGGCCATCAACGAGGTGAGCTCCGGCGTCGATGCCGTCAGCATTGCCGGCCGGTCGCGGCCGACAGCCATCTACGATGCGGCTGGCATCAGACGCAATGGCATGGGCAAGGGACTGAACATCGTGAGATATGGCGACGGCCGTGTCGTCAAAGTGATGAAATAAGGTCAAATGGGAAGGGAGAGAAATGCACTCTGATACCCCCGCCCTACATAATAATCATCAATCGCAAGACGTTTTTTCATAAAGATTCATTATCCAATGACAGCAGTCCGACTTTTTCCATTCGCGGCCGCGCTTTGCCTGTGCGGCATTCGGCCTGCGTGCGCGCAGACCGGCACGGCCGCGGAGCCGGTGGCCTACGTGGGTGGCGAGATATGCAACCCGCGGCTGCACGACGGCGGCTTCCGCTATGCCATCGGCACGGAGAACATCCAGGTGATGCGCGCCAACAGGCAGCACGGGGCCATTGCTGACCCGAACATCGCGGCAAATGACAGCAACAGCACTGTAGGCTGGACCTACAACCATGCGCCGAATATGACCTACTGGAACGGCCGGTTCTATCTGGAATACCTCTCCAACCCAAAGGACGAGCAGCAGCCGCCCGGCCACACCCTGCTTGTGACCTCGGCCGACGGCCGACACTGGGGTAAGCCCGAAGTGGTGTTCCCCGTGTATAAGGCACCGAAGGGCGTCACCATTCCCAAGCCTTACTACGGTTACATCATGCACCAGCGCATGGGCTTTTACACCGCACCCAACGGGCGGCTGCTCATCGTGGGCTTCTACGGCCACAGCTACAGTCCTTTCAAAGAGGGCGGCATCGGCCGTGTGGTGCGCGAGATGAGGCGCGACGGAAAGATGGGTCCCATCTATTTTATCCGCTATTCGTCGCATGCCCATTGGAATGAAAGCAACACTGCCTACCCGTTTTATCTGCGCTCGAAAGATAAGGGCTTCAAGGAGGCCTGCCGTGCGCTGTTGGCCGACAAGCTCAAGACGCTGCAATGGATTGACGAGGACCGCGGCCTCGACGGATTCTATACTTTAAAGGATTCCATCAACCGCGTGCAGGCCACAAACTACTACCACCGCCGCGACGGCAAGGTGGTGGCGCTGTGGAAATGGTCTTACGCCGCCCTGTCACCTGACGAGGGACTGAGTTGGTCGACGCCCGTGCGCTGTCCTTCGCTCATCATGGCCGGCGGCAAACAGTGGGGGCAGCGCACCAAGGACGGTCGCTATGCTTTGGCCTTCAATCCGATAGAGACGCAGCCCTACCGTTATCCGCTCACCGTGATGACGAGCAGCGACGGCATCGTGTTCGACTCCATCTGCGTAGTCCACGGTGAGGTGCCGCCCCGCCGCTTCATGGGTGAGAACAAGGACTTCGGTCCCTGCTATGTGCGTGGCATCACGGAGGGCGAACAGACGCCGCCCGACAGCGACCTTTGGTTGACCTACAGCGTCAACAAGGAAGATATTTGGGTGAGCCGTACGCCGTTGCCTGTACGCACGGTTTGGGAAGGGCCCGTCAATGATGATTTCAACGACATCGCACCCGGCGCGCCCATCGCCAACTGGAATATCTACCGGCCGCAGTGGTGCGAGGTGGCGGTAGACAGTGCAGCCCATCTCTCGCTCACCGATGCCGACCCCTACGACTATGCGCGCGCCATACGCGTGTTTCAGCCCTCAACATCGGCGACAATCCGTTTCCGTCTCAATGTGGTGGCTGAGGCCGGTGAGCCGTTTGAGGTGGATGTCACCGACCGCCACGGTGCGCGTGCGCTGTCGCTGGCCTTCATCGATGGACAGATGATGGTGGGCAATCAGTTCTGTGGAAGTTATCGAAAGGGTGAATGGCAGACGGTGACGATAACGCTTGACCGCGGGCGCATCACGGTCAACGGTCTGGCCGTAGCGTCTCTCCATGCCGTGAAGGAGGTGGAGCGACTGAGCTTCCGCACCGGAGCCTACCGCGACCTGCCCAACCGCAATACGCCCAACCAGAAGCCGGCGCCGCCATTGCCGCACTGCGACGAGCCGGCAACGCCCTCACATTATCTCATTGACAATGTGAGCATAGAATAGAATAAGTGTCGATTGGAGTCAGTTATTCCACAAAGACAAAAGGAATAAGACGTAGGACACCCGGCGCAAGTCGCGCAGGGCGGCGGAGATATGGGCTTCGACAGTGCGCCGGCTGATGCCCAACCGGTCGGCAATCTCCTGGTTGGAGAGGCCTTCCTCACGGCTCATGAGAAATATCTTGCGACGCTTCTCGGGCATGTGCGAAATCTCGGCATACACCATGTTGAGCAGCTCCTGGTATTCCAGGTCGCGCTCCGTGTCGTCACCGCTGTCACGGCTGACGGCTGCGTTGCCGATGGGCGTCATCGTAAGAGTCAGGGAGTGGCGGATGAAGTTGAGCGTCTCGTGGTGGGCAACGGTGAAGATGTAGGCATCGAGGTCGTCAATGCCGCGCAGCCGCTCGCGCTTGGTCCATAGCTTCAGGAAAATGTCCTGCGTCAGATTTTCCGCCTCGTCCTCGTCATGGCACATGCCCAAGACAAAATACTTCACCTTAGGATACAGCATCTCGAACAGACGGTCGAACACCGCCCTGTCGTCGTGAGCTAAGGCTGAGGAAATAAGATTGTCTTGCTTGCCCATGTATTAAGTTTCCTTTTATGCCGTCAAAGTTAGGCAAAAAAGTGGAGGTTGCCAAGTTTTTTAGTAGAAATATTGGATACCTCTCCGTATCGTTCAAATAAAAATATGTAACTTTGCATCAGCAGCCCGGACCGGGCGATGAACGTTTATCCTCACATTGTTTTGACTATGGAGCAGAATTTTTTGATTTACAATACGCTTTCGCGCAAGAAGGAACTATTCAAGCCGCTTCACGCGCCCCATGTGGGCATGTATGTCTGCGGCCCTACCGTCTACGGCGACCCGCATCTGGGCCATGCCCGGCCGGCCATCACGTTCGACGTGCTTTTCCGATATTTGAAACATTTAGGCTACAAGGTGCGCTATGTGCGCAACATCACCGACGTGGGCCATCTGGAGCATGACGCTGATGAGGGCGACGACAAAATAGAGAAAAAGGCGCGCCTCGAACAGCTTGAGCCGATGGAGATAGCGCAATACTACACCAACCGCTACCACAAGGCCATGGAGCTGCTCAACGTGCTGCCGCCATCGATTGAGCCGCATGCCACGGGCCACATCATCGAGCAGGAGCAGCTGGTGAAGCAGATTCTCGACAACGGCTACGCCTACGTGAGCAACGGGTCGGTGTATTTCGACATTCAGAAATACAACAAAGACCATAAATACGGCATTCTGTCGGGCCGCAACCTCACCGACATCATCAACAACTCGCGCGAGCTGGCCGGGGTGGGCGAGAAGCACTGCCAGGCCGACTTCGCGTTGTGGAAGAAAGCCTCGCCCGAGCACATCATGCGCTGGCCGAGTCCGTGGAGCGACGGCTTCCCCGGCTGGCACTGCGAGTGCACCGCCATGGGCCGCAAATATCTCGGCAACCACTTCGACATCCACGGTGGCGGCATGGACCTCATCTTCCCGCACCACGAGTGTGAGATTGCGCAGGCGGTGGCCTCGCAGGGCGACCAGATGGTGCACTACTGGATGCACAACAACATGATTACCATCAACGGCCAGAAGATGGGTAAGTCGCTCGGCAACTTCATCACCCTGGAGCAGTTCTTCACGGGCAACCATCCTTCGCTCGACCAGGCTTACTCGCCGATGACCATCCGCTTCTTTATTCTCTCGGCCCACTACCGCGGCACCGTCGACTTCTCTAACGATGCCCTGAAGGCCGCACAGAAAGGCTATGAGCGCTTGATGGACGGCATTGCCAGCCTCGACCGTGTGCAGCCTTCGAAAGGCTCGCAGCCCGATACGGCGAAGTTCGTCAAGGAACTGCGTCAGCGCTGCTACGACGCCATGAACGACGACCTGCAGACGCCGCTCGTCATCAGCGCCCTGTTTGAGGCTTGCCATCTCGTCAACATGCTCGTCGACCATAAGACGAAAATTTCAGCCGACGACCTGAAGGAGTTGGGCGACACCATGCGCCTGTTCACCTTCGACCTGCTCGGCCTCGAGAGCAACCGCGGCGCCGGATCGCCTGAGCGCGAGAAAGCCTACGGCAAGATTGTCGACATGGTGCTCGCCATGCGGCAGCGCGCCAAGGAGGCTAAGGACTGGGCCACCAGCGACGAGATACGCAATACGCTGGAGCAGGCCGGCTTCATCGTGCAGGACACGAAGGACGGCGTGACTTGGAAACTCAATAAGTAAGGCCATGAACAAGACGCGCAACACATTGGGTTGCCTTGGCGTGATCATTGGCTTCGTGCTGGTGCTGGTTCTCGGCGCCAGCGTCTACCTGCTCAGCTACGCCCTCCGGCCTGAGGTGAACAAGGGCCGCGACTACGCCGGACAGCTGAAGGCCATGAAGACCGGCTACCCGTGGATTGCATCGTGGGTGGACTCGGTGACGCAGACGAAGGGCGTCATGCGCGACACCACCGTCACGTCGCCTGACGGCGACCGTCATCACGGCGTAGTGATTGCCGCACCCGTGAAGACCGCGCGCACGGCAGTGCTGGTGCATGGCTACACCGACTGCGCAATGAGCATGCTCCACATCGGTTATATCTACAACAAGGTGTTGGGCATGAACCTCGTCATCCCCGACCTGCACGCCAGTGGCAAGAGCGAAGGCAAGGCCATCCAGATGGGGTGGCCCGACCGCCTCGATGTGTTGCAGTGGATTGGTATCGCCGACTCGCTGTTTGCCGACTCCACCGGTCATGCGCGCATCGTGGTGCATGGCATCTCAATGGGTGCCGCCACGACGATGGATGTGTCGGGTGAGCAGACGCCGGCTTCGGTGAAATGCTTTGTCGAGGACTGCGGCTATACGTCGGTGTGGGATGAGTTCAACTATGAGATTGGTGAGCAGTTCGGCTTGCCCGCTTTCCCTCTGCTTTATACGGCTTCGGGTGTGTGCAAACTGAAGTATGGCTGGTCGTTTGGCGAGTCGTCACCGCTCAAGCAGGTGGCCAAATGCCATAAGCCCATGCTCTTTATCCACGGCGGCAACGACGACTATGTGCCGACGCGCATGGTCTTCCCACTCTACGCCGCCAAACCCGCGCCCAAGCAGCTTGTCGTCTTCCGTCATTCGGCTCACGCCCGCAGCTACCGCGACCACCACGACGACTACACCCGCGTGGTGAGAAAGTTTGTAGAGCGCTACCTGTAGGCCTCATTCTCCCCTGCGCAAAAGATAGCTTGTGCAACACTTTGCGTAAACGCCTCGACTTTTGCATAATGGTTTCTGCAATGGCCGAGGCGTTTGTCGATGGTGGTAACAGCATCTATCCTTTGTAACTTGTTGACATTCATTACCCAGCATTATATATCGTTCAGCCGGTTTCTGCCGTGCTGAGGCTGCTCTATAGTGATGGTAGCGTGTAATCGATTGCGCGCTAATATGATACAGAAATCGATAAAAAGTGAATAACGTGTGGGGGAAATGCCTAACTTTGCATCGTGATAATACAAAAGCAGCTGACGGCTGCCTGAAAAGCTTGGAATACATGTGAATGTATCGCTAAGAAAGTATTAGAGGATTTAAGTAGTAAATTATTCATATAGGTTTTTAGTTTTAGGTTTAAGATTTGTTTTTTAAGGACTGATAGGTAGTAGTTCTAAGGTTACTAAAAGAATGTTTCAGGTAACGTCAACCCCCAATTCTCGTGAGAGACTTGGGGGTTGCGCGTTGCGACCAAACTTCAAGATTCTTCTTGCAGCGTAAGCGCATCGGCATTCACGTATTGCCACAAAAAAACTGAGCAAGAGAGGAGGCTTGCTCAGTTTTGTTAGTCTTTTGTGGATGGTTGCCAACGGTCAGGTAATAGATTCCTGTAATTCTCCAGTGGTACGTTGGGTTGCCATTGGGCAGTCCTGTCAAGGATGTCAGTGAGGTAGTCGAAGAAGTTGAGGTGGTTCATCTTGGCAGACAATGCGAGCGTATAGAGCACAGCTGCCCTTTCGGCTCCCTTATGAGAACCGAAGAAGAGTGAGCTCCTTCTGGACATGGAG
>ONAR01000029.1 GCA_900315835.1 uncultured Prevotella sp.
GTATGCTTAACTAGTGAGGTCTCACGGACGCATTGGTGAAGATGAATCATTCGATGTACATTGTGGAGTAAAGCTTGTCGTGAGAAGTCAGCAGAGGTCGTACTACCCAATGCACGTGTGCATAAGGGGAAGGACTGAATCGTGCAGCGCAAAGTAAATGACTGCTACCATGCGAGCGTTCAAGACAGATGTCCATAAGGAGCTCTCTATCCACTATGATAGGACGGAATCCGACAATAGGATAGAAGTGTCAAACTCAAATGGATGGTTGGAAACATCTTGCCACACACGGTGAGGTGTAAAAAGCACGAAACAGCCGTATGCGGAACCGCTTGTACGGTGGTGGGAGGTCGGTAAACACGAAAGTAGGAGATAACCCCTATGATTAGTGTTTACCTCCTACCCAATTTTAATTATGGGACGGCCTAAATTGAATGGTTACAGTTCTAAGATCCCGTTTTATCAATCATATAACTAGTAACTCCCGTTCATTGGCCGGTCCAGTGAACGGGAGTTGTTGTTAGGCAGGGGCGCTATCCTACCCTCTTCTCTTCTTATAAAAGTATTGGCCCTTATGTTGTGTCTGCCGTCCATATTCTATGGCATGGTGCGGGCAGTGGTGATAACAGGCGAAGCACGCCAGGCAAGAACCGTCATGCTTCCACACGGGTTCCTTGCCGAGGCCACCGATGACGTTCTGCGTTGGGCATACATCGGCGCAGATGCCACACTTCACGCACTTGGCGCTATCCACGCGGAAAGGCTTGTCAGTGATGAGATAACGCGTGAAGAAACCACCGAGGAAGCGCGAGTTGAGGCGCGGCCAGTGACCGATGACCAAATCCGTAGCCTGTTGCCGCTGAAGGATGAGGTCGGTGAACTGCTTCAGCTTGTCCTCCGCCTTCCGTTTCTTCTCCATCTCCTTGGCCTCGGGATCCACCTCGAAGAAAGGCAGTCCGACATACGACTCCGGCATGATGAGCGAGAAGGCTGCGTCAAGCTGCAGTCCCCGTTTGCCCAGGTCTTGCCGAAGGATGTCGATGGTCTCACCGATGTTGTCGCCAGCGGTACAGACAGCGTAGAGATAATGCCCCTTCGGCGGCAGCGGCATCAGTTCGATGAAACGCCGCACAATCTGCGGCGGCCGCCAACCGTGAACCGGGAAGCACAATCCGATGCGCTCGCCCTCCTTCAACTGCAGCATCTGCGAAGGCTCAACAGCGGCGTCTGACTGAAGTGCCGTCTGTTGCCCTTCCGTCTGTTGATCTGCCGTCTCCCCTCCGCGAGCCTCATTCGCCCGCAACCAATCGGGAATGAAGACGAGCTGCTCACCCGTCTTTTGGGCCAGATACTGTGCGGCCCACTCCGTATTGCCAGTGCCTGAAAGATAAAATATCATGGTTCTGTCCGTTTGTCTTGCATTTGGTTGATATTATCGCAGCAGCCCACTATCATGTTTCGTATCTGCGCGATACGCGCCTTGGCCTCAGGCTGATAGCGCCGGTAATAGACCAGCGCCGACTGCAGGTCGTCGAGGGCCGACAGCCACTGCTGCTGTTGGGTGCGGATGACCCCACGCTGGAAATAAGCCTCCGCCTTCTCGTTGTCGTGGCAAAGCACCAGCAGCGAGTCGTAGGCCGCAGCCGCCTCGTCCAACTGCCCCAACTGCTGATGGGCATCGGCATTGGCGCGATAGTAAACCGACCGCTCCGACGGCGAGAAAGCCGTGAGCTGCGGCAGCACCACGTCGAAGATCCTCACCGCATGCCGGTTGTCGCCGTCATAGTAATAGCATAGCGCCGTATAAGCCCTGAACCGAGGATTGAGCCGATAGAGGCTGTCGAGACGCGCAAAATAAAGTAGCGCCTCATGGTATTTGCCACTCTGGAAATAGTCGATGGCAATACCCAAATCCTTGGCATCCTCCTTGTTTGGTCTTGCGGCAAAACTGGCAGCCGATAGGCTGAGGAGGCTCAAGATGAGGATGATACAACGCTTCAACTTCAATGAATCTTATTGTTTTAGCGTAATGGTCCGCCAGCGCTTCGACCCGCTTACCGCGTATAGAAGTCGATAACCGCGCGGATGGCTTGCTGACAAGCGGGGCAGAAGTCAGGGTATTCATTGGTGCGCATGCGGCAGTCGGGGTAAGCCCGGTAGACGCCTTTCAGCGTGTAGCCGGCGCCCTCGTAGAAGCCCGCTTTCGGATCCTTGCCAATGAGGTTCTCCCACTTGCCGTGGAAGTTGACCTTCGTCGTGATGTTCTTCTCCCACGGCTCAACATCGGCCGGATACATCGGCACCTGCTCCTCCTCGTAGGCATACTCATCTGCCAGTCCGGCGAAGCTGTGGCCGAACTCGTGAACGACAACAGGGCGGAAGTTCTTGTGGTGGGTCATCGAGAGGTTGTAGCTGTTGAGGATGCCTCCGCCGCCATACTCCGACGTATTGACCAAGACGATGATATGCTCGTAAGGAATGCCGGCGAGCCAATCGTGGAGATCCTTGAGGTGGAGCGTAGTGAGGTAGCGGTTGCTGTAGAAGGTATCGAAATGAGAGCTGAGCGCCGTGCGTTTCCACACATTCTTCGACGGATAGCTTGTACCCGACTCCTCCGACGGCGACTCCACGGCGACGATGTTGAAGCGGTCGCGCATGCTCTTGAACGGCTCGTAAGAGAAGAGGTACCCCATGGCCTTGCGCGCATCTTCGAGGAACGTGCCCATCTCTTCGGGGCGGTAACCCTCGGCCACGTAAGCAATGCGGATGCAGCGCGAGGTGTCGGCGGCCGTCTGCAGGGTGACGTAAGGCGTCACGCGGCTGTTGCCGATGGGGCGTATCAGAATGTCATTGGGCACCACCATGTGGGTGAGCGACGCCATCACCTCGCGGCGGTTGTTGCGCAGGTCAACGGTGACGTCGACCGTATCCTTCGGCATCGGCACCAGGAAGACATTCTCAAAGCTCTTCGTCGCGGTCTGGGCCTCGGGGTAAGACAGCCACTCCTGAAACAGCGTAGAGAAGGAATTGCGGTAGATGACCTGCCCCGAGCGGTGGTCGCGCACCGTAATCTGACCGTTGCCCTCCATCGGCACCTCACTCAGCCGCTGCCGTTTGCCATACCACCGCGGCTCAGTCAACAACTCGTCAACGGCAATATGCTGCTCTTTGACGTTACCCGAAAAGACATAGTCGATGCGCAGCGTCTTGTCTACGAACCAGCGGTTGAAGTCCTGCGCCGACAGGGAGAGGCCGATGCAAAGCAGGGCCAATATCATCATCAAATGCTTCTTATCCATGTGTTTACCTTACTTTAAGTTGCTGACCCACGCTGAGATTATCATCCAGCTGCATGTGGTTCATCTTGTAGAGATTCTTCACTCTGATGCCGTACAGCTGCGCGATGGAGTGCATGCTCTCGCCCTCCTTCACGATGTGCGGCTTGCCTTTGAACGACTTGTTGGCGCGTTTCTGCTTCTTCATCAGGTAGATAATCTCGCCGGCCTGCAGCGGGTCGTGCTTGTCGTGCTCATTGTATTTTGCCAACTTCCGCTCCGACACACCCGTCTCCTTCGAGAGGCTCTTGAACGTATCGCCTTCACGCACTACGATGTAGTAGTTCTTGTTGCATTTATGAATCGGGTGGTAGCCTGTCGGCGCTGCCATGTGGTTGCGCGCATCGTAGCGGTCGGCCATGAAGCGGTCGTAGCCTTTGGCGTTGTCGTATTTGTAAAGCTCATACAGTTCGATGATGCCGATGAGCTTCTGCGCGTAGTTGGGGTTGGTGGCGTAGCCGCAGGCCTTAAGCCCGTAGGCCCATCCGCGGTAATCGTTGCTGCTGAGGTTGAACAACCGGGCATAGCGCTGGTTGCCCCTCAGAAAGCGGCTGTGGTCCTCGTAGCTGTCTTTGGCGCTGTCGTAGGCCCGGAAGCATTCGTTGTTGTAATCGTCGTCGGCATTGATTGATCGCCCACGCCAACCGTGGCATTTGATGCCGAAGTGGTTGTTGCCGACCGTAGCCAAACGGCTCCGGCCCGCATTGCTCTCAAACACGCCTTGCGCCAGCGTGATGCTTGCGGGGATGTGGTAGCGCACCATCTGCTCAATGGCTAAGTCGGAAAATTGATTGAAATACAACTCATAAGCTTCAATCTTCCGCATCTGAGCCAACGTCGGCATGGTGCAGAGGAAGGTAAAAACGAGGATAAATATACAGCTTAGCTTACGCATGATTGTCAATGATTGAACGCTTTATCGAAAAAAGGTTGCACCGAAGCCGAAGCCCAAGTACAACCTTTTCAGAGGTGCGTGGCGGAGTCGAACCGCCTTGAGTGGTTTTGCAGACCAGTACCTAACCGTTCGGACAACGCACCGTGCCCTTATTTGCGGCTGCAAAGTTAGCGATAATATTTTATTCTGCCAAAAACTATAAGGCTTTTTTTGAAAAAAGATGAATTTACGCCATTGAAGCAACCTTTTTGGCAGAACCGATGGAAATATCGTTATTTTTGTGTAAGTTTGCAGAATAAATAGCAATTTGAGTGTACAACGATAATGAAGAAAACACTTAGAACCGTACTTTTTGCGCTGCTGACGCTCCTCTGCGCCTCGGCTTGGGGTCAGGCCTCGGGCGTGCAGAAGAAATACAAGGTAAAGAAAAAGGACACCATCTATGGCATTGCCCACAAATACGACCTCACCATTGACGAGTTGCTCAACGCCAATCCGGAGATGAAAGCCGAAGGCTATTCGCTGAAGGCGGGCGACTACGTGCTCATCCCCTACCCGACTACGGCCAAAGGCGCGAAGGGCTCAGCCGGCTATTCATCAGCGAAATCGGCCACACAGGGCGCGCTGCAAGGCAAGCACCTCAGCGTCGGCGTGCTGCTGCCGCTCCACAACAACGACGGCGATGGCCGACGGATGACCGAATACTACCGCGGACTGCTCATGGCTTGCGACAGCTTGAGGGCTGAGGGCCTTTCGGTCGACATCCACGCGTGGAATGTCAACATCGACAGCGACATCACCCAGTTTATGCCCTCGTTGGCTGGCGCCCGCTGCGACGTCGTCTTCGGTCCGCTTTATTCGAAGCAGGTGCGTGGCTTGGCCGAATTCTGCAAAGCCAGAGACATCAAGATGGTCATTCCCTTCTCCATCTCGGGTGACGACGTATCGCTCTACACACAGATTTTCCAAGTGTATCAAACCGATAACCGCTTGTACAACAGCGCCATCGAGAGTTTTCTCAAGACCTTCCCCAAGGCGCACCCCGTCTTCGTCGACTGCAACGACAAGACATCGAAGAAGGGATCCTTCACCTTCAGCCTGCGTACGCGCCTCGAGAGTAACAACATCAAATACGGCATCACCAACGTATCGAGCTCCGACGACGCCTTCGCCCGCCAGTTCAGCGCCACCGAGCCTAACGTTGTCATCCTCAACAGCGCACGCTCACCCGAACTTACGCAGGTGCTCAACAAGCTCGCCATTCTCAAGGCCACGCACCCCACGCTGCGGATCTCGCTCTTCGGCTACACCGAATGGCTGATGTATCAGCAGCTCGACGAGGCAAAGTTCCATCAGTTCGACACCTACATTCCCTCCACCTTTTATTATAATCCTCTCGACAAGCGCACCGCAGCCCTCTGCCAGAGCTACGAGCGCTGGTTCCACACCCCGATGCAGCAAGCCCTTCCGCGCTTCGCCATCACCGGCTATGACCAGGGCCAGTTCTTCCTCCGGGGTATTGCCCGCTACGGCAAGGCATTCAAAGGCACCAGGGAGCAGAACCGCTACCATGCCCTGCAGTCGCCGCTGGCGTTTAAGCAAATCAGCACCGCGGGCATGCAGAATGACTATTTCCAACTGATACACTTCCTGCCCAACGGCAACATCGAGGCTTTATCCTATTAATTGAACAATGATCAGACCCATCCATAAGCTCATCGCCCTGACCCTGCTTCTGCTGCCGCTCACGGTGCAGGCGCAGATTGGCGAGCACCGCAACACGTTGTCGGTCGGCGTCAACGGCGGCTACAACCTCACCTCCATACGCTTCACGCCAAAGGTGGTGCAGTCGATGAAAGGCGGCATCAACGGCGGCCTCACCGTGAGATACACCGTTGAGAAATACTTCTCGACCATCGCCTCTATTCAAGCCGAAATCAACTACAGCCAACTCGGCTGGAAGGAGAACATCCAAGATGTCAACGACAACGCCGTCATCAACGCTACCACAGGCTTGGCTGAGCAATACGAGCGCACCATCAACTACGTGCAGATACCCTTCATGGCGCACCTCGCCTGGGGCCGCGAGAACAAGGGCATCAACTTCTTCGTCAATGCCGGACCGCAGTTGGGCATCTACCTCAGCGAGAGCACCAAGACCAACTTCGACTGGGCCAACCGCAATATGACCGACCGCGCCAATACCATCGTTGCCCAAGACACGATGAAGGTGGAGAATAAGTTTGACTACGGCATCGCTGCGGGCGCAGGCATCGAGTGGGCCATCCCCAAGGTGGGGCGCTTCACGCTCGAGGGCCGCTACTACTATGGACTCGGCAATATCTACGGCGACTCGAAGCGCGACTACTTCGCATCGAGCAACTTCGGCACCATCACCATCAAGCTCGGCTATCTGTTCGACATCACCCGATAGCCGCCATCACTACGCTATAATCAGATAACAATAACACAATAAATAGTATAAATCATGTTTGAAAACCAACCTAAAGGACTCTACGCGCTGGCGCTGGCCAATACCGGCGAGCGCTTCGGCTACTACACCATGCTGGCTATCTTCGTATTGTTTCTCCAAGCCAACTTCGGCTGGGGCGAGGGCTTAGCGGGTACAGTGTATGCCACCTTCCTCATGTTAGTCTACTTCCTCCCCATCGTCGGCGGCGCTGTTGCCGACCGCATCGGCTACGGCCGCTGTGTCACCATCGGCATCCTGGTGATGTTCCTCGGCTATCTGCTGCTTGCCATTCCCGCTGGCGCTGGCTCAGCCGCCATCGTCATCATGGCCACAGCCTTG
The DNA here is from genome assembly GCA_900315835.1 of uncultured Prevotella sp. Classification (GTDB taxonomy): domain Bacteria; phylum Bacteroidota; class Bacteroidia; order Bacteroidales; family Bacteroidaceae; genus Prevotella. The sequence goes on from ONAR01000029.1 coordinate 7,043, forward strand.
CTCATGATCAGCATCGGCACCTCGCTCTTCAAAGGTAATCTGCAGGTGATGGTGGGCAAACTCTACGACGACCCGCAATACACCTCGCAGCGCGATGCCGGCTTCTCCATCTTCTATATGGCCATCAACATCGGCGCCCTCTTCGCTCCGACAGCCGCCACCAAGCTCCATGCGTGGGCAATGAACTCGCTGGGAGCCTCTGAGTCTACGGCTTACCACTATGCTTTCGGCGTAGCCTGCCTCTCACTCATCGTCTCCATCGCCATCTACTACGGCTTCCGCTGGACCTTCGCCAAGGTCGACAACACCGCGAAGAAGAAAGAGGCTGTTGAGGAGAAGGTGGTCGAGACCAAGCATGAGGAGACACCTGAAGATAAGGCCGACACCCACAGCCGCCTCGTGGCGCTGTTCCTCGTCTTCGCCGTCGTCATCTTCTTCTGGATGGCTTTCCATCAGAACGGCCTGACGCTCACCTACTTCGCACGCGACTTCACGCAGACTACCGCCACCGGCATCACCGGCATGCTCTTCGATGTAACCAATCTGTTGGCCGTCATCGTCGCCGTCTATGCCCTCTTCGCCCTCTTCCAGAGCAAGACCTCGACGGGTAAGACCATCGCCGGCGTCATCATCTTGGCGTGCGCCGCCTTCCTCGGCTATAAGTATAACCTCTCGGCTCACGAGACCGTCAACGTCGAGGTGCCCCTCTTCCAGCAGTTCAACCCCTGCTTCGTCGTGATGCTTACGCCCGTCAGCATGGCCCTGTTCGGTTGGCTGGCTTCCAAGGGCAAGGAGCCGTCAGCACCGCGTAAGATTGGCTTCGGCATGCTCGTGGCCGGCATTGGCTACGTCATCATGATCATTGCCTCCATTGGACTGAAATACAGCTCCAGCTACCCCGCCGATGATCCGCAGCGCGTGAGCACGCTCTGGCTCGTCTCCACCTATTTGGTGCTGACCTTCGCCGAACTGCTCCTCTCGCCGATGGGCATCAGCTTCGTCAGTAAGGTGGCCCCGCAGAAGTATCAGGGCGTGATGATGGGTTGCTGGTTTGGCGCCACTGCCGTCGGCAACTTCCTCGTTCAGATTCCCGCCTATCTGTGGAACAACGTACCACTGACCGCAGTCTGGGGTGTATTGGTCGCCCTCTGTCTGGCCAGCTTCCTGTTCATCTTCTCGGTAATGAAGAAACTCGAAAAGGTCTGCTAAATGACTTACGCTATCCGGAAATCATCATGAAGAAAAGTCTTTTAGCGATTATCTTACTGCTGACAGCCTGCGCCACGTTTGCCCAAAAGCGGGAGTTCCGCGGCGCGTGGATGCAGGTGATCAACGGTCAATACAATGGTCTCTCCACGGCGGCGATGCAGCAGAAGCTCGCTCATCAGCTCGACGTGCTTCAGGCTGACGGCGTCAACGCCATCATCTTCCAGGTGCGCCCCGAGTGCGATGCGCTCTACGCCAGCAGCATAGAGCCGTGGAGCCGCTTCCTCACCGGTCGTCAGGGGCAGCGCCCCGACCCCTACTGGGATCCGTTGCAGTGGATGGTGGAGCAGTGCCACAAGCGTGGCATGGAGCTACACGCGTGGATTAACCCCTACCGCGCTAAGATGGGGTCAACGACGCTGGCGCCCAACCACATTGCTGCGCAGCACCCTGAGCGCGTGTTCAGCTACGGCAACCAACTCATTCTCAACCCTGCACTGAAGGAGAACCGCGACTACATCTGCCGCGTGGCCGACGACATCGTGAGCCGCTACGACATCGACGGCCTCCACATCGACGACTATTTCTACCCCTACCCCAACGGCGAGGCGATTCCCGACGAGGCTTACTTCAAAGCCGATCCGCGTGGCTTCAGGAATATTGCCGACTGGCGCCGCGACAACGTCAATCTATTTGTCAAACAACTTTATGAGACGGTTCACGCGCGCAAGCCTTGGGTGAAGGTGGGTATCTCGCCCTTCGGCATCTACCGCAACCAGCGCACTGACCCGAAGAACGGCAGCGCCACCACTGGGCTGCAGAACTACGACGACCTCTACGCCGACGTTTTGCTGTGGATTAGCAACGGCTGGCTGGATTATTGTGCGCCACAGCTCTATTGGGAGATTGGCAATAAGGCCGCCGACTATGAGACGCTGATCAAATGGTGGAACCGCTTTGCCGCCAACCGTCCGCTCTTCATTGGTGAGAGCATCGAGCGCACGGTGAAGTACCCCGACCCCGCCAATCCCAACAGCAACCAGATGCCCGCCAAGCACCGTCTGCACCAGAGCTTGCCCAATGTTGAGGGCACCGTTCTGTGGTATGCCGACGCCGCTGTGCAAAACCTTGGCAACTACGGCACCGTCTTACGCAACAGTTACTGGCGCTACCCTGCCCTGCAGCCGCTGATGCCGTTTATCGACCACAAGGCCCCGAAGAAGCCACGTAAGGTAAAGGTCATCGGCACCGAAGACGGCCCCGTGTTGTTCTGGACTGCACCCAAGGGTAAGAAATGGAGCGATGAAGCGGTGAAATACGTCGTCTATCGTTTCGACAAAGGCGACCGCATCGACCTCAGCGATCCGTCAAAGATTGTCGCCATTACTCCCAACACCTTCTATCGCTTGACCGCAGGCAATGGCGCTGTAGCAACTTATGCAGTGACCGCCCTCGACCGCATGTCGAACGAAAGCAAGGCTAAGCGGGTGAGGGTGAAGTAAATCTTATCTAATTTAGCAAGCAATATTTACCAAAGCGGAGCAGTTGCGGCAAAACGTCCACAAGTCGAAGGAAATAGAAGTACCCCCATAATATTCGGGTGGTGCGAGCAATACCCGACTATCGTTTCGCCGCAACCGGTCCGCGGTTGATTAACCTTTGTCTGCTACTTTTTACTGTCAATCTCCTATTTCCTTACCTTATTATTTGCGCCTTTAATGCCAGCACCATGCTCGGTCACCACACGATTGAATTGTTAAAAAATAGGAAATAAGCGGACAAAATCGTGTTCTAGTTTTTGCTTGTTTGAGAGAAGCCAATACGACAGACTTTCGATGAAATTACCGCAAAACAGGGTTCAAACCAACGTTTTTACCTCATCCATCTACAATAAACAGCCTATCCAACGGCCATAAACCACACATCTAACTGCGATAAGTATCTGATCGCATCGCGATACCATAGCGATCGCACCGCGATAAGTATCTGATCGCACCGCGATACCATAGCTATCGCACCATCATAGCATAACTATCGCACTGCGATAGGTATCGAATGACGATGGCAAAGAAGGCAACTGAAAACACAATACGGGTGTCGTTATACTTAACAAACTGATTTCCAACTGTTTAAGAAAATACTTCTTAATTCGCTCCAGATTGCGTTATTTGGAGCCAAGGACGACCTTGGACGCAACGACGGCCGTCTCCATGTTAAAAAAATGCCAAAAAACTTGACACACAATAGCGCGCCATTGCTTTGGCAATAGTTGTTAGTGGCCGGCACAAGGCACGGCCACTACACTAATATCCGGGAAAGGCGCTATTGCCCTAATCTTCCGAGAATTCTTTGATGCGCTGCTCTTCCGACAACTTGCAGACCAGCAACTTGCCGTCATGCTCAGCTACGATGTAGCCGTCGAGGCCCTGCACGACGACCTTCTCCTCGTCAAGCGCATGAATGATGCAGTTGCGCGTCTCGTAAGTCTTAACGTTCGGACCGATGCAACTGTTGCCATAGACATCGCGCTTGGTCTGCATCAGCAGAGAGCCCCACGTGCCCAGGTCGCTCCAACCGAAGTCGGCCGGACAGACGAAAATCTCCTCAGCCTTCTCCAAGACAGCATAGTCGATTGAGATGTTGTCGCAGTCGGGGTAGACGCTCTCGATGGCGGCCTGCTCCTCGGCAGTACCCATCACGCCGAGCAGACGCTCAAAGATGTTGTTGATGCGCGGAGCATAGATGCGCAGGGCATTGACGATGGTCTCAACGCTCCAAATGAAGATGCCCGCATTCCAGAAATAATTGTTCTCGCTGATGTAGCGCGTCGCCGTAGCCAAGTCGGGCTTCTCGCGGAAGGAGTCGACGCGGTAGATCTCGCGGTTGCGTGGCGAACTGCTCGTCAGATCGGCTTGGATATAGCCATAGCCGATCTCAGGGCGGTTGGGTTTGATGCCGATGGTGAGGATGGCATCGGTCTCAGCTGTGAACTTCAGACTCTGCTTGATGATACGCTGAAACTCATTGATGTCCAACACCACATGGTCGCTCGGGGAAACGACAATATTGGCCTTTGGATCCTTGGCCTTGATACGCCAACTGACGTAAGCAATGCACGGCGCCGTATTGCGGCGGCAGGGTTCCTGAAGAATGTTGCCGCGAGGAATGTCGGGCAGCTGCTCGGCCACTATATCGGCATACCGCTTATTGGTCACTACCCAAATATTCTCAACGGGGCAGATGCCCTTGAATCGGTCAACCGTCATCTGTATCAACGTGCGGCCGACACCTAAGACGTCAATAAACTGCTTGGGGCGCTCGGTGGTACTCATTGGCCAGAATCTACTGCCAACGCCACCCGCCATAATCACCAAGTGCTGATGCGAATCGCTCATACGCTTTTCCTATAAAGAATTAATAGGTGCAAAAATAAAGAAAAAATCGATTTAAGCCAACATTGTTACCGAAAAATATTAATTTTGGCATGTAATTAGCCTATGCAAAGGCATAAGCGCCCCTAAAAAAGATAGTTTCGTATGGATTATCAGCTGATTATTGTAGCCATCATCGTTGCCGCTTGTCTGGTCTATGCAGGCATCCGCATCCGCAAGGCGCTCCGGGTGAAGCCCGGCGATCCCTGCTACGGTTGCGCATTGAAAGACGCGTGCAAGAAAAACAAGAGCAAGGACTGCAAGCCCTTGCTCCATGCGAATGTTAATGATGCTCCGGCACGACAGCCAGATAAACAACGTCGTGATCGGTGAGGTTCTCCATGTAATGGCTGTGCCCCATCGGACAATAGTGGCACTGACCGGCATGACACACCTCAACATTGCCGTCGTAGTGGCAGGTGAGGGTGCCGCTGATGACAAACACAATCTCGCAGTTGCCCTCGTGGGTATGCAAGCCACTCGAAGCACCCGGGCGCAACGTGGAATACATAATCTTCACGCGGTCGTCAACGAAGTTGCGGGTATCCAGTTTACCCTTGCCACCCTTGAAGCCCTCAAGATGAGCTTCAGCAATCTTCTCAAAATCGATAATCATAATATCAGAATTTAATAATCAATTACTGCCATTAGCCGATAGTTTCTCCACCTCATCCAGCCATAGCCTTGACGTGGCGTCGGAAGGCATACGCCAGTCGCCGCGCGGACTGAGGCTGACCGAGCCCACCTTCGGACCATCGGGCAGACAAGAGCGCTTGAACTGCTGGTTGAAGAAACGGCGGCAGAACGTCTTGAGCCAATGCAGAATGGTCTCATCGTCGTAGTGACCGGCGTCAGGATAAGCGGCTTGCGTCGATTCGAAAGCCTTGCGCGCCAAGAGGAAGATTTTCCTCGGACTGAACCCATGGCGCAGGAAGTGGTAGAGGAAGAAGTCGTGTAGCTCATAGGGGCCCACGAGGTCCTCTGTCTTCTGTTTGATGTTGCCGTTGTCGTCGGCAGGGATGAGCTCCGGTGAGATGGGCGTATCGATGATGTCGTAAAGCGTGGCCGACGACTGTCCGTCAACGCTCTTGGCTACAAACTGCACGAGATACTTGATGAGGGTCTTGGGGATGGAGGCATTGACGCCGTACATCGACATGTGGTCGCCGTTGTAGGTGGCCCAACCCAAGGCCAGCTCCGACAAGTCGCCGGTACCGATGACCATGCCGCCGAGCTTGTTGGCAAGATCCATGAGAATCTGCGTACGCTCGCGTGCCTGCGAGTTCTCGTAGGTGACATCCATCGTCTGCGGGTCCTGACCAATGTCTTCGAAATGCTGCATCACGCTCTTGCTGATATTGATCTCGCGCACCGAGACGCCGAGCGACTGCATGAGCGACAGCGCATTCTCATGCGTACGACCAGTGGTGCCGAAACCGGGCATGGTCACGCCAATGATGCCCTTGCGGTTAAGTCCGAGCTTGTCGAAGGTCTTAACGCAGACAAGCAACGCCAGCGTGGAGTCCAAGCCACCGCTGATGCCGATGACCACGGTATTGCAATGGGTGTGAACAAGACGCTTGGCCAAGCCCATCACCTGTATGCTGAAGATTTCGTTGCAGGAGGCTTCCATGTCCTCGCTTGTGGGAATGAACGGATGAGGATTGACCGTACGCTCGAGCACGAAGTCGTTCAAGCTGACAGCCTCGGCGTCGTGGATGATGACCTCCTCCTGCAGCATGCGGCGCTGTGCATTGACAAACGTCGTATTGTTGCGGCGGTCGGCGCGCAGGCTTTCCACATCAATCTGAGCAAAAATCAGTTGGCTGGACGTGGCGAAGCGCTCGCCTTCGGCCAACAGTTTTCCATTCTCATAGACGAGTGCATTGCCGCCATAAACCACATCCTGCGTACTCTCGCCGAAGCCCGCGCCACTGTAGATGTAGCCACACATCGTGCGGGCACTCTGCTGCGCCAACAGGCTCTTGAGGTAAGCGTGCTTGCCGATGAGCTCGTCGCTGGCTGAGAGGTTGAAGATGAGGTCGGCACCGGCAAGGGCGAGGTGGTTGCTGGGCGGCGTAGGAGCCCACACATCCTCGCAGATTTCGATGCCGAATAAGGCACCGTCGATGGTGCGGAAAAGTTGTGGTGAAGCCGTCATCATGACAGGGTGGCCTGCATAGCGGATGGTCTGCGGACGAAGATCCTGCGAAGAGGCGAACCACCGCTTCTCATAGAACTCGCTGTAGTTGGGCAGAAAGATCTTCGGCACGATGCCTAAAATCTTGCCCTGCTGAAAGACGACAGCGCAGTTCAACAGCAAATCGCCCACCACAACCGGTGCACCGACGATGCTGATGATGTTCAGCTGGCGACTGAACTCAAGCAGTTGCATGACGCAGTTCTCAGCCGCATCGAGGAGCAACTGCTGGCGGAACAGGTCCTGACAGGTGTAACCCGTAATGCTCAGTTCGGGGAAGACGATGATCTCTGCCTTCTGCCCTTCAGCCTGGGCAATGAGCGACTCCATCTCCTTGATGTTTTGCCCACAGTCGGCAACACTCACGACGGGCACTGCACATGCCACCTTAATGATTCCGTACTTCATAGTTCAAGCGTTGTTTGATGGTTTATTTAATGGTCACCTGCGTGGCGCCGTAACCGTATTCCTGAAACGAGGCATCCTGATAGGTGTAAGTCTTATATTTGTAAGTAATCTCGTTGATGATGGCGCGCCGCAATACGCCGGCTCCCTTGCCATGGATGAAGATGAGCTTCTGTCCTTTCTTACCAGCGTATTGTTTGAGCGTATCGCGGAAGACTTTCAACTGATACTCCAAGATGTCGCCGGGTCCGAGTCCTGCGGTGGAGTCGAGCAACGCATCGGCATGAAGGTCGACGACGATGGCATCGTCCAATCCACGGTGGCGCTGATAAGGCGAATGCTTGGGATTGCCCTTGCTCTGGTCGTTGGTGTAGCGACGCTCGAGCGCCTCCCTGCGGTTGTCATCGATATTATTGGCGGATGGCGCAGGCTTATACATCTCCTGCTTCAACTGCCGCGCATCAACCACCAAAGGGCGAGTGACGCGGTCATTCTCCACGATGGTATAAAGCAGCACTGGCACCTCGAAGAAGGGCGTATCCTCGAAGGTGTGAACCTTGTAGAACTTCAGCGGTTCCAAACGGAACTGCACGCTCACGGGGTCCTTGACCAAGAAAGGTTTGTCGCGCTTATACGCCAGCAACTGAACGGTGACGCGCCCCACCTGATTGATGGCCGCGGTGTCTTCCAACTCCTCGATAAACACCTTGGTGTTGGGCTCGGCCTCACCCTGCGCCTTCAGTGAGCAACTGTTGCCCTCGGTGACGAGGCAGGCGTATTGTAGATAATAGTTGCTGTCGTTGACGAAATAAGCCTCGAAATGGGGATGATTGATGCTGTTGTCGGTCATCGGCACAAAAGCGAGGTAAGCCGACAGCTTATTGCCGCCGCTGCGCTCCTCGGCCTGCGGACGAAAGGTCACCTCCTTATTGAGGTCAACGGTGTCGGGCTGCGACATGTCGACGGCATCATCCATACCCTCCTGCATCATCGCCTTCACCGAGCGGTTGCCACGCTGCAGCGGAGTCTCTGTGGCTTTCTGCTCCATAGCCGCTGAACGGCGGTTGATGACGTTGGCTGTGGAGTAATCCTCCTGATTGACCACCACCACCTCGTTGATGGGAGTAGGTATCTGGAAGCCGTCCTCGTCTTCCACCAACACGATATTCTTTCCCTGAAATCCGGCAACGCGACCGCCGCCGGTCTCTGAGAGGAACTTTACTTTATCTCCTATTTTCATGTGAGTGAGTTCTTGAGTTTATGAGTTTAGAAGTTCTTGAGTTTATGAGTCTTGAGTTTTTGAGCCTTTGACTTGGCAATCTATTTAGATAAGCTCAAGGCATCAGGAGGCAAGAGTCGCCATAGCTCAGGAAACGGAAGTCGTGAGACAACGCGTAGTCATAGACCTTGCGCCAATCACCCTTGAGGAAGGCACTGACCAAGAGCAACAGCGTGCTTTTGGGCTGATGGAAATTGGTCACGAGCAGCTTCACTATCTTATAGTCATAGCCCGGCGCAATGATGATCTGTGTCGAGGTATGGAGCGCCTCTAAGTTGTTGGCGTCGAGGTAATCGAGAATATGTTGAATTGACTCGGCCACGCTGACGGGTTTGCCCTCTACGAGCTCCAGACCCTCGTCGTTGTGGGGCAGGTCGTAGGGCTCCCATTGGTTGACGTGCAGGTCGGCTTCACTGGCAGCTGGATTCTGGGCGAGTTTTACACCTATATAATATAGACTCTCCAGTGTGCGCACGCTCGTGGTGCCTACGGCCACCGCCTTGCAGTCATGCTGCAGCAGCAACTCGAAGGTGCGGCGGTGAACGACAATATATTCCGAGTGCATGTTGTGGCCCGCAATCTCCTCTGTCTTCACGGGTTTGAACGTTCCGGCGCCCACATGCAGCGTAACCTCATTGCGGACGATACCCTTGGCGTCGAGGTCAGCCAGCACCTGGTCGGTAAAATGGAGTCCGGCGGTAGGCGCGGCCACACTGCCTTTAATCTTAGAGTAAACCGTCTGATAGGTCGTCTTATCGCTCTCCTCAGTCTTGCGGTTGAGGTAAGGTGGAATGGGGAGTTCGCCAACGGCATCAAGCAGCTCTGCAAAGGTCACCTTGTCGTCATTCCATTGGAAGTCAACCCAATAATTGGTGCCGCCACTCTTCATGGTCGTCTTATCGCGGTCGAGTGAGGCCGTGAGCGTGACCATCTTGCCCTTGACCTCTACATCGCGGCTGAGGATGCCTTCTTTCCACTTCTTCAGATTGCCGATCATCGTCAGCCAACTGCAGTGGCCGGTTGACTGAAACATGCGTTCGTAGTCGGCAGGTGCTGCAGGCTCCATGAGGAAGACCTCGATGAGTGCGCCCGTCTCTTTGCGGAAATGAAGACGAGCTTGTATGACTCGAGTATTGTTGAATACCATCAGCATGCCCGGCTTCAGATAATTGGGCAGATGGTAGAAAACATCCTCACTCACAGCGCCCTTGTTGTAGACAAGCAACTTGCTGTGGTCACGCTGCTTGAGGGGAAACTTGGCGATGCGCTCGTCAGGCAGCGGATAATCGTAATCGTTGATTGATATATGTTTCGTATCCATGATCATAATGCGTTTCAAGGGGTGCAGACTTTAAATGCTTTAAGCAAAGACGTTGGCCATGGCGATAATTACCGCAACAGCCACCGTAAGCACCAGCAACTGCATCACCACATCGATGTCGACACGGCTGTAGCCCGTTGAGGTGTATTGCGTTGAGATATAGTTGAGCCGAGGGCTAATCTTGAAGTAAATCTTCCAGTAAGCCAAATAGACGATGAAGCTGGCCAATGCGCCCTCAAAGAGTCCGACGACAACATCGGAAGGGAAGTGGACGCCAAGATAGAGGCGCGTCCAAGCGTTGAGCAGTGACCAGCAGACGAGAGTAATGCTCAACAACCGGTCTCTGACCAAGAGGCAGAAGAACACGGCCACGGCCATTGTATTGGCAGAATGAGCCGAGAAAAAGCTGAAGTCGGAATGCAGCGTGCCCGAGACGAGCGAGAGCTGGTCGGCTATCGTCGGGTCGTTGCAGGGGCGAAGACGGCCAACGAGCGGCTTGACCAACATATCGTCAATGCCGCCCGACAGCAAATAGCAGCACAATACGCTGCCTACAACGAGAAGGATTTGAGCCATCGTCTCATTGTTTTTCACAACCAGATAGAAGAGGCCCAGATACATTGGTATCCAAATCCAACCCGATGTAAGGAGCGGCACCAGGCTGTCGAGAAACAAGGAGTGGCCGCTGTTGAACCACAACAGCAAATCTTTATCCAGTGCTATGACACTCATCAGACCCATGCGCAACACCCTTTAAATCAATTCAATACTCGTAGACTTTATCCATCCTTCTCTGCCATCGGCCAGTCGGATACCCTTCCAGCCCTTCATTCCGTTGTCGGTGATGTCTACGCGGGTGCCCTCATGCAAGACGAAGGCGTCGGTAGCATTGTTGACCGGCGACTGCTTCACCACGACCGATGGCGACATGATGATGGCACCACAGCGGTTCTCAAGCGCCGACTTCTGCTGAGAGGCAAACAGGGTGGTCAGCAGAAAGACAAAGAGCAATGCCAAGCCCCCGAAGAAGCCGGTCTTACGCAGTGCCACGCGTGAGGAAAAGAGGTAGACCAACGCCAACAGCAGCGCCAAGATGATGGAGACCACGCTGATGTGGGCCCACGTATCAACGCTCGCCAGATTGATGAGGCTCTTATACCACGTGACGAAGATGATCTCGTTTTCGGGCGTTATCTTGTCGATGGTCTTGGAGTTGGCAAACTGAAGGTTGAAGCGAATGTCCTTGTCGCCGGGTGCCAAGAGTAACGCACGCTCGTAGCAGAGAATGGCCTTCGCGATGTTGTCGGAGCGATAGTAGGCATTGCCAAGATTATAATATAAATCAGCCGAGACACCTTGCTTCAACAGCGTTGTGTAGTCGGCAATGGCCTGCTGGTAGTTGCCCTTGCGGTAACAGTCGTCAGCGTTCTGCTTAGTGATGGCAGCAGCGCCCTGCGGCAGCAACAGCAGCAAGGCAAGCATCATCAGTTGCAAGCCACGCCAAAGGCTTATCTTATATTTTCTTTCCACTTTCATTTCCGTTTCTTTTTGTTCATCACATCCTCAATCTCCATGATTGCCGTCATGGCGTATTGGAAAGTCTTCTCCATATTGCCGGAGCTATCGCCGGGTGCATAACGCTCAAACTCGCATTCGTCGAGTGCGGCAATAAACTTATCGATGCACTCGTCGGGTACACCGTGCGAACCCAGCTCCCCCTTGATATTCTCACGCGAGAGCTTCTCTACGGGCATGTTGAGCTTATAGCCGACATAGCCCCAAAGGGCGCGCAGCACCTCATCGTAGAACTCGGCTGACTGGTGCTTGAACATCAGCTGGCTGGCTTTCTTCAGGCGCTTGCGGGCAATCTTTGTAGCCCTCTTCTCACGCATCTTCACGATGTTGGCGTTGTCGAGCGCACGCTTACGGAAGACGATGAACAGCACCACAAAGGCCGTCAGCAACAGGGCGATGGTAATCCAGTAAGCAGCACTGCCGTAGAAGAAGTCGTCGACCTGATGCACCGTAGAGTTGCCTGTCTTGATGTCGTGTATATCATTGTCCTTGAGCGAGGCGAACGATTCCGATGAACCCTTATCTCCACCGGGCAACACATTCACCTCAAAGGGCTTCGTCTTGATGGTCTTGTAAGCATTAGCATCGGTATCGTAGTAAGTGAACGACACCGCGGGAATGGTGTATTTACCCTGATTGCGAGGCACAAAGAGGAAGTCGTAAACCATGTTGCCGCCTACGCCCGTATTGGTGAGCTTCGTCTTATCGGTGACCTTGGGATCGTATTTGTCGAAGTCCTTAGGAAGGTTGACCACCGGCTGCTTGATGAGCTTCAGATTGCCGGTACCGCCAACGACGACGCGCATCGTGATAGGGTCGCCAGCCCTCACCTCGGCCTTATTGAGTTGAGCCGAGATATTGAACTTACCCACACCACCGGAGAAATCCTTTGGTTTGGCCGGCAGCGGGTCTACTTGAATATCTACACCGGGGGCTACGATGTTGCGCTTCACCTCGACATAACCGGAGCCGCCATTGAGGAAGGCCTCGAAGGGATCCACATTTCGGTTCTCCTCGACAACGATGCCCTTGAAGGTGATGGAAGGTATCTTGAGCTTGCCGGTCATCTGCGGATACATCAGATACTGACTCCACGTCACCGCACGATAAGCGCGGCCGTTGACATTCTCCACATGGAAGCTCTTTTGCTGCGGCAGGGGTATCTCCTGCGAGTGGAAGCCCGTCAAATCAGGCATCTTACCCTCGAGCTGCGACAAGTCGACCAGCGTATATACCTTATAGGTCAGCAGCACCGGCTCTTGCTCATGCACCCGATGCTTGTTGGCGGTTACCTTGATAAAGAGGTCCTTACCCGTGATGGGGCTGCCCGCCGAGCGCAAATGCGGCTCATCGGCGTAGTCATCCTGATGCATCTTCGGCGCACCACCCGTATTGCGCGCACGCCCCGACACCGTTACCTTAACGGCACGCGAGGATACGTGATGCCCGTTGACGATGGCATGGGCAGGAGGAATGGTGTAGGTACCATTCCTGTCGGCGTAAAGCGTATACGTAAAGGTAATCGACGAGGAGCTCGATGTGTGGCCATTCATCATCTGGAAGCTCGACTGCTCCGACCTGTATGGACCAGCAATCAACTCGAGTCCGCTGGGTATGGCGCCAGCGCGGAAATTGTCTACATCTTGGGTATTGATGGTGTAAGCGAGTCGAAAGTTCTCACCCGCCGACACCCGTGAAGGCACCGAGACGCTGATTTGCGCCATCGCCGCACCCACACTGCCCATGAAGCAGCAAACAAGTAATAATATATGAAGTAAACGTTGTCTCATCTTTCTGTCGTCTGAATGAAATCCGTCGTTAAGCCTTTACCAGTTCTTCTCAAGGCGGCGGCGCTGAGGCTGCACCTTGTTGCGGTTCAACCGCTGCTGCGTAGCCTTCTCTTCTTGCTCGGCATAGTTGAGCAGCTGTTCGGCATTGTCCTTGCTCATCTTCTCGTTGTCGGGCTTGGGCTGTTGCTTCTGCTGGTCTTTCTGCTGATTCTTCTTGTTGTCTTGTTTCTTATCGTTTTGCTTTTGTTTTTTCTTCTGCTGTTGATTATTCTTGTTATCTTGCTTTTGCTTCTTCTGCTGACGCTTGCAAAGCACGAGGTTGTAGCGCGTCTCGTTGTCTGAGGGGTTGTTTCTCAGACTCTCCTCGTAAGCTTGTATGGCCTCAGCGAAGAGCTGGTGCTTCTGGCAGGCTACGCCAATGTTGTGGTAAACCATGGCCTTGCGCATCTTGGCAGTCTCAGTCCTACCGGCATTCTGAAACTGCACCACGGCGGCACTGTCTTTCTGCTGCATCAGCAGGGCGCAACCGAGGTTGTACATCGCCTGCGGATTGCGCGGATTCTTAGCCAGCGCCTTACGGTATTCAATCTCTGCCTTAGCGTAGTTCTGCTGCCGGTAGAGACGGTTGCCGCTGCGGATGAAGTTGCGGTCACTTTGCGCCATGACCGTCTGCACTCCGACAAGCGCCAGCAACACGACACCTATATATTTTAACCAATTCATTGTTATTATCCGCCTCATCATTTCGTTTTTTGCTTTTTGTTGAACAGCCTCAGCGACTTGAGCTTCGGATTTCTTACCTCCAACACACAGACCTCGATGATGAGCAAGATGATGGCCAACAGACCAAAGGCCTGGAACTGTTCGTCATACTGGCTGTAGATGACCGAATCGGTTTCACCCTTCTGCAGTTTCGTCAACTGGTCGTTGAGCTCTTCCTGCGCATCTGAGGTGTTGTCGACGTGGATATACACGCCGCTACCCGCCTGCGCCACCTGACGGCACATCTGCTCGTTGAGCGCCGACATCACCGTCTGACCGGAGGCATCCTTCAGATAGTCGCCGTTGCCCATGGGAATGGGAGCGCCCTTGGGACTGCCCACGCCAAGGATAAACACGTTGATGCCTTTCTTCTTGGCTTCAGCGGCGGCCTCCAAGGCTCCACCCTCGTGATCCTCGCCATCGGTGATGACAATAATGGCGCGCCCCACCTTTTCCTGCTGGGTGAAGCTCTGCATAGCCACCTTGATGGCATCGCCGATATTGGTGCCCTGCGTCTGAATGAGCGAGGGGTCGATATTCTGCAGGAACATCTTAGCCGACACATAGTCACTCGTGATGGGCAACTGCACGAAGGCATCGCCGGCAAACACCACGAGACCTATCTTATCATTGGTGAAATGGTCGACCATATCCTCCACGAGCATCTTGCTCTTATCCAAGCGGCTGGGCACCACGTCCTCAGCGCGCATGGAGTTGGAGATATCCATACAGATGATGGCCTCGATGCCATTGCGCTTCTCGTGGGAGATACGACTGCCCATCTGCGGGCGTGCCAACATCAGCACAAGTACTGCCAAGGCACCATTGAGCAGCCAGAACTTGACCGACGGACGATAGCGCGACACATCGGGCATGAGCTGACGCAGCAAAGCGGGGTCGCCAAACTTCCGCAAGGCGGAGCGACGACGGCGCCAGGTGACGAAGCGTATCACTGCCATCAGCGGGATGAGCAGCAGCAGCCACAGATATATGGGATCTTCAAATCTTAACATAATCAACTCTCGGTTTCACGATGGTTACATTTACGCCACACTCTCGACTATTCGGGGATGCGGCGCAGCACCGTATTGCGCAGCAGCAACTCGAGCAACAGACAAAGCACAGCGGCGAGGGCAAAGGGCTGGTAAGCCTCGTAGCGCTTGGAGAACTTCTTGACATCCATCTTGGTCTTCTCCAGTTTGTCGATGTCGCGGTAAATCTGCTTCAGCTGCGCGGTGTTGGTAGCGCGGTAGAAGTTGCCGTCGGTGGTGGCGGCAATATCGCTCAGCGTCTTGGTGTCGATGTCGACGGGAATGTTGACATACTGCACCGTACCTCCGACGGGCATCGGATAAGGCGCCACCTTATTGGTTCCCACCGCAATGGTGTAGACTCTGATGCCCAACGAATGGGCTATCTGAGCGGCGGTCATCGGTGAGATGTCGCCCATATTGTTGCTACCGTCAGTAAGCAGGATGACGACCTTGCTCTTGGCTTTCGACGTCTTCAGTCGGGTGATGGCATTGGCCAGCCCCATACCAATGGCGGTGCCGTCTTGTATGATGCCGCGGGCAGCGATATCCGTCCGCACGTTTTGCAGCAGATTGAGCAGCGACGCATGGTCGGTGGTCATGGGGCACTGCGTGAAGGCCTCACCCGCAAAGATGGTCAGACCAATGTTGTCGTTGGGTCGGCCGGAGATGAACTCTGCGGCCACATCCTTTGCAGCCTCAATACGGTTGGGCTTCAAGTCCTCAGCCAGCATGGAGGTGGACACATCCATCGCCAGCATGATGTCGATGCCCTCAACGGTCTTGCTTCCCCAGGAGTTGTGGGTCTGAGGCCGCGCCAACACCACGACGATGAGCGTGAAGGTGATGCAGCGCAACAGCATAGGCATGTCGAGCAGCCTCACCCGCCAGCTCTTCGGCGCCGTGAGATAAGCGCGTGTGTCGCTCATCCTGAGGGTCGGCTCACTGCCCTTTCGCTTGAGGAAATACCACAGCACATAGGGAATGAGCAAGAGCAGCAGCAGAAAATATTGACTATTTACAAACTCCATTTCAATCTATTCATTTATAGGTGGCCCCGGTCACGACAGCAACAGATAAACGTTGTAGACGACATACACGAGCAAGGCCACAATGATGACACCAATGCCATAGAGCAGCGTCTTGATGGTGATGCGGCTCGTACGCTCGCGTTTCTCGTCGTCGCTGAGCTGCGGCACGATGCGCTCCTCCACATTCTGACCCTCCTGCTTGGTCTCGTCGATGAAGTTGACGGCATTGACCAGGTTGAGGTCGTTCTCATTGAGCAGTGTGGAGTATTTAGCAAACTTCACGAGGTCGGCAGTGCGGAAGAGTTCACGCAGTTCGTCAATCATCTTCTGGTCACCGGTCTGCCTCAGTTGGTCGATAATCTGGTCGGAGGTCATTTCCATGGCGTTGAAACCGAAACGCTCCTGAATGTATTGGCGCAGGGTGTCGGTGAGCTGTGTGTAGTAAGCCTTCTGATCCTCGCTCGACGGCAGGCGTTCGGCCTTGATCTTCTCGATGGCGTTGAGCGCACGCTGATGGGGAGGAACATGGCGGACGATGCGTATCTTGGTGATAATCGGTTTATTCTCACGCAGCCGCAGATAGAGGTAGAAGCCCACCAAACCGAGGGCGACCATCAGCAACGACAGCCAGAAGTAAGGCGCCCACTCCGACCACTCGAAGGGATTGTCCTGCACGTCTTTCGGCGGGAAGAACTGGTTGGGGTGCAGCGTATCGACATCCATCGTGATGACCTTCAGTGCCGATGTGGCACCCTGATAGGGCTTGCCGTTAACCCTCACCTTGAGCGCGGGGATGGCATAGAGCCGCTCGTCAAACGAAGTGATGGTATACATCCGGCTCACCTGCAGGTTATTGCCCTCCTTGCCAATGGTGTCGGCAGGGGCTATCTCGACAATCTCCACGCCAGGGGTGACATACTGACGCGCTTTCAGCTTAGGCCACTGCAGGCGCGAGCCTTCGGGCATGGTCACCCGCAGCGTCAGATGGGCCTGCTCACCGACTAAGATGCCGATGGAGTCAACGAGTTGCTCTACCGTCACCTGAGCGTGGCCGAGCAATCCATTGACGAGCAGAAGCGCGGTCAATATATAGCGTAACTTTATCTTCATCAATCTTATAAATTATAAAGACATTTCTCAAGACTACTCCCGAGCCACCCTCATGCCCGCTGCCTGAACAGCAGCATCAGCGCTTTGGCGAAGTCCTCATTGGTGGCCACCGACGTCCAGTCAACCTTGCTCTTGGCAAACGTTTCCTTCAGATACTGCTCGCGGCTGAGCCAATACTGGGTGTGGGCGCGGCGCAGACGCTTGTCGGCAGTGTCGATATACATCTCATGGCCGCTCTCGGCGTCACGCACCTTCATCAGGCCGATGTTGGGCAACTGCTTAGCGCGCTGGTCATACACCTGTATGGCGACGATGTCGTGCTTGCGGTTGGCAATCTCCATCTCCTGCAGGAAGTCCTTATTGTCGTAGAAGTCGCTGATAACGAACGAAGTACAACGCCGTTTCATCATACGTGTGAGGAAAGCGGTAGCCATGCCCACGTCGGTCTTGTGACTCTCGGGCTGGAAGTCGAGCAGCTCACGGATGATATAGAGGATGTGGCGGCGCCCCTTCTTTGGCGGGATATACTTCTCGATGCGGTCGGAAAAGAAGATGACACCAATCTTATCGTTATTCTGAATGGCTGAGAAAGCGATGGTGGCCGCAATCTCGGTCACCATGTCGCGCTTGGTCTGCCTCGTAGTGCCAAAGTCGAGAGAACCCGACACATCGATGAGCAGCATCACCGTCAGCTCACGCTCCTCTTCAAAGATTTTGACGTAAGGGCGATGAAAGCGCGCTGTGACATTCCAGTCGATGTCGCGCACGTCGTCGCCGAACTGATATTCCCTCACCTCGGCAAACTCCATGCCCTTGCCCTTGAAGGCAGAGTGGTATTGGCCGGCGAAGATATTCTGACTCAGTCCGCGCGTCTTGATCTCTATCTTCCTTACCTTTTTTAAAATCTCCGAAGTATCCATTAAGGAACCTCCACCTTGTTGATGATTTTACTGACAATCTCCTCGCTGGTCATGTTGGCAGCCTCGGCCTCGTAGCTCAGTCCAATGCGGTGACGCATCACGTCGTGGGCCACAGCACGCACGTCCTCGGGCACCACATAGCCGCGGTGCTTAATGAAGGCATAGGCGCGGGAGGCCTTGGCGAGGTTGATGCTCGCACGCGGTGAACCGCCGAAGGTAATCATGTCTTTCAGCTCCTTCAAACCATAGCGGTCGGGGTAACGGGAGGCGAAGACGATGTCAGCGATATACTGCGCAATCTTGTCGTCGATATACACCTGATTGACCACCTCACGGGCCTTCAATATCTCGTCGGCAGAGGTCACAGGCTTCACCTCGGGCATGTGGCCCTGAATGTTCTCGCGGATAATCTGCTTTTCCTCGTCAATCGTGGGATAGTCGATGACCACCTTAAGCATGAAACGGTCGACCTGAGCCTCGGGCAACTGATAGGTGCCTTCCTGCTCAATGGGGTTCTGCGTTGCCATCACAAGGAAAGGATTGGGCAGCTTGAACGTATTCTCACCGATGGTGACCTGATGCTCCTGCATGGCTTCAAGCAGTGCGCTCTGCACCTTGGCGGGAGCACGGTTGATCTCATCGGCCAGCACGAAGTTGGCAAACACGGGACCCTTCTTCACATGGAAGCTCTCGTCTTTCTGAGAATAGATCAAGGTACCGATGACGTCGGCCGGAAGCAAGTCGGGGGTGAATTGGATGCGCGAGAAATCGGCATCAATGAGCTGAGCCAAAGTCTTGATGGCTAACGTCTTGGCCAAGCCAGGAACGCCCTCAAGAAGGATATGGCCGTCGCTGAGCAGTGAGATGAGCAAGGAGTCGATAAGGTGACGCTGGCCAACGATAACTTGGTTCATGCCATTCACCAGGTTAGTGACAAATCCGCTCTGCTGCTCAATGAGCATATTCAGCTCGCGAATATCTACTGATTCTGCCATAATATTCTTGTATTTTGCATTATTTTTTCAGACTGCAAAAATACAACATTCTCGGTAGAGCGGGGAAAATAGCCAACTAAATAATATTAAAAAGGCTCTTATTATGTATATTTTAAGATAGTTTATAGAGGAAGTCCGGAAGTCCAGTCATTACAATAAAGAAGTCCGGAAGTACAGAAGTCCGGAAGTCCAGTCATTACAAAAGAAGTCCGGAAGTCCGGAAGTACAGTCATTACAAAAGAAGTCCGGAAGTACAGTCATTACAGAAGAGTAGAAGAGAAGAAGGGTAGAATTTTAAAGGAAGTCGAAACCGGCTCGACGGGTAGCGGACTGTGCGATGCGCTCATAGACCAACCCAAGGTCGGCAAAGCGGATGAGGGCGTTCATCGCCGCATGACGCACGCCCGAAACAGGGTCGTGGAGCGCGGCAATGGCCTGATCGATGAACTCGTTGACACCTCGCTCATTAGGCTCCTGACCACGCATGAACAAGCGGCCGACGATATCGAAGGCGCAAATGAGGTAGGTGGGCTGACTGCTCGCCATCCACTCATAAGCAATCTCGGGGGCATAGTCGACGTATTGTAAGAGGTTGAAAGCCAACATCTCAGCCATCTCCTGCGACCGCACCTGTTCCATCCACAGCGCGGCGATATCCTTGGGCATCTGATCGTGAGGCATGACGAGCGTGGCCAAGATCTTGCACTCGCGGATGTCCTCCTTCCACAGGGCTATGGCAAGATGATAGTCCTGACCAAGCTCCTTGGCCATAGTGCGCAACTCCATCAGCGGCACACCCCAGTTGAGATGATACTCCACGCCTTTCTCGCGCATAGACTGCGACGCGGGACCGTTCATCATCAGCCGGAAACTCCGCTTGATTTCTTTCAGTTTGCTCTCAATTTCTATCGGTGTCATACGCTATCTTAACGCCCTACTGCCGGATTTATTGTCTAAAGAAGTCCATATTCGCGCGAATAGCGCAGCATCTGATGGTCGTAGGCCTCGGTATAGTCGACACGGATGTCGGTGATGGCGCCTTTCTCATCGGTCACCGGCTCAAGTCTCGGATTGATGAAGCCTTTGTAGGGCGCGATGCCCAGCCGCTCATAGCGCTGAAGCACCTCAGCATGCAGGGCACCGTCAATCTTCACGCCATAGTCCTCCACCAGGCGCCGGGCTGTTTCGTAGTCGCCCTCACTTTTGATGCGCTGCACCTCAGCCAACAAACGGCCGAAGCACCCGCGCAGAGCCTTATAATCAGTGATGCTGACGTAGGTCCTGCCGTCCCGCTTGACCAGCTCCACAGCACCGCCTCCGTTGGCCAGACACCAGCGGGCAATGATGGCGCGGTTGCGCATGTGGGCCTCCTCAATCTGATGGCCCGGTTTGATGCGCACCAGCTGCGTCAGCAAGCCATTCATAAGATAGGTGTAGTACTGGCTCTTGTAGGCCTCACCGTCGGGTACGAGTCCCAACTCAACCAACTTCTCATCAGCCAGATAATAGAGGCCGAAGAGGTCGGCGCGCGCCTCCTCGATGGTGCTACCATAGGAGCGCAGTGCATCCGACGAGACGCCGGGCAACAGTTGACCGCTGCCGTGGCCGAGGCATTCGTGAAGGTCGGTATGCAAGTCATCGCAGAGGTCACCGTAACGGTCGATGAGCTGGCGTGTGGCGTCGTCGATGACGAATTCCGCCAACATGCCGTTGCCGTGGGCCGCCTTCTTGTAGGCGTCGGTCAGATTGCCGATGGTCACGCTCTTCGAACCGTAGCGCGCCCTTATCCAGTCAGCATTGGGCAGGTTGATGCCGATGGCTGACGAGGGGTATTCATCACCGCCCAGCATCGCCGCGCAAATCACGTTGGCCGTCACGCCCTTCACCTTCGGCTTTCTGAAGCGGGGGTCGATGGGTGAATGATCCTCAAACCACTGTGCATTGTCCGCGATGACACGCGTGCGGCGGGTGGCCTCGTGGTCCTTGTATTCGACCAGACCCTCCCATGAGCCTTTGATGCCCAACGGGTCGCCATAGACCTCGATAAAACCATTGATGAAGTCGATGTCGCCCTGCTGCTCCTGCAGCCATTTGATGCTGTACTGGTCGAACAGCCGCAGGTCGCCAGTCTCATAGTAGCGGATGAGCAGTGCTATCAACTCTCGCTGCTGCTCGTTCTCGGCATAGTCGGCGGCTTTGCCCAACCAATAAACAATCTGCCGGATAGCCGGAGCGTAAAGACCAGTAGTGGTGTATTTCTCCTCACGGAGCGCGCCGTCGGTTTTCACAAGCTTGGAATTGAGCCCCCACGAGGGCTGACAGTCGCTTTCTTCGGGGTCGCGCTGCTGCCGGTAGTAGTCGGTAGCCTCTTGCTGCGAGACGCCCTCATAATAGTTGCACGCAGAGGTCTTGACCACATCTTCCGCCGTATTCAGATTGACACGTTTGGGCAGCACAGCGGGGTCGAATATCACGGGGCAGAGCCTGTCCTTCAGTTCCTTGGCGCTTTCCCCATTACTTAGGGGGAGGAGACCGGGATCAAGCTTTGCTACCTCTTGCCGCAGCCATGTTTCGCTAAACTCGGGTGTGAACTTCTCGCAGCCGTAATGGTGATAGATGCCGTTGGAGAACCACAGTCGCTTCAAGTAGACGGTCATGGCCTGAAAGTCGTCTGACTGCCGGTCACTGCCCTTCACATAGAGGGCCTCCAGGGTCTTGCGGATGACGAGATTGTATTTGCCGAACTGGTCGGTGACGATGTCGCGGCCGGCCAGCGTGGCCTTGGCGAGATAATAGCTATAAATTTTCTGCCGGAGCGTCAGCCTCTCGAAGCCGCTGAGCTGATAGCGCAGCATCTGCAAGTCGGCAAAACGCTCGTTGTTGTATTCAAACGGTTGGTTATCCTCGATATACATACAGTTAATGAAATATGCTTCGGCTGATTTGCTCCTCACAGCCTTCGCCAGCTGTTCACTGGGCTACCTCAGCTGTCTGAGGTTGAGTCTGAGGCTGGGAGCTTCGAGCCACTCTTTTTCTCTTCTTGGTCTTGCGTGTCGGCTTAAAGTCAGGCGGCATGTGCAGTGTCCGGTATTCTCTGGGCGTGATGTTGTTGATGCGGAAGAAAGAGGCATAGAACGACTGTCGGTTGGCGAAGCCCACCATGTCGGAGATGTCCTCCATGTTCAAGTCCTGATACCGCTTGTCAATCAACAGCGACATCGCCTCCTGAATGCGGTATTTATTGACATACGAGGTATAGTTCATGTGAAACCTCACATTCACCACAGCAGAGATGTAACGGGTATTAGTGTTCAAGTCTTCCGCAAGTTGCTTGGCAGAGTAATCTTTGTCCTTATACTTCTTCTGTATAATAATGATGTTGTTAATTTTCTCCTCGAGCTCATCCATGAGCTGGGGACTGACCAGAGAGCGGTATGCCGCTTCCCGGTTCTTTTTCTCTGTAATGTTATACTTTGCCATAGCCAGGGTGTTTTAAAAAATCATATACTTGTTAGGGCGCTCTTTTGTTATTGCAAATATAATAAAAACATTTGAATGTGACAAATATAATTCATCAATTATTCAAAATCATAAATTTATTTAACTTTCATTAAAGGAATATGCTGATAATCCTATTGCATTCAGTATTCGGGAATTACAAGGGTTCGGATAATATCAAACGTTATTGAGCTTCAGCCAGTGTAGTGGCCGGTCTTGTGCCGGCCACCAGCCGCAATGGTGTTTATCGGTGATTGAACGGTGCCGCATCGGTATTTAACGTGAGTTCGATGAATTATAAGTGCTTATAAATTTGGTGATTAGCGAAATTTGTTGTATCTTTATAGTGTCAAAATACAAAGAAATACAGACAAAAATCGCTATGATCACCGAGGACAAAGTTACTGAAATTTATTGTATGGCAGATGATTTCTGCAAAGTTTTTGATGCC
>ONAR01000047.1 GCA_900315835.1 uncultured Prevotella sp.
CACATCCCTTACCTGTATGTTTACGCAGGCGAGCAGTATAAGACCGCGGCGCGCGTGCGCTCGCTCATCAGGCAGTTCTACAAGGCTGAGCCCGACGGCTATGCGGGCAACGAGGACTGCGGACAGATGTCGGCATGGCTCGTGTCGTCGGCGCTCGGCTTCTATCAGGTCAACCCGTCCAACGGCGTGTACGTCTTCGGCAGTCCGGCCTACAAGCGGGCTTCCATCACGCTCAGGGGAGGCAGGAAGTTCACCGTCACGGCAAGCAACAACAGCGACAAGAACGTCTATATACAGAGCGTGCGGCTCAACGGCAAGCCTTACACGAAGTCGTACATCACATACGACGACATCATGCGGGGCGGCACCCTGTCGTTCACCATGGGCAGCAAGCCCAATAAGAGCTTCGGCGCAAAGACGGCCGACAGACCCGTCAGCGCAAGATAACAAGGGCCCATAACGAATCGTGTGGGGATGCAAGTTCCAGCTTGCCTGTTGTCTTTGCGGGTGGGCACGCTCCCGTACTACGGCCGGATTACTGCAGTACTTCACTGAAGTACTCGGGTAATCTGGCCTTGATTACTGCAGTACTTCACGTGAAGTACTCGGGTAATCTGGCCTTGATTACTCGAGTATTCCGGCCTAAGTACTGGGCCGGGGGAATAAGGAAGGCCCGCCCTTGCCGGATGGGAGGAAGAGAAAAATAACTTACTGTTATATGGATATAAACCTTTACTATTATATTAATGATAACAAATAAACCTTTTTCATTGCTGCTGAACGCAGCCACAGCCCTGGTGCTGAATGTGCTACCCGCACAGGCCGACAACCATTTGCCTGCCTGGGCTTTTGGTGGTTTCGAGCGTCCTGAGGGCGTAAATCCGCTTATCACTCCTAATGTGTCAACCTCTTTTTCTTGCCCCATGCGTGGGCATAGCGTGGCTTGGGAGTGTGCCGACACGTTTAATCCTGCCGCTGTAGAGAAAGACGGTAAGATATGCATACTGTACCGCGCCGAGGACGACCCTAACGCCGGCATCGGAGGGCGCACGTCGCGCATAGGATATGCCGAGAGTAAGGACGGCATACACATTGACTACAGGCAGGCCACGCCCGTGATGTATCCCGACGACAGCGAGGTGTCGCGGACATACGAGTGGAAGGGCGGATGCGAGGATCCGCGCGTGGTGGCCGCCGACGTGGACGGCAAGACGCTGTACGTGATGACCTACACCTCGTGGAACAACAAGGTGCCACGCCTGGCCATAGCCACCTCTTCCGACCTGAAGACATGGACCAAGCACGGACCGGCCCTGCTGCGGGCTTACAACGGAAAGTTCAAGGACCTGGCCTGCAAGTCGGGCTCTATCGTCACCGAGGTGGTGAACGGCCGGCAGGTGGCCGCCAAGGTGAACGTGGGCGGAAAAGAAAAATACCTGATGTACTGGGGCGAACAGTGGGTGTGCGCCGCCACCAGCGACGACCTGGTGAACTGGACTCCCTATGTTGATGAAAACCAGAACCTTATATATCTCGTTACTCCGCGCGAGGGCTACTTTGACAGCATGCTCACCGAGTGCGGGCCTCCTGCCGTGAAGACCGGGGACGGCATCATCCTGTTCTACAACGGAAAGAACGACTCGGGCATGAAGGCCGACGCCGCCTATCCTGCCAACACGTATGCCGCCGGACAGATTCTCTTCTCGAACGATGACCCGCTGAAACCCATCGCACGCCTGGACAAGCCTTTCTTCCGCCCCATGACCGACTTTGAGAAGACGGGCCAGTATGCTGCCGGAACCGTATTCATAGAGGGTCTGGTGTACCACAATGGCAAGTGGTATCTCTACTATGGATGTGCCGACTCGATGGTGGGCGTGGCCGTGTACGACCCTGCACACCGCTCGGGCATTGGCGACCCCACCACGCTCCAGATTCCAGAGGGCATCGTCAACGCCTGGCCCGCCAACGGGCAGGGCAAGGTGCGCTGCACCATACACTCGTACAGCGGGGCCGCTGCCGACAGCGAGCGTCCCTTCTACCTCAACACGTCATACTCCATGCCCAACCACAAGTGGTGTGACACCAGCGTGGGCGACTCGTGGGTGGTGTTCGAGTTTACTGACGTGTACAGCATCCGCCGCCTGGTGTTCCGCGACGTGCAGGGACACGAGTCGAACTGCGGCAATGTGCCCGAATATACGGTGCTGACCAGCATGGACGGCAAGCAGTGGACGGAAGTGGCCCACAAGACGGGCGTGGAGAACGAGGCCACGAAGGACGTGTCGTTCACGGACACCGAGGCCCGGTATGTGAAGCTGGTGCTGAAAAAGGGTACACGGGGCGACGGAAGGAAGGACAATGCCGTGCGCATCTATGGCGTGGACATCTATGGCGAGATGGCCGCGCAGGCCGACCACGCAGGCGTGGTGAGCATCGGCAAGACCCTGCTCAAGGGCAGCGACGCCATGAACGAGAGGGAGACGGCCGCCAACCTGCTGGACGGCAACCATACGGACAAGAACACGAAATGGTGCTTTGCCAAAGGCAATGCCGACACGCACCCGTACAACTTTGCCATCATCGACCTGGAAGACGAGTATATGGTGAGCGGCTTCCACCTGTACGACTGCCGCACGCTGGAGCCGGACGTCAACGTAAGCGACTACCAGATATACGTAAGCGACACGGCACCCGACCTTAGCCTCATCTCAGTGACGGGCGACTCGAACACGTGCTGGGAACTGGCTGTAGACAAGAAGGGACAGGCCAATGTCAACATCAAGAAGGTGACTCTGGACAATGCCGTAAAAGCGCGGTATGTGAAGCTGGTTGTCCCGCGCACCACCCCGACGCAGAACGCGCAGACCACCAAGCTGTATGCCTTTGACGTGCTGGGCACCTCTTGCACGACAGGCATCGGCCACGCCACCGCGCCCACACTGGCTCTGCCCGCCTTGGCCCGTGCCGGACAGACACTGCACGCTGACCTTGGCTGCCAGGGCGTGTTCATGCTGTACAGCCCCGACGGCACACTCGCTGCCAGGCAGCCGTTCAACGGCACGCTGTCGTTCAGCCTGCCCATGCAGAAAGGGCTGTACGTGGCCTGCATACGCACGGCGCAGGGGCTGCACGGCGCAAAGATGGCCATAAGATAGGGGCACGACGATACCTCAAGGGCTCGCCCACAAGCGTTAAAGGACCATGCGGGCGAACCGCCGCATGTGCATAAATCATTACTCCGTAACGGATATATCAACATCGTGCAGATGCGAGGCAAAAACGAAATTATCCTCCATGCTTTGGCGTGGCTGCCGTGCCTGTTGGCGTGGCCCGTACTTGCAATGTCCCAGAGCATCGGCAGTACGGCACCGCCTACAACCTGGCCGGACAGCGCGTCGGCAAGAGCTACAAAGGGGTGGTGACCGTCAATGGACGGAAGATGATACGGCGATAAGCGCAGCTTTTGAATATAACAGGGCCGCTCAGGACGTTTAAGTAGCGTCTTGAGCGGCCCGTCTGTCTCAAAAAAGTCTGGCTGAGGGGGCGCAGCAGATAGCGTACGTGTAGCTGTGCATCATTGGTGGCAGTGTAGTGGCCGGCCTGGTGCCGACCACCAGCCGCCGGTGACGTACACCACTAGCCGCCGGTGCAAAGGTTTTCCAGGCTTTCCTGACTTCATCACATCTTTGGCTGGATAAAGTGTCAGCATTGATTATCAATTAGTTATAAGCATGTTTCTGCAATTGATGGTGACGCATTTACGAATTAAGGAAACGAAAATCATGTACATGCTTACGCTCCCTAAGGAGCTCTGAGTCTGTACGTGACTATTTTCCAATAAACTTATGTCCGATTCAGGGTGACGCATTTACGAAGTCAGGAGGGTATCCCTGTATGCGTGTCTGTTTTTTTATATACGCGCAAACGGTTGGGCGGGGATGAACCCCGCCCACGGTGTCACAGTCCCGCCCTGCGATGCATCAGCAATGATTGCGGTATTAATGTAGGGGCGGGGTTTATCCGAGGCCCCTGCAAAGCGTCAGTAACTTGCGAAACTTGAATATTTTATTTCTCACGCTGATAGCTATCAGCGTGAGAAATAACTTGCGACAGAGTACACTCGATATTATTCCTCAGGGTCGCTTTCTGCAGCCATCCAGTTGATGGGCTCATCGTCTTTGAGCTCGTAGTTCTTTGTGCGCTTCTCGGCATACTTGCGTGCAAGCTTGGTCCACTCTTGAATGCTCATGGCCGGGTAGCTGTCACCAAATTTGAGAATGGCTTCTTTCGCTAAGCCCAGGATGGAGATGTCGGTGTGTAGAGACACAATCTGGCGAAGATAGTTGTGCACCTGAAGATCCTTCTCAACATCCTCGAGCACATTGAACTTATTCTCAACCATCTCCAGTTCAGTGATGTTCTTGAAAGTAACGTACATGTACATGACGGTTACAACGTGGATGCCCAACTGAACTTCCTTAGCGTCGAGGCTCTTTGCCTCATGGTTCTCGTCATTGCGAAGATTGACAAGCAAATCTACATACTGGGCAAACTTCTTGTCAATTGGCTTGTCGCTATACTTGAGTTTGTTGAGGTGCATGCTGTAGAGCGCATTACTCAAGGCAGCATGCTCCACATCACCGTTTCTGTCAGTAACCTCCTTGTCGTTGATAAGGAAGTACAGCTTCTTCAGATAAGACTCGTAACCTGTAACCAAGGCTTTCAGGTAGATGCGTTTTTCAGCCAAGGTGAGGGTGTTGGGGCTGCAGTAGAGTTTGAAGAGTGCGTTGAGAATGTTGTCGCCAAGTCCATTGTATTTGTTGATGCTATTCACCTTCAGCACATCAATCATCCAGTCGAACGCTTCCTCCAACGTTCTGCCTACTCCTGCCAGTCCTGCAAAGTCCTCGCGAATCAAAGGAATCATCTTCTCCCTGAGGTTTCTGATCGTGTATGCTTGGGCCTCTTGCTCCCGGTAGCGCTCATAGATAGCGTGCCCCATCTGTTGCATAAGCGTCTGGTAGAACTCCTGGTTCTCAAACAGCTTGCGGTAGGCGTCGGTCTGAGTGGTATAGCACTGCTGAGCAGCCTTGCCGAAGACATCGGGGAAGATGCTGTCGACAAACTGGTTTTCATCATTGCCTGCTGCCTGCTTGGCCAACTTCTTGGTCGACTTCTTCTGGATGAGGTCGAAGATGCCTTCCACCATCACTCGGTCGGCTGGAGAGAAATCGCCCCGGAACATGATGTTCACCTTGTCAATGATGTTGTCGAGGAGGTCGCGATCGTCTTCGGGCTTGTGGCCCCCTTTTGGGTTTTCGCCCTTGATTTCGGGCTTGTTACCCTCGAGCGTGATGTTCTGCATCTCGTTGGCCTTGATGGAGTTGTTCACCAGCCTGACCTTTTTGTCGAGGTCCACCTTCTCGTGAGGGGTCTTTGGCAGTACCCTGTAGAGGTAGTCGGTGAAAATGTAGGTCTTCATGAGTGAACGGTCGAAAGTACGGGCTATCTGAGCCATGTAGCTGTAGAAGCGGATGAAGTTCTTTATCTTGCCACGAACCTCAAACTTCTTTTCCTCTTCCAGTTCCTCAAAGCGGCCGACGATAGGCTTCAGGAAGTTGGACATGGCACCAAGTTTCGACTTGCTCTTCCGGTCCTTCGTCAAAGCGGCATAGAGCTTATAGAACTTTTCCTCATCCTCTGAGGTCCAGAGGTGGAAGAGCTCAATGTCCTTATGGAAGCCATAGACATAGTTCACGTCCACGGGGTCGATGAGCTCCGTGCCCTTATAGAAAGGCTCAAAGGCAGCCTTTATCTCGTCAGCAGTATTGACAAAGTCGAACACAAAGGTATCCTTCTTCAAGGGGTGCCAGCGGTTCAGTCGCGAGAGTGTCTGTACGGCCTTGACGTTCTTGAGTTTCTTGTCCACGAACATGGTGTGGAGCATGGGCTCGTCGAAGCCGGTCTGATATTTGTCGGCCACAATGAGCATGTTGTAGAAGTCGCTGGAGAAATAGAGCGGGAGCTTGTCTTCAGAGATGTTCTTGTCGCCCCGTTGGTTCAACTGAGGCTCGGTGTATTCTTGTCCCTTGTATTCCACCTTACCCGAGAAGGCCACCAGGGGGTGAACATCCGTGATTCCGTGCTGCTTGCAGTAGTCCTTAATGGCAAAGAAATAACGAACGGCATGAGCCCTACTGCTGGTAACGACCATGGCCTTAGCCCTGCCCTCCATGCTCTGTAGCGTCACCTCGCGGAACTTCTCCACAATGATAGCAGTCTTCTTGTTGATGGTGTCCTTGTGGTTGTCGTGGAAAGCCTTCAGAGCTTTGGTGGCGGGTGTCTCCTCATAGTCGGGATTGTCCTTGCTCTGGCGTGCAATCTCGTAGGATACCTGGTAGGTGGTATAGTTCTTCAGCACGTCCATGATAAAGCCCTCCTCAATAGCCTGCAGCATGGAGTAGTTATGGTATGCCTTGTATTGTGGCTCGCCTTCTTTTGCGTTTGGAATCTTTTCGCCGAATGTCTGTAGGGTCTTAGGCTTAGGAGTAGCCGTGAAGGCATAGAACGATAGGTTGCCATGCTGCCCCTGGCTCAGCAGGTCGAGCATGAGGGCGTCCTCTTCCTTCTCCAGTTCCTCTACGGTCTTGTCTTCCCATTCTGCCATTTCCTTCAAGGCCTCGTCGGTGTCGGCAAGGGCAGCCTTCAGCTTCTCGGCACTCTTACCGCTCTGACTTGAGTGGGCCTCGTCGACTACGATGGCATAGTTCTTACCTCCTTGACGGTTAACCTCTTGATAAATCTGCGGGAAGCGTTGCAAGGTAGTAATCACGATACCAGTCTTTTCGGCATTGATGGCCTCTTTCAGCTTTTCGCTGGCATTGGCGTCCTTTTCCGTAATCGTTGTAACGGCACCCTCCACATGCTCAAAACCGAGAATGGTATTCTGCAGCTGATGGTTCAGAACTCTTCGGTCGGTAATGACGAAGACGCCCTTGAAGATGTTTTTATTCTCGCTATTGTGGAGTGAAGCCAAGCGATAGGTAAGCCATGCAATAGAGTTCGACTTTCCCGAACCTGCCGAATGCTGTATCAGGTAGTTCTTGCCCGCTCCGTTCGTCGCTGTATCATGGATAAGTTTTTCAACTGCATCAAGCTGGTGATAGCGGGGGAAGATGATTTTAGTCGAGGTATGCTTCACTTCCTTCTCC
Organism: uncultured Prevotella sp.; assembly: GCA_900315835.1. Taxonomy (GTDB): domain Bacteria; phylum Bacteroidota; class Bacteroidia; order Bacteroidales; family Bacteroidaceae; genus Prevotella. Next base: position 7,215 of record ONAR01000047.1, read on the forward strand.
TTGCCATGCTTGTCCATAATGAGCGAGATGGTGGTCTCTTCCTGCCGCATGATATAGCGCTGAAGGATAGCCAGGAGTACATCCCTACGCAGCACTTTCTTCCATAGATAGGAGGTCGCATAATCGCCGTCCTCACTTGGCGGATTGCCGGCGCCACCTACATTTCCGGCTCCATTGCTGCCTTGGTTGAAGGGCATGAAGTAGGTCTTATCGCCCTTCAGTTCCGTAGCCATAATAGCCTCGTAGAGGTCGCAGCCGAAGTAAGCAAGTATGCGGTTATCGAAGTGGAAGAGGGGCTCCTTAGGGTTGCGGTTGTACATCCATTGCTCGCGGGAGTCATTGACATCCTGACCGGTAAACTGGTTCTTCAATTCTATTGCCACCACAGGAATACCATTGAGCGAGAGCACCATGTCGATGGAGTTCTTCACGTCATTGCTATACACAAACTGGCGGGTACACTCTAAGATGTTCTTCTTGTACGCCTCCGTCAACTCGGGATTGAGGTTTGAGGAAGGAGCAAAGTAACACAGCTTAATCTCTATGCCATGATCCTTTATGCCCTTGCGGAGCGTATGGATTAGGCCATAGTTCACGATGTCGCCCTGCATGGTCTTATAGAGTTCGGCCTTGGCATTGCTGCCATACACACGCTCAAGCTTCTCCCATGCCTTTGGCTGAGAGTCCTTGATGAAGCGGATAAGCGTATCGAGGTCAATGGCCTTCTCCTTGTCGTAGGTAGCCTGATTACCCTTCGTGTAACCGCCTTCGGTGATGAGATAACGCTCTATATCTGCTTCAAGGTTGTGTTCCTTTAGTCCTTCTGGTGTCATAGCTTAAACTCTTTTCTTAGAATATGTTCTGTTTTTATTTCCTCCATGAGCTTCAAGATAGCCGTATTCAGTCAGCTGACGAAGATATCTCTTAGCGGAAGTCTCTGCAAAACCAAACTCGCCAACCAGCATCTCAGTTCTGATTTCTCGTTTATCAGACGCAAATATCAAGATGTCGGCCAGTTTGTCGGCCAAAGAAGGTTTTATCGACCATTTATCGACCATTTTCTTTTGGAGTTCTTGTTTATCGACCATTTCTGTATCAATAGACTTGAGGAACTGGTCGATATCGTGTTTCAAATGAGCACAATGCATTTTCGCCATGCAATTAAGGGACGCTGTAGTAATGTCCTCATGGCGCTTTATCCATTTACGTCCATAGTCGTAAGCGGCTTTCAGATCGAGGTTCATATTCTGCTCTACTATTGTACGTTTGCTTGAAGTGATACCCTCGTCAAACAATAGTTGAGCTTCTACTTCGGTGACGGTACTTCCCTCAATAGCTGTACTATGTGTAATGAGAGAGTAGAGATAGATTTTTTCGTAATCTATCTGTTCAGAAATGCCCAAACTCTTGTACTGTTGAAGCAATTTTAATAATTGCTCTTTATTCTCTGCAGTCATAGCTTAAACCCTTTTCTTTCCGGTTACGTATTCGTAGATGATGCTCTTCTTGTAGTCCTTCAGCTCATCAATCTTCTGCTGCTTGAGGGAGATTAGAGAGTCGATTTGAGAGGTCTTAGCGTCGAGATAGGAGGCAATAGCTTGCTGCTCGGAGAGAGGAGGCAAAATGGCATCAACTAAATAGAAAAATGGCGTATAAAGCCTTAATCTACTATCAATTATTCCCTTTGAATAACTCTTAAAACGGCTCTTATAAAGGTCTGTTCTAAACAAATAATGATAATATTCGGGAGAGATAGTGCTTACTGGTTTATAGACGCAATATGCTGGACTTACAATCCCATCATACTTTGTGGTCCCAAAGCTACCTTTCCAAGCAAGCATAATGTTGGATACAAAATCATCTTTATAGCACTTCTTATATCCAATTAATGATTCTGCACGAGTTAAATAATCTCCATCTTCAATCTTGTCAGCAGTTGGTGCAACACCATAGTATTCAGAAACAGATAACAGACGTTCTGTTCCTGTTTCCGTAGTTTCAGAACGTTCCTGATAAATGTCCTTAATTCTACACACTCCCCACTCGCTCGGAATCTCTCCAATCCACTCGACGCCACTATCTTTGAACTTTCGTTCGATTGCTGGCTGCGTCTCGGAAGAACTGATGCAAGCATCATTCTTCTCTCGACTTGCACAGCAATTCATTTTGGCATTAGGGTCAAGTCCTTTAGTGACAGCCTCTGTGATAACCGACTGCTTATAAGCCTGCAATTCACTTATCATCTCCTCTTGCAAGGAAATCAAAGAATCTATCTCCCCGCATTTTGTGTCGAGGAAAGAAGCAATGGATTGCTGCTCGGAGAGAGGAGGAAGCATCAACTTGAAGTTCGCAAAGTTGTTGGCAGAGATTTCCTTGAAAGTCGTGCCACTTCCATAGAGCTCAAACTGCTCTGTATATACACTAAGAAGATAATACATGAAGACGTTGCTCACATCTCTTATGGGTACGCACCCCAAACATCCTTGGTTGGTGCACAGCTCTCTTTCCGTAATGGCAACCAGTCCGATGGGAGCACGCTTTGAGAAGACAATGCTGCCCTTGGGGAGCAGAACGGTTGAACACGCATGATACCCTTGTTCCGAAAGATTTCTTCTTCCGAAAGAAACATACTTTTGCTCTGTCTTGTAGTCTGCGGGAGTAATCCAAGCGATGTCGCCATCCCAGTATGCCTCGTTCTCTGACTTAGGAGTGGCTCCCGCTATTATCTTGAATATCCGTTTGAGGGCAAGCACTTCCCACCCCTCCGGTATCTCTCCAATCCATTCAACGCCACTATCCTTATATGAATTGTAAGTCTTTGCCATAGTTATCCCAGAATTTTAGTCATCAACTCACTTTCCTGCTGCTCGAGCTCCTTGAGGTGGGCAAAGATATCCTCACTCTTGCGTGGAGCAACATATTTGTAGAACTCACGGGTGAAGGGAATCTCGTAGCCTATCTTGGTTTTCTTCTCGTCAATCCATGCATCGGGGGCATAAGGGAGCACATTCTTCTGCATGTACTCGTCGATGTCCTCGGTCCAAGGCACGATCTCAGTGTCGCGCTTCTTGCTGTCCGGCTGCACCTTACCCTTCTTCAGGATGGGCTCGCCCGTATTCTCGTCCACCAACGGCCGCTCCACGGTCAGCTTCGAGTATTTGAAGTATTCGTTGTCGAGCACCTTGCTCTCCACCTTCAACGTCCCGTCATCGCTCTGGTAGCTCCAGTCGGTAAAGTCCCAATAGGCTTGCATGATGAGCTCACGGCAGCGGTCGGTCATCTCCACTCGCTTGTTGCCCAGACTCTTTCGGCGCTTGTCGTAGCACTGGCTGGCATCAATGAGCTGCACCTTGCCCTGGCGATTCTCGCTCTTGTTCTTCGTGACAATCCAGATGTAGGTGGCAATACCTGTGTTGTAGAACAGGTCGTTAGGCAACTGCACGATAGCCTCCAGCCAGTCGTTCTCCAACAGATAGCCACGAATCTCGCTCTCGCCACTGCCGGCATCGCCCTTGAAGAGGCTCGAGCCGTTCTGAATGATGGCCATGCGGCCTTCGTCCTTCAGCTTGGCAACGCCATTGAGCAGGAACAGCATCTGTCCGTCACCAATGGAAGGGAGTCCGGGGCCAAAGCGACCGGCATCACCAAGGAGATGCTCTTCCTGTACGGCTGCCTTCGAGGTCTTCCACTCAATGCCGAAAGGAGGATTGGAGATGATATAATCGAACTTATAGCCCGGGAACTGGTCGTCGCCAAGGGTATCTCCCTGACGCATGTTCTCGGCATTACCGCCCTTGATGAGCGTGTCGGCCTTGGCAATGGCAAAGGTCTGGTTGTTGAGCTCCTGACCATAACTGGTGATCTCAGCCTCGGGGTCTATCTTCAAAAAGCGCTCTGTCAGACAACTCAGCATCTGACTGGTTCCCATGGCCATGTCGTAGATGGAAGCCGTGATGCCCTCGTCCTCCAGCTGCTGTTCGTTGTCGCCAACAAGCAGGTCGGCCATGAGGTAGATGATGTCGCGGGCGGTGAAGTGGGCTCCGGCCTGCTCGTCGTAACTCTCGGAGAACTTGCGCACCAGTTCCTCGAAGATGTAACCCATGTCCACACTCGTCACCTTATCGGCACCAAGGTAGGCCTTCGGCGTACAGAACTCCTTTACAACGAGATAGAGCACATTATTGTCGGCCATCTTCTGGAGCTCACGGTCGAAGTCCATACGCTCGATGATATCTATCACGTTCTCCGAGAAGTGGTTGAGGTACGACTCAAAGTTGGCCTTGATATTCTCGGGGTCGTTCAAAAGTGTCTGGAACGTGAAGGGTGAAGTGTTATAGAATTGCTGTTTGGCAGCTGACTGCAGGAATCCCTTTTTCACCACGATGCCATCCTTGTCGAGTTTGGCATTGGTCTCAAGCACAGCCTGCTTGGTGGGCGCCAGCGTGTCGTCGAAGCGCTTGATGACGCACATGGGAAGAATCACGTTGCCATACTCGTGTGGCTTGTAGATGCCCACGAGCTTGTCGGCAATGGCCCAAATGAGGTTCGCCTTCTCTTGGATGTTGATGGTGGTCTGCTGTTGAATATCGTTGGTCATAGGTTCATCTTTAATCTATAGTAAGCACAAAAATACAAAGAAATAATGAATAGAAGCGATCATATCAGAATATTATTCTTATTTTTCATGCAAATGAATGTCTCGGCCGTCACAGACAGACATGATTCACAGTATGACCGCGCAAAAAATGGTCCATCAATCAAGAAATCTGTAGAATTCTACAAAAATGGCCGCAAAGTGGGAAGGCATGCCGTGTAGGGTGGTCATACAAAGACAGGCTCGCTCTCCGCATTCAGCCCGCGCGTAACGGCGGTCACCAGGTATTCGGCGCCAGCGGGTACGACCATCGTCGGTTCGTAGGTGATGCCGACAAGCGTCGCCTCGCGGCCCCCGCCATTGCTGCGGTAAACGGCGTAGTAGCAGCCGTCGACAGGCGACCATGTCAGACGGAGGCTGTCTGCCGTCACCACCGTCGCTCTCACGTTCTCCGGTTGCTTTGGTCGCACCATCGGCTGCTGTCCGAGATAGGGTGGGAGGACAGGTTTGGCGAAGGCCTCGCGGATGGCGCCGTTGATGTTGCAGGGGTTGTCGAGGAGCCAACGGGCGCTGTAGAGTAGGGCACCCTCCACCTTATTATTATTGGAGGCCTCGCTGAACTGCAAGCGTAGGTCGTCGTTGGTGCGGAAGAAACTGCTCCGCGCCGTCGGCGAGAAGCGGTAGAGGCCGTAGCCCACCATATAGTGCGCGTTGGTGCAGAGGTCGGCAAATTCCTTCAGTCGCGGCGTGAAGAAACGCTCCGTACTCCAATAAAGCTGCGGGATGAGCACGTCAATCCAGCCCTCGCGTGTCCATTTGTCAACGTTGCAGTACATCGTGTTGAGGTCGTTGTCGTGGTTGCCCTGCGGCGAGACCGAGAACAGACAGTTCGGCCGCACGGCGCGGATGGTGCGCCTCACGAGCACGATCATCGAGTCGACGTTGGCGCGACGGAAGTCGGCGATGTTGCTGAACTGCCGGCCGTATTGGCGGAACTCCTTCTCGTCGTTCATGCGCTCGCCGGGTTGCAGCGCGGGGTAGAAATAATCGTCGAAGTGGATGCCGTCGATGTCGAAGCGCGTCAGCAGGTCCTTCACCACGTCGGCCACGCGCTGTCGCACCTCCGGCAGGGCGGGGTTGTAGACGCGCAACAGGCGGTAGGTCTTCACCCATTTGGCGGGTATCGACCGGTCGAGCTTCGGCCACGGTGTACGGCGGTCCTTACGCATCGCCACGCGGTAGGGGTTGAGCCAGGCGTGGAACTGCATGCCGCGGCGGTGGGTCTCGCTGATGAGCCACGGCAGCGGATTCCAACCCGGGTCCTTGCCGCGGGTGCCGCTGAGGTACTGGCTCCACGGCTCGTAGGGCGAGGCGTAGAACGCGTCGGCCATCGGGCGCACCTGAAACATCACCGCATTGATGTTGAGCGCCTGCAGCGAGTCGAGGTAACGGCGGTAGGTGGCCTTCTCCCGCTCGATGCCGCGCGCGTCGGTGATGTATTTCACCGGCCAGTCGATGTTGGCCACCGTCGCCATCCACACGCCGCGGAAGCTCTTCGGCGGCAGCTGGGGTGGGGTAGTGGACGTCGTGTCTATGGTGCTGGTGGTATTGGCCTTGGTATCTGGTCGTGTGGCGATGTTGTTCTTATGGGTGCCGCAGCCTGCGGCGAGCAGTGCGGCAGCGATGAGCAACGCGCCTTTCCGTTTGATGTCTTTCACTTTCCTTTTCGTGTTCATAATGTTCAAAGGTAGTGCAAAAGCGGCGAACGGCCAAGAATTTGCCCGCTTTTTTATCAAGGCCTCCCCCCGGCCCCCGTTAATTAATGCCACCTTTTAACATTCTTTATTTCCAAAGTAAAAAGTATTGCACTGTGGTTTCGTGTTTAGTGAAACTAACCTATAGTTTAGCGTTAAAGCTTGTTTAATTGAAATGGAACCACTACATTTGCATCGTTAAACAAATAAATCATAAACAAACATTCAGCTTTATGGAAAACACACAATCTCCTATCGTCATCATCGATGACGAGGCTCTGGAGCATGCGCTCGAGCCACTGACAACCGACGAACAAGGCCAGGCACGCCGCGAGGCTCTGTTGACCACCGTGCGCTACTTCACGCGCATCATCAACCTCCCCGACCGCGGCACCGGCTTCCCGCGCTGGCCCATGAGCCGCGCCCGACTCATCGACCTCGCCTGGAACCTCTACCAACTCCACTGCTTGCGCAGTGCGGAGACGGGTGAACTGCTCACCATGCGCCGCATCGCCGAACTACTCTGCGAGAAGCTCCACCGCCCCATGCCCAAGGACCCCTACCACACCGCGTGGGCCTGCCGACGGAAGGGCCGCACCATCATCGACCACTTCGTCCAGATTCTGCAGCACGGCTTCCATCTCAACGCGCTCATCGATTGGTCGGAGCCCCTGCAGTTCCCTTACTTCACCAGCTACCGCGGGGTGTTCTAAGGGAAAAGGCCTCCCCCCAGCCCCCTCCAAAGGAGGGGGAGAAAGCCCCTCCCCATCCCTCCCCCGAGGGGAGGGAGAAAGGAGCGCGGTGTGGTGGCATCACAGTTTCGTAGGAGCGTCGCCATTCCTGGCGACGACTATAGTCTCGGTGAATACGATTGTACCCGGCAATCTCGTCAATATAGTAAACACTCATTGACCTGAGAAGCCTGAATTATTAACGCTTAAACTTATCGCTTATGCAAGACTTTATCGAAATGCAGCGGCGGCAGGAGGCCGAACGTCAGCAGGCGCTCGACAGCTTCGACCAGCAGTTGCGCCGCATCATCAGTCATCAACCTGGCACCGCCCCCTGGCGCGGTACGTCGCGCGACCTCGTCGAGATGGTCGATCTGGTGGCCTCGCGTCAGTCCATCTGCGATGACCGCGGCATCCCGCTCTCGCGCATGGAGCTGGCCCGCAAGGCTTTCGCCGCCACCGGCCTCCATCTGCCGGCCCACGTCAGCAGTGTGGTCCAGCGCATCCGCAACCGCACCAGCACCTCCCACAGCCTGCTCGTCAGATGGGGTAGGAGAGGAGAAATCATTTTAAAAGCTCAAAAACTCACCAACTCATAAACTCATCAACTCATCATGAAAGATACAGATCGTCAACATCTCAGTGATCACTTCACGCTCTTCGAGTTCACCCGCTCAGGTTACGCCATTGAGAACGAACTCGACAACATCCCCAACGCATCGCAGATTGCCAGCATGAAGGCCCTCTGCCGCAACATTCTCGAACCCCTCCGACAGCAGTTCGGCCCCATCATCATCTCCAGTGGCTTCCGCTCGCTCGAGGTCAACCGCGGCGTGGGTGGTGCACAGTCGTCGCAGCACCTGCGCGGTGAGGCTGCCGACATTGTGATCAACGGCCGCGACGATGCCAACGCGAAGTTCGGCTTCATCATGCGCAACCTCGACTTCGACCAGCTCATCCTTGAGCCCATCGGCGCCGTTAACCCCCGTTGGATCCACGTCAGCTACACCATGCGGCATAAGAACCGCCACAACACGATTGTCTGAAGCACCGGGCTAACGACATGACCTTCAATCCGTTACCAATGTGGTACCCCTCATGGTACCCCTCTCGGTACCCCTCTCGGTACCCCTCGTGGTACCCCCCTTGGTACCCCTCCCGCTCTTGCGGCATCCAGAAATCCGTCGTACCTTTGCATTGTCAAAAGGAAACAAGGCGCCACGTAACCTCAGACGACCAATCAACTTATTCATTAACCATTTAATCAAAAGAAAGGAAAACACTATGAGTTTGCTTTACAAGAAGTATCAGAACAAGTCAAAGGCCAGCAAGGCCTACGGTAAGTGGTACGGCCATGCCGTCATCATCGACAATGTATCAACCAAGCAGTTGGCCGACGAGGTGAGCCACGCCACCACCGTCACCTACGCCGACGTCATCGCCGTATTGGCTGAGCTCACCAACGCCATCAAGGCACATCTCCAGAACTCGCATAGCGTCACCCTCGACGGCATCGGCCGGTTCAAGGTGGGCATCTCGACTTCCGGAGTAGCCGACCGCGCTTCGTTCTCCGCCAACAACATCAAGCGCTATCGCATCAACTACCAGCCGGAGGTGAAGTTCCAGCCCAACGGCAAGGTGAGTGACAGCGGCAAGCGCCTCGGTACCTATGTCAACCAGTTGCTCAACGGCATCACCGCCCGCGAGTTCGGCATCTCGGAGGCTGCTGCCAACGGAGGCTCAACCTCCGGCGGGCAGACCACTGATGATACCGCTTCCGGCGGCGCTACCTCCGACGGCGACAACGTGGGCAAGTAAGCATCGTCTAACCCTTTAATACCATGTAAGCCATGAAACATAAGGAAACCTGGAAGTTCATCATCAACATGATCATCTCCGTGCTCTCCGCAGTTGCCACCACCCTTGGGCTGGCAAGTTGCAGGTAGAAAGCCTCCCCCCCCCGCCCCCTCCAAAGGAGGGAGTGATGTGGGGGACAAGGAGAAACAAGAGAAAGCAGGGTTGAAAACATGAGAAATCAATGGTGAAAACAAGAGAACGCAAGGGTTAAAGTAGGGCCCCTCCTCCGATTCGTCTCGGCGGAGGGGCTTTTGTATGCGCTTCGCTTCGTCATGCCGTGCCGCCGCTCCGGTAATAGTTTTATAGTCCGGCGGCAGGAATGCCGCCGCTCCTACATGCTGCGGTAAAAAAATCAGGGCGACGGCCGCCCATTATTGCCGAAAAAGCATTAAGTTTGCAGGCAGAATACAACTTATCATCCAATCATCATCATGCAAACGAAATCATACCATACGATGCGCCCGACCTCGAGCTATCTGTTGCGCCCGACATCCTTCCGTTGTCTCATGCTTGTCCTCATTTTGTCGCTCTTTGCCGCCACGTCATGGGCTGCAGAGGGCCACCGCACTTCCAAACGGCCGAAGATAGCCCTCGTGCTCGGCGGCGGAGGTGCAAAGGGCGCAGCCGAGGTGGGCGTGCTGAAGGTCATCGAACAGGTGGGTGTGCCCATTGACTACATTGTCGGCACCAGCATCGGGTCGATCATCGGCGGTCTGTATTCCATCGGCTACCGCGCCGACGAGCTCGATTCGCTCTTCACCCATCAGAACTGGCTCGAGCTGTTCAACGACGCCCGCGTCCACAATCAGGGCAAACTCAAGAACATCCGCGGCCACGGACTGATGAAGGGCCGCGGCATCATCCAGTTCCTCGACACCCTCGTCGCGCGGCGCATCGACACCACCCGCATCGCCGGTTACCCTGACTCAATCAACTTCAACCGCCTCCCCATTCCTTACCGCGCCGTGGCCTGCGACATCAATACGGGCAAGGCGGCTGTATTGGCCGACGGCAACCTCACCATGGCCATGCGCTCGTCGATGGCCATTCCGGGGATGTTCAAGCCCGTCCGCCGCGACTCCCTGCTCATGCTCGACGGTGGTCTGGTCAATAACCTGCCGGTCGACGTGGCGCGCGCCATGGGGGCCGACTATGTCATCGCCATCGACCTGACGCAGAACAAACACCCTGACTATCAGCCGAAGACCATCCGTAAGTCGATGCCGAAGGTAGCCAAGTGGCTGCGCACGCGCCCCGATTTCGTCAACTACAACCGCAACCGCCAGGATGCCGACGTCTACATCAATCCCACGCTCAAGGGCTATAACGTGATGAGCTTCAACCAGGGTGACATCACCGACATGATTGTCCTCGGGTGGAAGGCCGCCTACGACCAACGGGAGGAACTGGAGAAACTCAAAAGCCTCCCCACAGTCCCCTCCCGAGGAGGGGGGAATGCCTCTTCCAAGCCCTCCACAAAGGGGAGGGAGACCAGCAACCGATAGCGGCGCACCCGATAAACCCTGTGGATGCGTCTATACCGGGCCAACTGTACATGGGTTGCTGTCGCAACTTATTTCTCACGCCGATTACGCCGATTTTGGGGATGCAGCACCTGTGCTGTCTGTGTGAAATCCAGGCCGGCCACTACACTGTCACCGGTGGCGTACATCACCACGGACATTATCGGGTGCGCCCCGTTAGCGCCTCGTAAGGTCCCCAGAATGAACTGCCCGTTCGGTGCCTCGCCTTAAGGCGTGGGGCCTCCGGGGATGGGCCTCTGGGGAGCGTCCTCTAATTTTTCGTTGAATATTTGTGCAGTAAAAGGAAAATTTGATTACCTTTGCGCCGTATAATTGACACATTATTAATAATAGACTAACAATAATGAAGAAGAACATCATTACCGCTGTGGCCCTGGCATGCCTCCTGGCTGCCCCCGTGGCCCAGGCCGCAGCCGCCAATGCAGGCGTGGAGATGACCGAAATGACCACTGTCAAGAAGACCTCAAAGAAAAAGACAACAAAGAAGACCACAAAGAAAACCACTGCCAAGAAGTCGACGTCCTCTAAGAAGTCATCGACCGCTACGACAGCAAAGGTAGACTCTTCGAAGACGGCCGAAGCCGCCACGTCGACGTCATCGTCGAGCACAGGCCTCGGTTCAGTGCTGGGTGGCATCCTCGGCGCCGCCACCGGTTCGTCGAGCAGCACCGCCGGCAGCATCCTCTCCGGACTGACCTCCATCTTCGACGCCAACAAGCAGGCTACGGCCAGCGACCTCGCAGGCACTTGGAACTACACCGAGCCAGCTGTGGTGTTCAGCAGCGAGAATGCCCTGAAGAACATCGGCGGTAAGGTAGCCTCGTCGGCTATCGAGAGCAAGCTCAAGACGCAGTTCGCTAAGCTCGGCATCAAGAAGGGCGCCATGAAGATGACGTTCGACAAGGACGGCAACTTCACCCAGACCATCGCCGGTAAGACACTCAGCGGCACCTACACCATCAAGAAGAAGCAGGTGGTGCTGTCCTACGCCGGTCAGGTGCAGCAGTTCATCGGCACCACGCAGGTGGACGGCAACGACCTGCTCATCGTCATGGACGCCAGCAAGTTGCTCAAATACGCCAGCGTCATCGGTACGGTCACTGGCAGCAGCGCGCTCAAGACCTTAGGCAGCCTCCTCGGTTCGATGGACGGCATGCAGGTGGGATTGAAGTTGAATAAATAAGGGAAGCCTCTCCCCACCCCCCCTCCGAAGGGGAGGGAGAAGAGCCCACCGGTGTCAGTGTAGTGGCCGGTCTTGTGCCGGCCACCATCCGTTTTTTAACAATGATGCAACTCCATCTTTACAGTTATAAGCCGCAGGATGAGGCGCCCAATGGTGCACCCGCCCTGCTCCTGCAACCCGTCGACAGCCACGATCTCGAGGAATTGCCGACGGAACTTGAAGCCCTGACAACCCGCGTCGCCAGGGCTTTCGTGTTGGTGCCCGTGCCCGTCGGCCGTTGGTTTGACGAACTGGCGCCCTGGCCCGCACCACCCGTCTTCGGTAAGACGCCGTTTGGCAATGGCGCACCGGCCACGCTTTCATTCCTCCTCCATCGTGTGCTGCCTGCTGTCGTCGCCGCCGACCCGTTGCGCGCGGTTAGCGAATGTGGGCGCATTGTCGAAACTACCATAGAGGTGGAGAAAGACGGGGGCGCATCGTCGCTTCCGGAAGACGGAAGCGTGTTTGGGCTTCCTGAATATACCGCCAGCGTTTACCGCGTCATTCTCGGCGGCTATTCCCTCGCAGGCTTGTTCGCATTATGGGCAGGAACGCAGTATGCGTTCAGTGCGGTCGTCGGCGCCTCGCCGTCGGTGTGGTATCCCAATTGGATAGACTATGCAGCAAGCCATCCGATGCTTGCCCATGCTGTCTATCTCAGTCTTGGCGACACCGAGCACCGGTCGCGCACGCCCATCATGGCCACCGTTGACGACTGCATCCACCGTCAGCTCACCATCGTTCAGGACCAGCACCTCCCCGCCATTCTCGAGATGAACCCCGGCAACCACTTTAAGGACAACGGTCTTCGCATGGCCAAAGGCTTTGCGTGGAGCTTAGAAGTTTAGGATTTCGTCGCCAGGAATGTCGGCCATGTAATGTCGCCGCTCCTACGCAAAGGCGACGCTCCTACGGTCAATTGACACGTTATTTGTGCCTTTATCTAAACAAAATGTCATAAATATAAAAATATTCTTGCCTTTTTATCATTATATCCGATGAAAAGTGTAATTTTGTATCCGAATTAGTATTAACTCATTAACTAAAGGATACAGTATGTGTGGAATCGTAGGAATATTCAATATCAAGGAGCAGACGCCTGAGCTCCGACAGAAGGCGCTCGGCATGAGTAGGAAAATCCGTCACCGCGGACCTGACTGGAGCGGTATCTATTCGGGTACCACCGCCATCCTCTGTCACGAGCGACTGTCAATCGTCGACCCCGAGAGCGGAAAGCAACCGCTGTTCTCACCTGACAAGAAGCAGGTGTTAGCTGTCAACGGTGAGATTTACAACCATCAAGACTTGCGCGCCGACAAGGACGTCAGTGCCGACTACGACTATCAGACGGGCAGCGACTGTGAGGTCATCCTCGCGCTCTACCGCCAGTGGAAAAACGCCGGCGCCGACCCCGCCAAACTCACCCCGCTCATCGAGCGGCTCAGCGGCATCTTCGCCTTCGCGCTTTACGATGCCGATAATGATTCTTTCCTCATCGCCCGCGACCCCATCGGCGTCATTCCGCTTTATATTGGCTACGACCCCGACGGCCGCGTGTATGTGGCCAGCGAACTGAAAGCGCTCGAGGGGCAGTGCGACCACTATGAGCCATTCCTGCCCGGCCACTACTACTGGAGCGGCGACCCGGGCATGAAGCGCTACTACAAGCGTGACTGGATGGACAACAAGACGCGCACAGAGAGCGACCTGAGCTATGGGCAGGCCGTCGAGGAGATACGTCAGTCGCTGATGGGCGCCGTACGCCGCCAGCTGATGAGCGACGTGCCTTACGGCGTGCTGTTGTCGGGTGGTCTCGACTCAAGCGTCATCTCAGCCATCGCCGAGCGCTACGCCGACAAGCGTATCGAGGACGGCAGCGTTACCAAAGCCTGGTGGCCGCGCCTGCACTCCTTCGCCGTCGGTCTGAAGGGTGCGCCCGACCTGGCTAAAGCCAAGCTCGTCGCCGACCATATCGGTACCGTACACCATGAAATCAACTATACTATTCAGGAGGGTCTCGACGCCATCCGCGACGTAATCTACTTCATCGAGACCTACGACGTGACCACCGTGCGTGCCTCTACGCCAATGTATCTGTTGGCCCGTGTCATCAAGTCGATGGGCATCAAGATGGTGCTGTCGGGTGAGGGCGCCGACGAGATCTTCGGCGGTTACCTCTATTTCCACAAGGCACCGACAGCCGAGGAGTTTCATAAGGAAACGGTGCGTAAGCTGTCGAAGCTCTATATGTACGACTGCCTGCGTGCCAACAAGTCGCTTGCCGCGTGGGGTGTGGAGGGCCGTGTGCCGTTCCTCGACAAGGAATTCCTCGACGTGGCGATGTCGATGCCGCCGAAGTATAAGATGTGTCCGGGTAAGACCATCGAGAAGAAGGTGGTGCGCGACGCGTTCAGCGATATGCTGCCCGAGGCTGTGGCTTGGCGTCAGAAGGAGCAGTTCTCCGACGGCGTGGGTTATTCTTGGATTGACACGCTGAAGCAGATTACTGCCTCGGCCGTAAGCGACGAGCAGATGGCGCATGCCGCCGAGCGCTTCCCCATCAACCCACCGCGCAACAAGGAGGAATACTACTACCGTTCAATCTTCGCCGAGCACTTCCCCAGCGACAGTGCCGCGCGTTCGGTGCCGTCGGTGCCGTCGGTGGCCTGCTCTACGGCTGAGGCCCTCGCGTGGGATGAGGCGTTCAAGAATATGAACGAGCCCAGCGGAAGAGCCGTGAAGGATGTGCATGAGTAGCCCCACCCCCTCTTATGCGCCCATGGGCGCATAAGAGTACCCTCCCCCACCCAGGGGAGGGTGAGATTACAATAAGCAGATGGCTGTGGAATTTCGATGACAGTGGACTTTCGGTGACAGTGTAGTGGCCGGCCTGGTGCCGGCCACCGTCCGCAGGTATTGACGGGATTGTTGTACCAAGGGACGGTGGCCGACACCAGGTCGGCCACTACACTAATACCGTCAATACGTGTTTTTTGATTTTTCGTCCTGCGGGTGCGACAGCTCTATAATCCGTTGGTTGGCCGACCCCCGGAAGGCGAGGGAGACGTCGCGCTGGGCGGCAATATACGGGCCGTCGACGATGACGTCGACATAGGGCAGGATGGCCTTCAGACGGGAGGCCTTGATCTGCTCGATGGTGTAACCCGTGTAGAGCCAGATGTCCTTCGAGGGCAGTTTGGCGCGGATGTATTTGACGAGCGGCAGCAGGTCGTCGAGCGAGTCGAGCGGGTCGCCGCCGGAGAGCGTAAGGCCTTGGATATAAGGATGGTCGAGCTCAGAGATGAGGTAGTCGCGGTCGGCCTCAGTGAAAGGCTGGCCGCCGTTGAAATCCCAAGTCTCCGGGTTCTGGCAACCAGGACAGTGATGGGTGCAGCCGGCGAGCCACAGCGTGACGCGGAAGCCTTCGCCGTTGTTCACGTCGCAGCTCGTAATATCATGAAAACGCATAGTCAATTTGTTTTGTGGCGGTAAAGGTAATAAAAAAGCGGGGAATAGTTACCGCTGCTCCCCCTCTTTTTTCGATTTGCGATAGCTATGGTATCGCGATGCGATAACTATGCTATTGCAAAGCACTTTTGCCCTGATTGTCATGTAAGCCAAAAATAATCTTGTCTCTCAAGTCCCTCTTTATTTTCATTCGGGCAGCTTCCATTGCCAGGTCTTCCAAAATGTAGCCAAAAATGGGCGCAGCGTGGAGGTATGCAACCTTGGTAGCAGTGTAGTGGCCGGCCTGGTGCCGGCCACCAACCCTTGGTATGGCATTTTTCCCACACATCAGCGCTTACGCTG
>ONAR01000034.1 GCA_900315835.1 uncultured Prevotella sp.
GGCACGCCTCTCACCGCCCTCCAACCGCAAATGGCAGATTCTCTTACGTCGAATCTTGGCGCTGACACAAAGAAAAACCTTAAAAACAAGCTATCGCGATGTAACTTCCAATTCCCAATTCCGATGCGCCTATCCGTGCCACGGGAAATATCCATTGCGCCGTCTCTGTATTAGTGTAGTGGCCGGCACAAGACCGGCCACTACACTGTTGTGAGACGCTAAAAAAGAAGTTGGTGTTAAAGCCAGCCGCGCTTGATAAATTCGTCGTAGAGGGGCTGGGCGATGACCTTGGCGTCGGGGTGGGGAGCACCGGTAGTGCCGAGAGCGCGAAGGTCGAAGAAATGCTTCCAGTCGCTGACGAAGGCCGTGTGCACCAGTTCGGTGTTGGTGTCGAGGGGCAGTACGACGCGCGCCTCCTGCGGTTTGCGCCCTGCGGCAACGAGGTTGAGGTAAGCCCGTTCGGTGGCGAGGTTGGCAAACACCCAGTTCTCCATCACCGTAGCCGAGCCGTCGGTCACCTTACGCGAGAGTTCGAGAAACTGCTGGCCGCTGATGGTCAGCTTGCCGTTGCTCACCTGCGAGGCCCATTCGGTGTCATCCATCTCCTGCCGGATCCAAGTGGGCAGGTTGATGGTAATCTCATTGCCGAACTTCTCCTTGGCGTAGTTGCAGTAGCGGGTGCTCTGCTCGGCGATGGAGTTGACGCGGTGGCGGTTGTATTCGCGTGAGATGGCAATCTGCGTGGTGAAGTGCACCGTAACGCGGCGGTCGTGATGCGGGGTGGGCTCGCAGACGCGATCGAGGTCGGCGGTCCATCCGTTGTCGGCCACGACCCTGAGGTTGGTGGTCACGTAGAGCTTGTCGCCAACGAGATGAGTGTGGGTGAAGCGGTCAGCGACATAGCGCTCGGCGTCGGCGGGAATGTGGCCGTCGGGGCAGTCGAAGGTCAGGTACACCGTGGCGTGCTCGAGCATTGCCGTGTGGTGGTTGGCCATCATGCGGCGTGTGAACGGTTCGGCTGAGTCGGCGGTCTGGTGATTCTCACTCTTATAGCATACGCGGCCAGCGCGCTCCACCTGACGGTAGATGCCCTGCAGTCCCGGTTCCTGCTCCCATATCTCAAACTGAGGTTGATTGATTCTCATTGTCGTGTCATTTTAGTTTTTGCAAAGGTAGTGCAAACGAGGGGAATGGCAAAGAAAAAACCACGTTTTTTCTGTTACATTCCCGAGTGCCGCCTACCTTATCCAAAGGTAGTGCAAACAAGGGGAATGGCAAAGAAAAAACCTTGTTTTGTTTTGTGGGCAGCCGAGAACTTATTACCTTTGCGAAAAATATCGCAACGAAAAATATCGCAATATGGAAAACCCCTTTAAGTTTGGCGTATTGGTCGATAATGACTTCTTTACCGATCGTGTGAAGGAATTGCAATACATCGGGCAGTTTCTCCATAGTGAGAACCATCTGATCCTTATCAGTCCGAGACGATATGGCAAGTCCAGTCTTGTGCGCAAAGCAGTCAGACAGACGGGGCGGCCTTGCGTTTATATCAATCTGCAACAAGTGACCTCAATCGAAGACTTCTCTGCCATGATTATCAAGGAGGTCTATAAACTCTATCCTTGGGAGAAGATTAAGCATATACTGGCAAGTCTGAGGATAGTTCCGGTCATATCATCAACGCCCACCGGCGACCAGCTGGAGGTAAGTTTTAACCCACAGATGGCGTCATCCTCCACCTTCATTGAAGATGCATTGGCCATGCTCGAGAGAGTCAGTACGCCGGAGAAGAAATTGATTGTCGTGTTGGATGAGTTTCAGGAACTCTTGGAGATCGAGAAGAATGTAGACAAGAAACTTCGCGCCGTCATGCAAGAGCAAAAGGGCTTGAACTATATCTTCCTTGGCAGCCAGGAATCGATGATGACCGATATCTTCGAGCGGGTGAAGTCGCCTTTCTATCATTTCGGACAGTTGATGCACCTGGGAAAGATTCCGTATGACGACTTCTTTGAATTCATCAAGACGCGTATGAAGCCCGTTGCCAAGGATTACAATGAGGCGATAGCCAAGGCAATCCTTGACTTTACAGGTTGCCATCCCTATTACACGCAGCAACTCTCGGCAAGATGCTGGGAGGTTTTGCAGGTGGATGATGTAGCCGGAGACCCCGTTGCGTATGCCATCAACGATCTGGTCAACGCCCACGACCTCGACTTTGAGCGGATATGGTTGATGCTGAACCGTACGTCGAGGCGTATACTGCAGATGCTCTCGCTCGGTAAGGCGCCTTACCAGGATAGGAATCTGCCTGCAAGCACGTCGTACAGTGCATTGAAGAAACTTATGAAGGATGGCTATGTCATTAGAACGGATGCGTATGAGATAGAGGATCCGTTTTTCAGAATGTGGATTAGAGGGCAGCAGCAATGACAATCTTTGGGCCGGCGTGCGTTGATTTCTTGTCTAATGTGATGGATTGTCTTGGAAAAGCCTTAATTTTGCAGACAGTAGTATGGACGAATCAACATGTGTGACGCTGCTGCAGCAGCATGGCATCAAGCCGACGAGCAACCGCATTCTCGTGGTGAAGGCACTGGCGGCTGAGGAACACCCGTCGTCGCTGACGGAGTTGGGCGAACGGATGGTGAGCGTGGACAAAAGTGGTATTTTCCGCGCATTGGTCTTGTTTCGCGACCATCATCTCGTGCATTCGCTCGAGGACGGTGACGGCGGCATCCGCTATGAGCTGTGCCTGAGCCATAGCAGTGAGGAGGATGACGACAGCCACGTGCATTTCTATTGCGAGCGCTGTCATCAGATGTTCTGTCTGCATGATGTTTCGGTCCCCGACGTGCCGCTGCCGCGCGGTTTTGTGCGCGAGTCGGTCAACTACGTCATTAAGGGCGTTTGCCCGGAGTGCGCCAAACGTCAACAGCCTTAACCTTATGGTATCCCGTTTTCTTCCCCGTCTCTTAGCGTGGTATGCAGCCAATGGGCGTGACCTACCGTGGCGCCATACGCGTGACCCCTACGCCATCTGGCTGAGTGAGATAATCCTTCAGCAGACGCGTGTGGCGCAGGGCATGGATTATTGGCGCCGTTTCATGGAGGTCTATCCAACGGTGGAGTCGCTGGCGAAAGCCTCCGAGGATGATGTGTTGCGGTTGTGGCAGGGACTGGGCTATTACAGTCGTGCGCGCCATCTGCATGCGGCTGCCCGTCAGATTGTGGCGGAGGGCGGCTTCCCCAATACCCTGCAGGAGATACGCCGCCTCAAGGGCGTGGGCGACTATACGGCCGCGGCCATTGGAGCCTTCGCCTTCGGACTGCCCGTCATGGCTATCGACGGCAACGCCTACCGGGTGCTGGCGCGCCTCAATGGTGTCGCAACCCCCATCAACAGCACTGAGGGCAAGCGCGAGTTTGTGCTGCTGGCCGACGAGGCTTTCGGTCTGCCGTGCGACCGCCCCGACGACCGCCCCGATGGTGAGACGTATTTTGGCGCGGCCAATTCGGCCATGATGGACTTCGGCTCACTGGTCTGCACGCCGAAGTCGCCGGGCTGTGTGGCCTGTCCTTTTGCCGAGGACTGCGTCGCGCTGCGGACGCGTCAGGTGGAGCGGCTGCCGGTGAAGTTGAGAAAACAGAAGGTAACGGCGCGTTATTTCCGTTACTGTTATATAAGGTGTAATGGCCAGACGGCTATCCACCAGCGCGGGACGGGCGATATCTGGCAAGGCCTGTGGGAGCCAGTGCTCGTGGCTGAGGACCGCGTTCCGTCATGGATTGAGGCGTTGAGGCCGCGCCTGTTGTGCGCCGGTGTCAGACACGTGCTGACCCACCAGATTATCCATGCCGACTTTTTCCTTGTTGATGCCGATAGCCGTCCGGCACTGCCTGAGGGCTACCGGTGGATTGACGAGGCCGACATCAGCCGTTATGCTGTGCCGCGGTTGGTGGAGCGGCTCTTGGCATCCCTTCCTGACAAGTGAAAAACGGTGATGGCGTGGTGGACGGCCTGGTGGCGGCCACTACGCCATTACCCGTTGTAGCCGCCCTTGCTGCGGATGTAGCCCATGAGCTGGCTGAATACGGCATTGGCGGCGAGTGTGCGGGGATTGCCGGTGAGGATGAGCTGCTTGCGGGCGCGGGTGAGGGCGACGTTGAGCTTACGGTCGATGAGGTGGCCCGCTTCCTCGAACGTGTTGGCGGTGAGGAATGAGAGCTGGTACTGGCGCTGAACGGTGAACGAATAGATGATGACGTCGCGCTGCGAACCTTGGTAACGCTCGACGGTGTCGATGCTGATGCCGTCGAGACCGGGCAGGTTGAGGCGCTCTATTTCCTTTCTTATCATGGCAATCTGGTTGCGGTAAGGTACGATGACGCCGACGGTCTTGTCGGCATTGAACGCCTCGCCGTAGAACCGGTGGATGCGGCGCAGCAGGTCGGCAACGATATGCGCCTCACTGGCATTGACCTTGTCGGAGATCTCGGGTTGACGGCAGTCGGCTGAAGCAAAGAACAGCAGACGGTGGGCCTTGAGCAGGTCGTCGATGGCGTCGGCTGAGGGCAGCGCGTAGCCGAGACTTGTGGCGCGCTGGTGGGGCAGGGGAACGGGCTCGAGCTGCTCGGCGAAATAGAACGCGCGGTTGGGGAAGTCGGCGATGGCCGGATGCATGCGACCCTGATGGTGCAGCGTACCAATGAAGTCGGTGCGGCCGGTGCGCAGCTCCTGATGGATGAGGCGTTCGAAGAGCGACATCTTACAGTCGGTGAGGCCGATGGCGCGCAACTCCGGTTCGGTGACGGTGCTGTCGCTGTCGTTTTGTTGCACGACGGCTGGCAACTGCTTATAGTCGCCGATGAGGATGAATTTATCGATGTTGCAGCCCTCGGGTGCGTCGGCGGTCGGACGGTGGCTGGCCAACAGTCCGATGATGTTCGGTTCGAGAATCTGCGAGGCCTCGTCGATGATGGCCAGATGGAAATGCTTCACGTTGAAGATGAGCGCGTGCGACTGCAGCGTCGAGGTGGTGGCGACGATGATGCGGGCGTCGTGCAGCAGCTGGGTCATTGAACCGAGCGTCGGATGCTCACCCACTTTGTTGGCGAGCAGATGCGGCGCATAGGTCGGTGCACAGCTCAGTTCACTTCCTATGCGGATGTAATCGATGTCGTTGTCGTCGAGCATGCCGCAGATCTCATCAACGGCGCGGTTGGTGTAGGCCGAAAGCAGGATGGATGCCCTTGGTTCTTTCAACGCCTCCCTTACCATGAACTGCAACGCCATCGAGGTCTTGCCGGTGCCCGGAGGCCCTACGAGCAGAAAGTAGTCGGAGGCTTGTTTGGCGCGCAGCAGCATCTCGTCGAGGTTGGGGTTGTACGATTGCGACAGCGCCAACTGTTTGTTGCTGCGTGGCGGGCGTTGTCCGAGCAGCAGGTCCTTGCGGTGCTGCGGCGCGGTGACGAATTCGTAGAGTGCGCGGATGTTGGCGCTGCCGCCGACATCGCTGCTCGCGTGCTCGATGCACCAGGAGGTGGAGGGGAAGGATGGGCTTGATGGGGTGGATGGGTCTTGTGGGGTGGATGGGTCTTGTGGGGTGGATGGGTCTTGTGGGGTGGATGGGGTGGATGGGGCGAGCGGACGACCATCGTAGGGAAGGTGGTTGTAGATGTCGGTGTTTTGCTGGCGGTCGGCGAGCTTGATGGCGATGCGGTCGGTGTGGAGCTCGCTGACGCTACCCTTGAAGAGCAGCGCTTTGCGCACGTCGGGTTCCTCGGCGGTGGGGTAGGCGTAGAGGTAGACCATGTCGTTGCGGCGGAAGTTGGGGAGGAAGTCGACGCCCTGGTCGGGGATGGAGAAGGTGAGGGTGGTGATGGGGCTTATGGGGTGGATGGGGTTAATGGGGGGAATGGGTTGGATGGGGTTAATGGGGGGAATGGGGTGGATGGGGTTAATGGGTTGGATGGGGTTAATGGGTTGGATGGGGGCGGCGCTGCTCTCAGAGATGAGCTGGAGGCCGGTGTAGATGTTGCCGGTCTCTTTCTTCTCGGCCAGCGGCATATTCCACAGGTCGGCGACGCAGTTGCCGGTGCCTTCGACGACGCCCACCTTCGACATCAGGTTCTCGCGCACCACGAAGCGGGTCATGCGCGAGAAATAGGCGCGCTCGAGGGGCCGGAGCTGGTGGAGCGGAGTGATGAGGCTGAGCAACTGAGGACGGAGGAAGGTGTCGTAGAAGAAGCCCGACATATGGGCGACGTTGAGCGTCTGCTCGGTGAGCTGCGGCAGGATGTTGTCGAGGCCGTGGTCGGCGATGTCGAACTCAAGCGCGATGGCCTCATTGCGGAAGCGGAGCGCCTCGTAGACCAATTGCAACAGATTGGTCACACTGACCAGACCGTCGGGCAGCGGGAACTTGGAATAGAGCAGGTTGATGTCGCTGTGGCGTACGTGGAAGTTGTAATAGAGGATGCCGTAATAGAGCAGCACCTGCACGTAGTGCTTCTCCATCACGCGGGCGCCGTGGCTGTTGTTTTTGTTGCGTTCGATGAAGATGTTGCGGCCCGCCTTCTGCTCGACGAGCAGCTTGAGGTCGGTCGTCATCAGGTCGACGCGGCCCTGCAGTCCGAGTTTCTCGCAGACGAACGACGGTTCGAGGATAGCCTTGCTCATGTCGTAGTGGCGCCGCAGTTCGGCCACGATGCCCTGGATGTTGGCGGCTTGTGTGGCGGCGTCGGCTTTGAACTGCTGCGGATCGAAGTCGGGGCAGGCCACGTATTCGAGTGCCTGTTCGCGGAAGTTGCGTATCAGCGTCTTAGCCGGTGAATAGTCGGGATCGTTGATGATGTCGTCGAGCGCGCTGCCGGCGTAGTTACCGAGCAATATGGGCTGCGAGTTGGCCTTCGGCTTCATGCGGCTGAGCAGGTAGAGCAGCGGGTGGTGGCCGTAGTCCTCGAAGCATGAGGCGATGACGCTGATGTCCATGAGGCAGTCGGGCTCCACGATGATGAGGCGGGGGAGTATCTCGTCGCCCTCGGTCTGACAGTCGAGGAGGTTGAGGTGCATGCCCTCGCGCAGGATGTGGTAGAGATACCCCATGCGTGCATACTGCGTCGGAGCGGTGTAGCGCACGCGGCGTGTGGCGGTCTCGCCGTCTTCGTCGATGACGACCTCGATGACGTTCTCATTCCACGTCTTCACGATGCAGCGCTTGTCGGGTGTGTTCACGTGCAGGTGGGCGTTGCGCAGCCGCGCTTTCTCTGTCTCGAAGTCGTCGTGGGGCAGAAGCGTGGTGAGCGCCTCGGGGATGCTCGTGCGGAATACGCGGCTCACGAAGAACGCCAGGGCGCGCACGTCGTAGCGCAGGGTAGCGTCGTCGGTGGGCTTGGCATGGTTGGAGTTGCGCCTGGCCTGACGTATGGCGTTGGCCTCAGCGACGGGGATTTGCAGTTGGCGTATGAGGCGTTCGGTCTGCGAGTTGAGGTCGCCGAAAGCATAGTGCGAGTCCTTCAGTCCCTCGGCGCAGGTCAGCACCAGCACCTCGTGCAGCATCTTGTTGCGCACGCCGGGCTGCAGCCGCGCATCGGTCAGTGCGGTGCGCAGGTTGGCAAAGAGTTCGTTGGCAGTATCTGTTGGCATCAGTTCGTCTGTGGAATAAGCGTTATCGGTTCGTGTGGAATAAGCGTTGTCAGTACGTGTGGAATAAGCGTTGTCAGTTTAAAGGAAGCGTCAGGCGTTGCCTTTGGCAGCTTTTGCGGCCTCCCACGCGAGCAACTTCTGTTTCAGTTCACGGCCCCAGTGGTATTCGCCGGGTGTGCCGTCGCTGTGGATGACGCGGTGGCAGGGCACGAGCATCGCCACCGGATTCTGGGCGATGGCCGTAGCCACAGCGCGCACGGCCTTAGGTTCACCGATGCGCTCCGCAATCTGCTGATAGGTGGCCGTCTGACCGAAGGGAATCTTCATCACCTCATGCCACACGCGGAGCTGGAAGTCGGTGCCGTGGAGGTCGAGCTGTATGGGGTGGTCGTAGCCCTCGAAGATGACGCGCTCCACGGTCTGCGCCATGGTGTCGCTCTGCGTCGTCGGGGTGTATTGGCCCCAGCGCGTTGCCAGTTCATGGATGGTCTCAAGGCGGTTGTGGTCGAGAAACTGCAGGTCGCATACGCCGTTCCACGTGCGCGCGACGATAATCTCGCCGAAGGGCGACTCGCTGAAGCCGAATTCAACTTTATTGCTCATAGTCGATGAATGATTTAATAAGAGGGATGTTATGTTGTCACAAAAGTACAAAATTAAAACCGCAACGGTTAGGTTTTCCCCAAAAAGTTTCTACCTTTGCAAATCGCACCCCTCTTAAATAACGACAGAACTATGACAAAAGAAGAATTGATGCGGCGCGCCATTGCGCTGAGTGAGCAAAGCGTGCGCAGCGGAGGCGGACCATTCGGCGCCGTCATAGCCCGCGGCGGTGTGATTGTCGCCGAGGCTTCCAACAGTGTGACACTCGACAACGACCCGACGGCGCATGCTGAGGTCAATGCCATACGCCAGGCGTGCAGCCGGTTGGCGACGTTCAACCTCAAGGGCTGCGACATCTACTGTTCGTGTGAGCCTTGCCCGATGTGTTTCGGCGCCATCTATTGGGCGCGCATCGACAACATCTATTATTCCAACAACCGCAAGGATGCCGCCCGCATTGGCTTCAGCGATGATTTCATCTATCAGGAAATCAGCGAGGCGCCCGCGCAGCGTGAGAAGCCGATGATTGAGCTGCTGCCGCAGGAAGGCAAGAAAGCCTTCGAGATGTGGGAGAACAGCAAAGATAAAGAGGAGTACTAAAAGCCCCTCCCCGACCCTCCCCGAAGGGGAGGGAGAAGGACCTATCGAAGGCTGTGTAATACTGTATCCGCTCTTTTCTCCTTCCCCTTTGGGGAGGGTCGGGGAGGGGCTACTCCTTATTTTAGAGCAGTTGCTTTACTTTATTTAATATGCTGCGGTCGGCGGGCAGCCAGTCGACGCTGTCGAGCTGGTCCTTGCCGAGCCATCGGGCGGCCTCATGTTCAAGCAACGTGAGGTGGCCCGACACTACCTTACATCTATAGCAGGCCATCGATAGGTGGAAGTCGGGGTAATCGTATTCGATGTTACCCACCAGCTCTTCCACGTCAACCGTGGTGGCCAGTTCCTCGCGTATCTCCCGCCGCAGGGCAGCCTCGGGCGTCTCACCGGCTTCAATCTTTCCGCCGGGAAACTCCCAACCGTCCTTATATGCGCCGTAGCCGCGCTGCGAGGCGAAGACCTTGCCGTCGTGGATGATGATGGCGGCGACGACGTGGATGAGTTTATGAGGTTGTGAGTTCATGAGTTATAAGTTTTCACCCCAATCTACTAAAATACGTAATCACCTCTTCCCACGTCTTGAAGTCGGGGCTGCCGAGCTGGATGGCGGTGCAGAGCAGATTGTCGTCGGGCGCCATGTCGATATAGAAGTCGCCATAGAGCAGCGTCTTCTGGTTGGTGTAGATGACGTGGTCGTGAGCCGGCGTCGAGAGGTATTGCTCAATCCACTGGGCGGCCTCGGTGAGGCGGTCGTGGCTGTTGGTGGGCGCCGGCACGACGATATACACCTGATAATGCTCGATGAGGTAGGTGAAGGCCTTATGCACGCTGGCCTTCGGTTTGCCATAGTCGTCGACGAGCGCGCTCCAGTCGATGTAGACAATCTGCCGCTCGCGCCCCTCCTGCCGGTCGTCAATCCAGCGTATGACCGGCACGATGCCATTCATGAAGCTCTTGTCATCCATGCGGTGACCGCCGTGGAAATGCGCCGCCTGCGTATAGTGGGCCGTGAAGTCGCCCCACGTATGCACGATATCGTCGGCGTCGCCGAAGAGACCCCACACGCGCTGCTGCTCGCGAGCCTTATCTTCCGGCGTCATGGCTTCGAGCTTGGTGAAGCACAGTTCGGTCGTCTCCTTGTATTCCTTCTCCAGTGCCTTGGTCACGATGAACTCCGTCTCGCCGTCCTGCCTCGGGTTCTGCCACGTCTGTTTGCCCGTCATACCGTGTTCCTTCATCGTCTCGCCCATCTGAAAGGCGGGGTTGACGCAGATGCGGTCGTAGCCGTAGAGCAGTTCGGTATACATGCCGCCCATCGACGTGCCGATAATCAGGTCGGGTTTCACCTCGGCCACCTTCTGCTTGAGCAGCGCCAGCGCGTCGGCGGGATGCAGCGGCAGGTCGAAGGCCACGACCTTCGCATTGGGGAAGGTCTGGGCGATGAGCTTCACCGTTCCCGACGCGGCCGACGATCCGAAGCCGTGGTTATACATGATGGCCTTCCCGTTCATCAGTTCGGGATATTGCTTAATATAGTTATTCTCCATAGTGCTTGCAAAGGTAGTCAAAAATTGCCGGCTTTGATAAAAGATGATAAAAATAAAGTAGAAAGCACCGGTCATGCGTATTATTTTAGTAAATTTGCAAGGACTCATAAAAAACCTTTGAATAATGAACAAACTATTATTGCTCTCGGCTGCTACCTTCGCGGCCCTCGCCATGAATGCACAGCCAAGGACCACACGGTCTAATGTTGCTAAAAAAAGCGTGGCTGCTACCGTAGCCACTGACGTCATGCCCACTTGGACAGAGTGGCACGACCAGCAGGTGAACCAGGTTAACCGCTACGACCTGCACACCTCGTTCTTTGCCTACGCCAACGAGACTGAGGCCATGAAGGGCGACCTTACAAAGTCGGCCAACTATCTCTCGCTGGAGGGACCGTGGAAATTCAAGTGGGTGGCCAATGCCAACGAGCGTCCCACCGACTTCTATAAGACCGACCTCGACGACGCCTCGTGGAAGACGATGAATGTGCCCGGCATCTGGGAGGTCAACGGCTACGGCGATCCGGAGTATGTCAACATCGGTCTGGCCTGGCGCTATATGTTCAAGAATAACGACGTCTACAACGGTTGGAAGCCCGAGTATGCCCCCGAGAACGCCACGTTGACGAGTGTTCCGGTGAAGGACAACCACGTAGGTTCCTACCGCCGCTACATCGACCTGCCCGCCTCATGGAATGGGCGTCAGGTCATCGCCCACTTCGGATCGGTCACGTCCAACATCTACCTCTTCGTCAACGGCCAGTATGTAGGCTATGCTGAGGATGCGAAGGTGGCTGCCGAATTCGACATCACCAAATACCTGAAGCCCGGCCGCAACCTCATCGCCTTCCAGACCTTCCGCTGGTGCGACGGTTCGATGGATGAGGACCAGGACTTCTGGCGTCTGTCGGGTGTAGCCCGCCAGTGCTATCTCTTTGCCAAGGATAATAAGTTGCATGTGAACAATCTCCGCATCACCCCCGACCTGGAGAACAACTATGAGGATGGCGAACTGCTCATCGACGTCTTTGCCAAGGGCTATCCCGTCATCGACTTCAAACTCATCAATGCCAACGGCACTACGGTAGCCAAGACGACGGCCGACTTCAACCACCGCACCGAGGGCACTGCCCGCTTCATGCTGCGCAACGTGAAGAAGTGGACGGCCGAGACACCTTATTTATATACGCTTGTTGCCACAGTCAAGGACCGCAAGGGCAACGTTGTCGAGGTCATACCGCAGAAGGTGGGCTTCCGCAAGGTGGAGATCAAGAACAAGCAGTTGCTGGTCAACGGCCGGCCGGTTTACATCAAGGGCGCCGACCGTCATGAGATGGATCCCGACGGCGGCTACGTGATGACCGAGGAACGCATGATACAGGATATCAAGATCATGAAGCGGCTCAACATCAATGCCGTACGTACCTGCCACTACCCCGATGACCCACGTTGGTACGACCTCTGCGACCAATACGGACTCTATGTCACCGCTGAGGCCAATCAGGAGAGCCACGCCTTCGGTTACAGCAATACCTCTGAGGCCAAGAAGGAGAACTTCGCCAAGCAGATATTGGAGCGCAACCAGCACAATGTCGAGATGCAGTTCAATCATCCGAGCGTCATCGTCTGGAGTTTAGGCAATGAGACCTGCGACGGTCCCAACTTCACGGCTGCAAAGGCTTGGATTGAGAGCGTCGACAAGAGCCGTCCCATCCACTGGGAGCGCGCCGGACTGGGCGACAACACCGACATCTTCTGCCCGATGTATATGAGCGTGAAGGATGTGGAGCGCTACTGCAAGAATCCTAATTCACCCAAGCCGCTCATCCAGTGCGAGTACAACCACACGATGGGCAACTCGGCCGGCAACCTCAAGGAATACTGGGAGCTCGTTCGCAAGTACCCCATCTATCAGGGTGGCTACGACTGGGACTTCGTCGACCAGGCGCTGCACCGCAAACCCGACTTCGACGCCAGCCGCACCGTGGCCGACTACGATGCCATCGCCAACCGCTATGAGCCGCTGTCGGGCAACCTGTCACCGCTCTACACCTATGGTGGTGACTACAACAGCAAGGATGCGTCGGACAACAACTTCAACTGCAACGGCATCATAGGCCCCGACCGTCAGCTCAATCCCCACGCTTACGAGGTGGCTTACGAGTATCAGAACATCTGGGCTGAGCCCGTCAACCTGCAGCAGGGCAAGATTAGCGTGCGCAACGAATATTTCTTCCGCGACCTGAGCAACTACTACATGACGTGGGCCCTCGTCAGAAACGGCGAGACGGTGAAGACCGGTCGTGTGGATGAAATCAATGCAGCGCCGCAGCAGACCATGCAGCTCACGTTGCCCTACCAGGTGCCTGCCGATGGCGAGGTGATGCTCAACATCGAGTTTAAGTTGAAGACCGCCGAGCCGCTGATGAGCGCCGACCAGACCGTGGCCACGCGCCAGCTTGTCGTGCGCGAGGATCCGAAGGGCTTCCCTCACGACACCGACGATGCCGCTAAAATGAAGGTGCAGAACAAGAAGAAGGACCCGCAGATAGTGTTGACGTCGGATCAGATGACGATGGCTTTCGACAAGACCACCGGCCTGCTTGCGCAATACACCGTGGGCGGACAGCAGATGCTCGGTGAGGGCGGTACGCTCAAGCCCAACTTCTGGCGCGCCGTGACCGACAATGACATGGGTGCCAACATGCAGAACAGGTTTAAGGTGTGGCGCAATCCGACGATGAACCTCACGAGCCTTACGGCCACTAAGGTGAAGGAGGCCAAGGCTGAGAAGGCGCAGATTAAGGCTACCTACGACATGCCCGACGTGAAGGCTACGCTGTCGCTTACCTATCTCGTCAGCGCCGATGGCAGCATCGACCTGACCGAACAGCTCACCACGACGCCCGGCGCCAAGGTCTCCGACATGTTCCGCTTCGGTATGGTGATGGATCTGCCCTACGACATGAGTCAGAGCCATTTCTATGGCCGCGGTCCGGTGGAGAACTACATCGACCGCGACGGCGGACAGTGGATTGGCCTTTATACGCTGAGCACTGAGCAGCAGTTCTATTCCTACATCCGTCCGCAGGAGACGGGTACGAAGTGCGACATCCGCTGGTGGCAGCAGCTCACCAATGCCGGCACCGGCCTCGCGTTCTCACCCGTTGGTACGACGATGTCGGCTTCGGCCCTGCACTACAGCATCAACGACCTCGACGAGGGCATGGAGAAGCATCAGCGCCATTCACCCGAGGTGAAGAAGAGCAAGTACACTGAGCTTTGCTTCGACCTCATCCAGTATGGTGTGGGCGGTGAGAACAGCTGGGGCGCATGGCCGCTCGAAAAGTACCGCGTGCACTACGGCGACAAGACCTTCCGGGTGCAAATCGTACCAGTGAAGTAAAACGTTGCGATAGCTATGGTATCGCGGTGCGATAGCTATGGTATCGCGATGCCAAAAAAACTTGAAAAAGCTTGGTCAATTCGGCGCGACGCATTATCTTTGCATCTGACTAAAAGCTAAAGATGGTGCAGAGATATCTATATCGGCTTGTCGTGGTCGTCTCCCTGCTCAGCATAGTGTGGGGCTGCTCACCCGGCAAATCGTATAAATACAAGATTGGCGTTTCACAATGCGTCGGTGGCATGTGGCGCGACAAGGCCAACAACGAGATGTTGTCGGCCCAGCACCTCTACGATACCGATGTGAAGGTCGTCATCACCAACGCCGACCACAGCACCGGCCGTCAGCGGCAACAGATTGACTCCCTGCTCAACACGAATATCGACCTGTTGGTCATCTCGCCCAACGAGTACGGCCCGTTGGCCTCCAGCGTCGACAAGGCCCATAAGCGCGGCATACCCGTCATCCTCTTCGAGCGCAAGACCGCATCGCCCAACTTTACTGCTTTCATCGGCGGCGACAACCTTGAGGCAGGCCGCGCCATGGGGCGCTATGCCGTCAGGCTCTGCCGCGACAGCATCAGGACTGCCGGCCGCAAGCCCGTCGTGCTGCAGATTACAGGCCGGCTGGTGATGTCGCCCGACCATGAGCGCTATGAGGGCTTCTCCAGCGTGATGGCCCGGCACCCAGAGATAGCCTACCACAAGATAGAGAGCAACTGGTCGCCCGAGGAGTCGTATGCCATTACCAAAAAGTGGCTGCTGTCGGGCAAGCCCGTAGATATCATCTTCTGCCAAAACGACCTCACTACGCTCGGTGCCTACAAGGCCGCCAAGGAATTGGGACGCGAGAAGACCATCCGTTTCTTGGGCGTTGACGGCCTGCCCAACGAGGGCATCGCCGCCATTGAGCGAGGCGAGATGGCGGCCACCTACATTTATCCGACCGACGGGGAGAAGGTCATCCGACTGGCACTCAACATTCTGGAACATAAGCCCTACAAGCGTATCAACACGTTAAGTAGTCTCGTCGTGACGCCTCAGAACGTGGACGAGATAGCGGTCAACGCCAAGGCCCTTATGGAGCAGAACGACTACCTCATTACTATTCAGAACAAACTTGAGGAATATCTCGGCCTCTACCATGCTCAGCGCACGCTGCTGACAGCATCGGTCGTGGCCGTTCTCATCCTGATTGTCGCCCTACTGCTCGTGTGGCGCGCCATTGCGGTGACGCGTCGGGCCAACCGCCGGATGCGTGAGCTCAGCGACGAACAGACGCAGTTCTTCGACAATGCCAGCCACCAGTTGCGCACTCCACTGACACTCATCATCGGGCCGTTGCGCAAACTCTCCGCCAAGAACTCGATGACTGACCCGGATGAGCGGAAGTTGCTCGGCATCATCCTGCGCAATGCGGACAAGCTGCAGCAGCTCGTCACCGACGTGCTTCATTTCCGCAAGGAGAACCGGCAGCTCGTGGCAGACAACAACTTTCCCGATGTCCTGGAGACAAGCCGCAAGTTGGTGCAGAACGGACAGCGCGGACTGGTGATGCATGGCCAGGACGATGAGCTTGCCACCGTGCTGATTGTCGACGACAACGACGACATACGCCAGTACCTGCACACGCTGCTTTCCGAACGTTACTATATCATTGAGGCCAGCGACGGCGTGAGCGGGCTGAAGCTTGCTCGCGAGAGTGTTCCCGATTTGGTGGTGAGCGACGTGATGATGCCAGTCATGGACGGCCTGACGTTCTGCTCAAAGCTCAAGTCTCACCCGCTTACCAGCCACATACCCGTCATTCTGCTCACGGCACGGAGCAGTGGCGCACAGCAGGCCGAGGGCCTCAGCATGGGAGCCGACGCCTATCTTACGAAGCCTTTCGAAGCCGAGGTACTGATTGCCCAAATTGACAGTCTGCTTGTCAACCGACGCCACCTGCGTGAGCTATTCAGCAAGGAGGGGCGCGGAGAAGGCGACGCCGCAGCCGGGGCTGAAAGCCCGGAGATTTCCACGCCCGACAGGCAATTCATGGACCATCTGCGCACTGCCATCAACAAGAACATGGGCAACGCCAAGCTAAAGATGGACGACATCGGTGCCGAGCTGGGCATCAGCCGCGTGCAGCTCTACCGCAAGGTAAAGGCCCTGACAGGACTTTCGCCGGTGGAGCTGCTGCGTCAGTTCCGCCTGCAGCGCGCCTACAAGCTTCTGCAGTCCACCGACAAGACCGTAGCTGAGGTTTGTTATGAGGTTGGCTTCAGCACGCCGGGCTATTTCTCTTCCTGCTTCAAGAGACAGTATGGCAAGTATCCTACCGAACTGAAACGGGAAGAAAAATAGCCCTGTTCTTCCGCTTCTCACGCCTCTCCATCCTTTTTCCCGCGGTGAATTTTTCCCGCGGTGAAAGGATAACATTTCAGACGCACTTATTATTTCGACATTATTCTCAACATTTGTTGCATGTAACATTTGTTGCACGCTTGGAACGAAATTTTGAAGTGCGTATGCCGAGGTTTCATTTATCTTTGCGGCTGAATGAAACATCCCTGTCACATAAAAAATCTAAAAACTTACATTATGTCAGACGTAAAAAAGATTGTGCTTGGCTTTGCACTCTGCACGCTGAGTGTAGCCTCTTGGGCACAGAACGCCGTAATCCACGGTGTGGTCACTGACGAACACAACGAGCCCGTCATTGGCGCCACCATCAAGGTGGACGGCACCAAGACCGGTGCCGTGACCGACATCGATGGCAACTTCTCCATCGAGGCCGGAAAGGGTGCCACCCTCTCCATCAGTTACATCGGCTACAACACCATGCAGGTGAAAGCCTCCGACGGCATGAAAATTCAGCTTAAGGAGGCAGCCAACGACCTCAACGAAGTGGTGGTCACGGGTTATCAGGTGCAACGCAAGGCCGACCTCACGGGAGCCATCTCCGTGGTCAATGTCGATGAGCTGTCAAAACAGAATGAGAACAACCCCATGAAAGCCATGCAGGGCAGGGTGCCCGGCATGAACATCACGGCCGACGGCTCACCGTCAGGAGCCGCCACGGTGCGCATCCGCGGCGTGGGGACACTCAACAACAACGACCCGCTCTATATCATCGACGGTGTTCCGACCAAAGCCGGAATGCATGAGCTCAATGCCAGCGACATTGAGAGCATTCAGGTTCTCAAGGATGCCGCCTCAGCCTCCATCTATGGCAGTCGCGCGGCCAACGGTGTCATCATCATCACCACCAAGAAGGGCAAAAACGGGAAGATTAAAATCGACCTCGATGCCTCCGTCGCCGCCTCTATGTATGCGCACAAGATGGATGTGCTCAACGCCAAGGAGTATGGGCAGGTGATGTGGCAGGCCTACGTCAACGACGGCCTCGACCCCAACACCAACGGCTTGGGCTACCACTACGACTGGGGCTACAATGCCTCAGGCTATCCTCAGCTCAACGCCATCAGCATGTCGAAATACCTCGACGCGGCCGGCAAGACGCCTGCGGCCGACACCGACTGGTTCGACGAGACCACGCGCACGGGTATCATTCAGAACTACAATGTCGCCGTGAGCAATGGCTCCGAGCGCGGCAACTCCTTTTTCTCCCTGGGCTACTACAAGAACCTCGGCATCATCAAGACATCCGATTTCGAGCGTTTCTCCGCTCGCATGAACTCTGAATACAACGTCATCAAAGACGTGCTGACCGTCGGCGAGCATTTCAGCCTCAACCGCACGTCGGAGGTCCAGGCACCCGGTGGCTTCCTTGAGAACGTGCTGCAGTTCAATCCCTCGCTGCCGGTCTATACCACCGACGGCGGCTACGCCGGTCCTGTAGGCGGCTATCCCGACCGCGAGAACCCCGTGGCCAGACTCAACCGCAACGCCGACAACCGCTACACCTACTGGAGGGCCTTCGGCGATGCTTACGTCAACCTGCGCCTCTTCAAGGGCCTCAACGTCAGGTCGACGTTCGGACTCGACTATTCGCAGAAGCAGCAGCGCATCTTCACCTACCCCATCACAGAGGGTACGATGGCTACTACGACCAATGCCGTAGAGGCGAAGCAGGAGCACTGGACAAAATGGATGTGGAACGCCGTGGCCACTTACAACTACGCAAAAGACAAGCACCGCTTCGACATATTGGGCGGCATGGAAGTCAATCGCGAGGACGACTCCAACTTCTCAGGCTACAAGGAGGGCTTCATCATGCTCAACACCAACTACATGTGGCCCAGTGCCGGCACGGGAACGGCGCAGGCCTACGGCGGCGGAGAGGGCTATTCGCTCGTGTCGTTCTTCGGAAAGGCCAACTACTCCTACGCCGACAAATACCTCGCCTCGGCCACGCTGCGCTACGACGGCTCAAGCCGTTTCGGCAAGAACAACCGCTATGCCACCTTCCCCAGCTTCTCACTGGGCTGGCGCATGAGCCAGGAGAAGTTTTTGAGCCAGGTCAAATGGATTGACGACCTCAAGCTGCGCGCATCATGGGGACAGACCGGCAACCAGGAAATATCAAACATTGCCCGCTACACCATCTACGTGAGCAACTACGGTGTCAATGAGAACGGCGGACAGAGCTACGGCACCTCTTACGACATCACCGGATCAAACGGCGGACAGACACTGCCCTCCGGCTTCAAGCGCGACCAGATTGGCAACAACGATATCAAGTGGGAAACCACGACGCAGACCAATCTCGGCATCGACTTTACGCTCTTCGGCAACTCCCTCTACGGCACACTCGACTGGTACGACAAGAAGACCACCAACATCCTCGTGCAGATGGCAGGCATTGCCGCCATGGGAGAAGGCAGCTCACAGTGGATTAACGCCGGTGAGATGGTGAACAAGGGCGTGGAGTTCAACGTCGGCTACCGCAAGAACACCAAATGGGGTCTGAAGTACGACATCACCGGCAACATAGGCACCTACCGCAACAAGATTACTAAACTGCCTGCCACAGTGGCGGCCAACGGCACCTTTGGCGGCAATGGCGTGAAGAGCGTCATAGGCCACCCGATGGGCGCACAGGTGGGATATGTCGCCGACGGCATCTTCAAGAGTCAGGAGGAAATCGACAATCACGCCACGCAGGAGGGTGCCGGACTCGGGCGCATTAGATGGAAAGACCTCAACCATGACGGAGCCATCACCGAGGCCGACCAGGACTGGATTTACAACCCCGTACCCGACTTCACCTACGGACTTAACATTTATCTGCAATACAAACAGTTTGACTTGTCTATGTTCTGGCAAGGCGTGCAAGGCGTGGATGTCATCTCCGACCTGAAGAAGGAGACCGACATTTGGGCCGGTCTGAACATCGGTTTCCTCAACAAGGGCACACGGCTGCTCGATGCGTGGACACCGGCCAACAACAGCAGCAACATCCCCGCACTCTCCCTTAGCGACAACAACAATGAGAAGCGCGTATCAACCTACTGGGTTGAGAACGGCTCCTTTGTGAAGTTGCGTACCATCCAGCTCGGATACAACGTACCAGAGAGCCTTGCCAAGAAACTCTACATGCAGCGCCTGCGCTTCTATCTCAGCGCCCAAAACCTGCTCACCATTCACTCCTCAAGCTTTACGGGGGTCGATCCGGAAAATCCCAACTACGGCTACCCCATACCTTTGAACATCACCTTCGGTCTGAATGTAACTTTCTAACACTTTACGCCAATACAACAATGAAGAAGATAATATACATGGCAACGCTTTCCATGGGGCTGTTGCTGACAGGCTGCTCCGACTTTCTTGACCACCAGAAGCCGCAGGGCGTGCTTACCGACGATGAGGTGAAGTCGTCAGAATATGTCGACAATCTCGTCATTTCTGCTTACGCCACATGGATTTCGGCCGAGGACATCAACTCTTCGTTCTCCATGTGGAACTACGACGTGCGCAGCGATGACGCCTATAAGGGTGGCAACGGAACAAGCGACGGCGACGTCTTCCACCAGCTGGAGATCTCGCAGGGCATACTTACCACCAACTGGAACATCAGCGACATGTGGCAGCGGCTATACAACTGCATCTCACGCGTCAACACGGCCATCGCACTGCTCAAGCAGACCGACGAGGCTTCCTATCCCCTGAAGAGCGAACGCATTGCCGAGATGAAGTTTCTGCGTGCCTACGGGCACTTCCTTCTCAAGAGACTTTACAAGAACATTCCTTTCGTGATGGACGAAAACATCACGACAGAACAGTACAACGAGCTGTCAAACCGCCAGTACACCAATGACGAGGGCTGGCAGCTCATCATCGACGACCTTGAGGATGCCTACAAGGTGCTGCCCGTAACCCAGGCCGACAAGGGCCGTCCCACGAAAGCCGCAGCCGCAGCTTTCCTCACCAAGGCCTATCTCTACAAGGCCTATCATCAGGACGATGCCAACACCAACCAAGTGACAAGCATCAACAAGGACGACCTGACAAAGGTCGTGGAATACAGCGACCCCGCCATCTATAAGGCCGGCGGATTCGGACTGGAAAGCGACTTCCACAACAACTTCCGCCCCGAAGAGCAGTTTGAGAACGGCAAGGAGAGCATCTGGGCCATGCAGTACTCGAGAAACGATGGCACCAAATACGGCAACCTAAACTGGAGCTATGGACTGATTGTTCCCAACATTCCCGGCGTGACCGACGGTGGCTGCGACTTCTACAAACCGAGCCAAAACCTTGTCAATGCCTACCGCACAGGAGCCGACGGACTGCCGTTGCTTGACACTTTCAACCAGAAAGACTACGACAAGGCCACCGACTATGCCGACCCGCGTCTGTTTCTCACGGTGGGCATACCGGGGCTGCCCTACGAGTTCAACCCAAAATACATGATGGACGAAAGCAGCACCTGGAGCCGCTCCAACGGTCTTTACGGACACTACGTCACGCTGAAGCAGAATGTTGATCCCGACCTTGTCGGCACCTATCTCATCAAAGGTTCCTGGTGGGGAACGTCCGAAAACCGCATCGTCTTCCGCTATGCCGACGTGTTGCTTGAGCGCGCCGAGGCGCTGGTCCAGCTCAACGACGGACGCATCGGCGAGGCCATCAGCCTGGTCAACCAGCTGCGCAAGCGCGCCAAACAAAGCACAAGCGTCATCGCCAACTACCAGAGCGACTATGGCGTAAAGATGAGCATCTCTACCTACAACGGCACCTACGACCAGGCCCAAGCCCTGAAAATAGTCAAGATGGAGCGCCGTCTGGAGATGGGAATGGAGTGCGAGCGCTTCTTCGACCTCGTGAGATGGGGAGAGGCCGACAGCGTCATCAACAAGTACTACGCCGAGGAGGCCAACGACTGCTCCATCTACAGCGCGGCTCATTTCACAAAGAACAAAAACGAATACCTGCCCATCCCGTATGCCCAGATTGCGGCATCCAATGGTCACTACACCCAAAACATAGGAGAATGGTAATCATGAGAACAAAGTTTTTCGCTATTATATACGCAGCCCTCACTCTGTTGGCCGTTACCGCATGCAGCGACTCCAACACGTCCGACCTCTTGCTCGACGGCAATTGCGACATTGAGTCGCTGGCTGCCGACGGCTACGAGGGCATCATCGACAAGGCTGCCCGCACCGTCACGGTGCGCGTGCCGGAGACCTACGACGTCAGCAACATGAAGCTGACGGCTCTTACCCTGAGCGGCGGAGCAAAAAGCGACCTGACCGAAGGCGACGCCCTCAACCTGCTTACGCCGCATACCATGCACGTCACCAACGGCGATGTCTTTATCGATTGGACCATCAGCGCCCAGCACGACGAGGCCAAGATCACGTCGTTCAAGATCAACGGCTCTTACGTCGGCGTCATCAACGAGGCAGAGAAGACCATCTCCGTCTATGTGCCCAACACGCTCAATCTGGCCAGTCTGACGCCAACCATCGTCTGCAGCGCCAACGCCACCGTTGCGCCCGAGAGCGGCGTGCCGACCGATTTCACCCATCCTGTGGCCTACACCGTCACCAACAACACTGCCTCAGCCACCTACACCGTCACCGTGACGGCCATCGGAAAGCCGTCGGCCGTGTATGTGGGACTGGCACAGTCGATGGACCAGCTGAACATCGAGGAGAAAACCGCATGCAGCTGGATGCTGGCCAACATTCCAAATTCGCTTTACGCCTCGTTTGACGACGTAAGGAACGGCAGCGTAGATCTGTCGGAGTGCAAGGTCATCTGGTGGCATTTCCACAAAGATGGTGGCGTAGATGGGAAGAATGCCTTCGAGACTGCCGCGCCGGAGGCCGTCAATGCGGCCGTCGCCCTGCGCGACTACTACAACAACGGCGGCTCCTTCCTCTTCACCCGCTACGCTACCAACATGCCGGCAGAGATTGGCGCGGTGGCCGACAATGCCTGCCCCAACAACTGCTGGGGACAGGCTGAGAGCGAGGCCGAGACCGTGACGGGGCCGTGGAGCTTCTCCATCAAGGGACACACAAGCCACCCACTGTTCCAAAACCTCTTGATGAAAGACGGAGAACCCAACGCCGTTTACACCTGCGACGCGGGCTACCGCATCACCAACTCTACGGCACAATGGCACATAGGCTCCAACTGGGGTGGCTACGCCGACTACCAGACGTGGCGCAACAATACGGGAGGCATTGACCTCGCCTACGGCGGCGACGGAGCCATCGTGGCCTGGGAGTTCCCCGCCAATGGCGCTAAGGGCCGCATCCTTTGCATCGGCTCAGGCTGCTACGACTGGTACAGCGTAGATGCCGTCGCCGACGAGGTCTATCACGCCAACGTGGCCAGGATGACCCAGAATGCATTCAACTATCTTATGAACAAATAACTCCGAAAAGAATGAAATCAATAATATTTGCTACCGCAATGGTTGCCGCGCTGGCCATGACGGCCTGCAGCGAAAGCGACGACACCGTAGAGGCAAAAGACTGGTCAACAGACACCTACTTCGCCTCAAGCGACGCACAGTCGATGGCAACCTACTATAAGCCATCCGTGGGCTATGTGGGCGACCCCATGCCTTTCTACGACCCTAAGGCCGGCAACTTCAAGATACTCTATCTGCAGGACTTCCGCCCCAACCAGGCCGGCACCTACCACCCCATCTGGGGCGTGGAAACCACCGACGGCTCCAGCTATACGTCACTGGGAGAGCTGATTTCCTGCGGCGGACTCAAGGAGCAGGATGCCGCTCTGGGCACAGGCTCGACGGTCTACAACGATGCCGACGGTCTCTACTATACGTTCTACACGGGCAACAAGTACCAGCCCACGGCCGATGAGTGCGCCGAGGCCGTGATGATGGCCACATCGCCCGACTTCAAGACCTGGAGCAAGAGCCGCACGTTTCTGCTGCGCGGCTCCGACTACGGCTACAGCCGCTCTGACTTCCGCGACCCCTTCGTGTTCAAGGGCGACGACGGAAAGTGGCACATGATAGTCTCGACTTATGCCAACAGCAAGGGAACGCTGGCCGAATTTGTCTCTTCCGACCTGCGCAGCTGGACCAGCAACGGCCGTTTCATGAACATGATGTGGGACCGATTCTACGAATGTCCCGACGTGTTCAAAATGGGCGACTGGTGGTATCTGGTGTACAGCGAGATGCACGCTGCCGTGCGCCGTGTGCAGTATTTCAAGGGAAAGACGCTTGAGGAGCTTAAGGCCTGCACCGCCAACGACGCCGGCCTGTGGCCCGACAGCCACGAGGGCTTCCTCGACAGCCGCGCACTCTATGCGGGCAAGACGGCATCCGACGGCACCAACCGCTATCTTTGGGGCTGGTGCCCCACGCGGCCGGGCAACGACAATACAGCCGTAGGCGCCTATCCCAATGAGCCAGAATGGGCCGGCAACCTCGTCATGCACCGACTCATACAGCACGCTGACGGCTCGCTCACCTTGGGCGAGGTGCCCGCACTGAGCACTAAATATAATAAGGTGCAGACGCTGACCATCGATTCCATGAGCGAGAACGTGGTGAGACAGGGCGACAACAACTTCAGCCTTTCAGGCAATTCAAGCATACTCTTCAGCCGCTTAGGCTCCTGCAACCGCATCTCCTTCACCGTGAAGACCACTGGCAACACCGACCGCTTCGGGCTCTCACTTGTCAGAGGCAGCGACTCCGAGAAATACTATTCCATCATCGTCAACCCCGAGAGTGACAGCAGGCGCAAAATCAACTTTGAGCAGGGCGGGCAGAATGGCATCGGATTTATCGCCGGAGCCGACGGCTACGCATTTGACCGACCAGCCGACAACACCTACAACGTGACCGTCTATACCGACAACAGCGTCTGCGTGGTCTATGTCAACGACGTGGCTTCCTACACCGGCCGCATCTATGGCATTCAGAAAAACTGCTGGAGCATCGACTGCTTTGGAGGCGGCATAGCGGTGAGCAACGTCGAGGTGCGCCAATACTAACGACACCTTTGAGAAATCCATCATTACGGCGGGGCAGTGCCCCCGCCGATATTTTACAGTTTAAATTCGTTCTATTATGAAAAAAACTTTACTAACGGCAGCCGTACTGCTTATGGCGGCCAACGGTTTCTCTCAAACCGTGCTGTGGGATGGTGAGTCCTATGAGTTGGGAACCCAAGGCGGATGCTGGAACGATGGCACGCCGACGGTGGTGAGCAATCCCGACCAGACCGGCATCAACAACTCATCAAAGTGCCTGAAGTTTACGATGAAATCCGGCTCAAAGGTTGTGAAGATTCCATTCCGCGACTGGATAAAGCCCGACTTGGCCGGCAACCGCCGCATCTCCCTGATGATCAGGAAGACCTACAGCAGCAACGTGCAGATTGAGCTGTCCGACCCCACCGATGACGGCGCTTCCAAGTATTGGGAAAAGACGGCAGCCTGGTATGGAGGCGACGGACAGTGGCAAAAGGTGGTGTTTGACTTCTCCACCAACACTGCGCTCAACGACCATCCTGGCGTAATTTCAATCACGGCTTCCACCGATGACGTTAAGGCCGATGAGGACGTGTATATTGACAACGTCGAGATAGAGCCGCTGCCCATGGTCAACGGCACGGAACTGTCAAAGATTGCGGACGGCACGCTGACGGGCGCGCTGACGCTTACCGGCTCATGGATGAAAGGCGACTGCCAGAACACAGACGGCGACTGGAAGAAAGTCGAATACAACGATTTCAGCACGCTGGCTGCCAAGCTGAGTACCTCTGCCACATCCGTCAACCTACAGGGAGCCCGCGTCAAGGATGCCTACAATGCTTTCGAGGGCGTCAATCCCAACATCATTGTCTATACCGACGAAGCTTTCGACGGCGACAACATGGTGTCGGGCGGCAAGGCCTCAAAGCTTGTACTGAACGAAAACTATGCTTTCTCGGCTCCCATCGGCTTCACGGCTGAATCAGTTACGGTGACCCGCGAGATGATTTCGGGCTACAACACGGTATGCCTGCCCTTCGCTTTCACCGCCGCAGAGCTGGGCGCTACTGCCGTGGCCAAGTACTCCTCGACCTCAACCGACGGCGAAACCGAGACCGTTACGTTCAAAACGGTGGAGAATGCATTGGCAAATGTGCCTTACATCCTGAGCGGCACTACGGCATCTTCGACGCAGACATTCACCAACAAGACCATCGAGGCTACTCCGACATCGCTGACCGACGGCCTGCTCAACGGCGTTTATGCCGTAACCGACGGCGAGGGCAAGTGGGGCATTGGCGACCAGGTGTTCCAAAAAGGTGCTGCCGGCGCTAAGTTCAATAGCTTCCACGCTTATCTCAGCGAGTCAGTAGGTGCTGCCAAGGTGGCCTTCGCCATCTCCGGGACAACGGGCATCAATACCGTCAACAATGCAGGAAATGCCATTGCCGACGGACAATACTACACGCTGAATGGTGCCCGTGTCAACCGCAACAGCCTGCAGAAAGGCGTTTACATCGTCAACCATAAAAAGGTAATTGTAAAATGAAAAGCTATTATAGAAAGCCGGTTGTAAGCGTCCGCCCTGTCTGGGGGGGGCAATCACTGCTTGCAGGTAGCGACATAACGATAACGAAAAGCAACGAGACCTATTCCGGGACGTTCCACGCAAAGCGGTTCATGCCATGGGACGACGATGAAGGCTCGAATGCTAAAGGTACCC
The DNA here is from genome assembly GCA_900315835.1 of uncultured Prevotella sp. Classification (GTDB taxonomy): domain Bacteria; phylum Bacteroidota; class Bacteroidia; order Bacteroidales; family Bacteroidaceae; genus Prevotella. The sequence continues at coordinate 25,949 of ONAR01000034.1, forward strand.
AACAATAAGGTCAGGCACCGTCCGGCCATTGGCTTACTGCCAATGGATTCTTCTGAAACTAAATGATGAAGTGGACGCTGATGGCCATTGAAGAATACCGCAATATCTTCTGAAGCCGCACAGGCGTCCACTTCATTACTTATCAACAACCAAAAACAAACTGATGAAATTCTATTATTTTCTCACCGCTTTTCTTCTTCTCTCAGGATTTCTTTATGCTGACCCTGCGTCAGCACTCAAGCCTCAACTGCTCAGCGACAGCCATGTCATGCTGCATGTGTCAGCCGACAAGCAGTTCCTGCTTTTGCCCGTTGAGGAAAGCGAGGATGTATCGCATATCCGTGTGATAAGCGATAACCAAGTGGTCAAGGAACTCAATGTCCGTTTGGCCGCCAACAAGTCTCTCCAATATGGACAAGAGGCATCGGTGCTTCTCGATATCAATGTCAACCGCAGTGGGGCCAGCGCGTCGGCCAGTAAGATGGCCACGAGCGACATGACCTGCTGGAAGCTCATGCGGACAGCCAATACGTTCGATATGACCAACCGCGAGCGTTTCCGCCCCGTCTATCACCACACGCCGGCTTAT
>ONAR01000030.1 GCA_900315835.1 uncultured Prevotella sp.
GAGACACGCCCGCAACACCGGCGGCTGGTGGCCGGCACCAGGCCGGCCACTACACTGTCACCGGTGGCGTACATCTCCACGGACTTTATCGGCTGCGCCGTTTTCCCCGCATCTTTCCAAGGGAAAAGGGCGGCTTTTACACTTTTATGATGCAGGATGGTCCCGGCTTTAAGTCCAGCGAAGACATCCTGACCGATAAGGTTGAAGGTCTTGTTGGGGTCGCCGTCGGGCTTATCAGGCCCTTGGCGGCGGAACAAGATGATTACCGCGACATCATCCTTACCTCCTTGCCGAGCTTCTTCGCGGGATCACCCATGAAGCGCCAATAGGCCACTGGCATGACGGTGAGAATGAAGAACATCGTGATGAGCGTACCCCAGAAGATGACGGCGGCCATAGGCATCCAGAGGCTGCTGCCGCCGAGGAGCATTGGGATGACGCCCGTCGAGGCGCAGGCCGAAGTGAGGAAGATGGGGCGCATGCGCTCCTTCGATGCCTCGAGGATAGCGTCGTGCATCGACAGGTGCTGCTTAGTGTACAGCTCCTTGGCATAGTCGAAGAGGATGATGCCGTTGCGTACCAACACGCCCATAAGCGACACGAAGCCCAGCACGCAAGTCAGACTCAGGTCGATGCCCGAGAACTTGATGCCGGCCCAAGCGCCGAACACACACAGCGAGAGCGACGCCAGCATGATGAACGATTCGGCCACGCTGCGGAAGTGCCACAGCAGGACAAAGAAGATGATGCCGATAGCGATGATGAGGGCCGTGATGATGTTCGGCATCTGCTCCTGGTCGGTCTCATACTGTCCGCCGTAAGACACCTGCACATCATTGGGCAGCTGCATGTCGGCCACAATATTCATAATCTTGCCCGTCATGCGCTCCACGTTGACATCCTGGTCGGTTTCGGCAATGACGGAGACAGTGCGCAGGCCGTTGCGGTGAACTATTTGCCCGTATTCCATCTTCTTCTCCACCGTCGCCACCTCTCTGAGCGGCACACTCTTCAAGCCACCCATGACCGGTATCTGCTCGTCGTAGAGGTTGTCGACCGAGGCGCTGTCGCTGTGGGCAGTCTTCAGCACTGTCTTCACGCCGTAGTCGCCTTCCCACATCTGACTCACCGGAACGCCACTGGCGTAGCGCAGGGCGAGCGTCATCTGAACGGCGGCATTGGTCAGCCCCAGTCGGCTGGCGGCATTGTCATCGAGCGTCACCCGCGTCGTGGCCAACGGCTCACGCCAGTCGGTGCGCACCAGTTCGAGGCCGTCGATATGGCGCAATCGAGCGGTCACACTGTCGGCCGCAAGGCTGAGCGACGTAAGATCGTTGCCCGTGAGACGCACTTCGATGGGGTTCTCCTCCTTACTATAAGAGAGGTGTTTAATCTTAACGATGCCCTCGGGGAAGTAATTGGTGAAGCGCTTCTTGCACTCGGTGACAAGGCGCTCGGTCTCATCGATGCTCTTGGTGTTGACGATGAACTGCGCGAAGTTATCGCCGGGAATCTGCGGTGCGTAGGTGGTCTGGAAGCGGGGCGACGACATTCCGTGGAAGTTGGCTACCGACACCACACCGGGCATGCGCCTGATCATATGCTCCAGCGAGTCGGCAAGCCATGCCGTACGCTGCACCGTGCTGCCCGTCGGCATAAAGATCTCAACGGCGAACTGGTCGCGCTGGGCGATAGGCATCAGCTTCTGCGGCAGGCAGATAAAGGCGATGCCGCCGATGATAATCGTCGCGAGGGCCACGCCAAGCGTCAGCCGCCAGTGGGCGAAGCACTGCTCGATGGCCTTATTGTAGAACCGCTGCATGACGTCAAGCAGGTTGAAAGCCTTCTTGCCGTCCTTGCGCACGCCGGTCTCGATGGGCTTGCGGATACAGAAATACATGAGGATGGGCAGCAGCGTCTGCGCGATAATCATGCTCACGAACAGCACGATGGTGATAGCCCAAGGGAACATCTTCAGGAAGTCGTGCATCACACCCGTCATCGTGATGAGGAAGGGGAAGAAAGTAATCGATATGCAAAGCGTAGCCGAGAAGATGCTCTTGAGGAAGTGGTTGGTAGCCAAGACGGCGCTGCGCCACCGCGTAATGCCCAAGGCGAGGTTGTTGACGTAACCGTCGATGATGACGATGGAGTCGTCGACAATCATACCGAGCGTCATGATGAGTGCCGCTAAGGTCACGGTGTTCAGCTCAAGGTTGAAGATATAGAATAGTCCGAGCGAGATGAAGATGGTCACCGGCATGGTGGCGGCGGCCACTGCAGCCACCTGACGCGGCATGATGAGCACCACGACTAACAGCACCGTGACGATGGCGATGAGCAGCTCACGCAGGAAGTCGTAGATGGAATCGTCGACCACCTGCTTCTGATCGGTAATCTTATTGATCTTCACATCGGCAGGCAACTCGGCCTTGATATGGTCGAGTTTGGTATTGATGGCGGTGCCCATACGCGAGACATCCATGCCCTGCTTATTGCTCACCGACAGCAGCAGCGCCTTTGTGCCGTTGACAGTGATGTATTCGTCGAGCGTGGGGTACTCCAGCTTCACCGTTGCCACATCCTTCAGTCTGACGATGTTGCCGCGCAGGTCACTATAGATGACAGCGTTCTCCACGTCGTAGATTTTGTTAAGACTCTCATCTACATAGATGGGGCTCTTATACTGCTTGTCCTGCAGACTGCCACCGGTGCTGGTAAAGCCCTTGCCGGCCAGTTCCTGAGCGATGGCGAGATAGCTGATGCCGTAGTGCGACAGCTTATCGGCGTCGAGGTAGATGGCAATCTGCGGCATCTGCATACCGCTGACACTCATCTTACCCACCGACGGCACCATGCGCAGCGAGTCCTTGATAATCTTCATATACTCGTTGAGCTCGCGGTAGGTCTTGTCCTTGCTCTCGAGCGAGATGAGCTCCGACGACACATCGCCGAAGTCATCCTGCACCCTCACGGCAACGACGCCACGCGGCAGACTCGACTTGAACGTCTCGATGCCGTGTTTGAACTTCGACCAGAACTCATCCTTATCCTCGAGATTCTCGTTGAGTTCGACGACGATGATACTCATGCCGTCGCGCGAATAGGAGTACGTCTTCTCTTTCAGCACCTCTTTATAGGTGAAGATATAGTTCTCGAGAGGCTTGGTCACCTCCTGCTCCACCTCTTCCGACGTGGCGCCGGGGAAGACGGCAGCCACGATGCCCTCGCGCACCGTGTAGTCGGGAAACTCATTCTTATTGATCATCTTCAGGCCGAAGATGCCGAGGACTACGAGGCAACAAACCAGCAGAATGACGATTTGTCGGTAGTAGAGGCAAAGCTCCTGAAAATGTCTTCTCTTCTTTCTTGCCATAGCTTACTTGATTATCTCGCACACAGTACCCTCGCTCACTTTCTGCTGCCCCTCGACGATGAGTAGGTCTCCGGGCTGCAGGCCGCCATTGACACGCACGCCCTGCGAGGTGTCGGCCACGAAGTTGATGAAGCGTTTCGACGCCTTACCATTGCTCACCACCCACACGAAGTAGCGGTTGTCCTCGTTGAGCTGCACCACGTTGGCGGGCACGAAGACGCTCGTCTGACCACGCTGGAACCGACTGTAGACCTGACATATCATGCCGGGCAGCAGCCGATGCTGCGGGTTGTCGAGCAGAAGCTTGACGTCGTAGGTGCGGCTCAGCGGGTCGGCGTCGACGCCCTTCTCGGCAACGCGACCATAGAACGGCTCATCGCCGATGGCGTCGCAGCGCACCATCATCTCCTCACCTTTCTGTATTTTGTCAATCTCGCCCTCAGGCACACTAATCTTCACCTTGACGCGGTCGATATGCATCAACTCGGCGACCATCTCGCCGGGCGCCACATTCTGCCCCACCTCGACCTGTTTGCGCGATATGTAGCCCGCATAAGGCGCGGTGAGACGTGTGTCGCCTACATTCTTCTTCGAGATGCGCTCCAGGGCCTCGGCCGATCGAACGGCCTCCTTGGCCTCAGCCAGCGCGGTCTGCGCCTGCACCCATTTGGCATCACTGATGACGCCGCTCTGGTGGAGTCCCTTCGACCGGTTGTAGGTGTCCTGCGCCTGCTTGAGGCTCTGCCGCGCCTGCAGGGTCACGGCATGCGACGAGGCCAGCGTACTGCTTTGGTTGGCGCCGTCAAGCACCGCGATGGTCTGACCGGCGCTTACCATCTGGCCTTCCGCCACATTGATGGCTTTTATGGTGCCCGCCGTGGAGAAACTCAGGCTCACGCCGCTCTCCTCGGTCACCGTACCGCTGTAGCCGCGCTCACCATTGATTTGAACCGCGCCCACACGCGCCACCTTCACTTTGACCGCTTTCTGGGTGTTTGACGACGGTTTGCCGCCGCAGCCAACGAGCAGCGAAAGCAAACCGCATAAGGTAAAAAGATGTAATGCTTTCATAAACGCTTAAGGATAAGCAAGCCGCCAAGCTCATGCAGGGGCGACTTGGAAATAGTGTTGTTATTTTGCAAAGTTAGCAAAGAAATCGGAAGATTGAACCATTTATCTCACATTTATTCCGTAATTTTGCAGCCAAAGAATATAAACGTTTATAATAGATGGCTTTAAAATGTGGCATCGTGGGTCTGCCCAATGTAGGCAAGTCCACGCTTTTCAACTGCCTGTCCAGTGCCAAGGCACAGGCAGCCAACTTTCCTTTTTGTACTATTGAACCCAACCTTGGCGTAATCAGCGTACCCGACGAGCGGCTTACCAAACTGGCCGAACTGGTCCACCCGGGCCGTATCGTACCGGCAACCTGCGAGATTGTCGACATTGCCGGACTGGTGAAGGGCGCCTCCAAGGGTGAGGGCCTCGGCAATAAGTTCCTCGGCAACATCCGCGAGTGCGACGCCATTATCCACGTCATCCGCTGCTTCGACGACGACAACGTCGTGCGTGAGGGCGGTGCGCCCGTCGACCCCGCTGCCGACAAGGACATCATCGACACCGAACTGCAGCTCAAGGACCTCGAGACCATCGAGGGCCAGCTCGCCAAGCAGGAGAAGATTGCCGCCACCGGCAACAAGGATGCAAAAGTATTGGTCGGCGTGCTGAAGGCTTACAAGGAGGTGCTCGACCGCGGCGAGAACGCGCGCACCGTGACCTTCGACACCAAGGAGGAGCAGAAGGCCGCGCACGACCTCTTCCTGCTGACCACCAAACCGGTGCTCTACGTATGCAATGTCGATGAGGCCAGCGCCAAGACCGGCAACAACTACAGCAAGATTATCGAGGACATCGCCGCCAAGGAAGGCGCCGAAGCCATGGTCATCGCTGCCAAGACCGAGGAGGACATCGCTTCGCTCGACACCTATGAGGACAAGAAACTCTTCCTCGACGAACTGGGATTGGAGGAGAGCGGCGTCAACCGCCTCATCAAGAAAGCCTACCATCTGCTCAACCTGCAGACATTCATCACGGCCGGTGAGATGGAGGTGAAGGCCTGGACCTTCCACAAAGGCTGGAAGGCTCCGCAGTGCGCCGGCGTCATCCACACCGACTTCGAGAAGGGCTTCATCCGCGCCGAGGTCATCAAATACGACGACTACCTGCAGTACGGCTCCGAGGCTGCAGTGCGCGAGGCCGGCAAGCTCTACATCGAAGGCAAGGACTATGAGGTGCAGGACGGCGACATCATGCACTTCAGATTTAATGTTTAACCCCTCACCGCGCTATGCTTGACATCCTTTCCTACATTGTCTGGGACCCCAACGAGGTGATGTTCCACATCGGGAGCATCGCCGTGCGCTGGTATGGCATGTGCTGGCTCGTAGGCCTGCTGCTGGGCTATCTGCTCATGAAGCGGCTCTACAAGGAGCAGCACATCCCCGATGAGAAGTTCGACCCGCTGTTCCTCTACATCTTCATCAGCGTGTTGGTGGGCGCCCGTCTGGGCCACTGCCTCTTCTATGAACCCGGCTATTTCCTCGGCTCATGGGACCATTTCATCGAGATGCTCATCCCCATGCGCCACATGGCCGACGGCTCGTGGAAATACGTGGGCTACCAAGGCCTGGCGTCTCACGGCGGCGTCATCGGCATGATCATCGCCATCTTCCTCTATGTGAAGCGCTATAAGATCAATGCGTGGATCGTGCTCGACAACATGGGCATCTGCTCCTGCGTCACGGCAACGTTTATCCGACTGGGCAACCTGATGAACTCGGAAATCATCGGTAAGGTGACCGACGTGCCTTGGGCGTTCATCTTCGAGAAGGTCGACAGCTACCCGCGCCACCCCGGCCAGCTCTACGAGGCGCTGAGCTACGCGGTGTTCTTCTTCATCATCTACGCCGTCTACCGCCACCACCGCGACAAGGTGGGCAGCGGGTTCTTCGTGGGCCTCTGCCTGACGCTGGTGTTCTCGGCCCGCTTCCTCATTGAGTTCACCAAAGACATCCAGGAGCCTTTCGAGGCAGGTATGCCACTCGATATGGGTCAGTTGCTGTCCATCCCGTTCATTCTCATCGGCATTGCCTGCATGACCAACGGCAAATGGAAGAAGAAGATAGGCGCAAAGTACAATTAACCCCTTTATCATGCAACAAAAGCATCACTATCATGGGCTGACCGCCGCTGAGGTGGAGGCCAACCGCAGACAGTTTGGTGTAAACATCCTCACACCCCCGGCCAAGGATCCGCTGTGGGTGCAGTTCCTCAAGAAGTTCCACGATCCACTGATTATCATTCTGCTCATAGCCGGCGTCTTGTCGATTGGCATCGCCTGCTATGAGTATTTTGCCCTTGGCAAGGGTGCCGACGTCTTCTTCGAGCCCGTCGGCATCTTCATTGCCATCTTCCTGGCCACGGGCATCGCCTTCTATTTCGAGATGAAGGCCGACCAGCAGTTTGCCATTCTCAATCAGGTCAACGACGACGAGCCGGTCGAGGTTATACGCGACGGCAATGCCACGACAGTGCCCAAGAAAGACATTGTCGTGGACGACCTCGTCATCCTCAACACGGGCATGGAGATACCCGCCGACGGCACCCTGCTCGAGGCGGTGAGCCTCAGCGTCGACGAGTCGTCGCTCACCGGTGAGCCCATTGCCCACAAGAGCACCAACCCCGATGAATTCGATGAAAATGCGACCTACGCCACCAACCGCGTCCTCCGGGGCACCAAAGTGATGGAGGGCCACGGCTTGTACAAGGTCGAGGCCGTCGGCGACCATACCGAGAACGGTAAGGTGTTTATTGCCGCGCAAATCGACAACAGCGTGCGTACGCCGCTCAACGAGCAGCTCGACGGCCTCGGCCGACTCATCTCGAAGATCAGCTATGTGTTCGCCGCCCTGGTCATCGTGGGCAAGCTCTTCGTCTATTTCAATTTCTCCCCCATCACGCTGCTGCTGGCGGTGCCTACGGCAGTGTTCTTCTGGCTCGTCATCCGCAAGTTCGACCATTGGCGCTGGCCCGCCAACACCGTGGCTATCGTGGCCTACTTCGTCCTACTGATGGCGATGGTCGTTTATTTCTTCCAGACGCTCACGCCCGACCGCCAGCTGGCCGAACTCATCACCTACACGCTCGATACGCTGATGATTGCCGTCACGCTCATCGTGGTCTCCGTGCCCGAGGGCCTGCCGATGGCCGTGACGCTGAGTCTGGCTTACAGCATGCGGCGGATGCTCAAGACCAATAACCTCGTGCGTAAGATGCACGCCTGCGAGACGATGGGCGCCTGCACCGTCATCTGCACCGACAAGACGGGAACGCTCACGCAGAACCAGATGCGCGTGTATCAGTCCGATTTCATCGGTCTCGACGGCCAGCGCCTCGGCGACAACGACGCCAGCCGACGCATGGCCGAAGCCATCGCCGTCAACTCCACAGCCGAGCTCGACCTCTCCGACCCCACCGCACCGAAGGTGATGGGCAACCCCACCGAGGGCGCCCTGTTGCTCTGGCTGCGCGACAACGGCGCCGACTACATGGCGCTGCGCGAGGGCGCCGACATCATCGACGAACTGCCGTTCTCGACTGAGCGCAAATACATGGCGACAGTCGTGAGGTCAAATCAACCGGGCAGGAAAGTGGTCTACGTGAAGGGTGCGCCCGAGATGGTGCTGGCGCTTTGCCAGACCAACATGGACAGCCAACTGACCGCCCAGCTCAACGACCGCATGCTCGGCTACCAGCGCCAGGCTATGCGCACACTGGGGTTTGCCTATAAGGAGATGGCCGAGAGTGAACCGGTGTTCCGTCAAGGGCGCCTCGCCACCGACGGCTTCCAACTGCAGGGCATCGTCGCCATCAGCGACCCTGTGCGCAAGGAAGTGCCCGCGGCCGTGAAGGAGTGCATGGATGCGGGCATCGCAGTGAAGATTGTCACTGGCGACACCCCCGCCACAGCCTGCGAGATTGGCCGTCAGATTGGCCTTTGGACCGACGCCGACGGCGAGCGCAACATCATCACCGGCCCGGCTTTTGAACAGCTCAGCGACCGTCGGCTCGACCAACATGTGATGGACCTTAAGATCATTGCCCGCGCCCGGCCGATGGACAAGAAGCGGCTCGTGGAGTCGCTGCAGCGCGTAGGACAGGTAGTGGCGGTCACCGGCGACGGCACCAACGACGCCCCGGCACTGAAGCAGGCTCACGTCGGACTGTCGATGGGCGACGGCACCGCGGTGGCCAAGGAGGCCAGCGACATCACTATCATCGACAATTCGTTCAGCTCCATCGGCAAGGCCGTGATGTGGGGCCGATCGCTCTATCAGAACATCCAGCGGTTCCTGCTCTTCCAGCTCACGGTCAACGTAGCCGCATCGTTCATCGTGCTCTTCGGCGCCTTTATGGGCACGCAGAGTCCGCTCACGGTCCCGCAGATGCTATGGGTCAACCTCATCATGGATACCTTCGCCGCCATGGCCTTGGCCTCGCTGCCGCCGTCGGAGCGCGTGATGAAAGACAAGCCACGCGACCGCAAGGCGTTCATCCTCAACCGCAACATGTATGAGAACATCATCGGCGTGGGCGGCTTCTTCTTCCTGATGCTCTTCGTCCTGCTCTTCGTCTTCGAACATGCCGATATCCATCAGCTCACCGACCTGCTCCATGTGCATATCGGCAAGGCCAACGGACTGACACCCTACGAGTTGACGCTGTTCTTCACCATCTTCGTGATGACCCATTTCTTCTATCTTTTCAATGCGCGCGCCTTCGAGACCGGCCGCAGCGCCCTCCACTTCAAGGGTTGCCAGGGCCTGCTCTTCATCGCCGCAATCATCTTCATTGGTCAGATCGCAATGGTCGAGCTCCCCGTCTTGCAGCAGTTCTTCAACGTCGTTGGCCTGAAGCTCACCGACTGGATCATCATCATCGTCGGCTCGTCGCTGGTACTATGGGTGAGGGAGGCATGGCAGTGGGTGAAAAGGTAAAGCCCACTCCCCCCATCCTCCCCATAAAACCCATTCGCCCATCCTCCCCATAAGACCCATCCACCCCATTAAACCCATCCACCCCATAAAACCCATCATCCCCATCCACCCCATCCCCTCATTCTCCCCATCCTCTTCCCCGCCTCACCCCCTTTTTTCGCCTGCCGCGTTAATTTGGCGCCTTTTTCCTTTGCTTACTTGCTTAAAATTAATAACTTTGCATAAATATCTCAATCAGAAACATCCAATTCTGCAAACTATGGCAATAGAAATCCAAAGGGTGGAAAGCAAGAAGGACTTGAAGCACTTCATCGACTTTCATTACGATTTATACGAAGGCAACCCCTATGACGCCCCAACCCTGTTCATGGACGACATGAACACGCTGCGGCGCGACCGCAACGTGGCTTTTGACTTCTGCGAGGCCGAATACTTCCTCGCCTATAAGGACGGAAAGATAGCTGGCCGCATAGCCGCCATCATCAACCACCGCGCCAACGAGCGCTGGCAAAAGAAGGATGTACGCTTCGGATGGATTGATTTCATCGACGACATCGAGGTAAGCCGCGCCCTCTTCAATGCCGTTGAGCAATGGGGGCGCAGCAAGGGCATGACCGCCATGGTGGGTCCGCTCGGCTTCACTGACCTCGACCCCGAGGGCATGCTCATCATGGGCTTCGACAAGCTCGGCACCATGCCCACCATCTACAACTATCCCTATTACCCCGAACACATGGAGAAGCTCGGCGGATGGGTCAAGGACAACGATTACGTGGAGTATTTCCTCCCCATGCCAGACACCGTGCCCGATAAATTCAAGAAGCTCGCAGGACTCATAGAGAAGCGCTACAACCTCCATGTGAGGAAGGTGACCAAAGCCGACATCAAGAGCGGCTACGCCCATCAGGTGTTCCGCGTCATCAACGAGACCTACAAGGACCTCTATGGCTATGTGGAGCTCACCGAGCGGCAAATCGACCAGTACGTCAAGTCATACCTGCCGATGCTCGACCTCAACCTCATCACAGTCATTGAGGATGGCAACAAGAACAACGCTATTGCCGGCGTGGGCATCAGCATGCCCTCCATGGCCCGCGCCATGCAGAAGTGCCGCCGCGGCCGCCTGCTGCCCTTTGGCTGGTGGCACGTGCTGCGCGCCCTGAAGGCCCACAAGAGCGAGGGCGTCGATTTGCTGCTCGTAGGCTTCCTGCCCGAATACCGCACCAAGGGAGCCAACGCGCTGCTCTTTGCCGACCTCATCCCGCGCTACATCGACTACGGCTTCAAATGGGGCGAGACCAACGTGGAGATGGAAAACAACAACGGCGTGCAGGGCCAGTGGAGCTCGCTCGAGCATATCAACCACAAGCGCCGCCGCTGCTACCGCAAGTCAATTGAGACAAACGAATAAACACTTACCATAATGACGGAGGAAGTACAAACCGCACAATATACTGATGACAACATTCGCCACCTGAGCGATATGGAGCACATCCGTACGCGTCCCGGCATGTATATCGGCCGTCTGGGCGACGGTTCGCTGCCCGAGGACGGCATCTACGTGCTGCTCAAGGAGGTCATCGACAACTCTATCGATGAGTTTAAGATGAAGGCCGGCGACCGGCTCGAGATTGACATCGCCGACAACCTGCGCGTCAGCGTTCGCGACTACGGCCGCGGCATTCCGCAAGGCAAGCTCGTTGAGGCCGTATCGGTGCTCAACACCGGCGGCAAATACGACTCTAAGGCATTCAAGAAGAGCGTAGGCCTCAACGGCGTCGGTGTGAAGGCCGTCAATGCCCTCAGCGCCCACTTCGAGGTGAAGAGTTACCGCGAGGGCAAGGTGCGTGCACTGAAGTTTGAGAAGGGCATCCTCAAGGATGACCAGACCAAGAAAACCACCGACGAGAACGGCACCTATATCTATTTCGAGCCGGACAATACGCTGTTTAAGAACTATGCCTTCCACGATGAAATCGTGGAAAATATGCTCCGCAACTACACTTACCTCAACACCGGGCTGACCATCATGTACAATGGCCGGCGCATCAAGAGCCGCAACGGACTGCAGGACCTGCTCGTGGACAACATGACCACCGACCCGCTATACCCCATCATCCATATCAAGGGCGAGGATATAGAGATTGCCTTCACCCACACCAATCAGTATGGCGAGGAGTATTACAGCTTTGTCAACGGCCAGCACACCACGCAGGGCGGCACCCATCAAAGCGCCTTCAAGGAGCATATCGCAAAGACCATCAAGGAATACTACGACAAAAACTACGAATACACCGACATACGCAACGGCATCGTGGCGGCCATCGCCATTAATGTAGAGGAGCCGGTATTCGAGTCGCAGACAAAGATCAAGCTCGGCTCCACGCTCATGGAACCGGGCGGAGAAACGATTAACAAATACATCGGCGACTTCATCAAGCGCGAGGTCGACAACTACCTCCATATCCATAAGGAGGATGTGGCCGACATTCTTGAGAACAAGATCAAGGAAAGTGAGCGCGAGCGCAAGGCCATGGCCGGCGTAACGAAGCTCGCCCGCGAGCGCGCCAAGAAAGCCAACCTGCACAACCGCAAGCTGCGCGACTGCCGCATCCACTTCTGCGATGCCAAGGATCCGCGCAAGGAGGAGTCATCCATCTTCATCACCGAGGGCGACTCGGCCAGCGGCAGCATCACCAAGAGCCGCGACGTCAACACGCAGGCCGTGTTCTCGCTGCGCGGCAAACCGCTCAACTCGTTCGGATTGACCAAGAAGGTGGTGTATGAGAACGAGGAGTTCAACCTGCTGCAGTCGGCCCTCGACATTGAGGACGGACTCGACGACCTGCGTTACAACAAGGTCATTGTCGCCACCGATGCCGATGTCGACGGTATGCACATCCGCCTGCTGCTCATCACCTTTTTCCTGCAGTTCTACCCTGAACTCATCAAGAAAGGGCACGTTTACGTGTTGCAGACGCCGCTGTTCCGCGTGCGCAACCGCCGCTCTAAAATCAAGAGCAAGAAGGTCATTGCCGAAGCCGACGCCAAGCTCGCCGGCGGAGAGAAGAAGAACGACTTCATCACCCGCTACTGCTACACCGACGAGGAGCGCGTCAAAGCCATCAAGGACCTCGGGCCCGACCCCGAGATTACACGCTTCAAAGGCCTCGGCGAGATTTCACCCGACGAATTCGTCCATTTCATCGGACCCGACATGCGGCTTGAGCAGGTGACGCTCCATAAGAACGATCAGGTGCAGAAACTGCTCGAATACTACATGGGCAAGAATACGATGGAGCGGCAAAACTTCATCATCGACAACCTCGTCATCGAGGAGGACATCCCTGAGGATGAGACGACCGACGACGAGGAATGATACAAAGCAAGAGAGCATACAGCTATATGAATAAAATAACCACATCACCCACGGCAGAGCTGTGCCATTGCGCCGGCCTTGCCGTCGTTTGTCTGTTGCTGTTCGTGTCGGCCCTGCCGGCAGCGGCGCAGATGCACATCAACTACGGCAAAAACAGTCCGCTGCGCAAGCTGCAGATAGCAGAACTCGCCATCAACAACCTCTACGTCGACTCCGTTGACGAGGGCCGCCTCGTCGAGGACGGCATCCGCGGTATGATTGAGAAGCTCGATCCCCACTCGTCGTACAGCACCGCCAAGGAGACGAAGGCAATGAACGAATCGCTCAACGGCTCGTTCGACGGTATCGGCGTACAGTTCAACATGCAGGAGGACACGCTGCTCGTCATTCAGACCATCCTTAAAGGCCCCTCAGAGCGTGCAGGCATCCTTGCCGGTGACCGTATCGTTGCCGTCAACGATACGGCCATAGCGGGCGTGAAAATGGCGCGTGAGGAAATCATGAGGCGGCTGCGCGGGCCCAAAGGCACCAAGGTGAAGCTCACCATCGTCCGCCGCGGCATCAAGGATAAGCTCACCTTCAACGTCACCCGAGACAAGATTCCGGTGAAGACCATCGACGGCTACTACATGATTCGGCCGCAGGTGGGCTACATCCGCATCGGCAGCTTCGGCGCCACCACTTATAAGGAGTTTATGACCGCCGTCGGCGAACTGCGCGCCAAGGGCATGCGCGACCTCATCCTCGACCTGCAGGACAACGGTGGCGGCTATTTGCAGGCCGCCGTACAGATTGCCAACGAATTCTTGCAGCCCAAGGACCTCATCGTCTATACCGAAGGCCGTAAGTTCCCCCGCCAGGAATACCACGCCCAAGACGGCGGCTCGCTGCGCGAGGGCAAGGTCGTGGTGCTGGTCAATGAGTTCACGGCCTCAGCCGCCGAGATTGTCACCGGCGCCATCCAGGATCAGGACCGCGGTCTCGTCGTCGGCCGGCGTACGTTCGGCAAGGGCCTCGTACAGCGCCCCGTCGAGTTTGAGGACGGTTCGATGATGCGCCTCACCATCGCCCACTACTACACGCCGTCGGGCCGCTGCATTCAGAAGCCTTACACGAAGGGCGACAAAAAGGACTATTCCATGGACCTCGACCAGCGCTATAAGCACGGCGAGTTCTACAGCGCCGACAGCATCCACTTCGCCGACTCGCTGAAATACTACACCCTGCGCAAGCACCGCACGGTTTACGGTGGCGGCGGCATCATGCCCGACTACTTCGTTCCACTCGATACGACGCAGTTCACCACCTTCCACCGCAATCTTGTCGCCAAGAATGTGGTGCTGGAACAAGACCTGAAGTTCATGGACAGCCACCGCAAGGAGCTGAAGAAGCAGTACCCCGATTTCGCGTCGTATATGGCCCGCTACGAGGTGCCGCAGTCGCTCGTCGACGCCATCATCGCCGAGGGCAAGAAGCAGAAGGTTGAGCCGAAAGACGCCGCAGAGCTCAAAGCCACCCTGCCTTACCTCCGCTTGCAGCTCAAGGCACTCATCGCCCGCGATGTATGGGATATGAGCGAGTATTTCCAAATTATGAACGAGCAGAATAAAACCATCCAGCAGGCCCTCCGATTGATAGCAGAATAAGCAGCGTCTGCTATAACCAAATCAGCCCCTTCCCAAAGCTTGGGAAGGGGCTGATTGTCGTTTCTATAGTTTCTATAGTATCTATAGCGTCTATAGCTTCTATAATTTCTATAGCCCTATCTCTTTAATCAGCCGGTCAGCGTGGCCCCAGCGGTCCATCATAAACACCACATAGCGGATGTCGACGCCGATGCAGCGCGCCAGCCGCGAGTCGAAGTTGATGTCCGACGACAGACTGTCCCAGTTGCCGTCAAAGGCCAGACCGATGAGCCGACCCTTGCCGTCGAACATCGGCGAGCCGGAGTTGCCGCCGGTAATGTCGTTGTTAGTGAGGAAGCAAAGCTGCAGTTTGCCGGTTCGCGGGTCGGTATAGCGGCCGAAATCGTTAGCCGACAGCAGCTCGTGCATCACCGGCTCAGCCTTGTAGTCGATGACGCCCTCGTCGCCCTTCTTCATCTTCTCCACAATGCTCTCTGCAGTGGTGTAGTAAGCGGTGTTGCTGCCCAGCGTCAGCGGCTTCACCTGACCGTAAGACAGGCGCATGGTGAAGTTGGCGTCGCTGTAGTGGGGCTTGTCCATCTCCATCTGCACCTTGGCAGCACAAAGGTAGCGCTCCTGGTCGGCAATGCTGTCGACGAGCGTCTTGACGGTGGTATTGCGGTCACCACGCAGTGCCTTGCTAATCTTCTCGTAAACGGCGTTGATAGCCCGGCCATAGACCACGCCCGGGTCGGCGTTGAAGGCCTTAGAACCGGCGTAAAGCTTGCTGCCTTTCTTCAGCAAGGCCGATTTGGCGAAAAGCCATTTGACGTAACGTTGGCAGTCGCCGCCGAATTGCTTGTCGATAATCTGATAGATGGTCGGAAGAAACTCGGGGGCAGCCTGCTCGCGGTAGTTCTTCAGCATGACGGCCAGCATATCGGCGTCGGTGGCGTAGTCCCACTGGTCGCTGTTGTCGTCGAAGGCGAAGAAACTGCCCTTTTTATCGCTCTTTGCCCGCTTCTGATTGGTGATGGCCATCGCGCGGGTGTTGAACTCGACGTTGCTTCTGCGGCTGAACGTCTCCGACCACTGCGTCATCGCCTTCATGAGGCGGCCGCTGCGGGCGTAAAGCTTTGCCAAAAGGTCGAAGTCCACCTTATGATCGAGGTAGCGGGCGGTATCCTGCCACTGGCGGATTTGCTGCTCGAAGGTGCGCTTCTGATTGACGAGCCCGATGGAATCGATGCATTTGTTCATGCCGATGCTGTTCTTCCAGTAGTTGGAACTCTGCGCGAACTTCGAGTCGTATTTGATGCGAACGGCCTCGCTGGCGCGCATGTGGCGCAGCATGGCCTCCTGCTTCACGCCGCGGATCTGATAGCGCGGCTCGTTCTGGTCGTCGCGCATCTGCTGGATGCCGTAGCTCGAGAGATAGCGCTCGGTCGAGCCGGGGTAGCCCATTGTCATGGCAAAGTCGCCCTCCTTGTAGCCGTCGAGGCTCACGCGCGCCCACGTCTTTGGGTGGTAGGGCACATTGTCCTTGGAGTAAGGCGCAGGACCGTTGGTCTTTGGATTGGCATAGATGCGGAAGACGGAGAAGTCACACGTTTGTCGCGGCCACATCCAGTTGTCGGTCTCACCGCCGAACTTTCCCATCGACTTCGGTATGGTGAACACCAGACGCAGGTCGGTGAAGTCCTGATAAGTCGTGGCGAACCACTTGTTGCCCTCATAGAAGGGGTCGATGTTGACGTGCAGCGTCGAGTCGATGGCCTTTACCGAGTCGGTGAGCGCATTCTCTAATGAGTCGATGAGCTTAGACTGCGCAGCGCGGCCAAGAACGTCGTAGCCCAGCGCCTTCACCTGCGTGGTGATGTCGCGCTGGTCCTTCATAAACGAGACGAACATATCCTTGTTGGGCAGCTCCTCGGCGTAGCTTTTGGCAATGAAGCCGTTGGCCATGTAGTCGTGCGCTACGGTGGAGTGGGAGCGGATGGCCTCGAAGCCGCAGTGATGGTTGGTGAAGACGAGGCCGTCGGGAGACACGACGACGCCCGAGCAATAGCCGGAGAAGTTGACAACGTTGTTCTTGATGGCGTCGGCAGCACCATAGAGCGCCGACTGCGGCAGTGAGAAGCCGTAGCCGCGCATGGTCTCATACACCTGCGTCGGCAGGTTGTAGAGCGTCCACATGCCCTCGTCGGCCAACGCCTTGAACGGCGACAGCGCGAGCAGCGATGCGACAAGCAGGGTTGTTGATTTCTTGTTCATATACCTTATTATATTAGTTTAAACATGCATAAAGCGGCCATCTAAGCATGAACGACGGCGTAAGCCTTGCGCCGCGCGATGACATAGGTGGTGAAGACGAGTGCGCCGGTGATGATCCACGATATCGGATAGCAGAGCATCAGATGGCCGTAGCCGGGCCAATGAGGCAGCACAAAGAAGATCCACGCCAGCCTGAGGAAGCAGGTGCCGACGATGGTCAACACGGCAGGCAGCAGCGATTGACCGAAGCCACGCATGCAGGCCGCGGGAATCTCGTAGCTCGTGGCAATCCATTGGAACGCCAGAGCGACATGCATTCGCCACTTGCAATAGAACACCACCTTTGGGTCGGTGGTGAAAAGCGACGTGACGGGGTCTTCGAACACAACGAAGAGCATGTTGCCGATGAAGATGGCCGCACCGCCAAGCAACAGGCAGATGCGGAAGATGCGGCGGCAGCGGTCAATCTGTCCGGCACCGTAGTTCTGTCCGGTGAACGTGATGGCGGCCGCGCAGAAGGCGCTGAGCAGGTAGTAGCAGTAGGCGTCGAAGGTGACGCTCAACGAGGCGCCTGCGATGGCAGCATAGCCAAACTTATTGATCGACGACTGTACGAAGATGTTGCTGAACGAGAACACCATCGTCTGCAAGCCCGCGGGCAGTCCGATGGCGAGGATGCGCTTGAGCTCCTGCCGATAGATATAGATGTGGCGCACGCGGAGGCGGAAGATGCCTTTCTCGCGGTGGAGCAGCCACACGATGACGCAGGAGGAGAAGGCGTTGGCGATGAGGGTGGCCAAGGCTACGCCGACAACGCTGAGGCGGAAGACGATAACCGTCAGCATGCTCACGCCGACATTGATGAGGCCGGCTACGCAGAGGATGTAGAGCGGCGTACGTGTGTCGCCCTTGCTGCGCAGGATAGCGGCGCCGAAGTTATACACCATGAAGAACGGTGCGCCGAGGAAGTAGATGCGCAGGTAGAGCGCAGCGTCGTCGATGATGTCGGCCGGCGTACCAAGCCAGCGCAGCATGGGAACGGCAACGGTCAGCCCGATGATGAGCAGCAATACGCCGCCGATGAGACTCAGGGCGATGGTCGTGTTGACAGCGCGTCGTGCAGCCAACCGGTCCCTGCGGCCGATATAGTTGGATATCACCGCGTTGGCGCCCACCGAGATGCCCATGAACAGGTTGATGATGAGGTTGATGAGGAACGTGTTGGCGCCTACGGCGGCAAGGGCATGGCTGTCGGCAAAGCGGCCGACGACGGCCACGTTGATGGAGTTGAATAGTTGTTCTAAGATGCCGGTGGCCGCATAGGGAAGGGCAAACATCACAATCTTACCCAACAGCGGGCCATGGAGCATGTCGGTTTCTTTCTTTGCCATGGATATGGAAGTTCAGAAGTCCGGAAGTTCAGAAGTTCGGAAGTCCAGTCATTACGCTGCTGGGCATTCTTTAGCAAACCGGAGAGGGACCGCCCTACCGCTTCAACCGCTTGCGCAGCACGCCGGCGAAGTCGCGCTTGACGACGACTCCCAGGAAGGCGAGCAGCAGCAGCGTATTGAGGCCGAGCGAGAGCCACGTACCGAGGTGACTGTTGCCCCAGGTCATGATGACGAAGATGACGGCGGCCAGCAGCACGTAGAGGCCTATCTCCTTCAGCGGATAGTTGATGGGATAGTACTTCTGACCGAAGAAGTAACTCGCGACCATGCAGATGCCATAAGCGGCGAAACCTGCCCACGCACAAGCCATATAGCTGAAGCGCGGAATAAAGATGACGTCAATGGCGATGAGCACCACGCAGCCCAATCCCGAGAAGTAGGCGCCCCAAATGGTGCGGTCGGTGAGCTTGTACCAAAAGCTGAGGTTGAAGTATACGCCAAACATGATCTCGGCAGCCATAACGATTGGCACCACCTTCAGACCCTCCCAGTAGCTGCGGGCGACGATGTGGCGCAGGATGTCCATATAGCCGATGACGGCGAGATAAGCCAGCAGGGTGAAGATGATGTAATACTTCATCACCTTGGCGTAGGTATCTTTCTTGTCGGCATCCTTATTGCCGAAGACGAAAGGCTCATAGGCAAAGCGGAAGGCCTGCGTAATGATGACCATGATCATCGCTATCTTGATGGTGGCGCCGTAGATACCCAACTGGGCGTGAGCCTCAGCAATCGAACCGTTGTAGAAATAGGGGAAGATGAGCGTTGAGGCGCTTTGGTTGAGCTGACCGGCGAGGCCGAGGATGAGCATCGGCCAGGTATAGGAGAGCATGCGGCGGCAGAGCGCACGGTCGAAGCCGTAGCGGATGCCCGTCATCTCGCGGTAGAGCAACAGCAGGGTGAAGGCCGACACGAAGAGATTGACGTAGAACACGATGCCCACGTCGGGTGTGCCGTCGGCGTCGTAGAGGCCGGGGATGAGCAGCCCGAAATGGGGCAGCACATAGAGGAACAGGCCCACCAGCGCCACGTTGGTGAGGATGTTGGCGAGCTTGAGCAGCATAAACTTCCACGGTTTGTGCTTGTAACGGAGGAAGTCGAACATGATAGCCGACCACGCATCCACCGCCACGCAGACGGCCATCGTACCGATGTACCAGATGTGGTCGGCGTAACCCATCGCGGTGGCCAGCGGTTTGAGGAAGACGATGACGAGCAGCGAGAACACCAGCGCCACGGTGCCCACCATACGTAAAGCCGTAGAGTAGACCATCTTCGCGTTCTCGCCCTCCTTATTGGCGAAGCGGAAGAACGTGGTCTCCATGCCGAAGGTGAGCAGGATGATGAGCAGTCCGATGTAGCTGTAGACGTTGGTGATGATGCCGAACTGCCCGCCTTTTGCTGCCCACGCATAGGTCTCGATGGGCACGAGCAGGTAGTTGACAAACCGGCCGGCTATGCTGCTGATGCCATAGATGGCGGTATCCTTGAGAAGTGATTTTAAGCTTGCCATAATGATAAATGCTTATTACTGTAGGCCTTAATGCTCAATTGCTGTAGGCCGCCCATCAATTGCCGAAGAAGATATAGGCGATGAGGATGGCGGCCACGGTGCCGATGGCGTCGGCAGCCAAGCCGCAGCCAACAGCGTGACGGGTGTATTTGATGTTGACCGAACCGAAGTAGACGGCGAGAATATAGAAGGTAGTATCGGTCGATCCCTGCATGATGCAGCTCAACCGCCCTACGAACGAGTCGGGACCGTAGGTCTTCATGGCCTCGAGCATCATGCCACGGGCCCCGCTACCCGACAGCGGCTTCATGAAAGCCGTGGGCAGCGCGCCGACGAAATCGGTGTTGAGGCCACACTGCTTCACTACCCACGCGATGCCATTGATGAGCATATCCATGGCGCCGGAGGCCCGGAACACGCCCACGGCCACGAGGATGGCGACCAAATAGGGTATGATGCGCACCGCGGTGGTGAAGCCTTCCTTGGCGCCTTCGATAAAAGCGTCGTAGACATTAATCTTCTTCACCATGCCCGCAACGATGAAGGCGACGATGACGGAAAGCAGGATGAGGTTGCCCGCAACGCCGGTTACCGTGCCCATCATGTCGCGGTCCATCTGACTGAACACGGCGATGATGACGCCGACAAAGGCGCAGAGGCCAAAGAGAATGGCAATCATCGACGGCTGGAAGATATTGATACGCGACCAGATGGCGGTAAGGATGATGCCGCAAAGCGTCGCCACTGTGGTGGCCAACAGAATGGGGATGAACACGTCGGTGGGTTGGGCGGCGCCATAAGAAGCACGGAAGGCGAGGATGGTCGTGGGGATGATGGTCAGACCCGACGTGTTCATCACGAGAAACATAATCATCGGGTTGGTGGCCGTGTCCTTCTTCGGGTTGAGCTCCTGCAACTGCTGCATGGCCTTCAGACCCGTCGGCGTGGCGGCGTTGTCGAGGCCGAGCATGTTGGAAGCGATATTCATAAAGATGCTGCCCATTGCCGGATGGTTCTTCGGAATGTCGGGAAACAACTTGGTGAAAACCGGACTCAGCACACGCGCCAACGCGTTGACGGCGCCGGCTTTCTCTCCTATTTTCATGATGCCAAGCCAAAGCGCCAACACGCCGGTCAGTCCGAGGGAGGTCTCAAAAGCCGTCTTCGAAGTGTCGAACGTAGAGTCGACAATCCGCTGGAAGATGGTGACGTCGCCCATACACAGCCGGATGCAGGCAATGGCGAAAGCAATGACGAAAAACGCTATCCAAATGTAATTCAGTACCATAACGCTTGCAAAATTACGAAAAACGCGCCACATAACAAGACGAATAATCATGCAATGCACAAAAAACAATGATAATTTGCACAACGTGAGCTTATTTGGAACGTCTTTTATTTGCGGATATAAACTTTTCTTATTAATTTTGCCGCGATGGAGTTCAAGTAAAAAGCAAAGGCGGATAAGCAGGACGGGCATTGCACAGCAGCTATCGTCCGCCTATGACAGACTACTTTTCAAATCCTTTTGGCTAAGAAATAGACTACACTTATGGAAAGACAGCAAACAATATTGAATAGTTCAGCAAGAAGCGAACATATGTACAAACTGTCCAGCGGCAGCTTTATCGTTCAGTCTATCGTATTCTTGATAGACTTCATTATCTTCAATGGATTGTTTGTCGTGGCCTTTGCCGTCTTCCGTGACTACCTTCCCAGCTATATCGACAAAGCGACTAAGATATCATTAGTGACGGCCAACTTTGCCATGTTGGTGTCGCAATACTTCTTCCACACCATCATCAACCGTCGTCTGTTGCAGCTCCACGAGGTTTTCGTCAACGTGCTTTGCCTTGTAGTGATGCAGGCTGCCATTGCAGGACTGACGCTCCGCTTCTTAGCAGGCGCACGCGGCAGCAGCAATCTGTTCCGCTTCATGATTCTGTTTGCCGTAGCCGAATTTGCCGTGATCTTCCTCAGCCGAATACTGGAGCGTGGCTTCCTGCGCTACCTCCGCGCTCATGGCTACAACTCGCGCACCGTGGTTTTCGTGGGTAACGACCCCGCCATGGCCAAGCTCTACACCCGCTTCATTTCCAGCGTCAGCATTGGCTACCGCGTGTTGGGCTACTATGCCGACAAGCGCATGAGTAAGGAACCGGAGGGACTGAAGTGGCTGGGGACAATGGCCGACCTATTCAAACGCTCCGACGAACTCGACAACAACATCCTCGAAATGCCGAAGGCGCAGGAGCTGTATTGCAGTCTGTCGCACTCCCAGGAGAAGGATATTTACCACATTATCCACACTTGCGACCGCAACGTCATACGCTTCATCTATGTACCGCGCACCTTTGAGGAATACGACATGCACCTCATTCCCACCAAGATAGGCAACAACATCTTCTATCTCCACCGTTTGGAGCCGCTGCTGCAGCCGCGCAACCGCATACTCAAGCGCACCTTCGACTTCTGTTTCAGCCTGGTGGTTTGCATCTTCCTCATCCCCATTACGATTATCGTGGGCATCATCATCAAGCTGTCAAGCCCCGGCCCCGTCTTCTTCAAACAGGCCCGCACGGGTGCCGATGGCCGTACGTTCTACTGCTATAAGTTCCGCTCAATGCATGTCAACAAAGACGCCGACAACATCCAGGCCACTGAGCACGACCCGCGTAAGTTCCCGTTTGGCAACTTCATGCGCAAGGCCAACATCGACGAGCTGCCGCAGTTCTTCAACGTATTGAAGGGCGACATGAGCATCGTAGGTCCGCGCCCGCACATGCTGCACCATACGGAGATGTACGCTAAGCTCATCGATAAGTATATGGTGCGCCTGCTGTGCAAGCCCGGCATCACCGGTTGGGCGCAGGTCAACGGCTTCCGCGGCGAGACGAAAGAACTCTGGCAGATGGAGGATCGCGTAAAGTGCGACATCTGGTATGTAGAGAATTGGACGCCGTGGCTTGACCTGAAGATTATCGTCAAGACCTTTACGCAGTTCTTTGTACACGACAAGCACGCGTATTAGGAAGCCCCACCCCCTGGCTCGCACACGAGCCAGGGCCCTCCCCCAAATGGGGAGGGATAGATTACAATAAGCAGGTATTAGTGTAGTGGCCGGCCTGGTGCCGGCCACCATCCGCCGTTATCACCATTGGAAAACGGCCACCATGCTCACTATTTATTGACGTTCACCCTCACGCCCATATCGAGGGTGAAGGTGGTGGGACGGTCCTTATACACATTCACCACGCCACTATTGTTGTCGAAGTAGTGGCTCACACCCGGCTCGACGTAGATGCTCAGTTGCGGCGTGAAGCGATAGGCAGCGCCGGCAGCCGCTTTAACCGACCACTGCAGCCGATGCTCGCTGACTGACGACACGCTGTTGGTAGCGTCGTTTTTCCTTTGACCCTTTACGAGTTTCTCTGCCATACCACCGGCCGTCAGGTAGGCCGACCAGTGTTCATTGCCCACGACGGTGTAGCTTGCCGTGAGCGGCAGACCAAGGTAATGCAGCCGTTGCTTCGTCTCCTCCGTACGATTGATGTAGGTCGTCGTGATGTCGGAAGCGAGGTAGCTGTAGGTCAGCCCCATCTGCACGCTCCATTTGGACGATAGCTGATAGGCGACGCTCAGTCCGCCCCTTATCGGCATGTTGTGGTGGGCGTCGACCGTCAACGGTTCGTTGGCATAGCCCAACAACATTCCACTGTATTCACTCACCGCATCCGAAGCATAGCCCATTGCCAAGGCATTGCCGCCAATGTTGCTGCTGCCCCCAGCACCATAGAAGGCACCCAACGAGAACGATGCGCCCTGCGACCGGTTATCGGCCACGTCGTAAGCATCAAACGGGTCGGGATTGCGCTGGTATGTGGTCGTGGGTCGTTGCTGCTGCGGCTTTGAGTTGACCACCGGCGAGGCTGAACCGACGGAGGCCTCAGAACTGGCAGGCTCAGACTCCGCCATAACCGTCAGCGGCTGCTCACCGGCAGCAGTGCTTTGGTGCTTATCGATGCCGGCTGCCAGCTGCTGCTTTACACCGCTGGCAGCGGGTTGATTCTGCAAGGCAGCGCCCGTTCTCTGCTGCGCGTCACCCGATGCCGCATCCCCCGCGGCCGACAGGAGCGGTTGCCCCTGGGCGTCGGCTGCTGGTTGCGGACGGTGATCAGCGATTTGTGTTTGTGCGTCAGCCGTATGTTGCAGGCGGCTATCCGCGATTTGTGTTTGTGTGTTGGATGTATGTTGTAAGAATTTCCAGGTAAAGGGCACGGCGATAGCCAGCGCCACCGCTGCTGCGGCGACGGCAGTACGGCGGTAGTTCCAAAGCGGCACCGTCGGCTTCTGCTGCGTTTCCGGCTTCGATGCCAGCCCCGGCACCACTGGCTGTTGCTGCGTCTGGTCGATGTGAAGACCACGGCGCGCCATCTCCTTACGGACGTCGTCGAGGAGTCCGTCGGGAGCCTTACTGCGGTGCTCGGCCGCCAGTTTGGCAATATGCTTAGTCCAGTCTTCTTTCATCGTGTGGGTTGATTATATTGCTGTCGGATTATCCGGGCCAGCATGTTTTTAGCTCTGTGATATTGCGAGGCCGAGGTGTCGGGCTTGATATGGAGCAGTTCGGCAATCTCCTTATGGCTCTTTCCCTCAATGGCGTAGAGGTTGAACACGGCGCGGTAGCCGTCGGGCAGTTGGTCGATGAGCGCCTTCGCCTGTTCGGGCGTCAGTCCGGAGGTGTCGGGCGGCTCCTCCTCGGGCATGTCAGGCAGTGCGTCGATGTCGGTCTCGTTGAGCCGTTTGTTCTGCCGGAGGAAGATGAGCGCCTCATTGATGACCACCCTCGTGAGCCAGGCCTTGAGCGACCCCTTACCGCGGTATTCGAAGTCTTGGATTGACGTGAACACCTTGATGAGGGCCTCCTGCATCACGTCGTGCAGATTGTCGGGCTGACGGATGTAGCGCGATGCCACGCCGGTGAGATAGTCGGCGTAGGTGGCATACAGTACGTCCATGGCGCGCTGGTCGCCACGTGCGAATTGCGCTAAGATGCGTTGTTCTTTATTCAGCCCGATTGATAACATTTGCTTGAAGAAAACAGGAGTTCAACGTGCGCCACCCGCGGGTCCTTTCGGTCGTCGCGCCAGGGCGCCTCCTGCTTCTTTATAACGTTGCGTAGCCTGTTCTATTGTTTTGAAGTGATGTTGACGTGAGGATTACCGCTTCAGGTCGGCCAGCTTTATTGTCCGGATGCCATTGTAGGAGCGCCACCTCAGCACCATCTGCTTGCCGTCGGCCGCACTGATGTTCTTCAACCGGAAGGCGATGAGGCCGTTGCCCCATTGTCCGTCGCGGTCGCCATTGGCGTTTTGGCGGAGCTCCAGGGTGTCCTTAGCCGTCTGGATGAGATTGATGTAATGCGTGCGTGCGCCACTGAAGTTGGTCTGAAACTGCAGCGTGAGGTAGTTGTCTTCCCACACGGTGAGCCACGAGTTCATAATCTCCAGCGGGTCGTCGCCGTAGGCTTTTGTGTTGTCGCTGAGGCTGGGCGCCATATCCTTCGTACGGATGGAGTCGAGGCGCAATACGGTGACCGACCGCCCTGCGTGGGCAGCGGCATTGTCGTCGAAGGTGAAGTCGACGAGGGCACGCACCTCCTTGCCACCATAGGGCGCAGCAGTGATGTTGGAGGGGAAGACGACGGTGGAGTCATCCACCTGCATATACGGTCGGCCCGTCGAGGCGTCGGTTTTCAGCGTCACCACGGCGCGTGAGTATTTCACATCATCATCGTCGTCATTGCAGGCGACAAAGCTCGAGGCCGTCAATACGGCCGTCAGGGCAAGGGTAAACCATTTAATTTGCTTTTTCATTCTTCTATGGGGTTTATGTTGTTTTCTACTCCTTAAATGCCCCTTGGCCGAAAATCTTGCACCGGCAGGATAACTTTTTTGCTTTTCTTCCGCTTTTCCCTCCCCTTTTTGTTAACTTTGCAAAAGAAAGTGCCAAGGCTAAAGGCATTGCTACATTATTTATATATACTGACGGAGAAAGAGCAATGAGCGACGAATTCGACATTCATGGAGACAAGATAACAAAGGAGGAGCGCGACTTTGAGAATGCGCTCCGCCCGCTGCACTTCGACGACTTCAACGGCCAGCGCAAGGTTGTTGACAACCTCCGCGTGTTTGTTGAGGCTGCCAAATACCGTGGCGAACCGCTCGACCACACGCTGCTCTACGGTCCTCCGGGCCTGGGTAAGACCACGCTGAGCAACATCATCGCCAACGAACTGGGTGTAGGCTTCAAGATTACGTCGGGCCCGGTGCTCGACAAACCCGGCGATCTGGCCGGCATCCTCACCTCGCTCGAGCCGCGCGACGTGCTGTTCATTGACGAGATTCACCGTCTGCAGCCCGTGGTGGAGGAGTATCTCTACTCGGCGATGGAGGACTACCGCATCGACATCATGATTGACAAGGGTCCGTCGGCGCGCTCCATTCAGATTGACCTCAACCCCTTCACGCTCATCGGCGCCACCACGCGCTCGGGCATGCTCACCGCTCCGCTGCGCGCCCGCTTCGGCATCAACATGCACCTGGAATACTACGACCCCGAGACGCTGAAGACCATCATCAAGCGCTCGGCGCGGTTGCTGAAGGTGCCTATCGAGGACGAGGCCGCCATCGAAATCAGCCGCCGCTCGCGCGGTACGCCACGTATTGCCAACGGACTGCTGCGGCGTGTGCGCGACTTCGCCCAGGTGAAGGGCAACGGCACCATCACCGCCGACATCGCCAAACTGGCCCTCGGCGCGCTCAACATCGACTCCTACGGCCTCGATGAGGTCGACAACAAGATACTGACAACCATCATCGACAAGTTCCGCGGCGGTCCCGTCGGCGTATCAACCATCGCCACGGCCATCGGCGAGGATGCCGGCACCGTGGAGGATGTCTACGAGCCTTTCCTCATCATGGAGGGCTTCATCAAGCGCACCCCGCGCGGCCGCATGGCGACGAAGCTCGCCTACGACCACCTCGGCCGCAATCCATATCAGGGCAATATCATGCAGCCCGACCTGTTTGATTAAAGCCCAGCTGCGATAATTTCTATAATATCTATAGTATCTATCGCTTCTATAGCATCTATCGCTTCTATAGCATCTATTTCAAAATGGCAGAAAACAACCTTCGCATCGCCCTTTTCAGCGGCACCTTCGACCCCTTCACTATCGGTCATGCCGACATTGTGAGGCGCGCCCTGGGGCTCTTCGACCGGCTCATCATTGCCGTAGCGGTGAACCCAGCGAAGCACACCCTGTACTCCGTTGAAGAGCGCGTCAATGCCATTCAGCGGCTCTACAGCGGCGAGAAGCGCATCAAAGTGGTGGCCTACGACGGCATGATGGCCGACCTGGCCCACGAGGAAGGCGCACGCTACTGCGTCAAAGGTGTCCGCTCGGTGACCGACTTCGAATACGAGAAGGTGCAGGCAGCCTACAACCATCGCCTCGGCGACCTTGAGACGGTGCTGCTCTATGCCCGCCCCGAACTCGAGGCCGTCTCCTCATCGGGCTACCGCACGCTGGTGTATTTCCATAAGGACGCCAGCTGGATGCTGCCTAAGAAAGACAACGATTAAACACAGTTATAATCATGATTACCTATAATGTTGACGGCGTCAAGATGCCGAAGATCAAGCGACGCGACACCACAGCCTGGATTAAGAAGGTGGCTGCAGCACACGGCCGTAAGGTGGGCGAGATTGGCTACATGTTTGTCAACGACGAGAAGATACTCGAAGTCAACCGCGAGTACCTCGGCCACGATTACTACACCGACATCATCACCTTCGACTACGACGAAGGCGACGTGCTCAACGGCGACATCGTTATCTCGCTCGACACCGTGCGCTCCAACGCCGAGCAGTTTGGCAAGACCTACGACAACGAGCTCCACCGCGTCATCATCCACGGCATTCTCCACCTTTGCGGTATCAACGACAAAGGACCCGGCGAGCGCGAGATTATGGAGGCCAACGAGAATGCGGCCCTCGCCATGCTGTAAGGAGATGAAACCAACGGCTGCCGCCGCAGGCAACGGCCCTACACGCCGGTGCCGACGATGAACGTGTGGCGGTGGTTGACGTAGCGGTAGTCGACCTTCCACCCGTAGAAGGTGCAGATGCTCTTGACGATGGAAAGGCCCAAGCCGTAGCCCTTATGGCTGTCGGCGGTGTGGAAGAATCGGCTGAAAATCTTATCTTTATCCAACGGTCCGCCAGCGGCCTCATTGCTCACTTCCAAGCGGCCGGGCCTCAGCACGATGTTGATTGTGCCGGTGCTGATATTGGGTGATGTCATCATCTTCATTGTTTTTCTTTTCGCCGGCAAAGCTAATACATGATTTTGGAGAAAATTGGGAGTTGGCGGACGATTGCGCATCAGATTTTCCAACGTGGGCCAAATTCGGGCAATGCGACCGTCATCTGCGGAATCAGCGTAAGCGCCGGATGATTGGTCTCACGCAGATTTCGCTGATAACGCAGATTCCCTGCATCCCCCTTATCTCGCAGATTTTTCTACCACCCTTCGGTATTGAGACCGCCGCGGTATTGAGAAGAATCTGCGAAATCAGCGGAATCTGCGTGAAATTAATTTGTAAAATAACGGACAAAAGCGCTTCGAGAAATTAACGCAATTTAACGCTGAAATTTTGAGGAGACGGCGGTCGGGGAAGGAGAAATCAGCCCGGGAAGCACCATTTCAGCCTCATCCAACTGCGATAGCTATGCTTTCGTGGTGCGATAGCTATGGTATCGCGATGCGATAACTATGCTTTCGTGGTGCGATAGCTATGGTATCGCGATGCGATAACTATGGTATCGCGGCGCGAAACGTATCGAATGACGACTTCTTTTCGGTCGTCACGAACCGCCGTTGCACCGCTACCTTCATAGATAATTGATTGACAGCCGATTACGTAAATACACTGAGAATGGCTCAGATTGGAGCAAAGGTGGTGCCGTTGGGTTTCAAGGCCCTTCTCAGCGGCCTAAAACGACCAAAAAAATTTACAGTTTTGAGCTCATAAGTTGATGCGTTTTTGAGTTCATGAGTTGATGAGTCTTGAGTCTTTAGCATAGTCAAAACCTCTCCGCGGGTAATGTCCGGCACCGGGTG
Organism: uncultured Prevotella sp.; assembly: GCA_900315835.1. GTDB lineage: Bacteria > Bacteroidota > Bacteroidia > Bacteroidales > Bacteroidaceae > Prevotella. The sequence goes on from ONAR01000030.1 coordinate 28,862, forward strand.
CAGCACCGATGCTCCGCCCCTCCGTATATTTTTCCCCTGAATATCGGCCGCATCTCAAAATAAATCGTTATATTTCCTCTAAAAAAGCTATTAGTCTTAGAGCTGATATTCTGATAAATAGGGGGGGTGGTAGTTTTGAGACACATACCCCCGCATGCCCAAATGGTTATTCCAAATGGTCAATCCGTTTTAATAATGTAATAATTTCCTCTTCGAGCTT
>ONAR01000075.1 GCA_900315835.1 uncultured Prevotella sp.
GACTGCAAACCTCCGAGGGGCTGCATCAAAAGTTCAACATTGCTTTTGCTGCAGCCCCTGTTGTATTTACACCTCACCATTCTCAACTTTCGGCGCACCCGACAAACCCTGTGGACGCGTCTGTACCGGGCCAACTGCACAAGGGTTGCTGTCGCAACTTATTTCTCACGCCGATTACGCAGCAAGCACAATGCGGTGAAATCAGCGCCATCAGCGTGAGATAGAAATTAGGATGCCAAAGTTATCGTTCCCACGGACATTATCCGCTGCGCCAAGAAAAATGTTGCTATAGTTTTGTTTTGTCGATTATTTACATTAAATTTGCAAGAGACTAAACGCACGGCGATATGAAGTACCCCATTGGCATACAAACATTTGAGCAGATAATAGACAACGGCTTTGTCTATGTGGACAAGACCGACTTGGTATATAAGTTGGCTACGGAGGGCAAAATCTATTTTCTCAGTCGTCCGCGCCGTTTTGGCAAGTCGCTGCTGCTCTCCACCCTGAAGTGTTATTTCGAGGGACGGAAAGAGCTGTTTAAGGGGTTGAGGATTGACGCGCTGGAGACGGAGTGGAAGCAGTATCCCGTGTTCCACATCGACTTCAACGGAACGAATTTCTCAACGGCTGGCACCCTCGACAAGGTGTTGGATTATTATCTCGAGAAATGGGAAAGGCAATTGGAGGTGACGGGGATGTCGCAGGAAGACCGCGGCATCCGCTTCGCCAATGTCCTTCACCAGGCTCACGTCAGGACCGGCCAGCCGGCCGTGGTGCTGATTGACGAATATGACAAGCCGCTGTTGGACGTGCTTGACACCGGGCTGAGGGTAAAGTCGGGCGAAAACGACATGCTCATAGAGGACTACAACCGCAACGTGCTGAAGGCTTTCTACTCCGTGTTCAAGTTGGCTGACGCCGAACTGCGCTTTGTGATGCTCACCGGCGTGACGAAGTTCTCACAGGTGAGCGTCTTCAGCGGGTTCAACCAGCCAGACGACATCAGCATGTCGGGAAGATACGATGCAATTTGTGGAATTACCAAGGAGGAGCTGACGACCGTCTTTGCCGAGTCTATTAAGGAAGTGGCAGAGGTCAATGGGGTTACCCCCGATGAGATGATGGAGATGCTGCGGAAACAGTATGACGGTTATCATTTCAGCAGCAAAATGACCGACATCTTCAATCCTTATAGTTTGCTCAATGCGTTTGCCAACCAATCTTTGGACAGCTACTGGTTCCGTTCCGGCACGCCGACCTATCTCATCCGTTTGCTTCGCCATACCAACGAGAACCTGAATGAGCTGACAGGAAAGTTCTACAGTCCCCAGCAGTTCATCGACTACAAGGCCGACGTGGAGAAACCGCTCCCCATGATTTATCAGAGCGGCTATCTCACCATCAAGGGTGTCAGGCGCATCGGCATGCGCAATATTTACAAGCTCGACTTCCCCAACGCCGAGGTTGCCGAGGGTTTCCTCACGCTGGTGGCCAACAACTACCTGCAGTCGCGGGAGGACAGCAACTCATGGCTCTATGAGACGGCCGAGGCACTGGAGAACGGTGACCTCAGCACCTTTGAGCGTGCGCTGACGGCATTTCTTGCCAGTATTCCCTATACGGCGCGCCGCCACGAAAACGAACGGGAGAAGGAGCGTTACTTCCAATACACGGTCTATCTGCTCATGCGCATGGTGGGCTGCTACACCGTCTATCACGAGAAAGAAACCTCTGCGGGACGTGCCGACTGTGTGGTTGAGACCCCCGGCTATGTCTATATCTTCGAATACAAGCTCGACCGCCCTGCCGACGAGGCCCTCGCTCAAATCGATGCGATGGGCTATGCCCGCGAGTACGCCGACGACCGCCGCAAGGTGTATAAGATAGCCTGCTGCTTCTCCTCGGAGACCGGCACCGTCAGCGACTTCAAGGTCGTGGAGGAACAGCGGTGATGCCAGCTGCGTATCCGATGAGCGCTAAAACTTGGTTGCGCTTACGCTGATGTATTATAGGCAACAGGAAGCTGCCCGGGATTGGCCATGCCAGACTGTTCATTTACCTGAGTGGTGCAAATACAATAAACGAACGACTGATATGGCATGGCAAAGGTAGTTGCGGGTCAGAATGTTCCGGGACTGAACTGCACCGAGACAACCAGCTCGCGGGGCCGGAGGCCGTAGCTGTTGGTGAACACGCCCACGCCGCTGTATGTCGTGCCCGTGTAGGTTTTCTTGTCGCATATATTGCGCAGCTCGGCCTTGACGCGGACGTGCTTTATTCTCCATACCATGGCGGCATCAGCAAGGAACGTGTTCACCGCCGGTGCGGCTTCGAGGCTGTTGTGGAAGAGTACGCCGCTGAGCGTGAGATCGACATTGCCGAGCGTAGAGGTCAGCGAGAGCCGTTGTGTCCAGTTGAAGAGGCTGTTGGCGGCATCATTGCCCACCTCCGACCGGTTCAGTCCGAACGTTCCCTTGTATTCCGCCTCCATGAACGCGGGCGAATACACCACTTCCGGTTCCAGCGAGGCGCTGCGGTATTTGTAGGGTACAATTTTTCCGGCCGTGTATTGCTCACCTCTGCCCAGGGTGCCGCTGGCCTTGAGCGACATCTTGAGCCGCGCCTTGTAGAACCCTTTCGACGCGGCGGCCGAGGCGCTCAGCAGGTCGCTGTGGGTGTCGTGTTGCAGATAGCTGAAGTAATAGTTGCCGTCGGTGACCTGCATGTCGCTGACCACATTGCGCCATGTGCGCGAGGCCGAGAGCGAGGCCAACCTCAAGCAGGGCAAGATTTCCATAAAGACTCCCATCGCACAAGGCCTGCTCAACAAGAAGGTGGGCGACATAGTGGATATCAAGGTGCCGCGTGGCATCATCAAACTGAGAATCGACGAAATTAGCATAGGAGAATAACGACGA
>ONAR01000063.1 GCA_900315835.1 uncultured Prevotella sp.
GTTTAGGCAAGAGAACTTTATGATTTACAGCGTCCCACATGGATGGAAGAATATATTGAATCATCTCAAGGCTTCCCCTATAAGCATAGCCGCCAGACACATTTTCAATCACAGCTTCCTCAATAGGAAGAAAACGTCTGTCTGGGAAAACTATTTCAAGAGCGGCGAACCATGGTGCTATCATTGACAAGCTTCCGTGATATTCCTTCGCAAGAATCTTACCTGTAGCAATACCGTCTTTATTCAACTCTGGCAATCCTATGAGAGCCTGACACCAGTTGGGGAAACCTGTTTTATCACGCAGAACACGATAATCATATACAGTATGCTCCACTCCCACAAGTTCCTTTATGTCTTCTGGCGGTGCAGAAAACTGCCGTTGTATTCTTACAGTCAATGTGAGTTCTTTTAAAAGCATCTTCTTCTCTATTTTTACCATTTCGCGGAATGCGTCGGCGTGTCGCATGATGCCGAAGTAACACGGCCAGTTACGGTTGGTGGCATGATGGGCCGAGCGCACGGTGGAGCGCCTGACGGTGACGTAACCTTTATCGAAATCGGTTACGGCCTTGCCTGGGTTGCGATGGAACACGTAGCCGCAGAAGTCCATACCGTCCTTGTCGATGTCGATAATCTTCACGCCCTTGCGCTTCGCCCTCATGTGATATTCATACCACCATAGGTTGTATATGCGCCATTTCATTGCGTTCAATTCTTCCTTTGTCTCGAAGGCCATGAAGTTGTCGTCAGCGTAGCGCAATGCCCATGGAGTGTTGTCATGGATGAGAACGTCTGACATGAGCATCACTATCTGATGAATGTACGGCGAGGACGGAGTGCCGATAGGCAGATAGTTGCCCGCAAAACACACCTTCTCGCCAAAGTCTATCACAGCTTTGTCGGGCTTCATTCCAAGCAAGCGGTATAGATACTTCATAGCCTTTCTATACAGCGCAATGGTAACATGGGCATAGCACTGCCGCTGGTCGAGCACAAGAACATAATGAAGATTACGCATGTCGTAGAACAGATGCTTCAAAGCATGGCACACGGAATATTCCTCGTTCTTGGCGGTCAAGCCGTGATCGGGAAGACAGTTCCTTGCCATGCCAATGTTCTTATTAGCCTTTTCGTACAAGGGCGTTACGACTGACAGCCACAACAGTTCGAGCTGTCTGCAACGCAGCATCGGCGCATCAATGGCGCGACGCTTTCCGTTTTTGTTGGTTTTGTTTAATTTTCTAAATTTTACGTATTGGGTCCATGTGCCATCTTGCAGGCTATGGCAGAGCTTATGCACCTCGACATCGAATTCTTCCCTGAAGGCAATAACCTCCGGGTTCTTGGCATGGTGTACAAAGCTCTTCTTTGCCACCGTCTCGACTTGAAATCTTGTGAATGTAAGCATCTGTCAGTTGCCTTTATGATGACGGCCCTGGGCCGAAAAGCGGTGCTACCTGTCACATCCTTGCGGATGCCGCTGCCGCGTGGTCTTGAATTTCGGGACTGCTGCCCACGATGTGCTAAGCCTGTATCTTTATTCCATGAGGACAAGTCCTCAATCCCAGTTTCTGGGCACGACCCGCATTGTTGCGGTTGGCATTGCTGACAGCGTTGTTGCAATTCAACGAACGCGGGGCACAATTGCCGTTGTTGGCATTGATGCCGAAACGCAAAGCGAGCCTTCTCGCACACCGTTCTTTCAACCCCGCCTTTCCGGGTTCGGAGCCTCAGTCCCAATGCAGAGGTTGCCCGATGACGGCGGGGGTTTGCTGTATCTTTTAATTTAAGAGGTGTCTAACTTCATATCTTTCTTTATTATATGAATTCAAGTGTTAAAATGCGTTTGTGCACGCCTTGCGGCGTGGAAGTTACCGTGATAAACACGGGAAGGAAAGCGGCTTGCAGCCGCTTTTATCCCGCTTGCAGCGGGGTTGCACCCCGGCTGCGCCTTGCGCCTGCGGCGCTACTGCGTTATGCTCACGCGGGCCTGGGCACGACCCGCAATGATGCGGGAGGCATTGTTGGCAGCGGTGGCACAATTCAACGACCGCGGGGCACAAATGCCGTAGATGGCAAAGATGCCGAAACGCAAAGCGAGCCTTGTCTTCTGGCCGACACCACTGGTATTGTACCAGTTATTGTTCTGAATAAACATACTGTCACCTTTCGATGAACCGGTAGAGCTGTCAACCGCAAACGGCGTATATGGGAATCGGTTCTTACGCCATCCGTCGCTTACAGTAACAATGCCTGCACTGTCGCCGTCAATGAGCTTGATATAGCTGTCCTCAAAACCAAATTTGGTGCTTGTGTTCGCTACGGTTACGGTTGTAATCTTCTTCCACTTGCTTTGGTCTGGTTGCAGCCAGAAATTGATGGTGTTGCCGTATAGATTGTCGTCTCGTTTGGCAAGAATGGTAGCCACTAATTCGGCACCACCGCCACAATAGCGTAAGACATCGCCTGACAACTCAGCTCCAGCAAAGAGACTCATGCGCAAACGGAACTCACAGGTCATAGCACCCTCGGTAGCATCGGTGTAGTTGTAAGAGGTAATCTTATATACACGGGCGTTCATGTAGCCCTTGCTCAGGCCGTCCACACCATTCACGTCCATGTAATAGTATTTGTTGCCGTACATATAGAACGTATGCTCTTTGCCGCTCTCTGTGGTGGCAGCAATGCCAAGCTCTACGGCCATGGATGCGGCCAACTGCGCTTCCATGCACGCTGCCTTCGGAGCATAACCGTTTACGAAGTTTGACCAAGAAGTTGTAGCGGACACACCGCCCACGTTGAACGCATGGTTCGCACCCCATGAGGCATAGGTATAGTCAGTAGCGGATGACTTCTTGAACTTTACACCACCCACCTTGAAGAAGTTGGAGGCGCTTGGGCCATCGTTGGATGAGATGCCACTGCCATAGCGGTCAACATCAACGAGGTTCTGCGAGCCCATGGTGAGCTCAACGAAACTGATGAAGGCATCCAGCGTAAAGTAACCACCCTCGGCCATCGGCACGGGTGAGTCGGCATCTTTATTGTTGGCCCGGCAATAGGTCATGCTGGTAATCTGACTGACATCCATACACCGAGGATAGGCGCGGCCTTCCTTGTATGGCGTGATGGAGGGGAGGTTGGCCGTCACCCATTCGCTGACGGTCGCGCCGCAACTACCCTGCGAGTTGGCGTCGTCGGAGGCAAAGAGGTAGAAGAAGTCGCGGGCCTTGCCGCCGATGGTAGTGAAGGCACCGGGTGAGAGTACCGTCGTGGGCAGAGCGTACTTGGTAAGGTCGATGCCGTCCCACTCGGTAACGTCTGTAAAGATACCCTTCCACTTCTTGCCTGAGTCACCCTTCACATTGTCGAGGAAATAAACCGTACCATCAAGATAACCCACGCCGATACTGTACTTTGTCTCGGTTGTCTCCCATGGGCGCAACTTATGGCTGACGGCTGAGATGGTGCCGTCTGAGGCTTTCTTATATAGCGTGCGAGGCTTGCTGCCTGTCTTCATAAGAGGCTTGTCGTAGGTCTCCCACTCCGTGATGGCGTTGTACTTTCCCTGGGCATAGGCAACAGTCTTAGCCGCAGAGTCGGAATAAAGGATATTGTCGGTACATTCCTTCTTCATATCCTCGGTTATGCCCACCACGGGAGCGTAGCTGCCATCGGCGTAGCGGAGAATGTTATTGCGCATGAGCTTGGCGGCCGGGTACTCGGTGCGGGCGTTGCCGTCTGCATCGGTGTTGTCGGTGACATCGAAGAGGGCGAAGTCGAGGTTTTTCAAGAATGCCTTGTTGCCATGATGACCTATTGCGTCGCAGTTGTCGCCCAAAGAATCGTATTCGTCGCAGTAGTTGTCACCCCAGAGGTCAGGATAATTGGGCTCATAATCTACTACCAATTTAGGCAGCTTGTCGGCTGACGTAGCGCCAAGCTCCTTGAGGTTGGTGACGAGCGTCTCGCCGGTCTTGGTGTCAGCTTCGGAACCAATCTTCACGTAGTTGCCATCCTTATCCTCCATGTACCACTTGATAGTGTATAGTACGTCGCAGAGGTTGCGGGTGTCGCCTTCCGTCGCTTTCAGCGGATTCGTGGCCAGGTTGAGCACTACGCCGCCGCTCTCGATGAAGAACCGGCGGATGACGGGCACCTTGGACAGGTCGGAGGCATTGAAGTCCTTTTGCTGGATCATGTCGTTGGCCACGGTGACAAAGCGCTTGCCGGTGATAGGTGGCAGGGCCACGCCGAGTTTGAAGGATGTCTCCAAGAAGCCGATGGTCTTGCTGGGTAGAATCTGACCGGCTGCATCGGCATAATCAACCAATTCGCCATAAGGGATAAAGCCTGCCTTGCAGATGAGCTCTACGTTACGCATCTTGGCCATGTTGACCACGCACTCCTTGCTCCACGTACCGTCAGCGTACTTCGTGCCGGAGAACCAGTCGTTGTTATCAGTGATGCGGGTCAACTGATTCTGACGATTTTTATAGTACCAGAAATAGAAGGCGTTACCCGTGCGCTTGGTGCCCGTGTAGGCGTCGGCCACGGTGAGATTGCCGTCATATTCCTGGCAGCGGCAATGCACCATCCAGTTCGTGCCTTTGGAGTTGAGCGGGCGGAGGATGGGATTGAGGATGAAGTTCTCGCTGCCGTAAGGTGCGTCGGCCTCGCCTTTTTCAATACGCAGCTCCAGACGGGTGACGGTGTTGATGTTCGTGGTGAGCGTCACGTTGTCGATGGTGGTGACCGACGTACCCTTCACAGGGTCGGTGAAGGTGATCACGCCGAAGATGCGGGCGCCGGTCTGCGTGTCTGGGAGGTTGCCCTTATAGGTGAGCTCATGGGCTGAGTCATCAACGGTGAAGGCATTGCCCATGTCGGCTATCTTCACCATCTTGCTGATGTCGTCCGATGAGCCTTTCTTGGCATAATACCAAGCCACACTGGTTACATTGCCAACCGACTGTTGCTTGCCGTCGGCCTTATTCGGGTCGTTGATGACCACGTGAGCGCCAAGTACGAGGGCATTGGACGTGGCGGTGCGGTCGGGCGAATACTCACCGGTGGCGTTGTGGTATATCTGTGACAGGGAGCCGCTCTTGACGTAGAGCTGAGCCGAATAGTTAATCGGCTTGGAGACGGCCCCTAGTTGTAATTTCTCTATCATGATTATTCACTTTAATGGTTATGAATTGGCGGGTTCGGCTGATAAGTACCAGTTGACGGAGCCTCCGGCGGCAATGATGCCTGCATAGGTATATTTCCACGCTGCGCCAGAAACAGAACCGTTCTCGGTTGTTGGGTCAAAGGTCGTACCATCAGCCTTTTTCAATACCCATGTGAAGTCGTATTTAGTGCCAGTGACCTCCGTGCCATCACTCTTTAATACATGCGCTGTTCGGGTGACGGTTTCGCCTGCCTGAATCTTTTGGTCGATATGCGTGCCGCTGCCGGATGCGAACGTACCGCTCTCGGTAACCTCGATGTGGTAGGGGTCGGAATAGTCCTTCACGCGGTAGTAGCCGCGATAGGTCTTGCCGCCGATGGTGGCGATACAGACAAACAGGCCATCACCATTCACCATGTCGGCTGAAACGGTGAGCTTGGATGTCGTTGCGCTCGAAATGTTGCTCTCGGTACCTGCGCTTGCGTCAGCCCACTGAAGCGAAGCATCACTGGTGACCTCGGTGGTGGCTCCATACTTATACACCTTTGCTACGAGCTCGGCTGCGTTACCCTCGCTGTCGATGTCGCCCTTGCCTGCCTCACTGCTGATACGGACTACATAGGTGTTGCCGCCATTGACAGTCTGCACACACTGGACAGTTTCAGTATTGGAACGCACGTCCTGCGTGTTGGCGCCTTCGAGGGTGACCTGGCCGGTGACGTAGAAATCGTCGGAGTCGGCATTGGCGGAGCCAAAGACATCCTTGATAATCTCGAAGACGGGCACATTCTGATAGGTGTTGCCATCGCTGTACTTCACGCTGGCCAGTGAGCGGCGGATGGTACCTGCTGGCAGGATGTTCGTATTGAGATTGTTGCTGTCGAAGGTCATAAGGGCTGAGTTGCCGCTGCCGCCGTTCCAGTAAAGGTTGACGTTGGCCAGACTGCCGCTGCCAAGCACGTAGCTCTTGCCCTCGGAGTCGGTGACCTCAGCATAGAACTTAGGGCCGGCATCCTTCCATGACGGACTGACGGTTGACGTTGAGTTGTCCCAGAACTGGAAGAAGTCAACGTCGTTGATACGGCGGATTTTACAGGTAAGTGACTTACCATTGATGACGGCATTGATGGTACCGCTGTTGGATATAATTTTCTTCATGGTTAATCAGCGTTTGAAGTTGATGAGTCGGATTCGGAGGCCGTTGATGTACGAAGGTTGGTAAGGTCGGCCTCATTGATGATCTCTACCTTGCCATACGAGAAACGGGTGAAGCGTACCACGTCGTTGATGGGCACGACTGAGCGGCCATCGGGCAATACCTCGTAGCCGTCGGAAGCGAGGAACACGCCCCGCCTCTCTGTAATTTCTTTTGGAACTAAAACAAAATACATAGCTATTTATTTTTGATGATTAAACTGATGCGATGCCTGTTGACTCGGCCAGCGTCACGGTCTTGGCGTTGTAGGTCGTGTCGGTATAGATGGTAGCCGTGAGGGTGTATTTCACCTGCAAGCGCTTCTCCCATTGTGAGCCGCAGTCCTTACGTCCGGTGGGCTCGTTGGCGTACTGATGGACGCAGAGGATGTTGGGGTGCTGCGTGCCGTCCTTATCGGTGAGGATGGTGGGCACCCATGATTTGTCCTCACTCTCGATGCCGCTGTCACGGGTCCATACAAAGGTGTTGCGGGAGTCGGCCAATACGGTGGCCGTGATGTCTTCGTCGCCGAACATGATGCGCCCGGTGAATTGCAGATCGACGCGGCTGACGGAGACGAACGGGCCAACGTTGGAGCTGAACTCGATGCGCAGGTCATTCTTACCCGTGAGGCGCTTGACGAAAGGCATGGTCAGGATGGAGTCGCCTTTCTTGGCGGTGACGGTGAAGGTCACGGCCTGCGTCATGGCGGCAAGGGTGAGGTCGTCGGCGGTGAGCTCAAAGGTGTTGGTGGCGATGGAGGCATGGGCGGTGTTCCATACGGTGTCAGCGTCGGTGTTGCCGCTGTTGCGGGTGACGGAGAAGCCGTAGCCGGAGGTGATGTCGGCATCGGCGTTGGCTGCAAGGGCATCCTGCACCTTGAGGGTCACGATGTCGGTATCTGAGACGTACATGCTCTCGCCAGTCGATTCGGCGATGGTGAGCACCGGCTTGCCCGCTGAGGGGATGCCCTTGACGTAAATCTTCCAGATGGGCGATGTTAGCTTTGGCTCACGGTAGGCTTCATCGTAGTCGTTGGTGGTCTCGCCTACATTCACGATACATTGCCAAAGTTTATCCGAGTGGCGCACTACGTCGTTGTGGCCGCAGACCATCTTGTCGTTCCAGTCGTCGCGGAAACAGATGACGGTATCGGCGGCGTCCCTTTGGGCGTAGGGGGCAATGATGAAATGGTCGCTCGAAAAGCGTACCATGGTGGGCAGGATGCAGTCGGTCATGTACTGCGCCATGGCCGACCCATCGACGGGCTGGTCAATCTGGGTATAGGTGAGCAGGCCGCCCTCGCTGACTGACATGAGCAGCACGTTGCCGCGGGCCTTGAAGGTGCCTTTGGTATATTGGGTCTCGTTGGCGAAGGCGTTACCCCACTGCACAATATCATCCTGCGCCTGCGGTACGTCCTCACCGTCGATGGAGTTGGTGCAGACGAGCTTGGCTGTCTGACTGTTGCCATCGGAGTCGGTGTAGGGGTATTCGATGGTGTTGCTATCGTCTATGGCGAGGTCGATGTAGCCGTATTTTTTCGTGGCGTCGAGTCCATCGACGGTGACTGGTTCTGAGCTGGCAGCTATTACTAACCGATTGTAGTAGCGGGTGGCGGTGTAGCCGCTTTTGCCTGTCTTGATGTTCGACGTCTTGCACTTGGCGAAGTCACCAACCTGCCAGTTGTTGATGGTCTGAGTGGTGCCGTCGTCTTGTGTGTAATAACAGCGGTAGCGGTCGGCCTTGACCTCGACATAGACGATATGGGAACCGGCCTTCGTAAAGGCGTAGTCACCAGCCACTCGACTGAGGACGCGCACCTCCAGTTGCTCGACGGTCATCTTTGTGCGGACGGTGAGGTAGTCGATGTAGCCGTAGCTCACGCCGTCCTTCATGAGCATACCGAGGCCGGAGCCGAAGCGTGGGTTGTCTGTGTTGAAGTCCTTGCTCTTAAGGTACTCAGCCACCTCTCCTGCAAGCGTGGCGATACCGTCCTTGTCAATGCCATAAGTGCCGTCTCCTACGGTGGCACCGCCGACCATGCT
>ONAR01000002.1 GCA_900315835.1 uncultured Prevotella sp.
CTCGCAGATGGAGACACGCCCGCAACACCGGCGGCTGGTGGCCGGCACCAGGCCGGCCACTACACTGTCACCGGTGGCGTACATCACCACGGACTTTATGGCTGCGCCACTACACTGGTTGTTATTTCATTTTCGCCAAAAACGCCTCGGCGCGGCGCAGGTCGTCGGGCGTATCAATGCCCACCGTCTCCACGTTGGTGATGCCCACACGGATGCGGTAGCCGTTTTGCAGCCAACGCAACTGCTCCAGACGCTCAGCCTTCTCCAGCGGCGACATCGGCAGACGCGTCACCTCACGCAGCACCTCGCGACGGTAGGCATAGATGCCTAAATGTTTGAGGAAAGGGTAGTGGGTGAGCCACGTCGAACGCTCCTCGCCACGCACAAAGGGAATGACCGAGCGCGAGAAATAAAGCGCGAAGCCGTTGACATCGGTCACGATCTTCGGCGAGTTGGGGTTCTCCACGGCGTCCATGGCGGTGAACGGTTTGCCCAGCGTCGCAATCTGCGTGTCGGGATGGTCAAACTGCTCGCACACCGTCTTGATCTGCGAGGGCTGGATAAACGGCTCGTCGCCCTGAATGTTGACAATGACGTCGGCGTCGGTGCCGATCTTCTCTGCCGCTTCCTCAATGCGGTCAGTGCCGCTGTGGTGGTCGGCGCGCGTCATCACCGCACGGCCGCCGAAGGCTTCGACAGTTTCCAGAATGCGCTGGTCGTCGGTGGCCACGTAAGCCTCAGGCAGCAGACTCGTCACCTGCTCATAAACCCTTTCGATGACCGTCTTGCCGCCAAGCACAGCCAAGGGTTTGCCGGGAAAGCGGGTAGAGGCGTAGCGCGCCGGAATGATTGCAATGAATTTCATAGTGATGAATGGATAATGTTTTATGGTCGCAAAGGTACGAAAACAGCGCCATCCGCCCCCTTTATTTTTTGTTAAAAAAGAAGACAGGCGGCAAAAAATCGGTTCAATGTCGTTTTTAATTTGTATCTTTGGCGTGTCATTCACAAATAAGAAACTTTCTCGTGAGAAAATATATATTGTTCATCGTCCTGCTGGCCCTTCCGCTGATGCCCCGTGCCTTTGCCCAGAAGATTACGCTGGGCAACTGCACCATTGAGGAGATGGGTATCAAGGGCAAATACAAGGGTGAGCTCGCGGCAGGTAAGCCGCAGGGCAAAGGCAGCGTGGTTTATGAGAACGGCAACACCTACGAGGGCGACTTCGTCAAGGGCAAGCGACAGGGCTACGGCGTCTACACCTTTGCCGACGGCGAGAAATACGAGGGCCAGTGGCTGCTCAACCAGCAGCACGGACGCGGCACCTATTACTTCAGCAACAACAACAAATACGTCGGTCTGTGGTTCCGCGATTATCAGCAGGGACACGGCGTGATGTACTATTTCAACGGCGACATCTACGACGGCGACTGGTACCACGATCAGCGTCAGGGCAAGGGACGCTACACCTATGCCGGCGGCGCTTACTACGACGGACAGTGGAAGGCCGACAAGAAAGAGGGTAAGGGCTTCTTCGACTGGGGCGACGGCACCACCTACCGCGGCGACTGGAGCAACAACCAGCGGTCGGGCTACGGCGTCAACAAATATGCCGACGGCGACGTGTATAAAGGCCAGTGGCAGGACGACATACAGCAAGGCCGCGGCATCTACATCTTCCAGAACGGCGACCGCTATGAGGGCGACTACAACCAGGGCGAGCGCACCGGCGAGGGCATCTTCAAATATGCCAACGGCGACCTCTACACCGGCCATTTCAGTGAGGGCGACCGCAACGGACAGGGTACCTTCACGTGGGCCAACGGCGACCGCTACGAGGGACTGTGGAAGAACGATCAGCTCAACGGCCACGGTAAGCTCACCAAGAAAGACGGCGACGTGTTTGAGGGCAACTTCAGCAATGGCAAGGTCGACGGCGAGGTCATCATCCACTACGCCAACGGCACGCGCTTCAAGGGTACCTACCGCAACGGCATGCGCAACGGCAAGTGCATTGAGCAGACCAAGGACGGCAAACGCTTTGAGGGCAGCTATGTCAACGACATGCGCGACGGGCCCTTCGTCGAGAAAGACGAGAACGGACAGGTGACCTGCACCGGCCACTATGAGAGCGGAAAACGCTTCAACGATAATTAGCTATCACTTTATAACATAGATATTTACACTATAATCTATCTATACTTATGGCAAAAGCAAGACATATCGGGATTGTGGCCAACGACCCCTACCTTGAACCCTATGAGGATGCCATCGTCGGGCGTCACAACCATGCATTGTGGAAAATTGACCAGCTCACCGACGGCGGGCGCCGGACGCTATCCGACTTCGCCAGTGGTTATGACTATTACGGCCTGCACCACACCAAGTCGGGCTGGACTTTCCGCGAGTGGGCACCCAACGCCACCGACATCTATCTCGTAGGCGACTTCAACCAGTGGGAGGAGCGTGAGGAATACCGCTGCCGCCGCATTGAGGACACGGGTAACTGGGAGATCAATCTGCCCGAGAAAGCAATGAAGCACGGCGACCTCTATAAGATGCACGTCAAATGGCAGGGCGGCCAGGGCGAGCGCATTCCTGCCTGGGCCACGCGCGTGGTGCAGGACGAGCAGTCGAAGATATTCTCTGCGCAGGTGTGGGCGCCCAAGGCCTATCGCTGGCACAAGCGCAAGTTCACGCCGACTAAGGATCCGCTGCTCATCTATGAGTGCCACATCGGTATGGCGCAAGATGCCGAGAAGGTGGGCACCTACACCGAATTCAAGGACAACGTGCTGCCACGCATCGTCAAGGACGGCTACAACGCCATTCAGGTGATGGCCATCCAGGAGCATCCCTATTATGGCAGCTTCGGCTATCACGTCAGTTCGTTCTTCGCGCCATCGTCGCGCTTCGGCACACCCGAGGAACTGAAGGCGCTCATCGATGCGGCCCACAAGCAGGGCGTGGCAGTCATCATGGACATCGTCCACTCACATGCCGTGAAAAATGAGGTGGAGGGACTCGGCAATCTCGCCGGCGATCCCAACCAGTATTTCTATCCCGGCGACCGCCACGAGCATCCGGCCTGGGACAGCCTCTGCTTCGACTATGGCAAGGACGACGTCATCCACTTCCTGCTCTCCAACTGCAAGTATTGGCTCGAGGAGTTCCACTTCGACGGTTTCCGTTTCGACGGCGTCACCTCGATGCTCTATTACAGCCACGGCCTCGGCGAGGCCTTCACCAACTACGCCGACTATTTCAACGGCCACGAGGACGACAACGCCATCTGCTACCTCACGCTGGCCAATAAGCTCATCCATGAGGTCAATCCCAACGCCATCACCATCGCCGAAGAGGTGAGCGGCATGCCCGGACTGGCCGCAAAGTTTGAGGACGGCGGCTACGGCTTCAACTACCGTCTGGCCATGAACATCCCCGACTACTGGATCAAGACCATCAAGGAGCGCCGCGACGAGGACTGGAAGCCCAGCAGCATCTTCTGGGAGGTGAAGAACCGCCGCGCCGACGAGCAGACCATCTCTTACTGCGAGAGCCACGACCAGGCACTCGTGGGCGACAAGACCATTATCTTCCGCCTTATCGATGCCGATATGTACTGGCACTTCCGCCGTGGCGACGAGACCGACTTGGTCAACCGCGGCATTGCCCTGCACAAGATGATCAGACTCGTCACCCTCGGCGCCATCAACGGTGGTTATCTCAACTTCATGGGCAACGAATTCGGCCATCCCGAGTGGATTGACTTCCCCCGCGATGGCAACGGATGGAGCTATAAATACGCCCGCAGGCAGTGGAACCTCGTCGACAACCCCGACCTCGACTACCATTTCCTCGGCGACTTCGACCGCGAGATGCTCTCGGTGGTAAAGAGCGAGCCCCACTTCAACCTGACGCCCGTTGAGGAGATATGGCACAACGACGGCGACCAGATACTGGCCTACAAGCGAGGCGAGTTGCTCTTCGTATTCAACTTCTCGCCGTCGCGGTCGTTCACCGACTATGGATTCCTGGTTAAGGAGGGCGAGTACGACGTGGTGCTCAACACCGACGCCAAGGCCTTCGGCGGCAACGGACTGGCAGATGACAGCGTGCCTCACTTCACCAATCCCGATCCGTTGTATGCCAAGGACGGCAAGGGCTGGCTGAAACTCTACATCCCCGCACGCTCGGCGGTGGTGCTGAAGAAGAAAGCCGAAAAGAAATAATTGAATGTTATGACACAGACCAACAAGAATGGCACACTCCCCATGAGGGTGGCGTGTGCCATTTTCTTCTTGTTATTCACTTTTCTCTATCTTTACAATTATCAGGACGACATTCTGGCCGTAGCCCAGCACGTGCTGTCGCAGGGTGCCACGCATTACAACCGCACGATTGGCGCCGTCATCATCACGCTGGTGCTGTGGCTGCTGCAGTTGGCGCTGTATGCTTTCACCGGCCTGACGCGTCGCTGTCATGCGCTGACCTATCTCCCGTCGCTGCTGCTGATGGGTGCGCTGACGTCGGCTTCGCCAGACATCCTGTCGGGTCACTGCTCCGTGCTGTGGCTCTGGCTCTTTCCACTGCTCATGGTGGTGTATGGCTTCATCGTGTGGGTGGTGAGGCAGCTGGAATCCATCGAACCGGAACCGCTCTCACAGGGCTTCTTCACGCGTATGGTGTGGGTCAACCTGCTGCAGATGGTGGTCATGGCGCTCATCACCTGCGGCATCGGCAACAGCGACAAGGTGTTCCACTACCGCATGCATTTGGAGAGCGACCTGCTCGATGGCAACTATGCCGACGCCTTGCGGGTGGGGCAGGATGATGCGGCCACCGACAGCAGTCTGACCATGCTGCGTATCGCCGCGCTCTCGTCGACCGGGGAGTTGGGCGAGCGGCTGTTCACCTATCCTTTGGTGGGCCGTTCCGATGCCATGCTGCCCAACGGTCAGTCGGTGCGGCTGGCTATGGTGCCGGAGACGTGGCTGTATAAGAAAATTGGGGTGGTGTTTAAAGAAAAGGTATCACCGCGCCGATACCTTGAATTGGCTCACGAGAAGGGCTACGCCAAGCACGAGACCCACGACTGGCTGCTCACGGCTTATCTGCTCGACGGCGACCTCGATGCCTTCGCTCACGCGCTGCCACGCTACTATAATGTCAGTAAGCCTCTTCCGCTGCATTATCGTGAGGCGCTTGTGCTCTACACCCATCTGCGGCAGCATCCCTTTGTGGTGTTTCATTCGCAGGTGATGGAGGCCGATTTCGATGATTTCCTCAACCTGCTTCATTCCACCAATGATCCCGCCACCCGCCGGTATGAGCTGCGCAGCAATTACGGCAAGACCTACTGGTATTATTATTATTCCCATCAACCAGTGTAGTGGCCGGTCTTGTGCCGGCCACCAACCGCCGAACAACCGATGAACACCCACCGTTCAACCGCCGAAATGCTCACCCTACAACTCCCTCAATGCCCCTAACAACTCGTCGTTCTCCGATTTCGTGCCGATGGTGATGCGCAGGCAATTGCCGCAGAGGCGAACCTTCGACCGGTTGCGGACGATGATGCCCCTCTCTACCAAATACTTGTAAATGCCGTTGGCGTCGGTCATCTTAGCTAAGAAGAAATTAGCGTCTGACGGATAAACCTTCTCGCAGACCCGTAACTCGGTAAACGATGCCATCATGGTCTTACGCTCCTGCAACAGCAGCTTCACCCATTTCTCCACCTGCAGGCGGTCGCTGAGGGCCTCAAGCGCATGCTGCTGCGTGAGCTGATTGACGTTGTAGGGATATTTCACTTTATTGAACAGCCCGATGATGTCCTTGCTCGCGAAGGCCATGCCCAGACGAATGGCTGCGCAGCCCCATGCCTTACTCATCGTGTTGAGTACAATGAGGTTAGGAAATTCGCTCAGCCGGCGGCGGAAGACAGGCACCGTTGAGAAATCGCTGTAGGCCTCGTCCACCACCACAATGCCGTCGAAATGACGCAGCAGCTTCTCCACTTCCTCCACTTGCATGTTGTTGCCCGACGGATTATTGGGCGAGCAAACCCACACAGCCTTCGTCGTGCTGTCGCAGGCGCGGAGCAACTTGTCGGCGCTCATCTGATAATGCTCATCGAGCAGCACCGGCCGGTATTCCACATTATTGATGTCGGCACACACCTTATACATGCCATAGGTCGGTTCGATGGCCACCACATTGTCGCGACCGGGCTCACAGAAAACGCGGTAAACCAGGTCGATGGCCTCGTCGGAACCATTGCCGAGGAAGATGCAGTCCTCCGGCACCTGCTTCACGCCGGCAATGACATGCTTCAACTGGCGCTGCAGCGGATCGGGATAGCGGTTATAGGGTTTGTTGTATGGGTTCTCGTTGGCGTCGAGGAAGACGTGAGCCTCGTGGCCGCTGTACTCGTCTCGTGCCGAACTGTAGGGCGAAAGTTGCCATATATTTGGTCTGACCAATTGTTGAAGTGGTTTCATAAGCTTGTCTGTTCTAATCGTTTTAATCAGCGTGATGTCTATGATAATCTTGCGGCATCAAATGTTCTCCAGTCTTACTCTCATGGCCTCGGCGTGTGCTTCAAGTTGTTCATTCTCAGCCATGCAGACCACCGCCTTGCCAATGCTCTTGATGCCCTCCTTCGACAGAAGCTGGAAAGTGACTTTGCGGTTGTAGCTGTCGAGGTTGACGCCGTTGTAGGCCAGCGCATACTGGTGAGTGGGCAGCGTGTGGTTGGTGCCGCTGGCGTAGTCGCCCGCACTCTCGCAAGCCCAAGGCCCGAGGAATACGCTGCCTGCATTGACCACTTTCTGGGCCAGCTGCTCGTAGTCCTCCGTTGCAATAATCAGATGCTCAGGTGCATAGCAGTTGCTCAACGCCATAGCCTCGTCGGTGTCGTGCACCAATACGAGCTGGGAGTTTTCGAGCGTCTTTGCGGCAATCTCCTTGCGTGGGAGCCGCTCAAGTTGCCGCTCCGTCTCATCCTTCACGCGGTTGAGCATGTCCTCAGAGATCGTTATCAGCATCACCTGCGAATCGGTGCCGTGCTCAGCCTGTGAGAGCAGGTCGGCAGCCACAAAGACGGGATTGCTCTTGGCATCGGCAATGACGCAGACCTCGCTCGGACCGGCCGGCATGTCGATGGCCACGTCGTGGAGGCTCACCTGCTGCTTGGCCGTCATCACGAACTGGTTGCCCGGGCCGAAAATCTTATACACCTTCGGCACGCTCTCGGTACCATAAGCCATGGCGCCGATGGCCTGTACACCGCCGGCCTTGAAGATCTTGCTCACGCCGGCAATGCGCGCGGCAGCTAAGATGGCGGGATTGACCTTGCCCTCGCGGTTGGGTGGAGTGCAAAGTACAATCTCACGGCATCCCGCAATCTTCGCGGGTGTGGCGAGCATCAGAACGGTGGAGAAGAGTGGGGCAGTGCCGCCGGGAATATAGAGGCCCACCTTCTCAATGGGGACGCTCTTCTGCCAGCACACCACGCCCGGAGCGGTCTCTATCTTTTGGCCTTCGAAGCGCTGGGCCTCGTGAAAGACGCTGATGTTGTGGTGAGCCAGTTCCAGCGAGGCTTTCAATTCGGGAGAAATCAGCTGCATCGCCTCGTCAATCTCGGCTTCGCTGACGGCAAGACCATCAAGCTCCACATGATCAAACTGATGCTCATAGCGTTTGACGGCTGCGTCGCCATGGGCTTTCACGTCGTCCAACACCCGCTTGACGGTTGCGTTGAGTTCAGAGAGATCTAAATGCGGCCGCTTCACTATCTCGGGCCACTCGCTTTTTGATGGGAACTTGATAATTTTCATTGTATTTTCCTCTTGCTGTTGATAATCTGCTGCAAAAATACGGCTTTTTATTCAAATAAGATAGTATCGTAGGTGAAGATTTAAAGGATTTAATCGAATAAAATATCAAATCGTCCATACAGCATGGCTTGTGACGTCAAATTATAACATTACATTCAATCTCATTACATCTCATTACAATAAGCTTTTTCCAAGTCAGGTATTAGTGTAGTGGCCGGTCTTGTGCCGGCCACCAGCCGCCTTCCGTCTTCAGTCTTCCCGCTGCCTTCCGTCTTCTTTCCGTAATGACTGGACTTCCGTCTTCTGTCTTCCGGACTTCTCGTTACCCATGCGGTTGGTGGCCGGCACAAGACCGGCCACTACACTGGCTGTAATGTATACGCACGTCCAACCACAACCACCGGACAATTGTTTCCGATAAATGTCATTTCATCTGGCAACACCACTAACATCAAAAAAAGGCAGCCCTCAAATGAGAACTGCCTTATAAGTGTCGCTAAAAAGCGGAGATTACTTGTTCTTCTCCATGTCAGCCTTCAGCTTGGCCAGCACGTCGAGGTCGCCGAGTGAAGTACCGGCTGCCACGTTGTTGATGGCGGGAGCCTCATTCTGCTTGCGGCTGTTAGCTGCATGACGACGGGGCTTCACATCATCGTGACCCTCCTCGAAGGTACGAGAGTGGGAGAGGATGATGCGGTGGGTCTCCTTGTTGAACTCAATCACCTTGAACGGCAGTTCCTCACCCAGCTTAGCCTGTGAGCCATCCTGCTTGGTCAGATGCTTAGGTGTAGCGAAGCCTTCGCCACCCTCGTTAAGGGTGATGACTGCGCCCTTGTCCATCATCTCAGTGATCTTGCCCTCGTGAACAGTACCGGGCTGATAGAGCTCCTCGTACTTGTCCCAAGGATTCTCCTCGAGCTGCTTATGCCCGAGGCTCAGACGACGGTTCTCCTTGTCAATCTCCAGCACTACAACGTCGATGTCGGCACCAACGGTGGTGAACTCAGAAGGATGCTTCACCTTCTTGGTCCAGCTCAGGTCAGAGATATGGATCAGGCCGTCAACGCCCTCTTCCAGTTCAACGAAGATACCGAAGTTGGTGAAGTTGCGCACCTTGGCAGTGTGCTTAGAGCCAACAGGATACTTCTGCTCGATGTTCTCCCAAGGATCTTCCTTGAGCTGCTTGATGCCGAGCGACATCTTGCGCTCCTGACGGTCGAGGCTGAGGATAACGGCCTCCACCTCGTCGCCCACGTGGAGGAACTCCTGGGCTGAACGCAGGTGCTGGCTCCAAGACATCTCGGAGACGTGAATCAGGCCCTCTACACCGGGCTGAATCTCAACGAATGCACCGTAGTCGGCGATGACAACCACCTTACCCTTCACGTGGTCACCCACCTTCAGGTTCGGGTCGAGGCTGTCCCAAGGATGCGGGGTGAGCTGCTTCACGCCGAGGGCGATACGCTTCTTCTCCTCATCGAAGTCAAGGATAACGACCTTTATCTTCTGGTCGAGTGACACTACCTCGTGAGGATCGCTCACGCGGCCCCAAGACAAATCGGTGATGTGAACGAGTCCGTCAACACCGCCGAGGTCAACGAACACACCGTAGGAGGTGATGTTCTTAACAGTGCCCTCGAGCACCTGACCCTTCTCAAGGTGAGAGATAATTTCTTTCTTCTGTGCTTCCAACTCAGCCTCAATGAGGGCCTTGTGAGAAACAACAACATTGCGGAACTCCTGGTTGATTTTCACAACCTTGAACTCCATGGTCTTGCCTACGAACACATCGTAGTCACGTATGGGATGGACGTCAATCTGACTGCCGGGAAGGAATGCCTCGATACCAAAGATATCAACAATCATACCGCCCTTAGTGCGGCACTTGATGTAGCCCTGGACCACTTCGTCCTTCTCCATGGCCTCGTTAATCTTCTCCCAGCTGTTTGCCAGGCGGGCCTTCTTGTGGGAAAGGACGAGCTGACCACGCTTGTCCTCCTGGTCCTCGACATAAACTTCAACCTTGTCGCCAACCTTCAGGTCGGGATTGTAACGGAACTCGGATGCAGGAATGATACCATCACTCTTGTAACCGATGTTGACCACCACCTCTTTCTTATCAATAGAGGTAACGGTACCCTCAACAACCTCATGCTCCTGAATCTTGTTCAGCGTGTTGTCGTAGGCTTTTTCGAGGTCTTCCTTGCTAACAGTGGAAGTGGTGCCATTTTCGAACTCATCCCAGTTGAAGTCGTCCAATGGCTTAACGTTTTTGACGTCGTTTAAATTAGACATAAATGTAATTAAATGATTTGTTAATTAATAAAGTTTGACTTTATGTTGATTTTTTCGGGCGCAATTATGCCTTGCGCCTTAACAACGGGTGCAAAGGTACTGCTTTTTTCTTGTCCTATCTTATTGAAAGACAAAGCTAATATAAATTATTAAGAATATTTAACTCGATAGTATTGGTTTCTATGTAATGGCCGTGCCTTGTGCCGGCCACTACACTAACAAATGATGATAAAGAATCAGAATCTGAAGTCGAGCTCACAGTCCACCATATTATAATTATGGTTATCGCTCAACTTTTGATTGGCGCGACTCTTGTCGTTGACACGTGCATACTCGAAGTTGATTTGCAGGTTCTTGGTGATGAGATAATTGAGACCGGCCTCGTAGTAGGTCTTTGCCGTACCCCAGTCAGCAGACTCGCGATAGACGTCATAGCGTGCCTTGACATAGAGCTTTTGCTTGTTGATGGTGGCCAGGGGAGCGATGGCGAGCGCATACACACCGTCGGCCTTATTGCCGAGTGCCTCATTGACATTGGCGTTGCTCAGATCGGCATTCGTCTTATGCGTTGCAGAGAAGGCCTTACCCGTGGAGTGAATGTATTCCGAGCGCAGCGTCCAGTCGTTGGCCTTATATTCAGCAGAGAAGGCATAGCGATGCTGCGGAAGCTTGCGCAAGCCTTTGTGGTCCACGCCCTGCTCATCAGTCCATGAGCCCTTGCGCGAATAAGATCCTTCCCAACCAAACGCACCGATGCGCAGGCCCTTGATGGGCATCACCCAAACGCCGCCGATAATATCCTTTTGCTCATCGACATCTTTCGTGTTGATGCCCTGGCCATTGTACACGCCAATCTGATAATGGAGGAGGTAGCGGCCGTTGTTGTTCTTAAGGAAGTCGCCCTGCAGTTGCACACCGATGTCACGGCCATTGCTGGCTACGCAGCCGTCACGGTCAGAGAAACCAGCCAACTTACTCACGTTCTGGCTATATGCCATGAAGCCCTGGTCGATAGGGTTCATCGGATTTTCAAAGGTGAAGGCACGCTTGAATTGTCCAGCCTTAATCTTTAAGAAATCAAAGTGTTGCCACTCTGCAAACGCATCAACAAGCCGAATGCCCTGCGTCAAGTCAGCCGTATTGCCATTGTACTGAAACTGAACGCGAGCGGCCCAATCCTTGGCGGGCTGTGCGTCGATGATGACACGTCCGAGTCGAATATTGAAGCTGTTGGCTTTGGCGCCTTCCTGACTGGTGTATTGATACTGTCCCATGGCATAGCCTGAGAGTTTGAACATCTTGAGCCATGCGGGTAACTCGTCTCCGGCCTGGGCAGAAAGCATCATGCATGCTGCAGCCATCACAGCGAATAGTCTTTTTCTTACCATACTTTATAAGAATTATGTGATTAGATAATTGTTTATTAATTAGAATTGCGTGATTAGATAACTGTTTAAATGTTTGTTGCAAAATTAATAAAAAACGTGAATACCAATCGCATCTACCGCAAAAAAATGCATGATTTATTTTGCCAATACAGATAAAAGCCCTAACTTTGCGCACGCTTAGCCCAAAGCCCAGTATGATCCAGTTTAGCCATAAGCTATGCATGATCCAGTTTAGCCGTAAGCCAAGCATGATTCATCTTTTGAAGCGGGGTGTAGCGCAGTCCGGTAGCGCTCCTGGTTTGGGACCAGGTGGTCGCAGGTTCGAATCCTGTCGCCCCGACATAACAAAAATGTCGAGTTGTTGGTTTTCAGCAACTTGACATTTTGCATTTTGGCGCGTGCACAACGCGTGCACAACATCTCCAACTTAACAAAATAGCAATGCTCCTCTCTTTATTGGCATACTTGGCAACTTGCCAGTGAAAGTGTGTAAGAAAAGAAAGGTTAGGCCGTCCACAGAAGTCCCAAGAGACATAGTACAAAAATATCAAGACTCAGAATTAAACCTTCACGATACTCTGACGTCATAATGATAAAACAGAGATAGCTATGGAAAAAGACGAGAAATTCATACTGTCTAATTATGGCAAAGAAAACCATTTCAAGGTGCCGGAAGGCTACTTTGAGGCTTTCGATGAAAAGCTGTTGCACAACCTTCCACATATAGACATGCAACCCGGCAATGCCAAGGTTGAAAAGCCTTTGGCTAAGGTAGTCGCGATGCCACACCGCTCTGGTAGGATCGTAGCGCTGTGGCGCACCATTATCAGTGCGGCGGCAGGCGTTTGTGTGGCAATCCTAACACTGCAGGGCTTGCTGAAACAGGGAGGAGAGCATCACGCCAATCATTATGTCAGCACCGAAATGGTCAACAGCGACGTGTCATTGAGCGCCAATATGGATGCGCTGTTCGATTATACGATGACTGATGCCGACGATATGTATGCTTACATGTCGAATGCGCGGTAAACACCCAACAGTTTCTATATATAATATAATGTGTCAGTCCAACTAAAACGTATATCATTTTGAGAAAGTTCATAATCTTTTTACTCATCTCATTCGTCTCATTGCATGCTGCATGTCAGCCACCAGGCGGATTCAATCCGCAGCAGTTTGAGAAAGACCTGCAGCAGTTCATTATCCAGCAA
The DNA here is from genome assembly GCA_900315835.1 of uncultured Prevotella sp. GTDB lineage: Bacteria > Bacteroidota > Bacteroidia > Bacteroidales > Bacteroidaceae > Prevotella. The sequence goes on from ONAR01000002.1 coordinate 12,736, forward strand.
GCAGGTCTGACGCCCTATGAGAGTGCAAAGTTCTTTCCGCTGTTTGAAGAGATGCAGAAGAAGCAGCGCAAGCTGTTCGATGAAATGCGATTCATTCGTTTTGTCAATACCGATGACGACAAGGCTTCGCTCAATGCCATCAAGAAAATGGATGAGGTTGACCTTGAGATGAAAAAAATACAGCAGCAATACCACACCAAGTTCTGCAAGATATTGCCTGCTGGTAAGGTGCTCAAGATCATTCAAGCCGACGAGAAGTTCCACCGCCGTACATTCAAGCGCTTCGTAAAATCTCACGACAAACGTTGAATTTTCAGGAGAGAGGGAGTATAGTCCATATTTTTTAGTAACTTTGTGGCATTGCTATGAACAACGAGCTTAACATCAGTTTTATAGTGACTGCCTACAACCTGCCGGCATCACTGTTGGAAGCATGCCTCAAAAGCATTTTCGCTTTGTCACTGAGCGAGAATGAATATGAGGTCATTGTAGTTGATGATGGGTCAAAGGAACCGGTCATCAACGGCATTAGTGACTATGCCGACCGCATCGTTTACGTGCGACAGCCTCATAGCGGTCTTTCTGGGGCGCGCAACCGAGGCTTGGACTATGCCAGGGGAGAATATATCCAGTTTGTGGATGGTGACGATTGTCTTGTACAAGCTCCTTACGAGCATTGCCTTGACTTTCTGCGGTTTCATCAGCCTATCGATATGGTAATGTTTCATTTTACAGTCAATACCAGCCATAAATTCTCCACTTCTTACAAAGGACCTATGACAGGAGTTGACCTTATGCGAAACAACAATATTCACGGTTCGGCATGTGGATATATCTTTCGGAAGAGTTTGGTCGATGACTTGCGCTTTACAAAGGGCATCGCACATGAAGATGAGGAGTTTACACCTCAGCTCTTGCTCAAGGCGCAATCTGTCTACGCAACATCGGCCGAGGCATATTTCTACCGCCAGCGACGTGGATCTATCATGCACAAGCAGACCAAAGAGCACATCGACAAGCGCATGGATGATGTCTTCAATATCATTATACGTCTGAACAATATTGCCGTTCAGGAGACTGCCGACCATCGGGAGGCACTCACCCGACGTGTGGCTCAGTTGTCTATGGACTATCTCTATAACATCATCCACCTGACGCACAGTGGGGACCGACTCAACGAGGCTATCAACGCACTGCAGCGAGAGGGCCTCTATCCCTTGCCCGACAAGGCTTATACCCGCAAATATCAGCTGTTCCGCAAACTGATACAGCACAAATACGGCCGTAAGATGTTGTTGATATCCAGCTCATTGCTTCCCTAATCTTTCTCCAAAGACCATCATGAAAATATTGCTTTTAGGTGAATATAGTAATGTGCATGCCACATTGGCTGCTGGTCTGCGACAGTTAGGCCATGAGGTCGTAGTGGCGAGCAACGGCGACTTTTGGAAAAATTACCCGCGCGACATCGATTTGAAAAGGGCTCCCGGATATTGGGGCGGCATTAAGTTGGAACTAAAAGTGCTGTCATGTCTGCCCCATTGGCGTGGTTTCGACGTGGTGCAGCTCATCAATCCAATATTCCTTGAATTGAAGGCTGAACGCCTCTTCAATATTTACCGTTATCTGCGTCGCCATAATGGCAGCATGTTTCTCGGTGCCTATGGAATGGATTACTATTGGGTGCATGAGAACATCACGCGTAAGCCCCTGCGCTACAGCGACTTCAACTTCGGCGACAAACTGCGGGAGGATCATGTGGCAATGGTCGAGCGGCGCGACTGGATGGGTACAGCCAAGGAGCAGCTCAATAGAATGATTGCAGAGGATTGTGATGGTATCATAGCCGGACTCTACGAATATTGGGCCTGCTACCAGCCGCTTTTCCCTGACAAGACGATTTTCATCCCGTTCCCCATCCGTCCAAACAATGGACCGATGGTCGGCGAAACCGTTCACCAGCCTTTGCGCATTTTCATCGGAATCAGCTGCAACCGCAGCGCCTACAAGGGTACCGATGTCATGCTGGCAGCCGCGCAGGCCGTAAAAAGGGCTTACCCCGACAAAGTTGAGCTACGGGTGGTAGAGGGAGTGCCGTTCAACGAATACATACGTCAGATGCACAACTCCGACGTCATCCTTGACCAGCTCTACAGCTATACGCCAGCAATGAATGCGTTGGAAGCAATGAACCAGGGCATCGTGGTCGTAGGCGGTGGAGAACCGGAAAACTATGCTATTCTAAACGAGAAGGAACTGCGGCCAATCATCAATGTCCTTCCCAGCTACGACAGTGTGTATCAGCAGTTAAGCCTGTTGGCACTGCATCCCGAGAGAGTGGCTGAACTCAAGCGGCAGGGTAGGGTTTATATCAACCGACATCACGACTATATAAAGGTGGCACGGCAGTATGAGACACTCTATCTGCAACATCTGAAGAAAAAAAGTGGCGAATAGTTTGCAGATTATGAATTTATAATTACTTTTGCAGCATATAAATCAACACATCATGAAGAATAAGAAAGCTGTTTCTTTGAAGACTCTAACCAAGGGTAACGTATGGGATATTCAAGAGAACGACGTCTTCCGCATGTGGGAGGCCGCTGAACACGACGCCGACCTCAAGGACAATATACGTCGCTACACCGACATTATCCGCAGCGCATTCGAAGTAGAGGAAGTCAAAGTAGATAAACCGGAAATCATTAAGAAATATGAGGACCGTGGTTTCAAGGTCGGTATGATTAAGCTCAACCCCAACGCTGAGGAAAAGCAAAAAATTGCCATAAAGAAGCGCGCCATCATGCGTGTGACTGACCTGACGTACGAGAACATCCGTCATATCTCTGCCTCAAAACTGGTTGAGGTGCTTGAGCGCAATTTCGGTGGTGGATGGGAGTCGCTTCCGCAAAGCGTTCAAGACATCATTGAGAGTGGCTTCGATGTCTCGACCACCACGCTGCCTGCCAATCGCCTGCATAAAGCCGGTGGCCTTTATGAGAAAAAGAAGGCCGACGGATATGAGGTGCTTGAAATCCCCAAAGGCACCTGGATTGAGGCTATCTTTGTAAAGGAAAAGCCCGAGATTGAGGACAAGCCTGTCGTACAACCGTATGATGATGAAGATGACGACATCAACGCTGACCGCGAAGAGGGCGATAACGACGCCGACTTCAATGACAATGATACGGATAAGAACGATGAGGCAAACGACGATGACGACGACACCTTCGACGACGACAAGTTGACTGAGGAGAGTTATCGTACTACCTACGAGACCAGCCCTGACGAACTCAATTATGAGGCTGAGGAAATCAGCGACGACGAGGGTGATTACTAAGCCTTTGATAGAATCATTCTAATCCAATAAGAAATCAATGCCCACGAATGAAACATACAACGGTTTTCATTCGTGGGCATTCTCATACTTAATACTTTATATCCCAAAGGAATAAGCCATGTGCGGGCATTGACTCGCCTGAGTCGGATCGAGTGCCGTTGTTGACAATATCGCGGAATTCTTCCAATGAGATGATATGGCGCCCGACATCAAATAAGGTGCCGACCACCGCACGCACCATGTTGCGCAGAAATCGATTGGCAGTTATTTCGAAATACCAGGTGCTCGGCCCCGTCTGTATCCATCTTGCTGCCGTCACCTTGCACAGCGTTGTCTTATTATCTGCGCCAGCCTTGCAAAATGCCTTAAAATCATCTACTTGCAGCAGATAAGCAGCTGCCTCATTCATCAGGTCGAAGTCGAGTGCGTAATGCGTCTCCACCGAATAGTGGCGTAAGAAAGGATCCTTCCGCGTATGGATAAAATAATGATAGGTGCGCCATTTGGCCGAGAAGCGGGCATGCATCTCGCTGCTTACCTTTTCAACGCTGTTGCAACTGATATCGCAGGGCAGTATTTGATTGAGCCGGTAACAGAGCTGTTGCTCATCCACCGGACCGGCATAGTCGAAATGGCACACCATGGTGCGGGCATGAACCCCTGCATCGGTGCGTCCGGCCCCAGTAACTTCGATAGAACGGCGCAATAGCCTTGATAAACAATCCTGCAACTTCTGCTGAACCGACATGCCGTTGGGCTGAATCTGCCAACCGTGGTATTGCGTGCCGTCGAAAGACAGATGAATAAAATAGCGCTGGCTGTCGCCGGTAGTAAAGCGGATGTAGGCGCGGTCGTCAAACGAGACATTGCTTTTCATCAACCCCTTCGTTGCCTTGAAAGACCGAATGTTGTAAGGGTCGTTTTGCAGTTGCTTGGTCAGCTTAGCCTCACTCTTTTGCAATGTTGAACAAAGAAACGGATAGCCGTCGGAGGCAAGTACCACTTCGTGATACCCTTTGTCGAGACTGATGGTCTTGATGCCATCGGCATAAACCGGGAATCCGTCGATAACGGCATACGTCTTGTTTTCATCCATCATCGAGCGGATGAGCTCCGGCAACACCGCCTTGCGCGCATAGTCATTGACCAGTTGCCCATCTTGTATCATATCGGGATGCTTGTCGACCATAGTCGCAAACACCTCGGCCCGCTCATTGGCAATCCGGGCTTCCGATGGCTTGCCGTTGGTATGCAGCACACCGTCGACCATGCACTGACAGTCGCCTATCATCCAAATCTCATGGCGATGCTTGCTGTAGATAACCACGCTGGCGCACATCCGGCGCTCAGGATGGGAAAGAAACGAAGCCTCATCCGAACGATAATAATTATGTATACAGTCAGTTACGGAGCTACAGAAGTCCTCGAGCGTTATGTCTTTCGGCATTCCGCTAATAAACTTGCTAATCAGTAGCATGCAGAAACGCCCATTGTTCATAGTGGGATTGAAGCGGAAAGCCGTCTTGCTTGTGCTTCCGTCGATAACCGCTATGAAGTCGGGCGTCACGATGATACCGTCTTCACAAGTCAGGTCGTCGTTGTGCTTACCAACGATCTTACGCTCTATGATTTCCATGTTTGTTGTCTGATGACTTCCTTGAAGGACGAGGGCGTCCGTTGTTTTGGAAATTGGGATTGAATGACTTCCGTTTATGCGTAGGCTTTCCCTCCGGCGAACTGCCGACGGCTCTCGGATCATAATGTGCACGGCCGGTATAAGGCACGCCGTCGTAGAGCTTTCTGATGAGGTCGGAGCGGCCAATGCGTTTCAGCTCGCTCTCAATGCCGCGCCGCTCCTCGGGTTTATACCAGAAGAAGAACATGCGCTGCTGGAGCTTTTCTCTCGGCGTGTGGGCGCAGAATATGGGCTCAAGCGTATAAGGGTCATAACCCGTGTAAAAAGCTGTTGTACTGACAGTCATCGGCGTCGGCGTGAAGTCCTGCACTTGTTCGAGGTGGAAGTTCAAGTCCTTTGTGATGACGGCCAACTCTGCCATATCCTCCTCGTGACAAGCCGGGTGGCTGCTGATGAAGTAGGGAATGAGTTGCTGGTTGAGGTGAGCCTCTTTGTTGATTTTATCAAACAGCCGCTTGAAATCGTAGAATAGCTTGAATGATGGCTTGCGCATGAACTTCAACACACGGTCGGAGGTGTTCTCGGGTGCTACCTTCAACCGACCACTCACATGCTTGGTAATGAGTTCTTTGGCGTATTGCATGGCCGCTTGATTAGAATGCTCATCCTTGCTTTTATGAAGAATGAGGTCATAGCGTACACCACTACCGATGAAACTCTTCTTCACGCCAGGCAGTGCATCGACGGCATGGTAGATGTCGAGCAACTTGCTGTGGTCGGTGATGAGGTTCGGACAAACCTCTGGATTGATACACGACGGCCGCTTGCAATGCTCACAAGCCTTGAGGTTGCGGCCATGCATGCCATACATATTGGCTGATGGACCACCAAGATCGGAGATATAGCCTTTGAAGTCGGGCATGGCAATCACTTGGCGTGCCTCCCTCAAGATGCTATCCTTTGACCGGCAGACGACGAACTTACCCTGATGCGCCGATATGGTGCAGAAAGCACAACCGCCAAAGCATCCACGATGAAGGTTAATGGAGAACTTAATCATCTCGTAGGCCGGAATGGTCTTCCCTTTGTATTTCGGGTGGGGCTGACGCGTATAGGGTAGGTCATAAGCCGCATCCAACTCCTCGGTCGTCATGGGTGGATACATCGGATTCTCAATGGCGTAGAGCCCATCAACCTCCTGCAAGATGCGCTGCGCATGCATGCGGTTGCTCTCCTCCTCAATGTGGCGGAAGTTCTCGGCATGCGCCTTCTTATTGCGCAGACATTCCTCGTAGGAGTGGAGAACGATGTCATCATCGGTGATGCCGCCAGGTATATCATTTGCATGTCTCAGAAATACTGTCTGAGGGATGTCGGTGATATCTCTGATGGAACGGCCTGCGTCTAATTCTTCGCAGAGTCGGAGCGTATTTTTCTCACCCATACCATAGAGCAGAATGTCGGCGCCACTGTCGCATAGAATGGGCTTGCAAAGCTTATCCTGCCAATAGTCGTAGTGAGTCAGACGTCGCAACGAGGCTTCGATGCCGCCGAGCGCCACGGGCACATCGGGGTAGAGCTGCTTTAGTATTTTGGTGTAGACGATGCTCGGGTAGTCGGGTCGCATGTCGTGGCGCGAGTCGGGGCTGTAGGCGTCGTCGTGGCGCATGCGGCGGTTGGCCGTATAGCGGTTGACCATACTGTCCATGTTGCCCGGCGATACGGCAAAGAAAAGGCGCGGGCGCCCTAACTTCTTGAAGTCGCGGTAGTCGCCATGCCAGTCGGGTTGCGGCACGATAGCCACGCGATAACCCTTCGATTCGAGCACACGTCCAATCACCGCAGAGCCAAAAGCCGGGTGATCAACGTAGGCATCGCCTGAGAATAAGATTACGTCGAGCTGATCCCATCCGCGCAACAAGCATTCCTTCTTGGTTGTGGGCAGGAAGTCAGTAAGCTGATAGGTCATGCTTTACTGTTCTGTCTGAGTTTCGGTCTGCTGCTCCTTTTCCTGTTCGCTCTTCCAGTTGATGTAGAGCAGAACAAGCTCATGCAGTCCGTAAGCTTTCATATTGTTGTTATAGATTACGTCGAGGCAGAGATCAAGGAGGTCGTTGTCTTTGTTGATTTCCGACTCCAAGATGGCGCGCACATTGAGCTTCAACTTGTCGAGCACGGCCTCGTCAATGATACCATTGCTGTCGATAAGGTTGCGGAGCAGCGAATATTTGTCGATGGTCTCGAGGTGTTTTTCTGTTACCTCAATACTTCTTGTTCCTGAATGATTGGCTTGAATTTTCATAAGCGGAATATTAATAAGGTGATTATTTTAATAGGAAGGCGAGGATGCCTCTCATCATATTGGCTCTTATGCCGGCGTCGCAGATGCTTTCAAATGGGAATCCCATGACCAGCGACTTATAGTCGTTGCCGTCGTAGCCCACGGCAGCCGACGCGCCGTCATCGTATTGCATGACGCAGGCGGCAGGCGCATTGGCCAACAGACAGTCGGCTTGCTGTACAGCGTAGTGCTTGGGATTGAGCTGCCGATAGAAATCGATGCCGCTGAGTCCCATACCGTTGACGCCGTTGATAGAGTCGGTTCTGACGAATCCACCTGACATGAGATGGAATGTACGCTGTAGCCAAGCCACATCATCGGCATCGCTCATGTCGGTGGCGACATATGCGCCGCTCACCATCATGCGACCGCCCTGACCGATGTAACCGGTGATTTTCTGCTGCATCGTCGGCGTGAAGGTCTTGTAATACTGCACGGCTGTCGGCTGGTAACGCTCAAGGCCGAGGATGAAGTCGACGGCAGGGTAGTCGTCCAACTTTATCTTTCCGTTCTCAATGGCCTTAGAGCTGCAGCTCACCACATTGTAGCGGTGGGCCGAGGCGATGGCCTCAGCATGCGTTACGGTGTAGTTGAAGTCGTTGCCGGCGATGAAGTTGCCGGCGAGTTCATTGCCGCTATAGCCTAAGCCATTCGGACCCTCACTACCACCTGCGCGTTTATTGAAATTGAGCTGTTTGCCGTTCCACCCTGCTGTTACCCCGTAGCTGACGCCGATGTCGCTGTTGAGGTCGAAGCCTTGCTCGGTATTATTGTTAACCACTGCAGGTGACGATAAGCGGTGGAAGCCGTTGACCACCAGCACCGTTTGCGTTGCTTGCGGCTCATACTCGGCCGCCATGGTCTCTGAAGGGAAACTCTCGCCACCCTCATTGGCTGCTGTGACTCGGAAGCGATAGACTACGCCCGGCTGCAGATTGACCGAGGCCGACGGCTTGTTGACAACTACGCCATTGTCGAAACTGCCTTTGCCAATGGCCGTATATAAGACGTAGCGCGTGGGAGTGGCAGAGGGCTCCTGGTCGTCATTCTGTGGCGTCCAACTGATATTGGCCTGACTGCCATTGAGTTGCACCGAAAGGTTCTCAGGAGCAAGCGGGGCAATAACCGTAGGTCGGCCATGCATTCCGTTGACAAAACGGGCAAGGGTCTTATAGATAGAGCGCGCAAGATCGAACTTAAAGTTGGGATCCTCGCCAAGCACCATATCGTTGAAGTTCTGGTGCGACATCGTCTCCAAGATGGCAGAAGGCACTGCCGGCAGGCGCGTCTCAGAGTAGTTGCGGTCCCATAGGTAGCGCTTGTTCCAGTTCTTGTATTTCGACGAGAGTTCAGTGCAAACGTTGTTGAGCAACTGCGAGGCCAATTGCTTTGACGCCTGACGGGTGACCCCCGAAGCCAACCGGCCGTCGTTGAAGTCGGTTGTGCAGATGGCCAGACTGCCCACGATGCCGTTGGCGTCGTAGCCCGCATCGCTGTGGACAGCCAATGAAAGTTCGATAGGCACCTGCTTACCTTCTTGAATGGGGTTATAAACCGAGCCCCCCGACAGCCAGTTGCTCATCAGCGAGCGCACATTGATGTCGTCGGCGTAATCGTCGGTACCTTTGCGGCCGCCGTAAACGGAGTAGGGGGCTCCGGCCCATTGCGCGGCATAGCGTGCGCCTTCCAAAGCGCGGGGATAGCCGCTGACTGAGCCGCCTCGCGCAATGTTGCCCATGCCACCGCCAAAGCGCACTGCATCAGCAGTCACCACACCCTTACGCTTGCTCTGGTTGCTGAGGATAACGCAGTTGTCAACACTGCTTCCCTCGTCAAAAGTGAAGGTACCAAGATACACCCAAGTACCGCCGCCCATACGCTGGTTGACGGTGAACTCAGTAGCCTGGCCTTGATGGAAGACCGTGTAATGGGCATCGTCAATGCTCTTGGAATTGGTTTGATAGCTCACGTAGACTGCATAGCTGCCGCCTTCCTTGAAGCGAGGCTGCCATTTGACAAACGCAGCATCCGACTTCTTTGTGGTCTTGATTTGACGCGCACGGCCGGCAACGAAAGGCGATTCATTGTCCTGATAGCTGCCCTCATGCGCTGCAAAGCCCGGCTCGCTGGTGTATTCCCAATTGTTGCGGTCGCCAAACTCCTGGTAATCATTGGGTTGACATGAGATGCCGCCATCGGGGTCAATCACATATTCCGCTGTCTGCCAGTCGCGCTCACGGGGCGTGAACACGTTGGCCCCAGCCTTCTCAAGCATCGGAATGAGATAGGGAACGACGATCGTCTGCGTGAAGAGGTCTTCTGAGGTGCCGAAGAGCTGTGGACGCTGCCATTGCCAACGGCCGTTATTATTATTGTAATAGCGTCCATGCGAGGCCCAAACCGTCAGATGACGCCCATTGAGGCCCTTGGTCAGATGGAGTGGCGACGAGGCGTTGGATACCCACGGCTTACCCGTGTAGTCGATTCGTCCCCACAGGGCATGACCTTCATCATTATTGAGTTGATAATCAGGAATAAAGTATTCAATGGGCAATCCATTGGTTGAAACCGTCAGCGCGTACTTATTGAGCGGTTTGGGGAGTGCCTTTTTGATGTGCTTATAGATTTTGTTGACCGTCTTTTCGGTGAAGTCCTGCTGGGCGAATGAAGCATCAGCGACGACCTTCACCTCGCGCAGTTTGTCATCAACAGTCAGCGATTTCAGCCGCGGCTGGTAAGCGAAATAAGCGTCATCGGTATGATAAGTAGCAAAGAAGGCCGTCAGATTGCGCTCTGCCTTCTGACGGATATCGGAACCTTGTGCTAATAGACTTGCCGGCAAGGCAACGAGAAAGATGAGTAAGCGTATTACTTTTGTCATTATCAGCCTATAGTTCTCCAATCGTGAACTTCTCCGGATACTTCCCCTTGAAGTCCTTGAAATACAGTTTAACAGCCCTCATCTCATTGTCCACGTCACCGGTCGGCACAAAGCTCTTGGTGCATTGGATGAGTTTACGGCTGTAGTCAACGCCAAAGAGCAGCACTGGAATCTGCGCTTTCAGGGCAATGTAATAGAAGCCCTTCTTCCAATCGGGATTGAGCGAGCGCGTGCCTTCTGGCGTGATGCACAGTTTGAATGAGTCGCGGCGCTTAGCCTCATCGGCCAAATGGTCAGTGATTTTGGTGTGCTTCGACCTATATACCGGAATGCCACCCATGCGTCGTAGCAAGATGCCCATCGGCCAGAAAAACCACTCTTTCTTCATTAGAAAGTTGATGTGCATGTGTTGCGAACGCATATAGAACTGCCCAAGAATGAAGTCCCAGTTGCTCGTGTGGGGAGCAAGGGCAATAATATACTTGTCGGGAAACGCTACAGTGACATTGACCTTCCAGCCCAAGCACTTATAGAGTACCCAACTATAAAAGCGTTGTGATAATGTCATTTACCAGAGATTTCCTATTTTGTCAATGATATCGGAGACCTGAAGGTTAAAGTCCTTGATGATGCTCTTGTAGAAGAGTTTGGCCTCCATGCCCGGTTCAGGGTGAGAGATACGTTTGATGAAATCGTTTCGCAAAACAAGGATGGTGGCCAATGTGTCGTCAACAGCCTCCATGTCGACCTTAGCGCCATAAAGCGCAGCGGCCATTGTTTCTGCAAACAAATCACTGCAGATATAGTTAATCTGCCGTTTCAGATTTCTTCTTTTTGCCATTTGAGTATCGTTTTAATAAGATTGGGTGTCAAATTGAATCATGGACGGTGCCCCTGGGATGAGACAACCGCCGCATATCACGTTCAAAGATAAGAAAAATTAGGCAATATGAAACAAGGATTACTCTAAAAAAACTAAAAAAAGCGTTTTCTGCCTCATTTCTTTCCTCATATCATGGAAAAAGCGTACTTTTGCAGACAGTAAGCCACTACATTATTTATTAAGGCAAGGAACATTAATCTTTAATATTAATAGCAATAAGCAATGAAAACGAGTGTTTTGCAGCAAGCGCGTGCACAGTATCAGCCCAAATTGCCTAAAGGCCTTCAGGGTGCAGTTAAGGTAAAGGAGGGTGAGCCTACTCAGAGCGTAGGTGACCAGGAAGAAATCAAGAAGTTGTTCCCCAACACTTATGGCATGCCTCTGATTGAGTTTGTTCCCGGTGACAAAGCTGCCGACAACAAGATCAATGTGGGTGTGATTCTTTCCGGCGGTCAGGCACCTGGCGGTCACAACGTGATTTGCGGCATCTATGATGCTGTAAAGAAAATGAATGCTTCCAACAAGGTCTATGGCTTCCTCATGGGTCCCGGTGGACTGGTTGACCACAATTATATGGAACTCACCGACGAAATCATTGAGAACTACCGCAATACGGGTGGCTTCGATATGATTGGTTCCGGTCGTACAAAGCTGGAGAAGGTAGACCAGTTTGAGAAAGGTCTTGAGATTCTCCGTGAGCTGAACATTAAGGCCCTCGTCATCATTGGCGGTGACGACTCCAACACCAACGCCTGCGTGCTGGCCGAGTATTATGCAGCCAAGAACTACGGCGTGCAGGTAATCGGTGCTCCTAAGACCATCGACGGTGACCTGAAGAACGACCAGATTGAGACCTCATTCGGTTTCGATACGGCTACAAAGGTTTATTCTGAGGTGATTGGCAACATCGAGCGTGATGCCAACTCTGCCCGCAAGTACTGGCACTTCATCAAGCTCATGGGCCGCTCGGCTTCCCACATCGCGCTGGAGTGCGCACTGCAGACCCAGCCCAACATCTGCCTCGTGTCTGAGGAAGTGGAGGCTAAGGATATGACGCTCAACCAGATTGTGGAGCAGATTGCTACCGCAGTGGCTAAGCGTGCTGAGGACGGCAACAACTTCGGTGTGGTGCTGATTCCTGAGGGCCTCATCGAGTTCATTCCCGCTATCGGCCGTCTGATCGATGAGCTCAACGATCTGCTCGCCGCTCACGGTGCCGACTATAAGGATTTGGACAAGGATGCCCAGCGCAACTACATCCTCGCTCACCTGAGCAAGGCCAATGCTGAGACATTCGCCACACTGCCCGAGGGCGTTGCCCGTCAGTTGTCGCTCGACCGCGATCCTCACGGAAACGTGCAGGTGTCGCTCATCGAGACTGAGAAACTGATTTCTGACATGGTGGGCGCCAAGCTCGCCGAATGGAAGAAAGAAGGCAAGTATGTCGGCAAGTTCGCTGCCCAGCACCACTTCTTCGGCTATGAGGGCCGCTGCGCAGCTCCCTCCAACTTCGATGCTGACTACTGCTATGCGCTCGGCGTAAGCGCTGCCAACCTGATTGCCAACGGCAAGACTGGCTACATGGCCATCGTGAAGAACCTCTCGGCTCCCACCGACGAATGGAAGGCCGGAGGCGTGCCAATCACGATGATGATGAACATGGAGCGTCGTAATGGTGAGATGAAGCCGGTGATCCGCAAGGCGCTTGTCGACCTCAATGGCGCACCCTTCAAGGAGTTCGCTGCTCATCGTGAGGAGTGGGCCCGTCAGACCTGCTACGTCTATCCCGGTCCTATCCAGTACTGGGGTCCGAGCGAGGTATGCGACCGCGAGACCAAGACGCTGGCTCTCGAGAACGCTGCCAAGAAATAAGCATCCGACGATAATTATTTCCCGATAATGTGAAGGGGCACCAGCCATATTAACTTTGGATGATGCCCCTTTACGCTATCATACATTCATCAAAACATATAGCACTACCAATGACAGGCAGAAAACCAGTTCAGCGACGGAGACCGGCCTCATCACGCACTACGCGACGCAGCCGAAGCAACCGTCATGGCTCAGCGCTGTTCCGCCTCTTCCCCTTTCTGAAGAAGGGCAATCGGAAGGGCTGGATTATCGGTGGCCTCGCTGTCATTGCGCTATACGTCTTTATTTTTTATTATTTCTTTGTCGGCCCAACCGGCTTTCGTTGGCGTGCTTTCTATGGAGATGCGAAGTATCCGGAGGGCTATGAGATTCACGGCATCGACATCTCTCATTATCAAGGCAATATCAACTGGGACCGGTTGCGGTCTAACGCCCTCATTGACGGCTGTCCACTGCGCTTCATCATTGTGAAGGCAACCGAAGGATCATCGCGTATCGACCCCAACTTCGCCGACAACTTCTATCAAGTCCGCGAGTACGGTTTCATTCGTGGTGCCTATCATTTCTGGAGCATCCGCTCATCCGCAAGAAGTCAGGCCTATTTCTTTCTGAAGAAGGTGCACCTCGAGAATGGTGACCTGCCGCCAGTGCTTGATATTGAGCATAAGCCCACCAAACAAAGCGTGGAGGACTTCCAGCGTGATGTGCTCACGTGGCTTCATATCGTTGAGGACAAGTACAAGGTGAAGCCTATCATCTACACCTATTATAAGTTTAAGCAACAGTACCTGAGTGCTCCCGTGTTCGACGATTACCCTTACTGGATAGCCCATTACTATGTGGAGAAGGTAGAGTATAAGGGCCCGTGGAAGTTCTGGCAACACACTGATACGGGCGTATTGCCGGGCATCAAGGGTAATGTCGACTTGAACATCTACAACGGCTCGTATTACGATCTCATGCGCCTGACCATCGGCAATCAGGACAACGTGGAGACAGCGGAATAGGTGTCGGCTGTAAACTCATGAGGTATTCACAACAGGTTATCGTGCAGTGTTCACCGTGTTATTGTACGGTTTTTCCGAAGTGTTAAAAACTAAGAAATTAGCTGACAAAATCGTGTTCGTACTTTTGCTTCTTCCAGCAAAGAAATTACGTCTAACTTTTGATGAAATTAAGAAAAATTGGCTTGGAAACCGGCTCTTTTACCGCATCGAATTGCGATAGCTATCATATCGCGGTACGATCGCTATCTTATCGCGGTGCGATAGATATGCTTTCGCAGTGCGATCTCTATGGTATCGCAGTGCGATAAGTATGCTATCGTGATGCGATAAGTATGCTATCGCGACCTCGCAACTGTCTGATGTAATTGACTTAAGGCTATCAATCAGCGTAAACAACTGATTGATAGCGCATTGTGGAAATTCATCTAAAATCGCTCAGAATAGCGTATTTCGGAGCCAAGGAGAGGCTGACCGTAAATACGGCCGTCTCCATGTTAAAAAAACACCATAATATTTGACACAAGCAACTATAGCATTCCCTTCGATGAGGGGAGTGCATAGTGGTAGATGTCGCGCCTGACGGCCATCTTCAGACTGCGGGCAAAGGCCTTGAAGATACCCTCAATCTTATGATGCTCGTTGGTGCCCTCGGCCTTAATGTTGAGATTCATCTTAGCCGCATCGCTGAGACTCTTGAAGAAATGGAGGAACATCTCAGTAGGCATCTCACCGATTTTCTCGCGGTTGAATGTGGCATCCCACACCAGCCAGGGCCGGCCGCCGAAGTCGAGCGCCACCTGACAGAGACAATCGTCCATGGGCAGACAGAAGCCATAACGCTCGATGCCTCGCTTGTCGCCCAAAGCCTTGAGCAGGCACTCGCCAAGCACGATAGCCGTGTCTTCGATGGTGTGGTGCTCGTCAACATTCAGGTCGCCGACTGCATGCACCTTGAGGTTGATATTGCCGTGATGGCTGATTTGGTCGAGCATGTGATCAAAGAACCCAAGACCCGTAGAGATATCGCTCTTGCCCGAACCGTCAAGATTGACCTCCACCGTGATTTCGGTTTCCTTAGTCTTACGGTGGATAGCAGCAGTGCGCTCACCGGCAAACAACAGTTCGGCAATCTTTGCCCAAGTCATGTTTGTATCGTTGAGGATGAGCGACTTGCAACCGATGTTCTTGGCAAATTCGGCATCACTCTCGCGGTCACCGATGACATAGCTGTTAGCAATATCAACCGTCGGATCTTCCATATACTTATTCACCATCCCCGTCTCGGGCTTTCTCATGGGTGAGCCGTCTTGAGGGAAGTGGCGGTCGATGAGTTCCTCGTCAAAGGTAATGCCCTCACCCTTCAGCGTCTTGATGATGAAGTCGTGGACCGGCCAGAAGTCGTCCTCAGGAAACAGGTTGGTACCGAGGCCATCCTGATTGCTGACCAAGACAAACTTAAAGTCGGTGTGCTTACGGATGAAACTCAGATTAGTGAACACGCCGGGCGTGAACTCAAGTTTGGCAAAGCTGTCTACCTGCTCGTCAATCGGTTCACGAACGAGGGTGCCGTCGCGGTCGATAAATAAGATTCGCGTCTGTTTCATAGTTTATTGTCGTTTAGCAAGTTATTGACTGTTAGTGCCTGCTGTGCTTTAGCCTTTGCTTCCGCTTTGGCGGCTATCTTCGCCTCGATATTGCCATAGCCGTAATAGAACGTGATGCCGACCCACGTTAAG
This sequence comes from uncultured Prevotella sp., assembly GCA_900315835.1. Taxonomy (GTDB): domain Bacteria; phylum Bacteroidota; class Bacteroidia; order Bacteroidales; family Bacteroidaceae; genus Prevotella. The sequence continues at coordinate 28,432 of ONAR01000002.1, forward strand.
ACGTAAGCGCTGACAAACGCGATGATGAGGGCAGTGAAGAAGACCATGACCATGAAATAAGACGGCAGTCCAGAGGCGTCGCCCATCGTCTTTCCCATATTATCGAAGGCCATGGCTTGCCCCGCAATTGCCATCGGCATGTATAATACAACATCAATAACGCCGACGATAATGAAGGTGAGCAGGGCGATGATGAACAAATAGCCCCAATGGCGGAGCCCGGTTACATAGTCGCGCCCGATGACACGCGGCAGCTTGCGGTCGGGCTCAATCAAATATTTCCACGAAGAATACCACATCGGCAAAGCCAACAGCATGAAGACTAAGGCCGATGCGACGATGATGCAGCCCGACAGCATGATGATGTTCTCATTGATGCCCTTAACGCCCTTTACAAAGAAAGGAATGGCGCCCAACAGCTGCGTGAGCAATACCAGCACTATGTCTACCGCCAACAGCAGCAAGGCGAGACCGACGACGTGGGGTAGGTTGCTGCGGAAACACTTGCCATTGAGCAGCGACACGATGATACAGCTGAACCATGCGAATGAGGCATAGGCCAACAGCGCGAAGAGCGTGGATATGAGGGTGGAAAGAATGACATTGGAAAGCTGTGAGGCCATCACACACACGGCAACGCACAGCGACGTGAGCAAGGCGGGAAGCCATGTGCGCACGATGATTTTCTTGAGGTTGGTGGCATAGAGGTCGAAAGCCGACTTCATGCATCCACCGAAGCTCCTTATCTTATATATTTCAGCCATATTAAATAAGGTATATGTTGTAGTTAATCATTCTTCAGTACAGCGTCGTCTGAACTCCGCGCAGGTGACGGCCGTCGCGATGGCCACATTGAGACTGTCGGCAGTGGGGCGCCCCTGTGGATAGTTGGGAATGAGCAACTTGCGGTTGACCCGCTGTCGGATGGCTTCGGATATACCGTTGCCCTCATTGCCCATGACGATGATGCCGTTAGCGGTGAGCGGCTGCCGGTAGATGTCGGTGCCGTCAAGCAACGTACCGTAAACAGGGTAGTCGTGGGGTAGGGCGGCAATCATCTCGTCGAGGTTTACATAGCAGACATGCACCCGGGCGATGCTCCCCATCGTAGCCTGCACCACCTTGGGGTTCCACAGGTCAGCAGTCTCATGCGAACAGAAAATCGTCTCGATGCCAAACCAATCGGCAATGCGCACGATAGTGCCGAGATTGCCAGGGTCCTGCACGCCATCCAACGCCAGGGAGAGATGGCTGTTGAGGTAGTGCGCGTCGAAAGCCTGTCGGGGCGTTGGCAACAGAGGAAAGACAGCCAACACCTCTTGCGGATGCTGCAGGAAGGAGGTCTGGCGCAACTCATCATCGGTCACTTCCATCACCTCAACAGTGGGGGAGAGGCGGCTACGGTTGTCGGAGAGCCATGCCGATGTGGCAACGACTATCTTGGGGCTGCTCACCGCCAACAGGTCGCCGACAACTTTGGGTCCCTCAGCCACAAAAAGCCCCTCTTGACGACGGTTTTTCTTCAGCTGCAACGAGCGGATGAATTTCTGTCTTGACTTGCTAATCATATTGCAAAGGTAGTCAAATTTAGCATCAACTAAATTAAAATGTGTGTTAATGTGTGTATTCTGTGAATAAAAAATATTATCTTTGCCGTGGTATTAGCCAATGTAATATTTTATATCTCACACGCTTGAAAACAATACGTCTTCTTTTATGGGCCGCAGCATTGCTGCTGCTTGTGGGCTGCAGTAGCTCGAAGCTGGTTCCCGACAACCGGTATCTGCTTGAGAGCGTAGAGATTAGATCAGATGCTAAGACCATCAATCCCAGCACTTTAGCTCCATATATTCATCAGAAAGCCAACTCCAAGTGGTTCTCGCTGTTTAAGATTCCCCTTGGCACCTATTCGCTCTCAGGCCGCGACAGTACCAAATGGCTCAACCGCACACTGCGCAAGATAGGGGAGAAGCCCGTGCTTTACGACAGCTTGCAGGCAGCGCTTTCGGTGGAGGATTTGAAGAATGCGATGATGGATCAAGGCTTTATGCATAGCAGCGTAAGCCTTACGACGAAGACAAAGGGCAAGCGGCTCAAAGCCATCTATCAGCTTCATCCCGGTGAGCCTTACCGCATTCGCTCGCTGAGCTATGATATTGAGGATGAGCAGATTGCAAAAGTGCTTCGAGGACATCTGGATGATGACCCGTCGCAACAGCGTCAGTCAGGCCGGCTTCATGTCGGTGACCAATTTTCTGTGGCCAGGCTTGATGATGAGCGCAAACGCATTGCCGACATCTTGCAAGACAGCGGTTACTATAAGTTTCATAAGGACTTCATTCAATATCAGGTGGACTCGGCAGCCAACGACAATAATGTTGATGTCACGCTAAAGCTCATAAAGTTTGTCGTGAATAAGGATGAGTCACCGCGCAACCATCCACGCTATGCCATCCGAGACATCACTTATAGAGGCGCTGACAGTGACCGTATTCCATTGCGCCACAGCGTATTGGAGAATGCGACGGAATTAACCCAGAGACATTGGTATTCGCGGTCAGCACTGGAAAACACCTACCGCAACTTCGGCCGGATGCAAGCTATCAGATACACGAACATCCAGTTGCGTGAGGTGCCTGACACCAGTCTGCTTGACTGCGACATTCAAATCGACATGCAGAAGCCCTCATCTATCTCGCTGCAACCTGAAGGCACCAACACAGCGGGCGACTTGGGTGCCGCGGCTTCGGTGACCTACGCCAACCGCAACTTGTTTCATGGTTCCGAGTTGTTCAGTCTGCAGTTTAAGGCTGCCTTTGAGGCCATTACCGGACTTGAGGGCTACCAAGACGAGAATTTTGAGGAATACAGCGTGGAAGCAAAGCTGCAGTTTCCCCGGTTCATTGCACCGTTGCTGTCGAGCGCTTTCCGTCGTCGACGCAACGCTACCACCGAGCTGGCGGTGTCGTGGGATTTGCAGAACCGCCCCGAGTTTCACCGGCGTGTCTTCTCGGCTGCATGGCGTTACCGCTGGGCTTCGGCCAACCGGCGGACAAACTATCGGCTCGACGTTCTCGACTTGAACTATGTGTATATGCCATGGATCAGTCCGACTTTCAAACACGACTACATCGACAGCGTCAGCAACCGCAACGCTATCCTGCGCTACAATTATGAGGATCTCTTCATCATGAAGCTCGGCCTCGGCGTCGTGTATAACTATGGCGACAATGCCTTCAGAATGAACATCGAAACGGCAGGCAATGTAATCGATGCACTGGCGCACGCTTGCAATTTCAAGCGCAACGACGAGGGGCAGCACACATTCATCAATATCGCTTATGCGCAATATGTGAAGTTTGATTTCGATTATACGCGGTCAATCCGGTTTGACAGCCACAATAAACTGGTGCTGCATGGTGATTTCGGCATCGCTTACCCTTACGGCAACAGCAATATTCTGCCTTTTGAGAAACGTTATTTCTCCGGCGGCGCCAATAGCGTCAGAGGCTGGGGCGTGCGTGAGTTGGGTCCGGGAAGCTACAAAGGTCAAAACGGGCGCATCGATTTCATCAATCAGACGGGTGACATGAAGCTGGACTTGAACATGGAATACCGCACATTCCTCTTTTGGAAATTTGAGGGCGCAGCATTCATCGACGCGGGTAACATCTGGACGCTGCGTAACTACGCTGAGCAGCCTGGTGGCCAGTTCAAGTTTGATAAGTTTTATAAGCAGATTGCCGCGTCTTACGGCTTGGGGCTGCGCCTCAACTTCAATTACTTCATCTTGCGCTTCGACATGGGTATGAAGGCGGTCAATCCTGCCTACAACAATAACCGTGAGCATTACGCCATTGTGCATCCCGACCTCAGCCGCGACTTCACCTTCCATTTCGCTGTGGGCATGCCGTTCTAAACTCGCGCAAATTTCGGCCCTCGTTTTGTTTAGATCTTATGTCTGATATGTTTAGATCTTACATCTGAGCGTTATGGATATATGGTTTAATATGCCTCAACTCAATCTCACGTTATGGCCGTTATGATAAATAATATGACTTCAATTAACTGCTCGCCCCTAATTCAAATAGCTCCTATCTTCTTAAGCTCTTCATAGACGCGGGCAACGGGAAGGCCCATTACATTGAAGAAACTGCCGTTGATGGAAATGACGCCGATGTGACCAATCCACTCCTGAATGCCATAGGCGCCGGCCTTGTCGAATGGCTTATACGTCTTGACATAATATTGGATTTCAGCTGGCGACAATTCGCGAAAAGTCACATTGGTTTTCGAGGAAAAAGCCACTTGACGGTCGCTGGTCGTCAGACAAACACCGGTGACCACATGATGCGTGCGGCCACTGAGACGCCCCAGCATGCGACATGCCTCAGCCTCGTCCTTCGGCTTGCCAAGTACCTCATTATCAATGATAACGACGGTGTCGGCAGTTATCAGCACCGCATCATCAGGGACTTGATAGTCGGCGGCCTTCTCACGAGCTATAAAAAGCGGCACCTCATCGGCCGGAAGATCTGTGGGAAAACTTTCTTTTATGCCTTTATGCACCTCTACCGTGAAGTTGAGGTCAAGACCTCTGAGCAACTCCTGCCTGCGCGGTGAGTTGCTGGCTAATATAATTCTCTTCATTTCTGATTGTTTTTGTTGCGAATAACTTCCGCCTCTGATGCCTTTTGGCATTACCAACCGAAGGCTATGGAGCTACCAACCGAATGCTTTCGCATTGCTCAACCACAGACCTTTGGCCTTCAAAACCTGTTCGAGGACATCGCGGACGCAGCCTCTGCCGCCGTCGAACGGTGAGACGTAAACCGAAACATCCTTGACCTCAGTGCAGGCGTCGGACGGGCAACAGGGGCAACCCACACGCTGCATAATCTCCAAATCAGGAATGTCATCGCCCATGTAGATAATATCGTCATCGACGAGATGATATTGCGCGAGGAACCGCTCATAAGTTTGCAGCTTTACGGCGCACTTCATAAAGATGTCGGTCATGCCCAGATAGGCGTATCGCTTGCGTATTGCCTCAGACGAGCCGCCGGTCATGATGGCACAATGAAGGCCCAATTTTATGGCCAACTGGATGGCATAACCGTCTTTGATGTTCAACGTACGCAGGGGCATTCCATCGCTGTCCATGCCCACAGTTGAAGCGGAAAGCACACCGTCAACATCGAAGATAATGGCCTTTATTCTTGTTAAGTCGTACTCAATCATTGTTTCAGGTCGATTAATTGTCACAAAGTTACAAAAAATAATAAGGCTTAAAGCTACAGGGAATACATTTTTTTATTAATTTTGCTAATTGTGGAGACCTACCATGTAAATATCTACTCAAAGGGAGACCAATTGCCTGCCATCGACGAGAGCAATTTCTTCCATAGCTCCGAGTTGTTTCATATCATTGAAGCATCGCCCGGAGAGCGGCCCTATATGGCTGTGGCGACCGACGACGAGGGGCGTGTCGTAGGTCAGATGCTGGCTTTCATCCGTCGACGTGGCTCGTGGCTCCCACCCTATTTCTACACCCAGGGCCGCATCTATGGCGAAGGCGTCTATGCTGATGACGTAAAGAGAGATGAGGTATTCGGCCTCCTACTCCATCAACTTACACGTAAATTTCAACGAAAACTATGTTTATACGTAGAATTCAGCGACTTATCGCGTAAGATGTTCGGCTACCGCTACTTCCGAAAGGAAGGCTATTTCCCCGTGAATTGGCAGGAGGTGCACAATTCACTCCACTCCATGGACCCGCGTGATCGGCTATCTGACAAGATGAAAGCGCGCATCGACCGCATCTATAAATTGGGCGTCGAAACGCGTGAGGCAGAGACTGAGGATGAAGTTCACGCTTTCTATAAGTTGCTCAATGGCTTCTACCGCTTCAAGATGCGCCGCATCATTCCGCCGGAGCATCAGGTGAAGCAATTCTTCAATAGTGAGAACGGCCGCATCTTCATTACACTTCACAAGCGGCGCGTGATTGGAGGTAGCGTCTGCGTGTTCAGTGGCGGCAATGCCTACCTATGGTACTTGGCGTCGAAGCGTAAAATTTACGCGGGGCTCCACCCCAATCTGATGACCGTATGGTATGCCATCGAATGGTCGTGGCGGCAAGGCTACCGTCATATTTATTTCCTCGATGTTGGCCTGCCCTTCTCTAAGAATCCCTTCCGCGAGTTCATCTTGAGCTTTGGCGGTAAGCCGGTGGCGAAATACCGATGGTTCAAGTTTACCATTAAATGGTTTAACCGCTTATTATCATTTATTTATAGGGAATAGACTCCACAAAGCCTTTATGGTCTACATTCCCTTATCTGACAGTTTTCTCGTTGAGCAACCTCCGTGCGCAGTCGCTTAATCGCTGCATGGCAACCGTTTTCTCGAGCGCATTGCCGAGCGATTGTCCTTCATTGATATTCATCACCTTGGCAAAACCGCTGTCGAGCAGCTGAGGAATATCTTTTGCTTTGCCCGCCATCAGAATGGTGGGAACGCCTAATGCCCGCGCCCGCTGCATGATGATATACGGAATCTTTCCCATCAGCGTCTGTCGGTCGGCTGATCCCTCACCGGTAATCACCAAGGAAGCTTGCTGCAAAGCCTCGTTAAAGCCGATGCTGTCAAGCACCAATGCAGCCCCACTCTTCACTTGCGTCGTCATAAATTCCATAAAGGCGTAGCCCAGCCCCCCAGCTGCTCCAGCACCAGGCTGATTACTCATGTCAATACCCTGATGTTTGGCGGCCATGCGAGCAAAGGTCATCGCTCGACGGTCGAGCTTTTCAATGTCTTCTTCAGAAGCGCCCTTCTGCGGGGCAAAGACATGGGCTGCTCCAAGAGGACCGTAAAGCGGATTGTCGACATCAGTGGCAAGCATCACCCGCAACTGCCGCAACGTTGAGGTGTCGAAGGCATCGTACCACATCTTATTATGTTTGGTTTGAAAGGCTTGCCGCAGGCACTTCAACATCCCAAGTCCACAGTCGCTGGTCGCACTTCCTCCCAACCCGACAACAAACGACCGGCAGCCCTTATCCAAAGCATGAACCATCAATTCACCAACGCCATAACTTGTTGCTTGCAAAGGATTTAATCGTTCATGTTCAATCTTTGATAAACCAATAGCCTCGGCCACCTCAATGATGGCCTCACCGTCTTTAATGCCAAAACTGGCGTCAGTCCAACGCATCAGCGCGTCGTGAACATGGCAATGTACCACCTCGTCAGGTTGCATGGCTTGGAGAAACCCCTCACCGCCATCGCTCACCGACATTCTCTGAATCTGTTCACTACCGACAACAGCTGCCAATCCCTTAGCTGCAGCCTCATTGGCTTCCTGAGACGTCATACATTGCTTAAAGCTGTCAAGCGCAACAATAATCTTTTTCATTTGCTCCATTATTTACAATAATAACGGCGTTGAAACGTTGTTTCTTATATGAGAAGCAGAATTCTTTTATTGGCAATGCTCATTGCCTTCACCATACAAGCCTCGGCACAGACCTTCACGCTTAAGGGCCGTGTCATAGACGAGGATAACAACCCGATAGAGTTCGCCAGCGTCAGTTGTCTGTCGCAGGGCAAGGCTACGGTCACCTCACTCAAGGGCGAGTATCATCTCACCTTGCACTCAGCCGACTCCGTTGTCATTCGCTTTTCAATGCTGGGTTACCACACGAAGACGCGAGTGCTGAAGAACCCCAAAGGTCCCCAAACGCTACAGGTGGTTCTCACCGGCTCCTCAAAGAGTCTCGACGAGGTTCAGGTGACCGGTCAAAAGATACAGTCAGGGCAGATGCAGGAGTTGTCGACGAAGCAACTCAAGGGCATGCCGTCGGCTACGGGCAATGCGGTGGAAAGTCTTATTCAGGCCCAAGCCGGTGTCTCGACCCACTCCGAGTTGTCGTCGCAATATAACGTGAGGGGCGGCAGCTTCGACGAGAACTCCGTATACATTAATAATGTGGAGATTTACCGTCCGTTCCTCGTCAGGAGCGGACAGCAGGAGGGTCTCTCTATCATCAATCCCGATATGGTCGACCGCATCAGCTTCTCCACCGGCGGCTTTGAGGCGAAATACGGCGACAAGATGTCGTCAGCACTCGACATCACCTACCGCCGGCCCAAGCGTTTCGAAGCCAATGCCGAGGCTTCTCTGCTTGGCGGTAGCGCATTTATCGGCTTCTCCAATAAGAAGTTTGCTTGGTCCAATGGTTTGCGTTATAAGACCAACCAATACCTCTTAGGCTCATTAGAGACAAACGGTGAATATAGGCCAAAATTCCTTGATTATCAGACTTATTTCACCTATACGCCAAACAAACGCTGGAGTATTGATTTCATTGGAGACATCTCCGACAATCACTACCGCTTCAAACCTAAAGACCGTGAGACGCGCTTTGGAACATTAGAAAACGTGAGGTCATTCCGCGTTTATTTCGATGGCCAGGAGCGCGATCTCTTCCGCACCTACACCGGCACCTTGGGCATCACACGGCATTGGGGCGACTCCACGTCTGTATCGCTGTTGGGCTCGGCTTTCAACACCAATGAGCAGGAGAAATACGACATCCAAGGGCAGTATTGGCTGACGCAGACCGAGACATCGGAGAACCTTGGCGTAGGTACTTATTTCCAGCATGCGCGCAACTATCTGAAAGCGCATGTGGAGAGCATCAAACTCATGTTCAAACATAAGTCCAGGCAGCACAATGTCGAGGCGGGCTTCACCTATAAGATTGAGCATGTCGAGGAACAGTCGGCTGAATACGAGATGCGTGACTCAGCCGGCTACAACATTCCTCACACCGGCCGCGACTTGAACATGATTTATTCAATGCGGTCGAACAATGAGTTGAACGCCAACCGCTCTGAATTCTACATTCAAGACACATGGCGATTCCGTTCGGGCGCTGAGGACGCCGAAAAGCAAACGCTCTATACGCTGAACTACGGTATCCGTTTCTCGCATTGGAATTTTAATCAGGAGTCGATACTCTCTCCCCGCGTGTCGCTGAGCATCATTCCGGCCTTCAACCAAGACCTCAGTTTCCGCTTCGCTACCGGTCTTTATTATCAGGCACCGTTCTACAAGGAACTGAGAGATACGACCACGCGCAACGGTGTAACTTATGTGACGCTCAATCAGCACATTAAGAGCCAACGTTCGCTGCAGTTTATCGCGGGCATGGACTATCGCTTCAATATCCAGAAGCGTCCGTTTAAGTTTACAACGGAAATCTATTATAAGAAGTTGGGCAATTTGATTCCCTACAGCGTGAACAACGTGAAGGTGACCTACTACGGCGACAACCTTGCCAGCGGCCACTCCGCAGGTATCGACATGAAGCTCTATGGCGAGTTTGTTCCAGGCACCGATTCGTGGATAACGCTGTCGCTGATGGATACGAAGATGAAACTCAACGGCCGCAGCATCCCCATGCCCACCGACCAGCGCTACGCTCTCAACTTCTTCTATACCGATTACTTCCCCGGAACCGACCGCTGGCTGATGAATTTGAAACTGGCTTTCGCCGACGGACTACCCTTCTCAGCGCCTCACCGAGAGATGGAGCTCAACTCCTTCCGCGCGCCGGCGTATAAGCGCGCGGACATCGGCATGAGTTACCGCCTATTCAATAATGAGGACCACCATTCGAAGAGCATCTTCAAGAATGTTTGGCTGGGCGTAGACTGCCTTAATCTTTTCGGCATCAGCAATGTCAACTCCTACTATTGGGTGACCGACGTGACCAATCAGATGTACGCCGTACCTAACTATCTGACCGGGAGAATGGTTAACGGCAGGGTAAGAGTAGAGTTCTGAGGGAAGAACTGGCGGATGGCATCCGACATTTTATCAGATTCTTATAAAAAAATATTGGTCTTTGCTTAGTTATTTGGTTTGCTGAACTGTAATAGGGTTGTATGAAAACCATCAATACAGACATCGAGAGGCTCTTTCGTGCGCATTATCAGGAGATGTACCATCTGGCCAGATGCATTCTCATGGACGATGCAGAGAGCAAGGACGTGGTGAGCGAAGTGTTCGAACAGTTGCTTGAACGTCCCGTCGTACTCGTTCCGAAGAGTGAGACGGGCTATCTGATGCAGGCTGTGCGCAACCGTTGTCGCAATGTCATTGCCCACAAAAGCATGAAGGAACGGGTGAAGCGACTGCTAACTGATGACGAGACAAGTCTCAGCATGATGGCCGACGACGGTATTATCAGCCGTCTGGCAGAACTCATCCAACAGCTGGAACCACCCCTGAGGAGGCAGATTGTGACGCTGCGGTTCGCAGAGGAGCAGACCTATCAGGAGGTTGCCAGCACATTGGGCATCAGCAAGGTCACCGTTTACAACCATCTCTCAGCAGCCCTCCGACAACTCAAACAACAACTAAACAGCAAAGACCATGAGTGAAGAAACTGACAAGAGGCAACAACGCCTGCTCGAAATGAGCGAACACCCCGAGCATTTCACGGAAGAGGAGATTGCAGCGATGCTCCACGATCCTGATATGCAGGACTTTTTTCGCATGCTGAGCCTGGCCCGGCGGGCAGCTGACCACCATATCAACGACATGGCCGACATCGACCTGGAGTGGCAGCAGTTTGCCGCCACGCATCATCAGCGCCATCAGTTCCCACGCATAGCCGCTGTCATTACTGGCGGCGTGCTGATTGCTGGTCTTGCCGTTGCGGCCGTCATGAAATTGGAAGTGCTGACACCAAGCAAAATGGAATCCAAGACTGTCACTACGCAAGTTGCCAAAATCAAAACTGTTGCTAAAGATACTGTTTCAGCATCGCCAAAGACACAGACAGACACATTGAACGTTAGGCCTAAGGTCTTTGACGATGTGCCACTGAGCCGCATCCTTACCGACATGGCCGCCTACTATCACAAAGAGTGGAAGGATGATGCAGGAGCCATGACCGACATCCGGCTCTATTTCGTATGGGACCGACGGAAATCGCTGGACGAGAATGTCAGGATGCTTAACAACTTTAGCCGTTTCGAAATCACGGTGGAGGGCAATGTGATTATGGTAAGGTAGGGAGGACACACGATGAAAAGAACACTTCTTTTGCTACTCTGCCTGCTCTCACTCTGCATCGAGGCTCAGACCATCACTAGACAATATAATAATGTGTCTATGGCTCAGGCATTGCGTGAACTCAACCAGGTGCAACACCAATATACAGTGAACTTCATCTACAACGATTTGGAGGACTTCCGCATCACGCTCAGCATCAAGCGCCAGACGGTACCTGACGCCATCCGCCAGATGATTGGCTTCTATCCCATTACCATCACGGAACAAGCCAATAATATCTTCGTGGAATGCATCAGCAAGGGGCGGAAGCGTTTCAAAGGATGTCTCGTTGACGAGACCGGGCATCCCATGGAATACGCTAACGTGATGTTGCTTTCGGCAACTGACTCCACGTTTCTGGCTGGCGGGGTGACTAATGCCAGTGGCGTGTTTGTCATTCCATATGATGCCGACCGCTTTATCGCTCGCTTCAGCTATGTTGGCTATAAGACCCTCACCCGAATTTTCCTCACACCCAATGCAGGCACGGTGACGTTGCATCCCGACCGCTTCACCGTGAAGACCGTCAATGTCAAGGGACATCGCAAGACGGAACACGTGGATCATGCCACCTATACATTTTCCGACGATCAGCTGAAAAATGCCCGCCATGCACAGGACCTCATTGGCACGCTCCCCGGACTGCACACTGATGTGCTGTCTGGATCCATTCGATCGCTGTCAGGCAAGTCTGTAAAAATTCTCATCAATGGTATCGAGGCCTCAGACAACGACCTGAAAGGACTGGAGGGAAAGCAGATAAGAAATGTGGACTATTATGTGGTGCCGCCAGCGCGCTATCACGATGCCGGCACGCTTATCAACATCCACACGCATAACGCGGAGAACGGCTATGCCGTCGGCTTCGACGAGACACAGGGATGCAATTCGGCGTTCAACAACACCAATGTCTATGCGCACTACAACACCGGCCACTCACAACTGGCTTTCGACTACCAGCTGGAATACCGCAACAACGGCGGTTGCAACGAGACCAACATCTATCGCTTCAACGAGACGGCGGACGAGGCGGAATACTGTTACGACGGTGACTACCATTTCGGCTATGCCGTCAACAAGTTCAACTTGAAATACCTCTACAGCCTTGGCGACAGCATGAACTTCCAGGTGAAGTTCTCACCTGAGATTTTCCGCAGGTTCTGGCGTACCAATTGGGACATCTCCGTCACCAACAATCAACTGTGGTCAGACGGCACCGCACGTGAGGGGCAACTGCAACGCCACTTTGCTCCCTCTCTCGACATCTATTTACAAAAGAAGATGGCGCACAACCAGAACATTGCTCTCGACGTGGTCGGCACTTACTTCAACAATCGTGAGAACCATGACAACCGGCAGCAGGACGAAGCTGGAAAAGAACTGCTCAGCGACCAGATGAGACAGCACAACCACAAATACTCCCTCATCGGTGAGGCGGCTTATACCAAAAGATGGGAGAATATCAATCTCTCACTGGGATACAAGGCTACGTTGGCAAAGTCGGACTTCACCATCAGCAATGTGTTGTCCGGCTATAAGGATTACGACTACAAGACGCACGATGACAATCATTATGCCTACGCCGAGCTATCGGGAAATATCAGCGAACTGAGCTATCGCCTAAGTCTTGGCGGCACATTCGTTCACACAAGCAATAACGACACCCGCTATAACAAGCTCTACTTTACCCCACAGATGTTGCTGGCATATAATCTCAAACATGGTATGCTGAGGATGGAGATCTTCTCCGAGCCGAAGCTGCCGGGCATCTCCCAACTCAGTAAAAATTCTACGGTCATTATCCCCGGACTTTACCATATTGGCAACCCCAATCTTAAGAGCGGCAATGACAATGCCGTGAAATTCACCTATTCGCTTCAGACTCCTTACATCGACATCGAAGCCGGCACCGCATTGGAGCATGAGGCCAACAGCATCAGCGACTACTATGCCTGGCAGACAATCAACGGACAACGCGTTATGACATCACAACCCATGAACAACGACCGAAGTATCACCTGGATGACGCATTTTCAGGGACAACTCAAGCCGTTCAAGAACGATGTATTCACTCTCAGCCTCTACACGGCAGCCCAATACGACAACCAGAAAAGCAGCATCATGGGCGTACACACCAATTGGGCAATGCCCCTGATGGTGCAGGCTGTATTCAGGAAAGGAAACTGGGGTGCCGTAGCCTATTGGGAAAAGAAAGTAATGACACCCGAAGGCAATGTACTAAGTTCCAATGAGCGCAAGACTATGGCTTCTGTCTTTTACCAGCATAAGCAGCTGCGCGTGGGCCTCTCCGGCTTCTTCCTCTTCGCCGCCCCACAATATTGGGACGAGACGATGAGCAACAGCGCGTTCTACAACTATCATACCAACAAGATTACACCACAAAAGGACATGCTCGTCTTCAACCTAAGCTACAATCTCTTCTCGGGCAAGCAACATCATCTTGACAAGAAGATTGACAATGCAGACCACGACTCAGGCTCTTTCTAATCTCAATAGGTAAATCGTCCATTGCTCACACGATGAGTAATGGACGAAAATAAAATTCTATAGAGTTACCGGCTTATCAAAAACTTGAAACGGACGAAAAGAAAGGTTATTTCTTCCTTTTCTTCAATTTGACCTTAGGGATATTGATTTTGTCCCCCGCCTTGTAAGATGTCTTGCCATTGTTGACAGCCTCAACATAGCATTCCATGCCAGGGCCCAAATAGGTGCGACTGATACTTGACAGACTTTGTCCTTGCCTGACAGTTACCGTCTTATCAATACCTACAACATTGTAGGCGCCAGTTCTGATCCTTATATCCTTGTTATAATCGGGAGCTGCTTCAGCCTGACTATTGTCCGAGGAGACGGTCGCTGCATTCTCTTTATTGTCTGCCGTCTCTTTGTTTAGCCGTTGATTATTGGCGGCTGAGGATTTGACTGGAGTTGAAGCTTTTTGAGGCTTACTTACAACCGCCTTCTCAGCTGACGGTTTCACAGCTCCAGCTTTCTTGTCTGCTGATAACGAAGTACTTGTGGGCGCAACATTAACCTTTTTCTGAGGCTTTGCAACTGGAGTAGCCGCTTTTGTTGTATTGGCTACGACTTGGCGCTTCGCAGGAGTGGAATGTTCTTTGCTCATCATCTCCTCGAGTCGTGAGATGCGATTGTCACGTATCTGCAATTGATTGACAAAATAGAAAATAGAACCACCCAACAGCAGGATAACCACTGCTGCGGCAACACCTATCATAATTAAATACCGACGACGAAGCGTCTTGCTATCAGATACCATGCCTTCCTCCGGCTCATTGTCGCTTGTAGGAGTCTCAGCATCGTGGGGTAATTCATCGTTTGCCACCGGTTGCCCGGCTTCATCATTTGCCTCAGAAGCAGGAGCTTGTTCCACCTCAGTGGCCACTGACTCTGCTTCATCATTCGGCTTCTGTTCTACCTCATCATTCGGCTCCTGCTCCACTTCCACAGTTGGCTCTTGCTTCACTTCTTCGATTGGCTCTTGCTTCACCTCAGAAGCCTGAGTTTCTACTTCTATGGATTGTTGAACAGGCTCACTCATTTCCTGCTTGTCCTCGGCCGTAGGCTGTTGCTCAAGAACTGGTGTCGTTTCTTGAAACTCATCAGCCGTGGCTTGTGGCTGTTCTGCAACAGTCGCAGGAGTATTCTCTTTATCTTGGAAGCTTTTGTCAATGGCCGAGAAGTCCACGCCGTCGTTGATGACGACGGTATCAAATTGAGCGAATGGGGCATTGACCTTATCGCGCAACGTATTGTCGGGGGTGAAGGAAATCTTATCCCTACCCTCGATGATAATAGGCTTACCCGTATTGACATCCACGCTTTTGCGCGACGATACACTGATAACCTTGAAGGTGCCAAGTCCTTTGATTTTGACCAACTTATCCTGACGCAGTCCGTTGTTGAGTATATCAAACATCAGTGCGACAAAGCGTTCAGCGTCGGCTTTGTCCAATTCGTGCTTCTCCATCAGCACTTTGGCCAAATCACTGTTCGTTATCTTGCTCATGTTGTTGCTTTGATTGTAAAATTGCCTATCCATAAGGGATAGTTCTATCCATTCTTCAAGTCTTCCTTAATGGCGCTGACCGGCTTAAAGGAAAGCACAAGCTTTGGAGGCACCAGCATCCGTTGCTTGGTTCCGGGATTTACGACGATGCGCTCCAAGCGCTTCTTGACTTCGAACGAACCGAAGTTAGCCACCTGAACCGTGTCGCCTTCCTCGAAGTTAGCCGTCATCGCATCGACGATGGTGCGCACCATCTGCTGCGTATCAGTCTGTGTATAACCTGCTGTCTCTGCAAGTTCTGCAATATATTCCTTATTATTCATACTACCTTGCCGTATAGGTCAAACTCATCGTTGCCTGTTATCAACACATTATAGAATTGTCCGTTGTGCAGTCGCTTCTCACTTGCCGGAATCAGCACCTCGGGGTCGACGTCGGGAGAGCAATATTCAGTGCGCCCAACATAGTATTCGCCCTCTTTCTGGTCGATGATGACTTTCAAGGTCTTGCCCACCTTTGCGGCCTCAATGTCGTTACTGATTTCCTCCTGCACCGCCATGAGTTTGTCGAGCCGCTGCTGTTTCACTTCCTCGGGAACGTCATCTTTATAATGCATAGCCGAATAGGTGCCTTCTTCCTCTGAATAGGCGAATGCACCCATACGTTCAAAGCGCTGATCCTTAACAAAGTCGAGCAATTCGTTGAAGTCTTCCTCAGTCTCACCAGGGAAACCGACCATCAACGTTGTGCGCAGCGTGATGCCAGGCACACGCTCGCGTATAGTCTTGAGAAGTGCTAAGGTCTCTTCCTTGGTAACATGCCGGTGCATGCGCGTCAGCATGTGGTCGGAGATATGTTGCAAGGCAATGTCCAGGTATTTGCAGACATTGTCTCTTTCGCGTATCACATCGAGTAGTTCCATCGGAAATTGATTAGGATAGGCGTAGTGCAACCTAATCCATTTCACCCCTTTGATGTCGGCCATACGGTCAATGAGCTCCGCAATCTTCGGCTTGCCGTACAGGTCGATGCCGTAATACGTGAGCTCCTGTTCGATGACTTGAATCTCTTTCACGCCCTCGGCCACAAGTTCCTCTACCTCTTTCAGAATATCCTCCATTGGTCGGCTCACGTGCTTGCCGGTGATGAGAGGAATGGCGCAATATGCGCAATGGCGGTCGCACCCTTCCGCAATCTTCACGTAGGCATAGTGCGACGGCGTAGTGAGGAGTCGGCGGCTATTGGCGTCGGTTCGCCGCGCGGTAAATTTCTTTTCTTTATCGTCTTGTGGCTGCGCCGGACCTAAGTCGTCGAGCAACTGCCGGAAGTTGAACTTGCCATAATACTTGTCGACCTCGGGAATGCTTTCTTCAAGTTCGTGCTGATAACGCTGCGACAGACAACCCATTACGTACAGTTGCTTAATCTTTCCCTTACTCTTTGCGTCAACGAGTTCAAGTATGGTATTGATGCTCTCTTCCTTAGCGCTCTCAATGAAGCCGCAGGTATTCACCACAACGATCTCACCCTCAATGCGCTTGGCGTCGTGTACGCAATGATAGCCCTTATCAGCAAACTTCCGCATGAGCTGCTCAGAATCAACGAGGTTCTTTGAGCAACCCATGGTAATAAAGTCTATTTGATTCTTATTCATTCAGACAGCAGTGGGGTTAGAAAAGCGAGTCGACGAACTCTTTCTTATTAAACAACTGAAGATCCTCCATCTTCTCGCCAAGACCGATGTACTTCACGGGGACCTTCAACTGGTCGGAAATACCGATGACTACTCCACCCTTTGCCGTACCGTCGAGTTTGGTAATGGCAAGCGACGTGATGTTGGTCACGGCTGAGAACTGCTTTGCTTGCTCAAAGGCATTTTGGCCAGTGCTGCCGTCAAGCACCAGCAGTACTTCGTCGGGTGCCGTCGGAACCACCTTCTTCATCACATCCTTGATTTTCTTCAATTCATTCATCAGTCCGACCTTGTTGTGGAGTCGTCCGGCGGTGTCAATCAGCACCACGTCGGCTTTATTGGCCACAGCGCTCTGCAGGGTGTCGAAAGCCACGCTGGCAGGGTCAGCGCCCATCTGCTGCTTGATAACCGGAACGCCCACGCGGTCACCCCAAATCTGAATTTGCTCCACAGCGGCAGCGCGGAAGGTGTCGGCCGCACCTAAATAAACCTTTTTACCAGCCTGCTTGAACTGATAAGCCAACTTACCGATGGTTGTTGTCTTACCCACACCGTTGACGCCCACCACGAGGATGACATAGGGCTTATGGTCAGCAGGAAGGTCCCAATTGGAAGTATCGTTGGTATTATTCTCCGTCAACAGCGCCGCAATCTCCTCCTTGAGAATAGCGTTGAGTTCTGCTGTAGAGACATATTTGTCGCGCGCTACGCGGTCTTCAATGCGGTGAATGATCTTAAGCGTGGTATCGACGCCGACATCAGAGGTGATAAGCACTTCCTCGAGGTTATCCAGCACGTCGTCATCAACCTTAGACTTGCCGGCCACAGCTCTGGTGAGTTTTGCAAAGACGCTTTGCTTCGTCTTCTGCAACCCTTGGTCGTAAGTCTCCTTATTTTTCTTGCTAAACAGTCCGAAAAGTCCCATAAAATTGAATTAAGTTTGCTGCAAAGATAACATTATTTCAGCCAAACGCCAAGCAAATCGATGAAAAACAATTAGAAATCATGCTCCACGACGGTCCACTCGTCGTCGGTCGTGAGATGAATCGTGACATTGCCACCCCCAGAAACATCGCCACCCGAAAACAGCTTGCCGCGATACGAAGTGATTTGATTGCGCATGACTGGGATATCGACAAATTGCTTTTCGGCAACAACATTATCATTTTTATCGAGTGCTGTTACATTGATGGTCAATGAGCTGCCTTCCTCTGCTTTAGGAAAAGTATAAGCATCAAACGTTGCCGTCTGCCGCTTCATGTCGTCGGTAATGGTGAAGCTGGAAGTCTGTCTTGACTCTACACACCCCAAACCAGTTGACGCATCGAGCGACGAGCTGCCGCCTGTATAATAAAATCTTACTGACGCCACATTCGATGGAATGGTGTCGGTGGTAGTTAACCGAAACATGCCAACAACCCTGTGCATGTTGACGGTCTTCGTCTGATTCTCGTCAAGATTGCATTCCTCAGTCCAAAGGAATGTGTCGGTGAGATCGTGGCCAAAAGTAATTTTCTTCGGCTTGGTTAGTGCGGGGTTAGAGCTATAGCTATGGGCAAGAATTACAATGTTATAGCTACCGGAATCGAGCGCCATACTGATATTGCCAAAATCATCATCATTTGAGGTCTGGTTGATTTGCTTCACGCGCGACCCATTCTTATAGGCGACGGCATTGATGCGGTTACAGAGCGTCGCAATGTCAGTCGACCGTCCCATCGTATAGCTCTCTAACTGACCTATTTTGAAAGTAGCCATGACCTGTCCATTGCCCGCATGCTCTTCCTCTTCTTCTATCAGCGCCTTCTGGCACGACATAAGAAGTAAACACATAACAAATATGAATAGAGTATATTTCATACATGCAACGTATTAAAACAAAAATTGGCTATCATCACGACAGCCAATCTTCTTACTTAACCTTAATAATCTAATACCATGAAAAACACATTGCAAAGGTAATCATTTATTTCATTCCTTCGCTAAAAAGAACCAAATATTTGACCACTTTTGAACTTATTTAAAAGTTATACCATTCCATTTAAGGGTTGTTAACCTAACTACGGGCTGAAATGCCGTTTTCTGCGATTTCTCATCCGTTGGAATGGCAATGTTGGCCACAAGGGTTGAGGCATTGGCATTGAGCTCATAGCTTACCATCGAGAAGTCGATTTGAGTCAACAATCGATTGAAGTCTGCCTGCGTCATGATGTCGGGGCGAACGAGCAACTGTGAGCGCAGGTCAACAGAGGGGTCAACGGCAGGCCCTATCAACTGCCAATTTTGGCTGTAGAGTTCGGCTTTGCTTTCCTTATCCGGTGCCGACCACGTGTGAACTAAGCAGATGACGGAGTCGCCTTGCATTGCGGGCAGACGCTTAATCGTCAGCGCCGACCGCTCGCTAAGCGTCACATGCATGTAGTCATCGGTGAGGGTATCGACCACGCATTTACCTCCAAAGCTATTGGAAGCATCGCCCTTAAGCCCCATACCCATGAAATTGAGCATCACCTGACGCTGGTCTGCATTAAGATAAGGTGCTATGCTGTCGGGCAAACTCACCCACAGCTCCCTCATTGACTTGGCTGAGCCACAAAGTACGCAGCTGCTGAGAAGCAGCATGAATAGTATCTTCTTCATAACCATTTTCTTCTTAACAAGTTGCAATATTACGGCTTTTCTTCGATACAGCCAAGAAACGTTCCTATTTTTTTGTTCAATTATTGCCCCATATCTTATATAAAATCATTAACTTTGCAACTTAACAAAAGAATGAATTGTCGAATGAAGTTGAACATAGCCATCGCATGCATGCTGTCAGCCATTACCTTTACGGCAAAAGCGCAGACCACCATCCCCACCATCTTGCCGTCGGCCACCTACACCGACAGCAATGGCGACGAACAGACCGCCACATCGATTTCCGAGTCGGCTCCGCTCACCGTAACTTTCAACAGTGGTGCTGAGAACACTGACGGCTGGACGAGCCACTACGAATGGCACTTCTACCGCGACAATCAGCGCGACAACCCCTACTTAGTGCGCTACGAGGAAAGCACCAGCGTCACGTTCAACGATGCCGGCAACCACCATGTGGAGCTGTGGGCTACCTATGTCAACGGCAACGATACCGTGGCCTACACCGATGAATATTGGACCACCGGTGGCACACCCATCGTCGTCGCCATATCGGAAAGCCAGCTGGAGTTCCCCAATGCCTTCTCCCCCAACGGCGACGGCATCAACGACGTGTATAAGGCCAAAGAAGGCTATAAGAGCATCGTAGAATTCCAGGCTACCATCTTTAACCGCTGGGGGCAGAAAATCTACAGTTGGAATGACCCAGCTGGTGGATGGGATGGCAAATTCCACGGCAAAGATGTGAAGCAAGGCGTCTACTACGTGCTGGTGAAAGCCAAGGGCGCCGACGGTCGCAAATTCAATATCCGCCGCGATGTCAACCTGCTCAGAGGCTATACAGAAACTACGGGCAACGAATAGACGATGCTTATTTTTAATAAATGATTCTCACTTTTTGAAAGCATAGAAGAAGGATAACAAGAGATTATAATGATTGACAAAGATACAGAGTGGATCAACGTCTATGGCGCACGCGTCCACAATCTGAAAGACATTGACGTACGCATCCCGCGCAACTCGCTGACCGTCATCACGGGGCTGTCGGGGTCGGGTAAGTCATCGTTGGCTTTCGACACCATCTACGCCGAGGGCCAGCGCCGCTATATTGAGACATTCTCAGCCTATGCCCGCAACTTCCTCGGCAACATCGACCGGCCCGACGTTGATCGCATCTCCGGCCTCAGTCCGGTAATCAGCATCGAACAGAAGACGACCAACAAGAACCCGCGCTCAACCGTCGGCACCACCACAGAGATTTACGACTACCTGCGTCTGCTCTATGCGCGCGCCGGAACGCCCTACAGCTACCTCAGCGGCGAGAAGATGGTGAAATACACCGAAGAGAAGGTCGTGAGCATGATTCTTCACGACTACGACGGCCATCGCGTCTACATTCTCGCTCCACTGGTCAGACAGCGCAAGGGCCACTACCGCGAGCTTTTCGACAGCATGCGGCGCAAGGGCTACCTTAATATAAGAGTTGACGGCGAGGTGAAGGAAATCACCCGCGGCATGAAGGTCGACCGCTACAAAAACCATAACATCGAGGTGGTCATTGACAAGCTCAAGGTCGAGGCCAAAGACGACGAGCGACTGCGCCGCACCATAGCCACAGCCATGCGTCAGGGTGACGGCGCCATCATGGTGATGGACAAAGACGACGGAACGGTGCGCAACTTCTCCAAGAAGCTGATGGACCCCACGACGGGCCTCTCCTACGGCGACCCTGCCCCCAATATCTTCTCGTTCAATTCGCCTGAGGGCGCCTGCCCACGATGCAAGGGCTTAGGCGTGGTCAGCGAGATTGACCTCAGAAAGGTGGTGCCCGACGACAGTCTGAGCATCTACGAGGGCGCCATCACCCCACTGGGCAAATATAAGAACCAGATGATATTCTGGCAGATACAAGCCATCCTTCAGAAATACGACTGCACCTTAAAGACTCCCTACAAAGATATTCCGCAAGAAGCTGTCGACGAGATACTTAACGGATCACTGGAGAATGTGAAGATTGACAAGGAGATTGTTCACACATCGAGCGATTACTTTGTCTCCTTCGACGGCGTCATCAAATATTTGCAAGCCGTAATGGAGAACGACGACTCCGCCGCCAGTCAGAAGTGGGCCGCGCAGTTTTTGGCCGAGAAAGAATGCCCCGAGTGTCATGGCCAGCGGCTGAAGCGCGAGGCACTCTCCTACCGCATTTGGGGAAAGAACATCGCCGAGGTGGCCAACATGGACATCTCTGAGCTCAACGAATGGCTTTCGCATGTCGAGGAGCATCTCGACACACAGAATGCGACCATTGCCCACGAGATACTGAAGGAATTGAAAAGTCGCGTGCAGTTCCTGCTCGAGGTAGGACTCAACTACCTCTCGCTCAACCGCCAGTCGGGCACTCTCTCCGGCGGCGAGAGTCAGCGCATCCGTCTTGCCACGCAGATTGGCTCGCAGTTGGTCAACGTGCTTTATATCCTCGACGAGCCCAGCATCGGACTCCATCAGCGCGACAATGAGCGGCTCATCAACTCGCTCAAGGAACTGCGTGACTTGGGTAACACGGTGATTGTGGTAGAGCACGATGAAGACATGATGCGTGCTGCCGACTGGATTGTCGACATCGGCCCTAAAGCTGGACGAAAAGGCGGTGAGGTGGTGTTTCAAGGAACACCCGAGGAAATGCTCAAAACGCACACGATTACAGCACAATACCTCAATGGCGAAAAGCAGATTGCCCTGCCGGAGAAAAGACGACAGGGCGACGGCACCTGCCTCACGATTCGTGGCGCTTCCGGCAACAACCTCAAACATGTCGACGTCAGTTTTCCGCTGCACGAGCTCATCGTCGTCACTGGCGTATCGGGATCGGGAAAGTCGACTCTCATCAACGAGACCCTGCAGCCGATACTCTCGCAGCATTTCTACCGCTCGCTGAAGAAGCCGATGCCCTACGACAGCTTCGAGGGCATTGAGCTCATCGACAAAGTGGTCAACGTTGACCAGAGCCCTATTGGTCGTACGCCGCGCAGCAACCCCGCCACCTACACGGGTGTGTTCAGCGACATCCGCTCGCTGTTTGTCAACCTTCCCGAGGCTAAGATACGCGGCTACAAGCCCGGCCGCTTCTCGTTCAATGTCAAGGGCGGTCGCTGCGAAGCCTGCGGAGGCAATGGCTACAAGGTCATCGAGATGAACTTCCTGCCCAATGTCATGGTGCCCTGCGAGGTATGCCACGGCAAGCGCTACAACCGCGAGACCTTAGAGGTGCGCTACAAGGGTAAGTCGATTGCCGACGTCCTCGACATGACCATTAACCAAGCGGTAGAATTCTTTGAGAATGTACCGAATATATTGCAGAAGATAAAGACGTTGCAAGATGTCGGCTTAGGCTATATCAAGCTCGGTCAAAGCTCAACGACGCTATCAGGCGGTGAGAGCCAGCGCGTGAAGCTCGCCACCGAACTCGCCAAGCGCGACACGGGCCGCACCTTATATATATTAGACGAGCCGACGACAGGCCTCCATTTCGAGGACATCCGCAACCTGATGATGGTGCTGCAGCAGCTCGTCGACCGCGGCAACACCGTCATTGTCATTGAACACAACCTCGACGTCATCAAGTTGGCTGACTACATCATCGACATGGGGCCCGAAGGCGGGCGCAACGGCGGCCGCGTGCTGTCGACCGGTACCCCCGAGCAGGTGGCGCAAAGCACGGAGGGCTACACACCACGATTCCTCAAGAAAATGCTGACAAACCATTAATCATTCATGTTCCGACTGTTTTTTACCCATATATTCTTTTTCTGCCTCTTGCCGCTGAGTGCATTGGCGCAGAGCGTCTATCAACTGCCCGCCGACGGTCCCCTCACGGTCAATGCCGGCTTGCAGAAGCTCGCCGAACGATTGTTGCGCGGCAAGCAGGGCAGCATCGTCGCCATCAATCCCGCCAACGGTGAGGTGCTTTGCATGGTGGTGCACAACAAGGTTGACGACAACCTCAACCGCGCCATATCGATGACTTATTCTCCCGGCTCCACGTTCAAAGTGGCGCAGGCAGCCACACTGCTCACTTTCGGCGCTATCACCACCGAGACCACCTACCCCTGCCACAAGGGCTTTTGGACCAACGGCATCCACATCGGCTGCCACGACCATAAGTCGCCCTTGGCCTTGGTGCAGGCCCTCGGGCAGTCGTGCAACTCGTGGTGGTGCCAAGCCTTCCGCGACTTTGTCGACAACCGCACACTGTACCCCGTCAAGGCCACGGCACTCAATGACTGGCACGACTTCATGTCGAGCATGGGACTGGGGCATCCGTTGGGCATCGACCTGCCCGACGAGGCTGGCGGACTCATTCCCGACGCCGCTTATCTCGACAAGAGCCACGGCGCATGGAATGGCACCACCATCATGTGGCTGGGCATGGGGCAGGGCGAGGTGACCACTACCCCACTCCAACTCTGTAACTTGGCTGCCGTCATCGCCAATCGCGGGCAATGGTTTACACCCCACATCCACAAGCTGTCGCCTACCCACCCGCTCGACAGCACCTTCCTCACGCCCCATCAGGCCCGGCCCACGAAAGAAGCATTCGACATTGTCATCGAAGGCATGCGCGCGGCCGTCATCAGCGGCACTTGCACCGCCATCCGCAATCCCCACTACAAGGTCTGCGGCAAGACCGGCACCGCGCAGAATGAGGGCCACGACCACAGTATCTTCATGGGCTTCGCACCCGAACAGAAACCACGCATCGCCGTCAGCGTCTACGTGGAGAATGGCGGATGGGGAGCCGACCTGGCCTGCCCTTTAGGTGGACTCATCATGGAGCAATACATCTTGGGCAAGTTATCGGAGGCCTCCGAGGCTATGGTCAGAAAGTGGGAGCGCAAGAATGTTAAAATCAAAGCCGTCGAGGTTCCCATTATGCTTGACGACCTCTAAAAGCACTGGTGACGCCCTCTAAAAGCACAGGCAATGACCTTGATAGAATTGGAGAGGCTCACTAAAGAATTGGAGAAAAATAAGCGATAAAGCGACTTATCTAAAAAAAATAAGCTAACTTTGCGCTATCTAAACATCGATAAATATAGAAATAGCATTATGCCAGAGATATCAGTTCGTGGGTTGGAAATGCCATTGTCGCCTATACGCAAGCTCGCACCGCTTGCTGCAGCAGCCAAGGCAAGAGGTATCAATGTCTACCATCTTAACATTGGTCAGCCCGACCTGCCTACACCGCAAGTAGGCCTCGATGCACTCAAGCATATCGACCGGAAGATTTTGGAGTATTCGCCCTCGCAGGGCTTCCTTTCCTATCGCGAGAAGCTGGTGAAGTACTACGCCAAATACGACATCAATGTCACCCCCGACGAAATCATCATCACCTCGGGCGGCTCTGAGGCTGTGCTTTTCTCTTTCATGAGCTGCCTCAATCCCGGTGACGAGATCATTGTGCCTGAACCTGCCTACGCCAACTACATGGCTTTCGCCATCTCAGCCGGTGCCAAGATACGCACCATCGCCACAACCATCGAGGAGGGCTTCTCACTGCCCAAGGTGGAGAAGTTTGAGGAGCTCATCAACGACAAGACCCGCGCCATCATGATCTGCAACCCCAATAACCCGACGGGCTATCTCTATACGCGGCGCGAGATGAACCAGATACGCGACTTGGTTAAGAAATACGACCTCTACCTCTTCTCTGACGAGGTCTACCGCGAATACATCTATACGGGCAGCCCCTATATCAGCGCGATGCACCTGAAAGGAATCGAGAACAACGTCATCCTCATCGACTCGGTGTCGAAGCGCTATTCCGAGTGCGGCATCCGCGTCGGCGCCCTCATCACCCACAACGAGGCCGTTCGTAAGGCCGTGATGAAGTTCTGCCAGGCGCGTCTCTCCCCACCCCTTATTGGCCAGATTGTGGCCGAAGCGTCGCTCGATGCTCCTGAGGAATACTACCGCACCGTCTACGATGAATATGTCGAGCGCCGTAAGTGCCTCATTGACGGACTCAACCGCATCCCCGGTGTCTATTCGCCCATCCCTATGGGAGCCTTCTACACGGTGGCGCAGCTGCCTGTCGATGACTCCGAGAAATTCTGCCGCTGGTGCCTCGAGGAGTTCAGCTATGAGGGCAGCACGGTGATGATGGCGCCCGCAGCCGGCTTCTACACCACTCCCGGCGTTGGGCGCAATCAGGTGAGAATAGCCTACGTGCTCAAGCAGGAAGATTTGAAGAAAGCGCTGGTTGTATTGAGCAAGGCGCTGGAGGCTTATCCAGGGAGGACCGCCGAATGAATTTTCCCCTTTTCATCGCAACCCGACTCTATCGCTCGCAAGGCGGCGACAAGCGTAAGGTCTCGCGCCCTGCCATCAAGATAGCCACCGCAGGCGTCACTATCGGCCTCGCCGTGATGATTGTGTCGGTGTTTGTCGTCCTCGGCTTCAAGCATACCATCCGCAACAAGGTCATTGGTTTCGGCAGCCATATTCAGGTTGCCAATTTCATCGGTCAGACAGCTTCAGAGCAATACCCCATTCAGATGGACGACAGCATGATGCAGGTCATTCGCGGCATCAACGGTGTGAAGCATGTCGAGCGCTTTGCCTACAAGCAAGGCATCTTGAAGACTGACAACGACTTCCTCGGCGTCATTCTCAAAGGTGTCGGACCCGAATACGACTCCACGTTTATCCATTCTAATATGGTGGCCGGCAGCTTTCCCCGCTTATCCGACAAGCAGGCTTCCAACGACATCGTCATCTCTCAGAGCATCGCTGACAAGCTGAAGGTGAAGCAGGGGCAGCGCATCTTCGCCTATTTCATCGACAACAACGGCGTACGCATCCGCAGATTCACCATCGCCGGTGTCTATCAGACCAATCTCAGCCAATACGACAGCTACATCTGCTTCACCGACCTCTATACGGCCGTCAAGCTCAATGGCTGGGAACCTGACCAGGCCTCAGGCGCCGAGATCACCGTCAACGACTTCAACCGCGTCGACGAAGTGGAGCAGCGCTTCATCGCCAAGGTCAACAAGACCACCGACCACTACGGCGAGACCTATTCCTCGCAGACCATACAAGATATCAATCCGCAGATCTTCCAATGGCTCGACCTGCTCGACATGAACGTGTGGATCATCCTCGCGCTGATGACCGCTGTTGCCGGCGTGACGATGATTTCCGGACTGCTCATCATCATCCTTGAGCGCACCACGATGATCGGCGTGCTGAAGGCCCTCGGCGCCCGCAACGCCACCATACGCCACACGTTTATGTGGTTCGCTACGTTCATCATCGGGCGAGGCCTGCTCTATGGCAATATCCTCGGCGTGGGACTGAGCCTGCTGCAGCATTACTTCGGCATCGTCAAGCTCGACCCTGCCACGTATTACGTCAGCACTGTCCCCATCGAACTCAACATCCCTGCCCTGCTGCTGCTAAACGTGGCTACGCTGCTCATCAGTGTCTTCGTGCTCATCGCTCCGAGCTATCTCATTGCCCATATCCATCCGGCAAGAAGCATGCGCTACGAGTAAAAACCATAGAAAAGTGGGTACGTCAATCAAAATAATGCACAGTTTTCTTGCGAGTGTGCAGTTTTGATATTACCTTTGCACAGAATTTAGATGATTGTGCAATGGTAGACAAGCCAAGTTTCAATATTATGGTCGAGGAGACCATCCGCAACAACTGGGAGAAGGACGCGCTCACCGATTACAAGGGCGCCACTCTTCAATACCACGATGTCGCACGGAAAATTGAGAAGCTGCATATCTTGTTTGAGCATTCAGGACTCAAGCAAGGTGACAAAGTCGCATTGTGTGGCCGCAACAGCTCAGCATGGGCCTGCGCTTTCCTTGCCACCCTCACCTATGGTGCCGTAGCCGTGCCCGTACAGCATGAGTTCAAGCCCGACCAGGTTTATGAGATTGTCAACCATTCCGAGGCCAGGCTGCTCTTTGTGGGTGATGTCGTGTCGACCACACTCGACTACGACAAGATGCCCCATTTGGAAGGCGTCGTCTACATCCCCGACTATTCACTCGTTGTCTCGCGCACCGAGCAGCTCACCTACGCCCGCGAGCATCTCAACGAAATCTACGGCATCAAATACCCGAAATATTTCCGCAAGGAGCATATCCACTACTATGCCGACAGCCCCGAAGAACTGGCGCTCATCAACTACACCAGCGGCACCACAGGCTTCTCCAAGGGCGTGATGCTTCCTTACCGGTGCATGTGGAGCAACATCGTTTATCTGAAGCGCGTCCTCGGCAGCAGGCTCGACCCCAACAACCGAAGCGTGCTGGCCATCCTGCCCATGGCCCACATGTATGGGTTGAGTTGTGAATTCCTGCTGCAGTTCTTCATGGGCAACCACATCTTCTTTCTTACGCGTCTGCCCAGCCCCACCATCATTCAGGCCGCTTTCACCGACATCCATCCCTCCATCATCGTCTCCGTGCCACTGGTCATCGAGAAGATTATCCGCAAGAAAGTTTTCCCCTTGCTCAACAGCCGCATCAAGATGCTGATGAAGATGCCCGGTATCGGCAAGAAGGTGAGAGAACACCTCTGCCAGCAGGTGATGGACATCATGGGTGGCAAGGCGTATGAGGTGATTGTCGGTGGCGCTGGATTGAGCCGCGAGATTGAGGACTTTCTCGTCAGCATCGGCTTCCCCATCACCGTGGGCTATGGCACCACCGAGACCGGACCTATGATTTCTTACAGCGACTGGCACGACTTCGTACCCGCGAGCTGCGGCACCGTAGCCGACAACATGGAGTTGAAGGTGCTGAGCAACGATCCCGAGAACATTCCCGGCGAAGTGGTCACGCGCGGACTCAACGTCATGCTGGGCTACTTCCACAACGAGGAGGCCACCAAGGCCGTCATCGACGAGGATGGCTGGTTCCACACCGGCGACCTGGGCAAGATGAGTCCCGACGGCCACCTGTTTATCATGGGCCGCATCAAGAACATGTTGCTCGGCTCCAACGGCCAGAACGTCTACCCCGAGGAAATCGAGTTTAAGCTCAACGCTATGACCTTGGTTGCTGAGAGTCTCATTATTCAGAAGGGTGACAAGCTCGTCGGCCTCGTTCATCCCGATCTCGAGGAAGCCTCCAACCTTGGTTTCACCGAGGATGACCTGCAGAGTGTGATGAATGAGAACCTTAAGCAGCTCAACAAGGAGTTGCCCTCATTCTGCAAACTCAGCGAAATCAAGCTGCATAACACCGAGTTTGAGAAGACGCCGAAGAAATCAATCAAGAGATATCTTTATCAGAATGCCGTGTAAATCCATGCACGCTTCCGTTTAACTTCAATAGAAAACAAATACCGATATGGAACAAATACCAAGCTTCAATCAGCTTATCCAGGATAGTATCATCCGCAACTGGGACCGCGATGCACTGACCGATTATAAGGGTGCGACACTACAGTATCACGACGTAGCGCGCAAGATTGAGAAACTGCACATCATGTTCGAGAGTTCCGGCGTGCAGAAGGGCGATAAGATAGCGCTCTGCGGCCGCAACAGTGCGGCATGGGCCTCGGCTTTCCTGGCCATCCTCACCTATGGAGCCATCGCCGTGCCCATACTCCACGAGTTCACGCCCGACCAAATCCACAACATCGTCAACCATTCCGACGCCAAACTGCTCTTCGCCGGCGACGTCGTGGCCACGCAGATTGACCCCACCAAGATGCCAAAACTCGAGGGCATCATCTACATCCCCGACTATTCGCTCATCATCTCGCGCACCGAGAAGCTTACCTATGCACGCGAGCACCTCAACGAGATGTTTGGCCATAAATATCCGAAATACTTCCGCAAGGAGCACGTGCATTATTATATTGAACAGAATCCCGACGAATTGGCGCTCATCAACTACACCAGCGGCACGACGGGTTTCTCCAAGGGTGTCATGCTGCCCTACCGCTCGTTGTGGAGCAACGCCGACTTTGCCGTGCATGTGCTGGGCACCAAAATCAAGGCCGGAGACAACGTCATCAGCATCCTGCCCATGGCCCACATGTATGGCATGTCATTTGAGTTTCTGTTCGAGTTTCTCAAGGGCTGCCACATCTATTACCTGACGCGCATCCCCTCTCCGGCCATCATCGCGGCTGCCTTCGCCGACGTGCGCCCTGTGATCATCATCTCGGTGCCGCTGATTATTGAGAAAATCATCAAGAAGAAAGTCTTCCCCAAGCTGCAGGACCCTCGCATGCGACTGCTCACGCGCATGCCCGGCATCAACCGGAAAGTGTTTGAGCGCATCAATGAGCAGGTGACGCAGGCCTTCGGCGGCCGTTTTATCGAGGTCATCATTGGCGGCGCGGCCTTCAGTCAGGAGGTGGAGCAGTTCCTTCACCGCATCGGCTTCCGCTACACCGTGGGCTACGGCGCCACCGAGTGCGGTCCCATCATCGGCTACGAGTACTGGAGCCGGTTCGTGCCCGGTTCGTGTGGTAAAGCAGCCTATCACATGCAGGTGAAAATTGTCAGCCGCGACCCGGCCAATGTTCCCGGAGAGATACTCTGCAAGGGCCCCAACGTGATGCTCGGCTATTACAAAAACGAGGAGGCCACCAAGGCTGCCATCGACGCTGACGGCTGGTTCCATACGGGTGACCTCGGTCTGATGGATGCCAACGGCAACATCTTCATCAAAGGCCGCTCTAAGAACATGTTGCTCGGCTCCAACGGTCAGAACATCTACCCTGAGGAAATCGAGGATAAGCTCAACTCACTGACGCTGGTCAACGAGAGCGTCGTCATTCAGGAGGGCGATAAGCTCGTCGGTCTCGTTCATCCCGACTACGATGCCGCGAAATCGATGGGGCTCAACGATGCCGATATCAAGGAAATCATGGAGGCCAACCGCAAGACGCTCAACGCCGAGCAACCCGCCTACTGCCATCTTACGGAGATCCGCATCCACGAGGACGAGTTTGAGAAGACCCCAAAGCGCTCCATCAAGCGCTTCCTCTACACGAAATAAGTGCGCGCCCCCACCGGGCGCATCTCCACCCCTTCATCTCTTCAGTTCTCATCTGTTTTCACGCCGCAAAGATACGACAAATTCCCGAACATTGGTGCATTTTAGCCCCATCCGCCGCACATAGTTTCCCTATTCGTTGAAAATCAAATAATTACGCATGCTCCGCAGCCTTCACGCGCAATCTTTTGACTGGCTGATGGCAATTGGTTGGCAGGAATTTCATCCAGTGTAGTGGCCGGTCTTGTGCCGGCCACCAGCCGCATCGGTATTAATCGGTATTAATTGGTCGTTCGGCGGTCGTTTGGCGGTCGTTCGGCGGCTGGTGGCCGGCACAAGACCGGCCACTACACTGCTACCAAGGTTGCATACCTCCACGGACTTTATCCGCTGCGCCAAAAGACGTGGCCGAGGCGCTGGAATATGCTAACCCGCAAAAGGCTTTACGCGACCACGTTGACGAGGAGGATAAAGGGTTGAACGAATCGTTCACCCCCGGAGGAACACAGAAGATTATCTTCATCAACGAAAAGCTTAAGAAAATTGGCATCCTGCCCATCATCCGACAATGAGCTGGTCCCTTTCTACCCCACTATCTTGAACCGCGAGAACTTGAGGAGGAGCTGCTTGCGCCCCGTCTCGTCAAACTCCACCGTGGCCTTGCGGTTGTCGCCACTTCCCTCTAACACAACGACTTTTCCACGGCCGAAGCGTGGATGCTCAATCACCGAACCCACGCTCAGCCGCTGACCGTCAGCCAGAACCGTAGACTGCACGGCCGCATGCTCCGACGCCACACGGCCGCCATTGGCCATTGACCGCGACACCTTCGTCCACCTCCCCTCTCGTTTCAGCCGCTGCTCGAAGTCCTCAGAGAAGGGGTTGACAGCCTGCTCAGGGCGATGAGGCGCCGTGATCTTCGGTTTAGGGTCGGCCATGAACTGCCCCGCCACCGGTCTCGAGTTCTGCATGCGGTTGCTGCTGCGGTGATAGCCCTCGCCCCAATCGCGGAATCCTGTGTAGGGCCGGTTGATCTCGAAGTTGTCGCTCCACGGCCGGTCGATGCCACTCGTTTTCCACGTCATGCCGCCAGGTACGCCGCCCTCCGACCGATGGTCAACAAACTGCGGGTCAATGTCGGCCAAGAATCGGCTCTTCTCAACGTATTTATCCGCTTTACCGAAGCGCCACCGCGAATGGGCCCACGTGAGGTAGCAGTGCTTTTCGGCGCGCGTGATAGCTACATAGAGCAACCGGCGCTCCTCCTCGAGGTTCTTCGGATTGTCGAGTGACATCAGACTCGGGAAGATGTTCTCCTCCATTCCCACGACAAACACTGTGTTGAACTCCAGTCCCTTCGATGCGTGGATGGTCATCAGTTTGATTTTGTCGTCGGTATCGCTGTCGCTGTCTTGGTCGGTGAGCAGCGCCACAGTAGGCAAATAATCGGCGAGCGTGGCGTGGTCGCCGTTGCCCAACTCCTGCTGTCCGTTGACGAAGTCGGCAATGCCCGAGACCAGTCCGTCGACGTTGTCGCGCCGCATGTCTCCTTCGGGCGAGTTGTCCCTACGCAACTCCTCCTCGATGCCGCTGTTGGTGATGATGAGCTTGCCCAGCGTGAGGGCGTCGGTCGAGGGCAGCTGACTGATAAACGAGCTGACAAGCTGCTGGAACTTGGCGAGTTTGGTTCTGGCACCACTGTTTACGTCGACCGGGTAGTCGTCGGGGTGGCTGATGACCTGCCACATGCTGACGCCGCTGGCCCTCGCCACATCGCCCACGCGCTGCACAGTCTTGTCGCCGATGCCTCGTGCGGGATAGTTGATGACGCGCAACAGGGCCTCCTCATCGTCGGGGTTGACCACCAGACGGTAGTAGGCGATGATGTCCTTGATTTCCTTGCGCTGGTAGAAGCTCACGCCACCGTAGACCTGATAATGCTGCGCCAGCCCCACCTCAGGCTTCATCATCTCCTCCTCGAACAGACGGCTCTGCGCATTGGTGCGGTAGAGGATGGCGAAGTCGCTGTAGTGCAGCCCCTCCTGCTTGCGCAGCCGCTTGATCTCACGGCAGACGATGGCGGCCTCGCGCTTATCAGAGATGGTCTCCCAGACGATGACCTTCTCGCCCTCGGCATTGCGGCTGAATACGTCTTTGTCAATCTGCTGCCGGTTGTGCTTCATCAGTGAGTTGGCCGCGCTGACGATATTCTGTGTCGAGCGGTAATTCTGTTCGAGTTTGAACAGTTTAACGTTGGGATATACCGCATTGAAATGCAGCATGTTGCTGATGTTGGCTCCACGAAAGGCGTAGATGCTCTGATAGTCGTCACCCACCATGCACACGTGCGGGTTGTTGCCGGTGAGCAACTGGATAATCTGCTGTTGGGCGTAGTTGGTGTCCTGGTACTCATCGACGAGGATATAACTGAAACGTTCAGCGTATTTCTTGCGGATGTCGGGGTGCTGCGAGAGCAGCAGGTAGGTGTTGAGCAGCAGGTCGTCGAAGTCCATGGCGTTGGAAGCCTTGAGCCGCTGCTGATAGGCCACGAATATCTTATACAGCTCAGCCATGTTCCGGTGGGCATCATAGTCCATGGCACGCTCGTCGGTAGCATATTCCTCAGCACCTCTCAATCCGTTCTTTGCCCTTGAGATGACAGCGTGAACGGCCGATGGCTTATAGGTCTTGTCGTCGAGTCCCATCTGCTTGATGATGCTCTTCAGCACCGAACGCGAGTCGCTCTCGTCATAGATGGTGTACGATGAGGAATAGCCGATGCTGGAGGCCTCATAGCGCAGGATGCGGGCGAAAATGGAGTGAAACGTACCCATCTGCAGGTATTGGGCGCGCTCCTCGCCCACGATGCCGGCGATGCGCTCCTTCATCTCCCGCGCCGCCTTGTTGGTGAAGGTGAGTGCAAGAATGCTCCACGGATTCATGCCATAGTGCTGCAGCAGCCAAGCGATTTTATAGGTCAGCACCCGCGTCTTGCCCGACCCTGCTCCTGCGATGACGAGCTGCGGCCCGTCGCAATAGACTACACTCTCTTTTTGTTTCTCGTTTAGCTGATTAAGTATCTCTTCCTCTGTTGTTTGCATAAATCCGATTTCTCAAAAAATCAACTGACTATCTAAAAGCTCAAAAACTCAAGAACTCACCTGTAAGTGGACCCCACCGCCGTCCTTGGGTCGTAGTCCTCACCCTCTTTCGGGAACGAGGGAATGAAGCGCATGTTGGCTTTGATCTGGCGCTCACGCTTGCGCATATAGGCGCTGGGGTATTTCGACGAGAATTTCCGTGGATTGGGCAGCGTGGCGGCAATGAGCGCACAGTCGCTGCGCGTAAGGTCGCTGGCCTTCTTGCCGAAGTTATATTCAGCACATGCGTCGACGCCGTAGATGCCGTCGCCCATCTCGATGGAGTTCAAGTACACTTCCATGATGCGGTGCTTGCCCCAGAACACTTCAATGAGCGTGGTGAAGTAAAGCTCGAAGCCCTTCCTTATCCACGATCGTCCGGGCCACAGAAAGACATTCTTCGCCGTCTGCTGCGAGATGGTGCTGGCGCCATGAGTGCGGCCGCCCCGTATGTTGTGCTTGGCCGCTTTGTCGATGGCATTGAAGTCGACACCATGATGCAGCAGGAAACGGGCGTCCTCGCTCGCCATGACCGCCACAGGCATGTGGGGCGACATCTCATCGAGCGGAATCCAATGGTGATGGATGGTGAGGTTGCCATTCTCCACACAGCGGATGAGCATCAGTGGTGTGATATAGACTGGAATAAACCGATAGGCGATAACCGCGAGGATGGATGAGGCAAAGAAAAGACTGACCACCCAACGGACAATGCGCTTGAACTTTCTCATATAAACAGAAAAAAGGAGTTAAGGAGACCGTAGCCCCCTTAGCTCCTATAACGTAGTGAAAATGATTTTACTGCAGTGTGCCGGCATTAGCCTTGTTAATCATGTCCCGTGAGGCATAGAGATAAACCTCCACACGACGGTTGGCCTGCGACACAGTCTTGTTTTCAATCTCATCCTGGCTGCCCTTGCCCACGATGTTCTGTAGCTGGGTAGAGTTCACGCCGCAAGAGGTCAGATAGTCGGCCACGCTCTGTGCGCGCTTCTGACTCAGTGGCACGTTGATGGCGTCGCCACCTGAGCGGTCGGTATAGCCATAGATGTCGACGTGGCAGTCGGAATTATTCTTCAGCACCTGCGAGAATTTGGCCAAAGAGGTCTTGCTGGTCGTGTTGAGCGTGTAGCCGTTGGTCGGGAAGAGAATGCCGCTGTCGAAAGTCACCTTCACAGCCTTCAGACCGTTGCTGTCGGTGACTTCCTCCACCTGGGCGTTCTCCACTTGGGCAGCCTGCTGGGCGACCTTATCCATGTGCTTGCCAATGAGCGTGCCAGCACCTGCGCCTACCGCGCCACCGATAGCGGCACCAATGGCGGCACCCTTACCATGACCGGCAATAGCACCGATGATTGAGCCTAATGCAGCACCACCGCCTGCACCAATCAGTGTGCCTGTGCCCTGCTTGGTGGAGCAACTCGTAAACGTAAAACCACTGAAGATGGTTAAGAAACACATGCCCAGTGTAAGTGTCTTGACATTTTTCATAATTCAATATTTTAGTTAACCTAAATTTTTATGTGCAAAGATAAGCCTTTTTTCGATATGAAGGAATGCTATCCTACTTTTTTTTACTAACTTTGCAGCAAAGTTAAACATAAGTAACTTTTCACCGAAGGGGAGAAAACCTATGACAACGTAGGGAAATCCCTAAAATCGAACATACACTAAATTAATAAGCTATTTTATAAGCAATGGCAAAAGAACTGAAACAACTCACCAAGCGCGCTGACAACTATAGCCAGTGGTACAACGACTTGGTGATGAAAGCCGACCTCGCTGAGCTGGCCCCGGTGCGCGGCTGCATGATTATCAAGCCTTATGGCTACGCCATCTGGGAAAAGATGCAGGCCCAGCTGGACAAGATGTTTAAGGAAACGGGCGCGCAAAACGCCTACTTTCCCCTGCTCATTCCCGTGAGCTTCTTCGCCCGTGAGGCCGAGCATGTAAAGGGTTTCGCCAAAGAGAGCGCCGTGGTGACGCACTATCGTCTGAAAGCCGACGACCAGGGCAACATCAGCGTTGACCCCGACGCCAAACTCGACGAGCCGCTCGTCATCCGCCCCACCTCGGAGACAATGATCTGGCACACCTATAAGAACTGGATACACTCATGGCGCGACCTGCCCATCATCTGCAACCAATGGTGCAACGTGATGCGCTGGGAGATGCGCACGCGTCCCTTCCTCCGCACGTCGGAATTCCTTTGGCAGGAGGGCCACACCGCCCACGCCACCAAGGAAGAGGCCGAGGCCAAGGCACAGCAAATGCTCCACGTATATGCCGACTTCGTGGAGAACTGGATGGATGTGCCTGTCATTCAGGGCACTAAGAGTCCTACCGAGCGCTTTGCCGGTGCACTCAACACCTATACCATCGAGGCTATGATGCAGGATGGTAAGGCGCTGCAGAGCGGCACCAGCCACTTCCTTGGCCAGAACTTCGCCAAGAGTTTCGACGTGACCTTCCTCAACAAGGAGAACAAGCCTGAATATGTCTGGGCAACCTCATGGGGCGTCTCTACCCGACTCATGGGTGCGCTCATCATGGTGCACTCCGACGACAACGGTCTCGTGCTGCCTCCGCGTCTGGCACCTATCCAGGTGGTCATCGTGCCCATCAACAAGAACGATGAGCAGCTCAGCGCCATCTCGGCCAAGCTGCAGCCCGTCATCGAGGAACTGCGCAGCAAGGGCATCAGCGTGAAATACGACGACGCCGACAACAAGCGCCCTGGCTTTAAGTTTGCCGACTACGAGCTGAAAGGTGTGCCGGTGAGACTGGTTATGGGTGGCCGCGACCTCGAGAACAACACCATCGAGATCATGCGCCGCGATACGCTGGAGAAAGAGAACGTCAGCTTCGACGGCATCGCTCAGCGCGTCATCGAGACCTTGGAGGATATGCAGAAGGCTATCTTCGAGAAAGCCCGCAAATACCGCGACGAGCATATCTATGAATGCAACAACTACGACGAGTTCAAGGAGCGCGTACAGAATGGAGGCTTCTTCCTCTGCCCCTGGGATGGCACTGCTGAGACCGAGGCCAAGATTAAGGAAGACACGCAGGCCACCATCCGTTGCATCCCCATGGGTTACGACCAGAACGTCGAGGGCCTGACCGACATGGTGAGCGGTAAGCCCGCTGCGTATAAGGTAATTATCGCAAGAGCGTACTAAATCATTACTTACATTGCGCCAATTTCAACCCTTATCGGTTGGGATTGGCTCAATGTTATGTTTCTCTTTATGAGAACTTTATAATCGATTAAACCTAAACCGAAGGCTGATGACTGATGAGAAGAAACCGGCTTTGACAGCCCTTCAACAGATACCGAGAGACGACCGCCCGCTGACCGTCTATAAAGCCAGCGCAGGCAGCGGAAAGACCTTTACCCTGGCCGTGGAATACATCAAACTTCTCATCAAAGACCCGCAGAACTACCGCTATATCCTTGCCGTGACCTTCACCAACAAAGCCACGCAGGAGATGAAGCAGCGCATCTTGTCTAAGCTCTATGGCATTGCCCACGGCTTGAAAGACGATGACGACTATTTCAATGCCGTGCGCAAGGACTTTCCCCAGCTACCCGAAACCAAAATTCGTTTGCTCGCCGGAAAAGCCTTGTCGGAGATGGTGCACAACTACAGCTATTTCCGCGTAGAGACCATCGACAGCTTCTTCCAGCGCATCCTCCGTAACCTCGCCCGCGAACTCGATCTCACCGCCAACCTGCAGGTGGTGCTCAACGACAAAGAGGTGGAGCGGCAGGCCGTCGATAATATTATCGAACAGATAGAGAAAGACGATGACCCGCTGCTGGCCTGGATCATGGAGTTTGTGCAGGAGCGCATGGCCGACGACAAGAACTGGAATGTCATCGGCGCCATCAAGTCGTTTGGCGAGAATATCTTCTCCGATTTCTATAAGTCGCATCAGGAGCAGCTGAAGGCCATCATCAACGACGGCGACTTCTTCAAAACCTATAAGTCGAAGTTGCAGCAGCTCAAGCGCGATGCCGACAACCGCATGAAGGGCTTTGCCCACCGCTACGAAGTGATTGCCAGGGAGAATGGTCTCACCGACAGCAATTACTTCCACGGCCACAGCAATGTACCCGGATACTTCGAGTGTCTGTCCAACGGCAACTATTTAGGCGACAAGAAGATGCCCAACTCTTATGTGGCGAAGGGCTTGGGGCCCAATCCCGAGGGGCTGTTGAAGAAAAGCGACATCGGCACCCCCGAGGGCAACGTCATCGTCAGTCAGGTAGCGCCGCTGCTCAAGGAAGCTGAGGAGGCCCGGCAGAAGGCAGTCGTCACTGCGGTGTCGGTCGACATCACCCTGCAGCATATCAATGAGCTGCGATTGCTTGGGCGCATCGAGAAGGAGGTGAGCCGCATCAACAACGAAAACAACGAATACCTGCTCAGCAACACGCAGGCGCTGTTGCGCTCACTCATCGATGAGCAAGACTCGCCTTTCATCTACGAGAAGATTGGCGGTCAGCTGCGCTTCATCATGATCGATGAGTTTCAGGATACGAGCATCGTGCAATGGCAGAACTTCGAAGTGTTGCTCAACGACTGCATTGCCCATGACAAGGGCAGCATGATTGTAGGCGACGTGAAGCAGAGCATCTACCGTTGGCGCGATGGCGACTGGCATCAGCTGCAGAGTCTGCGTGAGGACACCTACCCCCAAGTAAAGGTGGAGCCGCTGAAGACTAACTATCGCTCTGATAGGAACATCATCGGTTTCAACAACGCTTTCTTCACTGCGGCAGCCAACCACATCACCGATGAAACCGTAAGAAATCTCACCGAGCAGCGGGCGCCCGAGTCATTGATTGCCGAAGCCAAGGAGATAAGAACTGCTTACGCCGATGTGGAGCAGCTGGTGCCTGACAGCAAGTCCGCCGTGGGGCGCGTTGAGGTGACGCTGCTGCCTGCAAAGGACTACGACGAGCAGATGATCGCGGGCGTACAGCAGACCATTGAGCACTTACTCGAGCTCCACACGCCGGAGGATAAGATTGCCGTCATCGTGAGGCGCAACAAGCATATCAAGCTGTTGGCCAGTTACTTCCTCCACCATCCAGTGACGGTCAACGGTCAACCGGTGATGCTCAACATGGTATCAGATGAAGCTTTCCGCCTCGATGCCTCGCTGGCGGTCAACATCATCGTGAAGGCCATGCGGCTGCTCATTGCTCCCGACGACCGACTGACCGAGGCTTTCCTCGTCAAGGCCTACCGCCAGATCGTCAGTCCGAAAGACAGCGACGCCGAGTTGTTTGTGGGTAAAGAGACGCTGACCAATGAGCTTCCTCAAGAGATGGCAACCGAGCGCGACTGGCTGCTCTCGCTGCCGCTTATCGATCTTGCCGAACAGCTCCACGCCATCTTCCGGCTCAATGAACTCAAGCATCAAAGCGCTTACATCTGTGCTTTCTTCGATGAAATGGCCACTTTCGTCAATCGCCATGTCGCTGGCATCGAGGAGTTCTTGGAGG
Organism: uncultured Prevotella sp.; assembly: GCA_900315835.1. Taxonomy (GTDB): domain Bacteria; phylum Bacteroidota; class Bacteroidia; order Bacteroidales; family Bacteroidaceae; genus Prevotella. Next base: position 67,638 of record ONAR01000002.1, read on the forward strand.
AGTGGGATACCAACCTCTGCGCAAAATCCATCCACAGCGACGAGATCAACGGCATCCGGCTCCTGACCATCCACAAGAGCAAAGGCCTTGAGTTTGACAATGTTATCATCCCCTACTGCGACTGGACCATTGAGGACATGCGCGACATCCTTTGGGCAGAACCCAAGGCGAAGGTGTTCAACGCACTGCCACTGGTGCCGCTCAATCTCTATGCCAAGCGTCTGCAAAACTCCATCTATAAGAACGATTATCTGAGCGAGCACACGAAGAATTTGATTGATAACCTCAACCTGCTCTATGTGGCCTTCACCCGCGCCTCGCGCAACCTCTTCATCATCGGCAAGAACGAGGCGCCACAACTGCCTTCACTGCTGCTGAAGACGCTGCTGCCGCAACTGCAGGACAGCCTCAAAGACAAAGCAGAGGTCGAAGTCGACGATAATCAGGAGACAAAGATTTTCCGCTTCACCTTCGGCGTGCAGAGTCCGTCGAAGAAGAAGAAGGACAATGAAGTCGCAAACATCTTTGAGCAGAAAGAGGAACCCGTTAAGATAACGATTGAGAACACCGGCAAGGAGGTCAATTTCTTGGAAAGCAATGCGAGCAAAGACTTTATGACACCCGACGACGAGCTTGACGACCTGCAGCGACGTCAGGCCTACATCGAGACGGGGAACATCCTTCACGCGCTCTTTGCCACCATCCACAACTATAATGAGATTGACAAGGCGGTGGCGCAATTCGAATTCGATGGGGTACCGTTTCGTTACCCCATGTCGCGTAATCAACTGAAAGCCAACATAAAAGCCAAACTCGAAAACAAGCAGATAAGAGATTGGTTCTCCCCACATTGGAAAGTATTCAACGAGTGCAGCATTCTTTACTTCGACCATGACAGGGGCTATGCGCACGAAGCCCGCCCCGACCGCGTCATCTACGACGACCAGCAGATGATTGTCATCGACTTCAAGACGGGTAAAGAGAAACCCGACCATATTGATCAGGTCCGTGGCTACATGCAGATGCTCCGAGCAATGGGCTTTGCCAACGTCAGCGGTTACCTGTGGTATATCCACCACGACAACATCGTAAATGTCGAATGAATGCATGTTGAATGTGGATTGATAGTGTGTTGAACGATTAAATTTGATTTCCTATGACTTTTCTTCAGACCGTAGCCAAAGATATACTTGCCAAGCATGGAGCCGATGGACTGACCGATGTGGCTGTCGTCTTCCCCAACAAGCGCGCCTCGCTCTTTCTCAACCAAGCACTGTATGCGCAGACCGGCAAACCGCTGTGGAGTCCGGCTTACTTCACCATCAGCGACCTTTTTCGCCACCATTCCTCGTTGATGGTGCCCGATCAGATCACGCTGATTTTCAAGCTATACAACATCTACACCTCCATCACTGGCAGCAGCGAGTCACTCGACCATTTCTATTCATGGGGCCAGCTTATGCTCAGCGACTTTGACGACCTCGACAAGAATCTGGTCGACGCCGACAAGCTCTTCATCAACCTCGAGGCATGGCAAAGCATGAAGGATTTCTCCTTCCTCACCCAGCAGCAACGCAAGAGTCTTGAGGAGTTTTTCGGAACTGTCAGCGACCAAACCGCGCTGCAGTCGCGCTATAATGCCATTTGGAAGCACATGGGCGACATCTACCACTCCTTCCGCGAGGCGCTTGCCAAAGAGGGACTCGCCTATGAGGGAATGCTCTATCGTGAGGTGGTTGAACGTAAACCGGAAGACTTTAAATATCAGCATTATATATTCGTAGGCTTCAATCTTTTACAGAAGGTTGAACAACGCCTTTTCAAACAGTTGAAGGACTTGGGCAAGGCCGAGTTCTATTGGGATTACGACGACGCCTTCATGAAACCTCAACAGGAGGCAGGCCGCTATATCAGCCAATATCTTGAGAAATTCCCCAATGAGCTCGACAGTGGCCGCGCCGCTGAGGGCATTGATTCCAACGAGGTTTACAACCAATTGTCGAAGCCCAAAGACATCACCTATCTCTCTGCTCCGACCGAAGACATCCAGGCGCGATACGTCACCACATGGCTCAGGGAGCAGCTGGCTGCTTCCGAACAAGACCCCGAGGCCCATCCGTTGCAGCGCATTGCCGTGGTATTGGGCGACGAACATCTGCTGCAAAATGTCATCCACTGTCTGCCGAAAGAAGCTACCCGCGTCAACATCACCACGGGTTACCCACTTGTTGCCTCACCAGCCTACACGTTGGTCAGCGCCCTCATCGACCTACAGTTGAGGGGCATCACCAGCGACGGCAACCACTACCGCTTGAAGTTTGTCAACCGGATATTGCGCCATCCCTATGCGAAATATTTGTCGGATGACTGCGCCACTCTTGCACAAGCGCTCAACAGCCACAAGACCTTTTACCCTTCGCGCAGTCAATTAACCGAAGGCTATGACAAAGCTCTCTCCTTGCTCTTCCAGCCCGTTCATTCGACCGACGGCTATCTGCAGCTCTTACCATGGATGGCAGAGGTATTGCGCCAAATTGGCATAGGTTCGCGACAGAATATTAACGCTCAATTAACCCACGAGTCTATCTTCCGCATGTATACGCTCATCAATCGTCTCAATGACATCATGGCGGTTGCGCCCAACGAAGCCTCTGGCATTGTCGAGGGTAAGCAGATTGTGGGTACGGCGATTTTGAAGAGGCTTATCGACCAACTGGTCGGATCCACTTCAATTCCTTTCCACGGCGAACCGGCCATGGGCATACAGATCATGGGTGTGTTGGAGACCCGCAATCTCGACTTCGACCATGTGCTGGTGTTGTCGTGCAATGAAGGTAATCTGCCGAAGGGCGTCAACGATGCCTCCTTTATTCCGCATTCACTGCGCCGTGGCTTCGAGATGACGACCATCGAAAATAAGGTCGCCGTCTATGCGTATTATTTCTATTCTCTGCTGCAGCGCGCCGGCGACATCACCCTGTCTTACAACACTACCACAGACGACGGCCACCAGGGTGAGATGAGCCGCTTCATGCTCCAGTTCATGGTCGACAACACCCAACACCGCATCAAGCGCAAAGCGTTGCAGTCGGGTCAGGACGTATCGCCAATCAACAGACATCCAGTAAGTAAAGACGGCATCATTAAAGAGAAGCTCAACAGCCTGAAGTCGCTCTCGCCGACGGCCTTGAGCCGCTATCTCCGTTGCAATCTGATGTTCTATTATAATACCATCTGCGGATTAAGGGAGCCCGATGATACCGATGCCGACACGATAGACGCCGCCATCTTCGGCGATATCTTCCACCGCACTGCCGAACTGCTATACAATGCGCTCTCCGGTGAAAACCATATGCACGAGATATCGGCTAATGACATCGAGTGGCTGTTTGTCAACCATCAGCGCATCGACAGCTACATCGACCAAGCATTCAGGGAGATTTTGTTCAAAGTAACCGACACCGACTTCCGACCCCATTATAACGGATTGCAGTTGCTCAACCGCAATGTCGTCAGACTGTATATCTACCGGTTGCTACGTTACGACCTGCATCATGCGCCCTTCAAGATCTTAGCCTTGGAGGATGAATTCTATGAGCCATTCGTCTTCAACGCCAACGGCAATGATTACTACCTCATGCTTGGCGGTAAGATTGACCGACTCGATGAAATCGTTGAAAATGGATGTTCCACGATACGGGTCATCGACTATAAGACCGGTAAGCCCTTGACGTCGGCGCCACCGATGTTTGATGAAATCTTCGACCCTTCCTACGTCGACAGCAAACACACAGTCTACTATCTTCAGACTTTTCTCTATTCCCACATCATCCGTTTTAATAAGGAGGCCATTGCGAAGGTCAATCCACAATCATTGCCCGTAGCCCCTGCCCTGCTCTTCATACGCGAAGCAAGCAAGGAGGATTACAATCCAGTGCTGCAACTGCAAGAAGAAGCAAGGAAACGGAAATACGTGGGCGACATAAAAGATGTGGCATCGTCATTCGAAAGCGGCCTTCGAAGCCTGTTGCAGGAAATTTTCGATGTGGCTACGCCCTTCCAACCCACAACCGATGACACACGATGCGTCAACTGCCCCTACCACGACATCTGCGGCCTATGAAGCAGCAAGAAAGAACACATGTCAAATTGACAGGAAACTGACAACCACGGCTTACATTGCTAAATTTCATTGTACAGATGATTTTTTTTGGCATAATGCTTGCGGTTAGTTGCGAAAATAACTATATTTGCAACGTATATTGAGCAAACGCTCAATGTGGGCAAACATTTAAAAGAAAGGATAATACAACATGACCAGTCAGTTTTCACCAAAAGTTTCAGAGGTTCTTGCCTTCAGCAGGGAAGAGGCGACGCGCCTGGCCAGCAGCTCAGTCGGACCCGAGCATCTTTTGCTTGGTATGATGAGAGAAAAGAACAGCCCGATAATAGATATTTTCCAGCGGCTCTGCATCGACCCGCAGACCGTCAAACAAGAGTTGGAGGAGAAGGTCCGCGAAGACAACTTGGAGCAACCCATTCAAACCAATGAGTTGGTACTCAACCAGCAAGCCAACAACATTCTGAGGCTCGCCGTGCTTGAGGCACGCATACAGCATACGCAAACCGTTGACACCCAGCACCTGCTGCTGGCCATTCTCCACGATCAGATGGACAATGGCGCCAAGGAGGTGCTCGAGAGCAACAACCTCAACTATGAGACTGCCCAGCAACTGCTGCAGAAAAAGCCAATGACCGACGGACTGGGCCTCTCTGACGAAGATGAGGAGGAATTCGACGGTGCCAGCGATAATGGTGGACAACACCATGGGCAGCAAGGTTCAACGGTCGCTACCCAACCGCAGGGCAACGGCAAGACGCCGGTACTTGATAATTTCTCTACCGACCTGACGAAGGCAGCTGCAGCCGGCAAGCTCGACCCCGTCGTGGGCAGGGAGAAAGAAATCCAGCGCGTGGTTGAGATTTTAGGGCGCCGAAAGAAAAACAACCCCATCTTAATCGGTGAGCCTGGCGTCGGCAAGAGCGCCATCGTTGAAGGATTGGCCCAACTCATTGCCGGACACAAGACTTCGCCCATGCTCTTCAACCGTCGGTTGGTGAGCCTCGACATGACCGCCATTGTGGCAGGTACCAAATACCGTGGTCAGTTTGAGGAGCGTATCCGCGCCCTGCTTAAGGAGTTGGAGCAAAATCCGAATATCATCGTTTTCATCGATGAAATCCACACACTCATCGGTGCCGGTTCGACGCCGGGCAGCATGGACGCCGCAAACATCATGAAGCCAGCCCTTGCACGAGGCACCATCCAGTGCATCGGCGCTACGACTGTCGACGAATACCGCAACTCGATAGAGAAAGATGGAGCCCTCGAACGCCGCTTCCAAAAGGTGATGGTTGAACCCACCACGAAGGAGGAGACGCTGCAGATTCTTGAGAATATCAAACCACGCTACGAGGAGCACCATCACGTCATCTATACCGACGAGGCACTGAAAGCATGTGTCAAATTGACAGACCGCTATGTCACCGACCGCTTCTTCCCCGACAAGGCCATCGACGCCTTGGACGAGGTGGGGTCGCGTGTGCATCTGCAGAACGCCAAGATGCCGCCAGAGATTACGCTGAAAGAAAAAGACATCGAGGACATCAAGCAGAAAAAGCAAGAGGCCGTTGGCGCTCAAAACTTCGAGTTGGCTGCCAACTACCGCGACCAGCAACTGCAATTGGAGGATGAACTGAAACAACTTCAGCAGCAATGGCAGAAAGGCGACGCCGAGACTCGTCAGACGGTAACCGACGCCGAGGTGGCTGATGTGGTATCGATGATGACCGGCGTACCCGTCCAGCGTATGGCCGAGGCTGAGGGTATCCGCTTGAGAAATATGGCCAACGACTTGAAGAAAGCCGTTATCGGTCAAGACCCCGCCATCGAGAAGATGGTGAAGGCCATCCAGCGCAACCGTGTAGGATTGAAAGACCCCAACCACCCCATCGGCGCATTCATGTTCCTCGGTCCAACCGGCGTTGGTAAGACCTATTTGGCCAAGAAACTTGCTGAGACGCTGTTCGGCTCACCCGAAGCACTCATTCGCATCGACATGAGTGAGTACACCGAGAGCTTCAATGTCTCGCGTCTTATCGGTGCGCCTCCAGGATACGTCGGCTACGAGGAAGGCGGTCAGCTCACCGAACGTGTGCGTCGCCACCCCTATTCCATCGTGTTGCTCGATGAAATTGAGAAGGCTCACGGCAACGTGTTCAACCTCTTGCTGCAAGTGCTCGATGAGGGTCGGTTGACCGACGGCAATGGACGGCTGGTTGACTTCCGCAATACCGTGATCATTATGACCTCGAATGCCGGCACCCGACAGCTCAAGGAGTTTGGCCATGGCGTAGGATTCACGGCGAGTGGCATCGCGAATGCCGCCAACATGGACAACCGCGACAAGCAATATGCCCGCTCCATTATTCAGAAGAGTCTCTCCCGTCAGTTCTCGCCCGAGTTCCTCAACCGTTTGGATGAGATCATCATGTTCGACCAACTCGACCTCTCTTCCATCAAGAAGATTATCGACATCGAGCTGCAAGGCCTCTACAAACGTATCGAAGACATGGGCTACCATGTGGAGCTCACCGATAAAGCGAAGGAACTTGTGGCTACAAAGGGTTACGATGTGCAGTTCGGCGCCCGTCCGTTGAAGCGCGCCATCCAGACTTACATCGAGGATGGACTGAGCGAGAAGATCCTCTCCGAAGAATTGAAGCCCGGCGATACCATCCAAATCAGTAAAAATCCTAAAGCCGAGGAGCTCATCTTCAAGGTGAAGCAGCAAGTGGCAAAGGATCAGCTCGCTGAAGCGTAACCGAGAAGATACGAGTTTATTGCAGTATTCAAACCGCGATGCTTATGCATAGCTGAAATTACTGCTCACCGGATATTTAATATTTAGTAGGGCGAACCCAGTGTCCGCCCTATTTTTTTTCAATCTCTATTTGCAATACCCGCAAAGTCTTTCCCTTCACAATCTTACAACAATCGTCAATGCGCAGACCGACGAGCCATATGATTTGCCCTGTGGCATCGGCCAACACGAGTTGATGCCGACGGGCAACAGGATTCAGATGAGCATCTTTCAAGAAGTCACTGACCAATTTATGGCCATGTAGACCGTAAGGAGTGAATTTGTCACCTACTTCTACCCTCCTCAGCATCAGCGGGAAAGCAACCTTGCTACGGTCAATCGTTATCTTGTTGGCTGCACGAGAGATGCCATCCAACATATCGATAGACAATTCCTCAACACGGCAACTCAAATTGTCTTTTCTATATAGCCCACATTCAGGTATTTTGAAGACATTGAACGGCTGATCCCATACTTCACGCGCAACAATATGCAGTCTGCAACCGTCGGACAATGCCACATCGTCAGCACTCTGCCATAGCTTCAGACTTCGGTCATCGTTAGGATGCCCAGTTCCTTGCCGATGAAAACGAACGATTTCACCAACTTGCGCACGGTTGAAGCCATAAGCAGAGAGTATACGCCAAAACAACAATTCGGGCGATGGAAAAGCCATCAAGCGACCGACATCAAATGTCACCATTTTGCGTTCGGCAGCTTGACCCAATGTCAGTGATGTTGACTTATCGACAACTATAGCTTCGCCCTTTGCCGTTTCCAGTTGGTCATCGAGCGCCAGCCGCACCTCAGAAAGGTTCTCGGCCATGTGGAGGATGTTCCGTTTGACGGCTGGATTGATTCGTTCCAGCAACGGCAAAACGTCGAGCCGCACCTGATTGCGCTGCACGTCATCAACGAGGTTGGTGCTGTCGGTGACATAGTCTTGACCTAAGGATTGGAGATAAGCCAAAATCTGCTTGCGGCTGACCGTCAACATTGGCCGAATGACATTGCTGTTGCCACTGCGAGGCTTCATACCTGTCAAACCGTCTAAGCCCGTGCCCCGAATGAGATTGAGCAGTATGGTTTCTACCTGATCGTCAGCATGATGGCCTACGCACACCCCATCAGCAGAGAGGTCGCAGCATAGTTGGGCAAAATAATGATAGCGCAACCGACGTGCGGCCATTTCGATGGAAATCTTATGTAGTTGGGCAAAGCTTGTCGTATCGAAGCTGGCAAGATGAAGCGGAATCTTGCGTTGCTCGCATAGTTGCTTGCAAAACGCCTCATCGCGGTTGCTCTCTTCCCCCCGCAGGTGGAAGTTGCAATGGATGGCCTCGACGCGATAGCCCAGTTCACTTAAAACGCAGAGCAGGGCCACGCTGTCAGCGCCACCCGACAAGGCTACAAGATAAAATTTCTCCTTGTCCATCAAGCGGTTAGACTTGATGAAAGCTGCGATGGAATGGGCGAAAACGCTATTCGACATATAGTATGAAGCCTTTCAGATATTCGCCTTCGGGATGATAGATGTTGATCGGATGGTCGGCTGGTTGATGAAGCTGATGCAGAATCCTCACGCGTCGCTTGGCTTGAGCCGCAGCAGTAAAGACAGTAGTGCGGAAATTTTCTTTAGTCACAGCTTGTGAACAACTGAAAGTGAACAGGATACCACCATGCTTGATGCGCTCCAAGCCTTTTACGTTGAGCCGGATGTAGCCCTTCAGCGCATTGTGAAGCGCCGACCGATGCTTGGCAAAGGCAGGAGGGTCGAGTACGATGAGGTCATATTTATCATCGCTTTGGTCGAGATATTTGAAGGCATCCTCACAGAAAGCCTCATGGCGGCTGTCACCGGGGAAGTTCATGTCGATGTTGAGTCGTGTGAGTTCAATGGCTTTCGCACTGCTGTCTACCGAGTGCACCAGTTTGGCTCCGCCACGCATGGCATAGACCGAGAAGCCACCCGTATAGCAGAACATATTGAGCACGTTACGACCCTTGGCGTAACGCTCGAGCAACGAACGGTTTTCGCGCTGATCTACAAAGAATCCCGTCTTCTGTCCACGCAGCCAGTCGATATGAAATTTCAATCCATTTTCCACGGCTGTGTTGTCCTCCGTATGGCCGTAGAGGAACCCGTTTTCCTGACCGAGGTCGGCTTTGAAGGGCAGCGTCGTCTCGCTCTTGTAATAGACATTCTCTATGCGATTGCCCATCACCTTAAGCAAGGCCTTACAAACTTCATTGCGGCAGACGTGCATACCCACGCTATGTGCCTGAACGACGGCCGTTTTGCCATAGCAGTCGACAACGAGTCCAGGCAAGTTATCGCCCTCACCGTGAATGAGGCGGTAGGTATCATTAAGAGGATTGTCGGCAATACCGATGGATTGGCGCATTTTCAAAGCTGAGGCAATGCGCTGCTCCCAGAAATCACTATCGATGGTGATGTCGTCAAATGAAAGTACTCTGACGGCAATCGACCCCACTTGATAGTGCCCGACAGCGATGAATTCGCCTTCGTTGGTGATAACTCTCACCGTATCGCCCTCGGCAATGCTCTCATCCATCTTCTTGATGGCACCGGAGAACACCCAAGGATGGAAGCGCTTGAGGGAATCGTCTTTTCCTCGTTTCAGATAAATATTCTTATACATGACTGTCAGTTTGTTTGCGGGGTGCATTGCGTCTCTTATTCTTCTTGTGGTGTGCGGCCGATTTGGCTTTCACCTTCTTTTCATTCTTCTCATTCGGTTTGAGCTCATCCTTCGGCAGATTGTCATTCTTCTTTGCTTCAGGTGCTTCTGCATCAGTCTGTTGCGCCTTTGCAGCAGGTTGCATGTTCTCAGGCTCAGGCACATTGATGAGCTCGTAATCCTTAGAGCTTTCCAGCCGAAGAATTTCCTCGTAAAGCTGTATACAGCTCCAAGCATCAATGGCGGCATACTCCTTTTGTTTGTCTGTGAGCACTGGCGCTTCCCAGTTCGACAACCGCTGCCGCTTGGATATCTTCTTATGGAAGAGATTGGCATAAATCTTTTGCAGACTTAAGTCCTTGATACCCAAGTCACCCACCATATCTTGCAAGTCAATGAACAGTCCTGGCTCAAACGGCTGACGATGCTCCAAGCCACGGATGTCGTCGTGCCACGAAAGACCGATTTTCTTCACTGTCGTATCCTCTAACAATCGTTTGATGGCAGGAGTGATGTCGGTCAGATTTAATCGGAATAAGAAGCACGTATCCCTATTGGATACCTGCAGCAACGACACCTTGTGCTGCTCTCCACGATGGAAAGCAGGCTTGGTTTCGGTGTCAACACCCATGATGTCACTGCTGAGTAAGTAATCTACCGCCTTCTCAGCCTCACCAGCTGTGATGATGGTAATGATGCGGCCCGGGAAGGTTACGACGGGAAGAGCAGTGATGGCTTTCTTGTCAAACCGGCTATAAAGCGTCTTCTTCATTCTTCTAATATATACGTGCAAAATTATAAAAAAATAGGCATACGGCCATCCTAAAACCATAAAACCTTCAAACTTTCCCAAAAATGGGCGCACTTTATCTTTGTTTTTCAGATGAAATCAATTAATTTTGCACAACCAAATAAAACTGAATATGACTAAAAGAAAATCTGGCCGCACATCGTCAAAAGGCTTCGGCGAAGCGGTCGGCTTCCGAAATAAGATAGAGAACGACACCATAGACTTCTTCCTTGGTCTTGTGCTACTGGCCTTTTCTGTGCTGCTCATCATCTCGATGGTGAGCTACTTGAGTACGGGCAAGGCTGACCAGAGCATCCTCGAGAACCTCAAGCCATGGGAACTGTTCAACAGCGGCCACGAGTTTACCAACTACTGCGGCTCGTTGGGTGCGTGGGCCTCCTACATGCTGATTTCCGTCAACTTTGGTCTCCCAGCCTTCCTTATTCCGGTTTTCCTGATCTTGGCGTCACTGAAACTGATGCACGCCTACTCCGTTGGCTTGCTGAAGAGTTTCTTCTGTCTGATGGTCGTCATGATCTGGTCATCCATTGCCCTGGCTAAGTTCCTTGCCCCGTTTATGGGTAATGAGGTGTACAATCCCGGCGGCAATCATGGCGCCTACTGCGTGGATCATATTGAGATGCTCATTGGTGCTCCGGGCCTCACCGCTCTACTGATACTCACGGCAATAGCCTTCCTCACCTATCTCAGTACGGAGACCATCGTCTATATCCGACGCATGATGAATCCCGTGAAGTATCTGACGAAACATGTGAAGCTGACGATTAATCATCCGACGGATCCTGAGGCCGAGGAGCCTGCAGATGAGCAAGCTACCAATGAACCCGCCGACAATAATGTTGCCGACGAGGCTGCTGAAGCTGATGATGAGAAGCCGCAGGTCGTTGATCTGACCGACTACGCGCAGGCTGCAACGGCTAAGTCCGACGTACACCTTGAGCCGGTACTCACTACGACGGTTTCCGGTGAAACCGATAAAAACAGCGAACCCGAGCTCAAAGTAGACCCGATGAAGGTTGAGGAGACGGCAAGCGGAAAAGTTCCTACCACAACGCCCAACCTTGACGTGCCCATTAATCCGTGGGAGCCGTTTACCAAGTATAAGTTCCCCACCTTCAACTTATTGAAGAAATACGATAATAAGACGGTGATTGACATGGATGAGGTCAAGGCCAACAACAACCGCATCATTGAGGTGCTGCGTAACTTTGGCGTTGAAATCAGTCAGATTAATGCCACCGTCGGTCCTACGGTCACGCTCTATGAGATTACACCGGCTGAAGGTGTGCGCATCAACCGCATCCGTGGACTGGAAGCCGACATTGCGCTGAGTCTTTCGGCGCTTGGCATCCGTATTATCGCGCCGATACCCGGTAAGGGCACCATTGGTATAGAGGTACCCAACAAGAAACCTCAGATCGTGTCGATGGAGAGTGTGCTGAACACCAAGAAGTTCCAGAACTCGAAGATGAACCTGCCCCTTTGCTTAGGTAAGACCATCACCAATGAGGTGTTTATGGTCGACTTGACCAAGCTCCCCCATCTGTTAGTCGCAGGTGCCACGGGTATGGGTAAGTCGGTTGGTTTGAATGCCATCATCACCTCCTTATTATATAAGAAGCACCCGAATGAGCTGAAGTTCGTATTGGTCGACCCGAAGAAGGTGGAGTTCAGCATCTATAATAAGATTGCGCCCCACTACATGGCCGCCTTGCCTGAGAACGAGGATGAGCCTATCATCACCGACGTGCAGAAGGTGGTGCGCACGCTCAACTCGCTCTGTAAGCTCATGGACCATCGCTACGACTTGCTGAAGAAGGCGCAGGTAAGGAAGATTGACGAATATAACGATAAGTTCATCCACCACAAGCTTCGGCTCACCGACGGTCATGAATACATGCCCTATATCGTGGTGATTATCGATGAGTTCGGCGACCTCATCATGACTGCAGGCAAGGAGATTGAGGCTCCTATCGCGCGCATCGCTCAGTTGGCGCGCGCCGTCGGCATCCACATGATTATCGCCACGCAGCGACCAACCACCAAAATCATAACGGGTAACATCAAGGCCAACTTCCCCGGCCGTATGGCTTTCCGCGTCTCGGCGCAGGTTGACTCGCGCACCATTCTCGACCGCACCGGCGCCGATCAGTTGGCCGGTCGCGGCGATATGCTTTTCCTTGCAGGCACCGAGCCGGTGCGTGTGCAGTGCGCCTTCATTGACACGCCCGAGATTGAGGCTGTCTGCGACTACATCGCCAATCAGCCCGGACCCGTTGACCCAATGGAGTTGCCTGAGCCCGACGATCCCAATGCTGAGATGGGTGGTGGCAATGGCGAGACCGATGCCAGCAAGCTCGATCCTTACTTCGATGAGGTGGCCCGCGCCGTCGTCGTCTCGCAACAGGGTTCGACGAGTATGATACAGCGCCGCTTCTCGATTGGCTACAACCGCGCCGGCCGACTGATGGACCAGTTGGAGCACGCAGGCATCGTCGGTCCGGCTCAGGGCGCAAAGCCACGCGACGTTCTCGTCATGGATGAGAACAGCCTTGCACGACTGCTCAACGCCGTTCATGGTGGAAAGTAATCGTTGAGGAAGAAAGTAATATTTACATCATTATGAAAAAGATATTTTTACTGAGTTTATTCACATGTCTAACGCTCTTTGCCTCTGCCCAGAGTGCAAAGCAAGCCATGAAGGTATTGGACAAGACGGCAGCTGTCGTCGGACGTAAAGGTGGCGCTGAGGCCAACTTCACTGCCACGGGTAGTAAGATTGGCTCGCAGTCGGGCACCATCGCCATCAAGGGCAATATGTTTCAGGCCCGCACGCCGAAGGCTATCGTATGGTATAATGGCAAGACGCAATGGAGCTATCTGAAGATGACCAACGAGGTCAACATCTCCACTCCTACTGAGGCTAAGCGAATGAGCATGAACCCTTATACCTTCCTTTCAATGTATAAGAGCGGCTACAATCTCTCGATGGAGACCAAGAGCGGCAACTACGTCGTCCACATGACCGCGCAAAACAAGAAGCGCAGCGTACAGGAAGCTTATATCACCATCAGCAAGCACTCCTATACGCCGAGCCTTATCAAGATGAGACAAGGCACCAACAACTGGACGACAATTACGGTGAACAACTTCAAGGCCGTCAACCAGCCCAACAGCAAGTTCACTTTCAACGCCAAAGATTTCCCCAAGGCCGACGTCATCGACCTCAGGTAATCCTATTGCAAACAAGCAAAGTAAATCAGCAGAATTAAGGCAATAGCAATGATTAGTGCTATTGCCTTAATCATGCAACCCGCCACCTTCTTGATAACGACAATGGCTAAGACAATGATGAGAAGAACGAAAATGTAATAAAGCAGGTTATTGTCCATCATTTGAAAGCTATGCTTGATTAAGAGGATTATTGATTAATATTGACAGCACCGCGGTTACTACTGCCTGAAGACCGATGTAAACGATTGTGGTATATCGGTTTGAAACTCCAACGGTTTGTGGGTGACCGGATGATAGAAGCACAGTTTATAGGCGTGCAGACAGAGGCGCCCTATAGGGTCATCGCCATTACCATATTTCACATCGCCGCAAACTGGATGCCCCATATCGGCAGCATGCACGCGGATTTGATTCTTCCGCCCCGTCTCCAGACGAAACTCTACCAATGAATGGTAAGGCGACCGACGCAGCACCCGATAATGGGTGATGGCGTATTTGCCGCCGTTATCGACTGGACTCGAATAAGTGTAATAGGCTTGATTGTCTTTGAGCCAGTTCTCGATAGTGCCCTCATCGTCCTCCACAACGCCCGACAACAGCGCCACGTAGCGGCGGTCATAGACGAAGTGGTGCCAGTCGCCCTCAAGCGTCAGTTCCGTAGCCTTGTCTTTGGCGTAAATCATCAGTCCGCTGGTATCGCGGTCGAGCCGATGAACGATGTGCGCGGTGCAATGCTGCCGCGACTGCCGGAAGTAGTCGTCGAGAATGGACTTTACGTTGAGCGAACTATGCCCTGCCGCCATCGACAATACACCGGGCTTCTTGTCGATGACAACGATATAGCGGTCCTCATACACCACCTTGAGGTAGTGGTTCTTGAACAGCTGATTATTCTTGGTCTTGCTCACAGCCACCTTCATGCCAGGCTCCAACTGGAAGTTGAATTGGGTGACGACCTTTCCATTGACCTTCACGCCCTGACCATGCAAGATGGCTTTCACCTTTGTACGGCTGTCGTGGGTGTTGGCAATGAGCCAGTCGAGCAACTGGGCCGGTTCCTTAACCACGAAGCGGTCATACAAAGATGATTTACCGTTGATGTTACCTCCTGCGTTCATTCTTTTCGGTTCCAAATACGCTTAATCTTATTATGAATGGCAATGGTGTTGCAGATGCTGACCAAGACAAACAAGCCGAGGCCCAGCACCAGTGACGGCAGCACCGTACCCAGTTCGGTATCGGGGAAGAGCATGTTGATGACGCCGGTGTAATACTGCCGCGCCACCAGCAACACAGCGATGGCAATGACCAGTACACCGAGGTTGAGGAAGATGGTGAGCAACTGATAAGGCCGCGCCACCTGCGCTGGGCTGTAGCCAATGAGCAGCAGGTTCTCGAGCTTCTCTGAATTCTTCTGCACCAACAGATAGATGCTCAGCATGAGGATGTAGAAGCTCAGCAGTGAGATGACCAAGCCTACGCCCATCACCATCGACACCATCATACGGAGAAAGTAAGTGGTCTTCTCCGCATCGAGTTTATTATCTTCCACCTCGTAGCCCTTCTTGTCGAAGTATTTCGTCATCTTGTCGGTCTGATCGTTGTTGACGTCGAGGATGATGCGCGTGGGGTCATTGTGTTTACCCGGTGCGAAGGTCTGGTTGCTCCAATCCATGAAAGCCTGAGGCACGAGGATTGTGTTGATGGTGTTGGAGAAGCCGATGACCTTACCCTTGAACGAACCGCTCTTGCCGTCGTTTTGGATGAAGATGTCTAAGTCAATCATTCCGACAAGGCCATCACTTATTTTCGGCAGCTGCCGGCTCTGGGCAAAGCCGAAGTTATACATAGCGATATAGCTGCGTGGAAGAATGACCGGCACCACGTTGTCGCCCGGTTTATAAGTCCAAGTACCCGCAGGAGCCGAGACGAACTCATCGGGTACACTCTCAAAGAACAGCTCCGAGTTGAGCACCGGCGTACCAGCGATGCCCATGTGGGCAGTGGTCTGATACTGCGTTGAGGTGAAAACGCCAATCTTCTTGACAAAGCCTTCCTGCTGCATGTCGGTCACCTCACTTGGACTGAAGGCATTGCTGCGGCCCGAGAGGGTGCTGCCCGTACCTATAACCTTCTCAACGATGACGTAGTCCGACTTCATAAACGAATCGTCGGCAGTAAGCACTGGCTTTACATCTTTATAAAACTGATAGCCCAGCAATACGATGAGCATGCCAAAGAGATTGGCAAAGAAGAACCCGATAAACTGCGGCACGCTGATATGTTGCCGCAACAGTTTCCAAACCAAATTCATAGCTTCACCGTCCTTTCATAGTTTAAATCCATATGCTTGCCAATACTGGTCACGATGACGCCGGCGCCCTGCTTCTTGGCCTCAGCCATCATGATGTCGGCCATAATCTGCGAGTTACGGTCGTCGAGGTGAGAGATGGGCTCGTCGGCCAAGATAAAGTCGAACGGCTGCACCAGTGCCCTGATCATAGCTACGCGCTGCTGCTGACCAAACGACATGCGGCCAATCTTGGCATCCAACTTATCGCCGATGCCGAGGCGCTCGAACCATTCCTTAATCTCGTTGTCGGGCTTAAAGTTGGTGAGCTTATTCTTGATCTGAACATTCTCCCAAGCCGTAAGCTCGGGGAAGAGTCGAAGTTCCTGAAAGAGGTGACTGACGTGGCGGCGTCGGATTTCGACCCATTGGCTCACCGTAATGTCGTGGGTATTGGTCTCATCAAACAACACTTCGCCCTCGTAATCGTGGCGGAAGCCCATTACATAACTGCAGAACGTGCTTTTACCCTTGCCAGATGCTGCTTCTACAAGGTATAGATGGCCCTTCTCAAAACAGATGTCTTGCCCCCACACCGCTGACGTCAAGTCAGTGCGCTGGGCAAAGACATGGGGAATGACCGACTTAAACTGTATCTTATTCATTATCCCAAAAACTATTTCATCGTATAGACGATGGTATTCACATGGCCGAACATTGGCTTCAGCAATGCAGTAACAGCCTCAGCCTTAGTACCTTGCAATGCTGTGAAGTTGATAACCATCACCAACTTCTGCCCCACAATCTGTCGCTGAAGCTTTGGCGAGATCGGATTGGCGCAGGCCTTGATGCTGGCGCGCGCCTCATCGGGGTTGCCGCCGCTCATGTATTGCAAGTCGGGGGTTACACCAAAGTAATAGCTGGTGCTGCTGTCTTTATAGTAGAAGCAGTTCTTGCCCCAATCACCGATATAGCCGCCCTCAGGCACACTCTGCTTCCAATAGTCGACATCGTCGAGCCATTTGGCGTTGCTGAGCTTGGCCGCCATCATCATGTGCATATTGCCCTTGGCCAAAGCCGAGGAGACGATGGTCATGTCGCCGTTAACGCTCTTGAGGATGTTGTCCATGTCGATGGCCGAATTGATGCCGGCCAAGAGCGCGGAGATGCCGCGGTTCTGACTGATGAGCGAGTGGAAACGCTGACCATCGACGTTGAGGAACATACCCAATACATCGTCTTGCGACATCGCCTTGACATAAGCGCCCTTGATGGGGCGATAGATTTTGCGGGCGTCTTTCAGCGCCTTGTCAATGTCTTTCTTCAGCGAATAAGTTTCTCCCTGCATCATCAGTTGGTTATCTTTCAGCTGCATGGAGGCGGCCACAAGGATGTCAGACGGATCGGTATCGCGTGGTGCTCCGATGGTAAACGGCATCACCAACTGCTCGGGCAGGGCTTGCACCTGACTCACCATGGCCATCGGCGCATCGATGGAGTCGAGCTTGTCAAACAGCGGCGAACTCTTTACACCGTCATCCTCGTCAGCGCCAAGGTATTTGGCCATCTGCGTCATCAGCTCCGACTGAGCGGCTGGCAGTGCGGGACCCATCAGCAACGCAGCCTTGTCTGAGAAACCAATCACCCAGTTGCTGGGCAGGGCGGCGAACTTGAAGCCACGTCGCTCGATGATATTCAGATGGGCTTGCTTCAGCAGGTCCTCCAACTTATCGTCGTCGCTCACCTTTGCGCAGACACCGATGTTGGCGCGTGCATCCTCAAAGAAAAACACGTTGGCGGAGAGGTCGAGACCGCTGTCGTTGAGCTTGCTCACGTGCAGCAACGACTTCAGAATCAACGGACTACCCGTACCCGTCAGCTTGGCGGGGTTCATAGAGATGAGCAAAGTGCTTTCCTCGGGTATCGCATTGAGGTAATCATTGTCGGAGCAGGCTGTCATTGAAAGGATGAAGGGTATTGCCAATACCGTCATCATTGCCTTTATCGTCTTTATTATCCTAATCATCTTTTTATGCGTTCATAAAATATTTCACACTCGTTTGAGCATCTGACACATAGCCACCGCCATCATACCCGCCGTCTCGGTGCGCAGTCGGCTGTTGCCCAGCGATATAGGTTCAAAGCCATTGTCGATGGCCAACTTCACTTCATCAATCGAGAAGTCGCCTTCCGGTCCCACAAGCACCGTCACTTTTTCATCGGGGTTGAGCGTCTGCAGCTCATTGAAAAAGTCATTCCGCTCAATCTCATCATAGCAGTGAGCGATGTATTTGCGGCCTTCAGGGGCATGGGCGATGAAATCGTTGAAGGGCGTCATCGCGTTGATGATGGTCTTGTATGGTTTGCGGCTCTGCTTCATCGCAGCCACCATAATCTTCTCCACGCGGTCGGTGCGGAGCGTATGGCGCTCTGAGAACTGGCAGTCGAGGAAGGTAATCTCGTCGACACCTATCTCGACGCTTTTCTCCACCATCCACTCCATGCGCTCCATCATTTTGGTGGGGGCGATGGCAAGGTGGATGCTGCCGCGCCAAGTCTTCTGCTGGGGCAGTTTCTTGCGGATGGCATAGAAGCAACGCTTCTTAGAGGCCATGGTCACCTCAGCCTCATAGAAACAGCCTTCGCCGTCCATCAGAAAGATGTCGCTGCCCTCGGTCAGGCGAAGCACCTTGATGGCATGCTGCGCCTCTTGCTCAGGCAACTCATTGGCGGCCTCAGCTGAAGGCACATAGAAATATCTTGCTTCTTTCATGCTTGGTCTGCCCCGTCGGCGGCCTCCTCGTCCTCATGCTGCTGCTTGCGGCGCTTCAACTCAGCGCTCAGCTGCGAAGCCATTTCATATTCCTCATTGGCAATGGCATTCTTGATTCCTTCCTCCAACATAGCACTGGAGATGGAGTTGATGGGCAGCGCCACGGCACCGGCCATCGCGTCATACTGCGTGCTTTGCTGCATGAAAAGCTTCTCATCCATATACATGTGTATCTTGCCGTTGCTGATGAAATTGAGCATCACGCCATCGGTGTCTTTCAGCGGAAACTTTTCCTGCGTGTCGTGGTTGTAGAGCACCGCATGATAAGCGCCGTCTTTCACACTGTCGAATAAGACTTCCAGATGCAGGTCGGTCTGCCCCATGAGGATATTCACCAGCACATCTGGCAAACTGCTCGAATAGTCTCCCTTACAATCCATCCGATTGGTGAAGCTTAGAAGGGTGTCGGGGTCGCAGGGTATAACCAACTGCCGCTCACTCTCGCGGTCGGTAAGGACGAGTATACCGCCTTTACCTTTGCCTATCACCTCAGAGACCATTCTGAATTTCAACTGTATTCTTGCCATACTGACTTTCTGATTGAATAATGATTAAATGAGTTACAATTACGCTTTCTGCTGATGTTTGCTACCGCGGAAGACGAGTGCGAAGGCGATGCCGACAGCCAGCGCGAAGCCAGCGAAGATGAACCAGCAAGCCTGCCAGTTACCCATAAGGAAGGAAGACTCTCCGACCTGCTGCCAAGAGCAGAAATGGTTGACGATGGCACCAGCCGTCAGTGTACCAATTGTGGCGCCGAGGCCATTGGTCATCAACATGAACAGACCCTGGGCAGAAGCCTTAATCTTCGCAGGGCACTCACGGTCGACAAAGATGCCGCCGGAGACATTGAAGAAGTCGAAGGCCACGCCATACACGATGCATGAGGCAATAAACAGCAGCACACCGGGCATGCTGGGATTGCCCACGCCGAAGAATCCGAACCGCAGTACCCAGGCAAACATGGCGATGAGCATCACGCCCTTAATGCCATAGCGCTTGAGGAAGAAGGGAATGAGCAGAATGCAGAAGGCCTCGCTCACCTGAGAGATCGACGTGAGCAGTGTGGCATTGCTGGCCGCGAACGACGTAGCCACAACGGGGTCGCTGCTGCCCTGGAAGCTGGAGATGAACGGACCGGCAAAGCTGTTGGTCACCTGCAGCGACATGCCGAGCAAAGCCGAGAAGATGAAGAACAGCGCCATGCGCTTCTCCTTGAACAACTTAAAGGCGTCGAGGCCGAAGGTTTCAGCCAGCGTCTTCTTCTCAGTTGACTTATTGGGAACCAACCGGCACTGAGGCAGTGTGAACACATAGAAGAACATCACCATGCTCAGCAAGCCCGAGACCATGAACTGATTGTAAGTGTATTGGAATTTATGCAGGTTCTGGGCAAGCGTCATACTGAAGCTGCCGTTATCCCAGGTGGCGCAGTTGACGAACCACATGACCAAGATAAAGCCCACCGTACCACACGAGCGGATGGGTGGGAAGTCGGTCACTGTGTCACCGCCATTGTTTTTCAAGATGGTGAAGGCCGTGGTGTTGGCCAAAGCCAGCGTTGGCATGTAGAAAGCGACGCTTAGCGTATAGAGCAAGATGAACAGCGGCTTGTTGGTTATCTCATGACCGAAGCCTGCGCTCATGCCCATATACCACAGCGAGAACATGAATACGCCAGCCAGCAAATGGCAGATGCCGAGCAACCGCTGGGGCTGCACATACTTGTCGGCAATGATGCCCATGAGCGTGGGCATAAAGATGGACACAATGCCCTGAATGGCATAGAACCACGAAATCTCAGCGCCAAGACCGGCAACGCCAAGATAGTTGCCCATGCAAGTGAGATAAGCTCCCCAAACGCCGAATTCGAGGAAGTTCATTATGGCTAAGCGTACTTTTAAGTTCATAAGCAGTCTTATAGTTGTCTTTTTATATTGCTGCAAAGTTACGTTAATTGAGCGAGACGACAAAATAATGGTTTGAGTTTTTGAGCGATTGAGTTGATAAGTTCATGAGTTTTATTCAGAAAATAGCTGACATAATCGTGTATGAGTTTTCTCTTGTTCTACAAATGAAGATACGTCAGATTTTTGATGAAACTACGAAAAAACGGCCCCGAAAGTGTCGTAATTACCCCGTTGCATCGCGATAGCTATCCTATCGCATCGCGATAACTATCAGATCGCACTGCGATTGCTATGGTATCGCATCGCGACAACTATGTTATCGCACCACGATAGCTATGTTATCGCACCGCGATAAGTATCTCATCGCGGCCCCGCCAAAGTCATCTGCCACTGTCTTTTGTATACTCATCTACATAAATAGCTGAAAGATAGCGGTTTATGAAAACATGCTTAAAACCGCGTATTTTCGCGTTTTTCGGAGCGAAGGAGGTGCTTGTTCATTTCGAGGCCCTTCTCAGAGGCCTAAAAACACCAAAGTTTTTGACAGAATAAGGTTAGCTGACAGTCAGGGGAACCGTTTTTAACACCTTATTTATTTTGTTGTTTGAAATTTCCTTTTTACCTTTGCTAAATCAAAATCGAAACCGAATAGTAGTGAAAACATTGCTCCATACCTTTTCAGGCTTGCTGCTCTGCACTTTGATGTTAGCAGCCTGCGGTCAGCATGGCAACCAAGCGGTTGACAGGCTGAATGAGGCGGCGTATGCTTTCCACTACCGCAATCTCGACTCCACCCGCTTCTATGCCAATGCTGCACTGGCGGCTTCAGCGCATTATAGTGATGGTTACGCCGAGGCGCTTAACCATCTGGCTTTCGTTGACTTGGTGAAGATGAACTATGCGCAGGCCAGCAAGCGCCTTACGACCATTCTATCCACCTCAGAAAACCAACTGGAGCTCGCCATTGCCGACATTCAGCAGATGAGGCTCTGCCAACGCGAAAGCCGCAACAAGGAGTTCTACGAATACCAGGAAAGTGCCCAGCGCCGACTCTCGCGCATCAAGGAAGATGAGGCCATGCTCAACGGCCATCAGCTTGCCCGGTTGAGCTATGCGAGATCGGAATACGCCATCGTCAGCTCCACCTATTATTATTATGTTGGACTTTATAAGCAGAGCGCCGACATGATAAGGCAAATCAATCCCTACGGCGCCATACAGCGCGATACCGCGCAGCTGCTCAACTACTATTACAACATCGGTTCCGGAGGCATTCTGCCCGACAGCGACCCACTGCTGAAACAGCATGAGTTTGATTACCTCATGCGCTGCTACGTGCTCTCTCAGGAGTCGGGCTACGACTATTGGGAGGCGCAGGCGCTGCAAGCCTTGAGCGAGCATCTGCAGAACACCGCCCAGCGCGACACCTTATTTAAATATAACCCTGCGGCCATCGTGGCCATCAACACCGACTTCATGCCAGACACGCTGTTGGCCGGTAACCTCGCTCAACGCGCACTCAACATCTTCACGGCTTATGGCGACGTGTATCAGATTGCAGGCGCCAACCGAACGCTGGCCGAGTGTTATTGGCAGATTAAGGACTATCGTTCGGCATTAATCTGTCTGCAGCGCGCACTCTATCAAAACAAAGCCATCAATCTGGCGCCCGACCTCGTGGCCTCAATCCGAGAGCAGCTCTGCTTGGTTTATTCGGCAGTCAACGATAAGAAGAACAGCGATATCAACCGCAACATCTATCTCGACCTGCAGGAGCAGACGCGGCAGGACCGACAGTTGGAGGCCCGCGCGGCGCAGCTGAACAGCTCCGCCCAACAGCTGACCATCATGACGGCCGTGGTCGTGGTGATGATTATCGTGGTGAGCCTCTTGCTGCTGATGTTTGCGCGCATGCGCCGCCGCAGCGACCGGCTGTTCTCAATGCCGGCCTTACTCGAGCCCCTTCAGCAATGGCAGCGGGAGAACGAGCAGTTGGCCGAGAAAAACGAGGAACACTTCGAGGAGATTGCCGAGCAGACTGATGTGGCCCGGCTCCATCTCACTCAAAACAAGGAGCGCAACCTTGAACAGCGCGCCAAGGTGCAGTTGGTCAACAGCATACTGCCGTTTATCGACCGCATGGTGAACGAGGTGAACCGACTCATGCGCAACGACATCGACGACAACCAGCGCACTCAGCGGCTCAACTACATCGCTGAGCTCACCGACAGCATCAACGACTACAACACCATACTCACGCAATGGATACAGATGCGTCAGGGCGAGGTGAGTCTGAGGATAGAGAACTTCCAGTTGGCCGGGCTTTTCGACATCGTCAAGCACAGCGAGATGGGTTTCCGGCTGAAGGGCATTCAACTGGATGTGAAGCCTACGACGTGCGTTGTCAAGGCTGACCGCATACTGACGCTGTTTATGATCAACACCATCGCCGACAACGCCCGCAAGTTCACGCCCAAGGGCGGGCGCGTGACCATCTCGGCCAAGGAGTCGCCCGACTACGTGGAAATCAGCGTCGCCGACAATGGCCCGGGCATGGATGAGACCACGCTGAGCCATATCTTCGACCGCACCTATACGGGTGGCCATGGCTTCGGACTGAAGAACTGCAACGGCATCATCGAGAAATATAAGAAGATGAGCCGCCTCTTCAATGCCTGTATGATTAAGGCAGAGAGCCAATTGGGCAAGGGCACCCGCATCTTCTTCCGTTTGCCCGTCGGTCGGTTGCGCATGGTCATCGCCCTTCTGCTGCTGATGGCCGGACTCCACACAACGGCCAGCGCAAAGCCGCAAACCACGGCTAAACCAACTGCTAACGCCACGACAGTCACCGGCAGGAAAGCAATGGCCAACCGCTATGCCGACAGCGCTTATCTGGCCAACGTCAACTCGCAATACAAAGAGACGCTGCGCTTCGCCGACAGTTGCCACAAATACGTCAGCTCCAACGATACGACGACGCTGCTCGACATCAGCAATGAGACGGCTGTGGCGGCCCTGGCCCTGCACCAGTGGGACCTTTATCATAAGAGCAACCAGTACTACACCCGACTCTTCCGCCAAGCCAGCGCCGACAGTCAGCTGCCAGCCTACGTGAGGTCAATGCAACGCAACAACGTCAATAAGACCGTTGCCGTGGCCCTGCTCGTCATCTTGCTCATCGTCATCTTCCCCGCGTATTACTTCCTCTATTACCGTCGGAAGTTGAACTACAGGTTCTGCGTCGAGCGCATCAACCAGATGAACCGGCTGCTGCTCTCCGATGCTTCAGACGAGCAGAAGCTCGAAGGCATCGAGGCGCTCAGCGACTTCCGCAACTTCCACCTCATGCCCGAGCAGAAGGACAGCCTCAATGATGTGGTGGGGCAAATACGCGAGGCGCTGAAGGCTTCAATCAACAGCAAGACCGATATGGCGGTGAAGAATGAATTGGCGCAAGATGAGCTCAACCGGTTGAAGATGGACACCGACAAGCTCTATATATCTAATAATGTGTTGGACAACTGCCTCTCGACGCTGAAACACGAGACAATGTATTACCCCTCACGCATCAGGCAGCTCATCGACAGCGACAGTCAAAACCTGCAAGCCATCAAGGAGGTGGTCGACTATTATCATGCCCTCTACGAGATACTCTCTGAGCAAGCCATGCGCCAGGTGCATACGCCACGCATCGACGGCAATACCATCGCTTATCTGCTCGACATTCTCCGGCATTGCAACAATGGCAACAAACCTCGGGTCAGCCTTGAGCAACTCGATGCCAACTACATGCGGGTGACCATCAACATGGACCAGCTGACGCTGACCGACGATCAGGCCACCGCCCTCTTCACGCCGCAAACCGTCAACATCAAGTTGTTGCTTTGCCGCCAAATCGTCAGAGAGATGGGCGAGGTAACCAACCTCCGCGCCTGCGGCATTACGGCAACGCGCAGCGACAGCGGCACCAGCGTCATCATCACCATGCCCTGGCGGTACCACACTTATTTGGAAGCACAACAACCACCACGTAATTAAAAACAAAGACACGATATGAAAGACTTTAATGTGATTATTGTAGAAGACGTACCCCTTGAGCTGAAGGGTACTGAGGGTATCTTCAGGTCAGATATTCCTGAGGCCCATATCATCGGCACCGCGCCCGACGAGCCTTCTTATTGGAAGCTGATGAAGCAGCAGAAGCCCGATCTGGTGCTGCTCGACCTCGGCCTCGGCGGATCGACGACCGTCGGTGTGGAGATTTGCCGCCGCACCAAGCAGAGCTACCCCGAGGTGAAGGTGCTCATCTTCACGGGTGAAATCCTCAACGAGAAGCTGTGGGTGGATGCCATGGATGCCGGTTGCGACGGCATCATACTGAAAAGCGGCGAACTGCTCACGCGCAATGATGTAGCCAGTGTGATGGACGGCAAGCGTCTCGTCTTCAACCAGCCCATCTTGGAGAAGATTGTCGAGCGGTTCAAGAAGAGCGTCAACAATGAACTGATGCGGCAGGAAGCCCTCATCAACTACGACATCGACGAATACGACGAGCGCTTCCTGCGCCACCTGGCTTTGGGTTATACCAAGGACCAGATTACCAATCTTCGTGGCATGCCGTTTGGCGTAAAGAGTCTGGAGAAGCGGCAGAATGAACTGGTGCAGAAGCTCTTCCCCAACGGCAACGGCGGCATTGGCGTCAACGCCACACGCCTCGTGGTGCGCGCCTTGGAGCTGCGCATCCTCGACATTGACAACCTGACGCCTGATGAAGAATAACCGACTGCTTCCGGCGCTGCTCCTTACGCTGGTGCTCCTGCAGGTTGCCGTCATCCTCGGCTCATGGCTGTGGACGGCAGCCGTACCCGAGACATCGCTCCACTCGCTGCTTGGCAACGGGGGCATCAGA
This sequence comes from uncultured Prevotella sp., assembly GCA_900315835.1. Taxonomy (GTDB): domain Bacteria; phylum Bacteroidota; class Bacteroidia; order Bacteroidales; family Bacteroidaceae; genus Prevotella. The sequence continues at coordinate 93,253 of ONAR01000002.1, forward strand.
TGGCTCTTCGGCACCTTCGTGGACAATCTCTCCCACCCCATCCTCGTATGGATGATTCTGGCCGACATTACCCTTGGCTGTTGCTGCGCCAGCGGTCTGTGGCCGGCGCTGAAGGCGGTAGCGACGAAGACAAGCCCCGACCCGCAGCAGAAATCAGGTCTTCAGGCAGCATCCGGACTCATCGCCGTCGAGTTGGCCGTTATCCTGCTGCTGATACTGCCAACGCGAGCCATCTTGCTCAATGCCACCGGTCACCTCTTCCCCAGCAGTTTCTCGGCAGCCGTCGTACCCATTGCCGCGTTCATGACCATCACCGCGGCCATTGCCTACGGCCTTTTCAGCGGTCAGCTCCACAACTACCGCGATGTCTTTCAAAGTGTCTGCCAGGGCACACGTCTGCTCCGGCCAGCCCTCGTCGTCTATGTGCTCGGTATGGAGCTCATCTGCTCCGTGGCCTACGTTATTGGCTAAAAACTTTTGCCTGAAGGCGCATTTTTTTGAGATTATCGCTTGCCATGTCAAAGAAAAACCGTAATTTTACACCTTGAATGAGAACCCAAAATGGCTCAGAGGGCAAGAAAAGGCCCTAAAATCGAATTTTAACGAAAAGACAACTATATTAAATGGATGAGAATTTGACTATTGATCAAGACCGGATTATGAAAATCAACATTGAGGAAGAGATGAAGACCTCTTACATCGACTACTCAATGTCGGTCATCGTAGCACGTGCATTGCCCGACGTCCGCGACGGCTTCAAGCCCGTTCACCGGCGTATCCTCTACGGCATGCTCGGACTGGGCAACACCAGCGACAAGCCCTACAAGAAATGCGCGCGTGTCGTGGGTGAGGTGCTGGGTAAGTATCACCCCCACGGTGACAGTTCGGTTTACGGCGCCCTCGTTCGCATGGGCCAGGACTGGAATATGCGCTACAAGCTCGTCGACGGTCAGGGTAACTTCGGTAGTGTCGACGGCGACTCACCGGCTGCCATGCGTTACACCGAGTGCCGCCTCTCGAAGATGGGCGAGCACATCATGGACGATATCGACAAGGATACCGTCGATATGACCAACAACTTCGACGACACCCTAAAGGAACCGACCGTCATGCCGACGAAGATTCCTAACCTGCTGGTCAACGGCGGAAACGGTATCGCCGTGGGTATGGCTACCAACATTCCTACGCATAACCTGAACGAGGTTATCGACGGATGCTGCGCTTATATCGACAACCCCGACATCGACGTGGATGGGCTGATGCAGTATATCCCTGCGCCCGACTTCCCCACCGGTGCCTATATCTACGGCCTGCAGGGCGTCAAGGAAGCCTACACCACCGGCCGCGGACGCATCGTCATGCGCGCCAAGGCTGAGATTGAAAGCGACGACGCACACGACAAGATTGTCGTCACCGAGATTCCTTATGGTGTCAACAAGCAACAGCTCATTGAATACATTGCCGACCTCGTGAAGGAAGGTAAGTTGGAGGGCATTGCCAACGTCAACGATGAGACCGGCCGTCAGGGCATGCGCATCGTCGTCGATGTGAAGAAAGACGCCAACGCCAAGGTCATCCTCAACAAGCTCTTCAAGATGACCGCACTGCAGAGCAGCTTCTCGGTCAACTGCATCGCGCTGGTGCCCAACAAGCACGACCACTCGCAGCTGCGTCCGAAACTGCTCTCGCTGAAGGATTGCATCTCTTACTTCATTGAGCATCGCCACGAGGTGACCATCCGGCGCACGAAGTTCGACCTCAACAAGGCCAAAGAGCGTGCCCACATCCTCGAGGGATTGATCATCGCCTGCGACAACATCGACGAGGTGGTCCACATCATCCGCAGCAGTGAGTCGCCCTCCGACGCACAGCGCAACTTGGAGAAGCGCTTCAACCTCGATGAGCTGCAGTCGAAGGCTATCGTCGACATGCGTCTGGCTCAGCTCACCAAGCTGCGCACCGACCAGCTGCATCAGGAGTTCGACGAGCTGCAGAAGCAAATCGAATACCTGCAGCAAATCCTTGACGATCCCGAGCTTTGCAAGAAAGTAATGAAGGACGACCTGCTTGAGGTGAAGGCCAAATATGGCGACGACCGCCGCACGCAGATTATCCCCGACGAGCATGAGTTCAACGCTGAGGACTTCTACCCCAACGACCCCGTGGTCATCACTGTGAGCCACCTCGGCTACATCAAGCGCACCCCGCTGAAGGAATTCCGTGAGCAGGCCCGCGGCGGCGTAGGATCAAAGGGCGCCCATACGCGAGAGAAGGACTTCACCGAGTTCATCTATCCCGCTACGATGCACCAGACGATGCTCTTCTTCACCCGCTTCGGCCGGTGCTACTGGCTGCATTGCTACGACATTCCCGAAGGCGACAAGACGTCGAAGGGCCGCGCCATTCAGAACCTGCTTAACATTGAGACCGGCGACAGCGTCAACGCCTTCCTGCGTCTGCGTGGCGGCGGGCTCGACAATGAGGAGTTCATCAACAACCACTACGTGGTGTTCGCCACCAAACGCGGCACCGTGAAGAAGACTTGCCTGAAAGAATACTCACGTCCACGCGCCAACGGCGTGAAGGCCATCACCATTGCCGAGGGCGATGAGGTGGTCGACGTGCGTCTGACCAATGGCCACAACGAACTGATTCTGGCCGACCGCAATGGCCGCGCTGTCCGCTTCGACGAGAGCAAGGTGCGCACCATGGGGCGTGCAGCCACCGGTGTGCGTGGCATGATGCGCGACGGCGACGGCGATGAGGTGATTGGCATGATTGTTGTCAATGACCCTGAAAAGGAAACGGCAATGGTCGTCAGCGAGAACGGCTACGGCAAGCGCTCATCCATTGAGGACTACCGCAAGACCAACCGTGGCGGACACGGCGTCAAGACGATGTCCATCACAGATAAGACCGGCAAACTCGTCGCTCTGAAGAATGTGACCGACATCAACGACCTGATGATTATCAACAAGAGCGGCATTGTCATCCGTATGGCTGTTGCCGACATCAGGGTCATGGGTCGCGCCACACAGGGTGTCAGACTCATCAACCTCACTAAGAAGAACGATGTGATTGCCAGCGTGTGCAAGGTGATGAGCTCTGAGCTGGAGGCCACTGTTGAGGCTGAGAGCCGTCAGAATATGACCAAGGCAGAGGAGCGCTTCTCCGAAGCCACCAATGCCACGGCAGCTCCAACCGACAACCAGCCGGCAACCGACGACGCCGCTGTTGATGGCGACGACAGCGCTCAAGGCAATGACGCACCTCAGGGCGACGACCAGCCGCTCGACTTCGAGAAATAAAAACAATTGATAATTTTTAAATAACGAGCTTATGAAAAAAATCATGTTAGCAGCTTTGATGATGCTCGGCACATCGGCTGCCTTTGCAGGAGACAGCGAGCCTTTGAAGGCTGTCCTTGGCGCCAAGGACTATGAACAGGCTGTACAGTTGCTCAATCAAAACCTCAATCAGATGGCCAATGCTTCTGAGAAAGCCAAGGCCTATGACCATGTGACAAAGCTTGCCCTGAACACCTTCGACAAGCAGAATGCCATCCAGACCGCCAACATTCAGGCTCAGATTACGAAGTCAAAAGAGCAGCCGCTTGACACCGTTGCGTTCTACGAGTCGGCCTACAATGCCCTGGTCAATGGTATGGAGTGTGTGAAGTATGACGCAGAGCCCAACGAGAAAGGTAAAGTGAAGCCCAAATTCACCGATGGTTTGAAGTCGCAGCTCGCCAACGCCCGCCTCACGCTGGTCAATGCCGGTAACTACTATGCACAGAAATCCAATCAGGAGGGTGTGCTGAAGTATTGGGGCGCTTTCCTCGACACCGACAACAACCCGCTTTTCGCTTCTACTAAGGAGGGTGAGAAGCAATATCTCGGTCAGGTGGCTTATTACACTGCCCTCTACGCTGGACAGGCTAAGCAATACGATAAGGCTGAGAAATATGCTGACATCGCCATGGCTGACACCGCTATGCGCAAGCAGGCTGAATCGTTCAAGTATGCTGTTGCCAGAATGAATCTGAAGACCACTGCCGACTCTTTGGCATTCACCAACAAGCTGCGCGCTGCTTTCGACGCTGACCCCAGCAATGAGACAGTGTTCGGACTGCTCTGCGACATGTACAACGGCATGAACAAGACGGAAGAGGTGTCTAAACTCGTTGACGAGAAACTGGCTACCGACCCCAACAACTTCACCGCTCTCGCCACAAAGGGAAGACTGCTGCTTGACAAGGAAGCCAAGAGTGCAAAGCCCAATTACGACGAATGCATCAACCTCTACAAGAAGGCTGTGGGCATCAATCCAAAGAACTCTGTTGCGCTGACCTTCCTCGGCTTCGCCATCAACAGCAAGGCTCAGTTGATCAACAACAACATTAACGCACAGAAGACACTCTACAATGAGTCAATGGATTATCTGGAGCAGGCCCGTGACGTTGACCCCAACAGAGAGCAGTCCAACTGGGCTTATCCTCTGTACCAGTGCTACTATGCCCTTTATGGCTCTGATGACTCCCGCACTCAGGGAATTCAGAAGCTCATCCAGAAGTAAGTCAGTTAGGTAGCGTTTAATCGTTAAAACTTAATATTGGAAAGTGCGTTGAGACGTCTGCGTCTTGACGCACTTTTGCCATCTCTATGGCCTTATACGATATGAACTGTCGATAACGCGTATTGCCCAGACAGCCAACGCTAAAAGGACTATTGCATTTAAAATCTGTTAACGGACCGCCATAAACCCTCATTTTCTGTCCTTATGGTTTCCGCAATGCGTAATTACGGTTTGAAAAGTGGGGATCAGCGATACAGGAAAACGGATTGTATCCCCTATAAAAATGTATTGGGGCTAATGCACTTTAAGAACATAGCAGCCTGTTGCTGTCTTGCCATACGCATTAAAACTTGGATTTATTTTTCTTTATAAAGAATGGCGTTTTTTGCGTTAAACGTGTATAAATTATGGAAGAGGCCTTTGGGAATTAAAAAATAATACTTAACTTTGCGATATAAAATGAAAGGTGTACTTTAAGCTCGAAATCGTAAACAAATTAATCTATATTGATAAAAATGGCAAAGATTAAGACTATAGGTGTGCTTACTTCCGGAGGTGATGCACCGGGCATGAATGCCGCCATCAGGGCCGTGACAAGGTCGGGCATCTGTAATGGTTTTAATGTTAAGGGTATATATCGTGGCTATGACGGACTCATTGAGGACGAGGTCAAGCCATTCACCACTGAGAATGTCTCTGGTATCATCATGCAGGGCGGCACCATTCTGAAGACCGCTCGCTCAAAAGCCTTCATGACCAAGGAAGGCCGAGACCAGGCCTATGAGACCTTGAAGAAAGAGGAAATCGACGCCCTTGTCGTCATTGGCGGTAACGGTTCGCTGACCGGCGCCATGGAGTTTGCCCGCGACTACGACCTCTGCTGCATCGGTTTGCCAGGTACCATCGATAACGACCTCTACGGCACCGACACCACCATTGGTTACGACACTACGCTCAACACCATCGTTGACTGCGTCGACCGCATCCGCGATACCGCGCAGAGCCACCAACGCATCTTCTTCGTTGAGGTGATGGGCCGCGATGCCGGTTTCCTGGCTCAGAACTCCGCCATTGCCAGCGGTGCCGAGGCCGCCATCATCCCCGAGGACTCAACCGACGTCGACCAGTTGGCCAAGTTCATGGAACGCGGCATCCGCAAATCCAAGAAGAGCTGCATCGTCATCGTTTCTGAGAGCCCCAAGTGTGGCGCCATGTACTATGCCGAGCGCGTGCGCAAGGAGTTCCCCGAGTTCGACGTTAGAGTCTCCATCCTCGGCTATCTGCAGCGTGGCGGACGCCCCTCTGCCCACGACCGCATCTTGGCCAGCCGTACTGGTGTGGCAGCTGTCGAGGCCATCATTCAGGGACAGCGCAACATCATGGTCGGCCAGCGCAACAACGAAATCGTGTATGTGCCGCTGTCAGAGGCCATTAGGTCGGATAAACCGTTCGATAAGAAATTGATTAAGGTACTTGACGAGCTGAGTATCTGATGATTATATTTTAAGGAAACAATATAAAATTAAAGCAATATGTCACAGATTAACGGACACATTTCTCAGATTATCGGTCCTGTCATCGATGTCTTTTTCGACACCCAGGGCCAGGATCCCGAGAAGGTGTTGCCTAAGATTTATGAGGCCTTAAAGGTAAAACGGCCTGATGGCAGTGACCTTGTTCTGGAGGTTGAGCAGCATATCGGTGAGGATACTGTTCGCTGCATCGCCATGGACAGTACCGACGGCTTGGAGCGCGGTCTGGAGGTTATCCCTACCGGTGCGCCTATCCAGATGCCTTCGGGCGACCAGATTCGTGGCCGTATGATGAATGTTATCGGCCAGCCTATCGACGGCATGAAGCCGCTCGACATGAAGGGCTCCTACCCTATCCACCGTCCGGCTCCGAAGTTTGAGGATTTGTCCACCCACAAGGAGATGCTGCCCACCGGCATCAAGGTCATCGACCTGCTCGAGCCTTACATGCGAGGCGGTAAGATTGGCTTGTTCGGTGGCGCCGGTGTGGGTAAGACGGTGCTGATCATGGAGTTGATGAACAACATCGCCAAAGGCCACAGTGGCTACTCGGTGTTTGCCGGTGTCGGTGAGCGTACGCGTGAGGGTAACGACCTGATTCGCGATATGCTTGATTCAGGCGTGATTCGCTACGGCGAGAAATTCAAGAAGGCAATGGACGAAGGCAAATGGGATTTGTCTTTGGTCGACCCCGAAGAATTGAGCAAGTCGCAGTCGACCCTTGTCTATGGTCAGATGAATGAGCCGCCAGGGGCACGTGCTCGTGTGGCACTGTCGGGTCTGACTATTGCAGAGGAGTTCCGTGATCATGGAGGTAAAGATGGCCAACCGGCTGATATCATGTTCTTTATCGACAATATCTTCCGTTTCACGCAGGCTGGTTCTGAGGTGTCGGCACTGTTGGGCCGTATGCCGTCAGCCGTGGGTTACCAACCTACATTGGCCAGTGAGATGGGTGCCATGCAGGAACGTATCACCTCAACCAAGCACGGTTCAATCACCTCAGTACAGGCCGTTTACGTGCCTGCCGACGACTTGACCGACCCTGCTCCGGCAACAACCTTCTCTCACCTTGACGCCACCACAGTGCTCGACCGTAAGATTACCGAGCTGGGTATCTACCCTGCCGTTGACCCATTGGCCAGCACCTCGCGTATCCTCGACCCGCTGATTGTGGGTAAGGAGCATTACGACTGCGCCCAGCGCGTGAAGGAGACCCTGCAGCATTACAACGAACTTCAAGACATCATCGCCATCCTCGGTATGGATGAGCTGTCAGACGATGACAAGCTGGTGGTGAACCGCGCACGCCGTGTGCAGCGATTCCTCTCGCAGCCGTTCGCCGTGGCCGAACAGTTCACCGGTGTGAAGGGTGTGATGGTCAGCATCGAAGATACCATCAAGGGCTTCAATGCCATTCTTGACGGTGAGGTCGATGACCTGCCTGAGCAGGCATTCATGAATGTCGGCACCATCGACGATGCCATTGCCAAGGGCAAGAAGTTGATGGAGGCTGCCAAGGCATAATTAGAATAGAATATTATGTTGAAGTTAAAAGTCATATCACCCGAGAAAGTCATCTTCAAAGGAGAAGTGGAGGCTGTAAAGGTGCCAGGCATGCTCGGAAGTTTCGAGATCCTTGACAACCATGCACCCATCATCTCTTCATTGGAAAGTGGGAACGTTGCTTTCACCACTAAAGAAGGCACTCAGACGGTGGAGATAGAAGGTGGTTTCGTTGAAGTGAAGAAAAACGAAGTAAACCTCTGCGTTGAGTTGCATCAGTAAACCACAGCAGCAATGAAAGTAAAGTTGGTTAATAAGATTGGTTTGTGGGTAATCGCAGGCAGTACGCTGCTTGCCTTATTCCTAATCAATATCTTTAACAAACAGGAACTTGTCAATGTTGTTGCCGTGAGTGCAATCATAGCGCTCGCCGTATGGATGATAGCGATGGCTGTATGGTCTCGGTGGTCACGATAATCGTTAGCCTGCTGCTGTTTGCAGCCTTAGGCGCAGGATGGATAGCAGGCTACAATTATTTCAAATCGAGACACCCGCGATGGCTCGTGAGGTTCTATATGGTGTATGCCGTGTTTCGCATGGTCGTGATCGTGGGTTATATGGCATTCTACATCTTCCTCATATCAGGCAGTAGCACAGAGTCGAAAACGTTTGCGCTGATAATCTTCTCAATGTATGTCGTGATGATGACTTTGACGCTGATATTGAAACATTAAAAGGTCTTTGTTAAATGAGATACTTTAAATACATATTATGCTTGACGCTGACGTTGCTGCTGGCGTTTCCGGCTATGGCCTCAGATGCAGGCGGCGGAAAGCCTAATGCTTCCGCCATTGTGCTCGGGCATATCAAGGACTCCTACGAGTGGCATGTGACGGATATTGGTGAGAAACATATCATCATCAATCTGCCGGTGATTGTCAAGAGTTCCACAGGTTGGCATGTCTTCAGCTCCGCAAAGTTTACCGAAGAGGCTGATGCCAATGGCTACCGTAAAGGTCCCTTCAATCTCGCCATTGCCACTAAGGGTGCGCATGCAGGCAAGATTGTAGAGCTTAATGGCAAGACAGAGGTGGTGCCTTTTGACATCTCCATCACAAAGACCGTGGCCTGCCTCTTCATCGACGCCATCATCCTGCTGCTGATTATTCTCGTGCCAGCCCGCTGGTATCGCAACAGGAAGCCCGAAGACAAGGCCCCCGGTGGCTTTACTGGACTCATCGAGATGCTCGTCAGCTGGGTGGAAGACAATATCATCAAAGTTGGTGTGGGCGAAGGCTATGAGAAATACTCACCTTATCTGCTGACGTGTTTCTTCTTCATCTTCACCTGCAACCTGATGGGTGTCGTTCCGTTTCCACCGGGCGGCGGCAATGTGACCGGCAACATCGCCATTACGTTCTTCCTCGCGTTGTGTACCTTCCTCATCACGCAGTTCAGCGGCACGAAGCACTACTGGAAAGACATCTTCTGGCCCGATGTGCCAATGGCGCTGAAAGCATTCCCGTTGATTCCCGTCATCGAGTTTGTAGGCATCTTCACTAAGCCGTTCGCATTGATGATCCGACTTTTCGCCAATATGATGGCCGGTCATGCCATCGCGCTTTCGCTCACCTGCATCATCTTCATAGTGGCCACGATGGGCATTGGCATTGCCCTCGGCATGTCGGCGATGAGCGTGGTATTGAGCATCTTCATGATGTGCCTGGAGCTTCTGGTCTGTTTCATTCAGTCAATGGTATTTACGATGCTCAGCGCCATATTCATTGGATTGGCAAGAGCAAAGGAATAAATGATATCTTCAGAATAAATCAAAATAATTAAACATAAAACATTACAACTATGATTTCAGCATTATTATTACAGGCCGCAGCAGCAGGCCTTGGTAAGTTGGGCGCAGGTGTCGGCGCAGGTCTCGCAGCTATTGGCGCAGGTATTGGTATCGGCCGCATCGGCGGCAATGCTATGGACGCTATGGCTCGTCAGCCGGAGGTTATCAGCAAGATCTTCACCAATATGATTGTTGCTGCCGCTCTGATTGAGGGTGTCGCCCTCTTCGCTGTCGTTGTGGCAATGCTCTGCATCTAATTCGAAGCAAATATAATTACTGCGTATGGATTTATTAATGCCAAGTACAGGCTTGCTGTTTTGGATGACCATCGTCTTCCTTTTCGTGCTTGCCATTCTGTGGAAATGGGGCTTCCCTGCCATCACGAAGATGGTAAAGGAGCGCCAAAACTACATCAATGACAGCTTGGAAAAGGCGCATGAGGCCAACGAGAAGCTTGCCAACATTCAGAAAGAAGGTGAATCCATTCTGCAGCAAGCGCGCGAGCAACAGGCTGCTGTCTTGAAAGAGGCAACAGCCACCCGTGACGCTATCGTCGCGAAAGCAGCTGATCAGGCAAAGGCAAAGGGCGCTGAGCTCATTGCTGATGCAAAGGCCGAGATTGAGCAGGAAAAACAGCAGGCCATACGCGAGATCCGCGCACAGGTGGCTGAGCTTTCTGTCAAAATTGCCGAGAAGATTGTCAAGGAGAAGCTTTCGACTGACGATAAGCAGATGGAATTGATTGACAAATTGCTTGATGAGGTAAACATTACTGACCAGGCAAATAAATAATTGTTGAGCTTATGGATTTCGGTGTAATAGCTGTAAGATATGCAAGAGCTCTCCTCAAGAGTGCTGTCGACCTGAAGCAGGAAGATGTTGTGTATCACGAGATGATGTCGCTTGCCAAAAGCTACATCCAGGTGAAGCAACTCCGCTTTACGATTGACAACCCGATGCTTGCCAAGGATAAGAAACTTGCTCTCTTGCGCACGGCATGTGGAGGTGATCTTACCAAGCTTACCACTGGCTTCCTGCAATTGGTTCTTAAAGAGAACCGCGAGAATATTCTTCAGTTCATGGCAACATCGTACATCACCCTTTACCGGGAGCAGAAGAATATCACCCGCGGCACGCTCATCACCGCTACCGCCGTTACCCCTCAGGTGGAGGAAAAGATGAAGAAAATGGTGGAAAGCAAGACCCACGGCACGGTGGAGTTCAACACTGAGGTCGACCCGTCGATAATCGGCGGATTCATCCTCGAATACGACACCTACCGCATGGATGCCAGTGTGAAGACAAAGCTCAGCAAGGTACTGCAAGAACTGGACAAGTAAAAATTAGAAAAACAATGAGTGATAAAATAAAACCAAGTGAGGTGTCGGAAGTACTGCTTAAGCAGCTGGAAGGCATCAACGCTGAGGAGCAGTTTGACGAGGTGGGTACCGTGCTCACGGTGGGTGACGGTGTGGCTCACATCTACGGACTGCGCAACGCTGAAGCCAGTGAGTTGCTTGAGTTTGAGAACGGTACCAAAGCCATCGTGATGAACTTGGAGGAAGACAACGTCGGCTGCGTGCTGCTCGGTGCCTCCTCCGGCATCAAGGAGGGCATGAAGGTAAAACGCACCCATCGCATTGCTTCTATCCGCGTGAACGACAACTTCCTCGGACGTGTGGTCAATACGCTGGGCGATCCTATCGACGGCAAGGGCGATATCGACCTTACCGATGCCTTCGAAATGCCACTCGACCGTAAGGCTCCCGGTGTGATTTATCGTCAGCCGGTGAAAACCCCGCTGCAGACAGGTCTGAAGGCTATCGACTCGATGATTCCTATCGGACGCGGACAGCGTGAGTTGATTATCGGTGACCGTCAGACGGGTAAGACCGCCATCGCCATCGATACAATTATCAATCAGAAGGGCAACTATGAAGCTGGCAAACCAGTGTACTGCATCTATGTGGCCATCGGTCAGAAAGCAAGTACAGTTGCTGCTCTCGTGCAGAGTCTGAAGGAGCACGGCGCCCTGCCCTACACCATCGTAGTGAGCGCTACAGCTGCCGATCCTGCCGCCATGCAATACTTCGCACCTTTTGCCGGTGCTGCTATCGGCGAATATTTCCGCGACCGTGGCTATGATGCGCTCGTGGTGTACGATGACTTGTCAAAGCAGGCCGTGGCTTATCGTGAGGTGTCATTGATTCTTCGTCGTCCGTCTGGTCGTGAGGCTTACCCTGGCGATGTATTCTATTTGCACTCCCGTCTGTTGGAGCGTGCAGCCCGTATCAATGACCAGCAGGAGATTGCCGAGCAGATGAACGACCTGCCCGCATGCATGAAAGGCCACGTGAAGGGTGGCGGTTCGCTTACCGCATTGCCAATCATCGAGACGCAGGCAGGTGACGTGTCGGCCTACATCCCCACCAACGTGATTTCAATCACCGATGGTCAGATTTATCTGGAAACCAACCTCTTTAACCAAGGCTTCCGCCCGGCTATCAACGTGGGTATCTCTGTCAGTCGTGTGGGTGGCTCCGCTCAGATTAAGAGCATGAAAAAGGTTGCCGGCACCTTGAAGATTGATATGGCGCAGTATCGTGAGTTGGAGTCCTTCTCCAAGTTCTCAAGCGATATGGATGCAGTTACAGCAATGACCATTGACCGCGGCCGTAAGAACAACCAGTTGCTCATTCAGCCGCAATACAGCCCAATGCCTGTCGGCGAGCAGATTGCCATCATCTACTGTGGTGTTCATGGTTTGATGCATGATGTTCCCGTTGAGTCTGTGCGTTCATGTCAGGATCAGTTCCTCGAGCAGATGCGTACACAGCATCAGGATGTCATCGACACCTTAGCTTCGGGTAAGATTGACGATGCCTCCACGAAGACCATTGAGGAAGTGATGGCCAACGTAACCGGACAGTATAAGAAATAGTTAGCTTATGCCCTCATTAAAAGAGATTAAGAACCGTATAGCATCTGTTCAAAGCACTCGTAAGATTACAAGTGCAATGAAGATGGTGGCTTCATCGAAGCTACATCATGCACAGGTGGCTATTCAGAATATGCTCCCTTATGAGAATCTGCTGGAGCATATTCTGAAGTCCTTCTTGCTGTCGGCGCCGGAGGATGCGAAAACCATCCTAAGCACTGAGCGCAAGGAACTGAAAGCCGTTGCATTGGTGGTGTATTCCTCCAACAGTTCACTCTGCGGAGGCTACAACAACAATGTCATCCGCATGATGCAAAAGGCAATAGATGGATATAAGGCTCAAGGCATCAGCAACATAACCATCTATCCTATAGGACGTAAGGTGGCCGAGAAAGTGAGAAAGCTGAGCTATAAGCCAGCCGGTGATTTCATTGAGTTGGCCGACAAGCCCAATGCTGCCGACTGCAAAAGCATAGCTGAGGAGTTGACAAAGAAGTACATGAACCATGAGGTGGACAAGGTGGAACTCATCTATCACCACTTCAAGAGTGCGGGCTCTCAGGTGCTCACACGCCGCACGTTCCTGCCGATTGACTTGTCAACCGAAAACATTGGCGCCTACAACGACCGCGATCTCTCCAGCAATATGGCTACAGCAAAGGCTCAGGCTTACCTCCGCGAAAATGGACGGCAACGAAATCAAGCCAGCGACGAGCCGAAAGCGTTTCTTGACGACTTCATCGTCGAACCGGATTTGATGACGGTGCTGAAGTCGCTCATTCCAAAATTGCTCGATCTGATGATTTACACTGCGCTCCTTGACAGTAATGCCTCTGAGCATGCCGCAAGAATGGTGGCTATGCAGACGGCTACTGACAACGCTGACGAACTGCTCAAGGATCTTAACCTTGAATACAACAAGAGTCGTCAGACCGCCATTACCAATGAGTTGCTTGATATCGTTGGAGGAAGCGTAAACAATTGATTATAAATTAATCAATACATTAGCCCCGTGCCGTTGCCGTATCAGCGTTGTCATTCAACTGAAGGACTGACGCCATGATGCTGACAACAACACGGGGAATACTTTATCATACTCACCAGCTTATTAACTCATCAGCTCACAAACTCATACGCTTATCATGCTAAGAAATCTTTTACTTTATTTCTGTCTATTGATAACACCCCTCTGTTGCTTTGCTCAAAGGAAGGAAATCACCAAAGCCGCTGATTTGGTAAAAAGCGGGAAAAACCTTGAGACCGCAGAGCAATCGATGCGCAAATTGCTCAACGACTCCGCCAATCGTGATAATGAGAAAATTTGGCGGGTGATGTTTGATGCTATGCAAAAGCAGTATGAGCAGGGCAATGAGAAACTCTATCTTAAGCAAAAATACGATACTGCCCAATTGTTCAATATTGCGTCTAGGATGTTCAAAGATATGGAAGCCTTCGACTCCATCGATGCCAAGCCTGATGCGAAAGGGCGTGTACGCACCAAGATGAGAAAGCAAAACAGTGCGTTGCTCAATCAGTTACGGCCTAACCTATATAATGGAGGAGTGTTCTTTATCTCCAAAAAGAAATACGACAACGCTTATGAGTTGCTCGACCAATACATTGAAACCACAACCCACCCCATGTTCGGGGCTTTTCATTATGCAGAGAAAGACAAGCGCATTCCTGAAGCCGCATATTGGGCCTCTTACTGCGGTTATAAGTTGAACAATGCGAAGAAGATTCTCCACCATACATATCTTGCGCTGAAGGATACAACTCATTACGAGAGTATGTTGCAGTTGCTGACAACAGCCTATCAACTTGACGGTGACAGCACACGCTATATCAAAACGCTGAAAGAGGGCTTTGGCACCTACCCGCGTTCACCTTTTTTCTATTCGCATCTTGTCGACTTTTATTCCGCCAATAAACAGTGGGAAGAGGCTTTGGCGCTTTCAGATAAGGCGCTTAAAGCTGACAGCACCAATCTCACCGCACTGCTCGCCAAAAGCACGTTGTTGCTCAACATCGCTGATTATGACCAGAGTTTCGCCATTAGCAACCAACTGACCAAAGATCACCCCGAATTAGCGACGGCGTGGCTTAATGCAGGCTTGGCGAAATTCAACGAAGGTGTCTCACTTGACAAGAACTTACAATCGTCGGCCAAAACCCGCAAACAGATACAACAGCTCTACCGCGAGGCACTGCCCTATCTTGAGAAATACAAGGCACTACAGCCATCAGATAAAGATAAATGGGCCTTGCCACTCTATACGATTTACCTCAACCTCAACATGGGAAAGCAATTCGATGAAATCGACAAGCTGATTGGCAAATAATAAGATTAAAAGTAAAACGAAAACAACAGAAATGAATATACAAGAGATTACCTCAAGACTGCAGCTCACGCTCAGCCCCATGCAACAGGCCACGACAGCTGCTTTTCTCGAAAACCAACGCAATCTCATCGTACTCAGCCCCACTGGCAGCGGAAAGACCCTCGCCTACCAGCTTCCGCTCACACAAACGATTAAGCCCGAGCTAAGCGCTGTTCAGGCCATAGTATTGGTACCTGGCCGCGAGCTGGCTATCCAGTCGTATGAAGTCTTTCAAAGCCTCCATACAGGCATCAAGGCTTACGCGTGTCACGGAGGGCGCTCTGCTATGGAGGAGCATAGAGAAATCCGCAAGATTTGTCCGCAGGTGATCTTCGCCACCCCCGGCCGGTTGCTCGATCATCTGAATAAGCAAAATATCGGAAACCAATCCGTTAGAACCCTTATCATTGATGAATTCGACAAATGCCTTCAGTTGGGTTTTCAAAAAGAGATGAACGACATCATCCAACTGTTGCCTGACAACATCCGCAAGGTCTTTCTATCAGCCACCGAACCTGAGGCCGACGACAGCGTTCGTTTCAATACTGGCGACTTCCGCCTCTTAGATTTTCGTCAGACAGTTGACCAACCATCCGACAGGCTGCAGACCTTTGTCGTAAGAAGCCAAAATAAAGATAAACTCGAAGCCCTCGATACATTACTGCGTGATCTGAATACGCATTGCTCCATCGTGTTTCTCAACTACCGCGATAGCGTAGAGCGCACAGCTGACTTCCTTAGTAGCAGACATTATTCCGTCGCCGCTTATCATGGCAGTCTTGATCAGAAAGCAAGAGAGGAGACGCTGTATATGTTTGCCAATCACAGCACTAACATCCTCGTCAGCACCGACTTGGGCAGCAGAGGCTTAGACATCCAAGGCGTAGATAATATCATCCACTACCATCTTCCTGAAACAGAGGATGCCTACACTCATCGCATCGGGCGTACAGCAAGGTGGAATAAGTCTGGCCGTGTGTTTTTCTTGCTGGGACCCGATGAACAACTGCCGCCTTACATCCAAAGTGCTGAGGAATACCATCCTACGCCTACTTCGGTCAATCCGCCACTACCATTGATGGAAACGTTGTATATCGGCAAGGGCAAAAAAGATAAACTGTCAAAGGGCGACATCTTAGGATTCCTTTGCAAAATCGGTAAACTGTCGGCAAAGGAAATCGGTCGTATTGATGTTTATGACTATTACTCGCTTGTAGCCGTCAGTCGTGAGAAGGCTGCAATGGCCATAGATAATGTGGCTGGTAAGAAAATAAAGGGTATCAAGACAATAGTTACAAAAAAACACTCTATTATATTTTGACTTATCAAAAACTAATTGTACCTTTGCACTGCAAGTCGTAAATTAAAAACATTAATTAATGAAACAGAAAATACTTGTTACTGGTGGTACTGGTTTTATCGGCTCACACACAGTAGTTGAGTTGATTGAAGCCGGCTATGAAGTTGTTATCGTCGATAACCTGTCTAATTCTAATATAAAGGTATTGGACGGTATTGAGAAGATCACCGGCCTGCGTCCGGCCTTCGAAAAGATTGACCTCCGCGATAAGGACGCCACAGAGGGTGTATTCCAAAAATATCCTGGTATTGAGGGCATTATCCATTTTGCAGCCAGCAAGGCTGTAGGCGAGAGTGTGCAGAAACCATTGCTTTATTACCGCAATAACATTGTTTCATTAGTTAACCTGCTCGAGCTTATGCCGAAGTACAACGTAAAGGGCATCATCTTCTCATCGAGTTGCACCGTTTACGGTCAGCCTAAGCCAGAGAACCTGCCCGTGCGTGAGGATGCACCCCACCAGAAGGCTACCTCACCCTACGGCAACACTAAGGAAATCAACGAGCAGATTATCTACGATTATATTCACAGCGGTGCTCCTATCAAGAGCATTGTCTTGAGATACTTCAACCCCATCGGCGCTCACCCCTCTGCCTTGATTGGCGAACTGCCTAATGGTGTGCCAGCGAATCTTATTCCTTATGTTACCCAGACTGCCATTGGCATCAGAAAGCAGCTCACCATCTTCGGCAATGACTATGATACGCCCGATGGTACCTGCATCCGCGACTATATCTATGTCGTTGATTTGGCTAAAGCTCATGTGGCTGCAATGGCTCGTGTGCTTGAAGGCGACGGTGACAAGATTGAATATTTCAACATTGGTACCGGCCACGGCAACTCCACTTTGGAGATTGTCACTACCTTTGAAAAGGCTACCGGCGTAAAACTCAACTGGGCTTATGGTCCCCGTCGTGAAGGCGATATCGAAAAGATTTGGGGTGACTGCTCAAAGGCCAACAAAGTATTGGGGTGGAAAGCTGAAGCCTCTCTCGATGATGTGCTACGCTCCGCATGGAAGTGGCAATTGAAGTTGAGAGAAGACGGTGTGATGTAAATCTTTTATACGATATAAGCGGATTATTTATCCGCGATTTGTGTTTGTGTTGTTGTGAGGCTTCGACGTGAGTCGAGGCCTCATTTCTTTTAAAATTAACGGATTGAATTAAAATAAATGGCCTGATTCTTGGTCATATAGCAAATAAATAGTACCTTTGCACCCGCTGTCACGAGTTGGCAGTTAAATTCAAACCTTTAATATTTTTATAAAACAAATGGCAACAAAAATCAGATTGCAGCGCGGTGGCCACAAAGGCTATGCCTTCTACAGCATTGTCATCGCAGATGTAAGAGCACCACGAGATGGTAAATTTACTGAAAAGATTGGTACTTACAACCCCAACACCAATCCTGCTACCGTAGATTTGAATTTCGATCGCGCACTTTATTGGGTTGAGACTGGTGCACAGCCTACCGACACCGTGCGCAACATCCTTAAGAACGAAGGTGTGTATATGATGAAGCACCTGCGTGGCGGCGTTAAGAAGGGCGCTTTTGACGAGGCTGCCTGCCAGCAGAAGTTTGACGCTTGGAAGACCGCTAAGGAACAGAAAGCCAACGCATTGGTTGACGCTCAGAAGAAGAACCGTCAGGAGGCTGAGGCTAAGGCTCTCGACGCCGAGAAGAAGGTGAATGAGGCCATCGCAAAGAAAGTAGCTGAGAAGAAAGCCGCTGAAGCTGCTGCTAAGGCTGAGGCTGAAGCCGCAAAGGCTGCTGAAGCTGCACAAGCTGAAGGTGAGCAGGCTGAAGCTCCCGCTGAGGCTTAATACAATTTTCTCGCTTTACCAAACGAGCCGTAAGTCGATATGCTGACTTGCGGCTCTTTATTTTTCCTATTGCCACATACTATCATTCCCGGCCCAATAAGCTATTAATTATTGTTAATACCAATTATTTTCATCTGTAAGTCTGACTACACTTATGAAAATAATGCGTAACTTTGCATTTACAATAAAGACTTATTGGTTTCCTTTTGGAAACGCTTTTCAGAAAACATTTATTTCCAATATGTATAGTAAAGACGAACTGTCATCGAAAAATGATGCAGAATTGGCCAGCATTGCGCATGAGTTAGAGCTTGATGCCAGTCAATACGATAATCGTGAGGATATGATATATGCCGTCCTCGACAAGCAAGCAGAGATAGGAGGAAAACAGAATCCTATGGTTACTGCCAAGCGAAAACGCACTCGAATATCAGCCAAACAAGATAGTCAGTCCACTGTGGCTGAGGAGGATTCAGCGAATATGGTTGAAAAACTGAGTGCCTTAATTAAAGAATTGAATGACGTACCAAAGCATCGTGGGCCAAAAACAAAATATGAACGCAACCTGATGAGTCAAATTAAAGCTTTGAAAGAAAAGATGACCAAGCAACAAATCGCTGAAGCCAGCAAGCAGCAGAATGAAGAGGCCACAGAATCCGAAATCGTTGATTCCGATGTGGAAGAAGCAGGAGCACCTGTTGATAATACCACTGAAGAAAACTCAGAAGACGTTGAGAATGAAGAGCCAACTCCGACTGACGAAGAAGGGGAAACTGATTTGATAAATCGCTTGAAGGAAAAGGTTGACGCCCACAATGAGGCAAATGCCCAGGATGACGTGTGGGAAGGTGACCCCGGTGATGGCACCGACTTCATCACCGTTGTTGATTTGCCAATAGAGGATCAGGGCGTCATGCCTTCCTATGATATGCTCGACATGCCTGTAGAACAGACGTATGCCGATCAAGGTCAAGACGATAGGACTAACGAAGCAACTGAAGAAGAGCAACAACAGCAAGAAGAGGATGATTTTGATTTCGACAATATCATCTCTGTAAATGGCGTACTCGAAATTATGCCCGACGGGTATGGTTTCCTTCGCTCATCCGATTACAACTATCTTTCATCGCCTGACGACGTATATGTAACGACCAATCAAATCCGCCATTATGGACTCAAGACAGGTGATGTTATCGACGGCTTCGTGCGTCCACCCCACGAGAATGAGAAATTCTTCCCCCTGACAAGCATTGAGACTATCAATGGCCGCAATCCTTCTGAGATTAGGGACCGCGTACCTTTTGAGAGCCTCACACCACTCTTCCCTGATAAGAAATTCAATCTTTGTGGTGACCCCGCTACGACCAATCTCTCCACGCGTATCGTTGATTTATTCTCACCCATCGGTAAAGGACAGCGCGCATTGATCGTGGCTCAGCCCAAGACAGGTAAGACCATCTTAATGAAGAACATTGCCAACGCCATCGCCGCTAATCACCCCGAGGCTTATCTGATGATGTTGCTCATCGACGAGCGCCCCGAGGAGGTGACCGACATGGCAAGAACAGTCAATGCAGAGGTGATTGCATCTACTTTCGATGAACCCGCCGAACACCACGTGAAGATTGCCGGCATTGTGCTCGAGAAAGCAAAGCGACTGGTAGAATGCGGTCACGATGTGGTTATCTTCCTTGACTCCATTACGCGTTTGGCAAGAGCCTACAACACTGTGTCTCCAGCCTCTGGCAAGGTGCTTACAGGTGGTGTCGATGCCAATGCCTTGCAAAAGCCGAAGCGCTTCTTTGGTGCCGCCCGAAACATCGAAGGTGGTGGCTCGCTTACCATCGTTGCAACCGCACTCATCGACACAGGTTCAAAGATGGATGAGGTCATCTTCGAGGAGTTCAAGGGTACCGGTAACATGGAACTGCAGCTTGACCGCTCGCTGTCGAACAAGCGCATCTTCCCCGCTGTCAACCTGGTGGCGTCAAGCACTCGCCGCGACGACTTGCTGCAAGACAAGACCACGCTCGACCGCATGTGGATATTAAGAAAATACATTGCCGACATGAATTCATTGGAAGCGATGAACACGATCCACGACCGCATGGAGAAGACCCGCGACAACAACGAATTCCTGCTCTCAATGAACGGGTAATCTTAACCTGTTGCCATACAATAGTTTATCCACGAATTAATCATTGAATTAATTCGTGGATAAATTCTTTTAACTCATAACTTCTAATTCCTAACTTCTAACTTCCACAAGCCCTTCCATGATGCGCTTGTCGGCGTAGCCTATGCCATAGCTGTCGATAAGCCATTCATCACTCTGCAATTTATCGGCGAAGTTGGTGACATGCTTGAATAGTTCGACTGCCTCTTGCAGTTTACCGCTAAACCATGCGCAATATCCCGCATTAAGGCTGTCAGCCTCATTGGCGTCAGTGCTGGCTAATATCTCATGGTAAAGTTTATCAGCCTGTTCCAAATGCTTGAGACACAGCAGTCCCCACGCCAAAGCACGTTTGACGTTGATAGATGAGGGGTCGTTATAATACAACTCATACAACAGGTTGACACCCTCCTTCACCTTTTGGTCGCTGATGAGTGCGATGGCAAGATTCCGCTTATATAAAGCATTGTCGGGATGCAAAGCGACCAACTGTCGGTATTGTGCTGCAGCCCGATCATAGTGACCACAATAAAAGCTTGCAATCGCCAGTCCCTTCAACGCCTGCGTATGTTTACTGTCAAGTTTAATCACCTCGCCATAAACCTGCTCAGCCTCGCTGTATTTAGCCTCACGCATGGCCAACTGCGCCTTCATCAACAAGTCGTCAACCGACGATGCTTCGTAGAATCTATTCAACACCGTCGACGCCTCTTTGACCATACCCTGCTTCAACAGAAAACGCTCAACGCGCACTGATTCGGCATGAAGCCGAGGACAATAAAGAGGATTGTCAAAGAAAACATGCGATCGACCATTGGTAAAGGGATTGCTGAAAGCTTTATGATAGTCGTTGAGCCGGAAGAAGCGGTAGAGATCCTGTAAGTATTGTCGCCGTATGAAGATAGGCGTTTCCAACTGCTGCTCATCCATTCCCATAGGCATCGCGGCTCCACCGCCATTGTTGAGCAGTTCGCGGATGTTAGCCGGCAACCGGTCAAAGATTGACGACATTCCAATCGCAAAGCTATATTTGTCGGAATCGCAAAAGGGTCCTTTAATCAATACATATTGCAGGAAGTCAGACCGCAGGAAATCAGAAGGTATCTGTTTGAGCTGTGGATGGTCAGGGTAAAAAGGCATAAACCAATTGCACAGCGTATAAAAGAAAGCAAAGCGCTTCATTTTGGAAAAGCCACCGAAATAGATGTCAGCGCCCTGCTTCTGCATGTCAATCATCTTTTTGAAGGTCTTCTCCATATCCTCCATTTTCTTGTCGGCCTCATCGCCATGCAGAATATCCTCCATCGGATCGTCCATCTTTTCTTTAATGCCGAAGCGGGTGACCTCGAGATTTTGATTTTTAAGCAAAGTTGGCATCACATCGCGTCGAATGGTCTCATTGTCTTTCTCAGCGTTCATACAATAGATGACCTGCATCTGCAACTCAAGCAGTTCATTGCAAACGTCGATGTTGTCGAGCAATTTAATTACGGCGTTGCTCACCTCGCTAAAGAGACCATAGTCGAAGGCGTCGAGGGCAAACACCCATCCGACAAACGCCCGCTGGCGAACCTTCACGTCAGAAGCGTTAGAGAAAATACCAATCAGCGACATCACCTTGCCTGCATCGGGCGTCAACAGTGCACTCATCATGATGGCAGAGGTCAACACCTCAGCATCAATCACATCGATGGTCGGCGAAACGATGAGCCGCTGCATCTCCTGAGACAACTCACGGCTCCATTGCCCTGATCCAAGAATATTGATCCTCAATTCCGCAACCATCGGGAAGGGGCATTGCCCAAATGTCAAAATTGAGTCAGTAGCTCCCTTTTTCTGACGAAAGGACGGCTTGCGCCTGAGAT
>ONAR01000036.1 GCA_900315835.1 uncultured Prevotella sp.
AGTGACTCGCATGGGGTCACATGATAAATAGCTGTAATGGTTGTATATTAGCGCGTTGCAAATGTCGGCAGGCGCGGATGGGGAAACATTTGGATGAGTTTTGTTTGCATTGCTAATTTCTGATTGTTAACAATTGTGAGTGGATGGCATTATTTGTTGCCATCTGTGCATGTTGCATCACTGGCATCAGTATGCTGCTTATCGTCGGCGATGGTAGCGGGCGAATTGGCAGTAACAGACGGACGGATGGCCGCAAGGTCAGCGATGAGCTGGCGGGCGGTGGCAAGTGCCGTGAGCAGGTCGTTGGTGGTTGACAGCAGACCGGCACGTGCGGTCTCGATTGATGAGCGCACAGCGGCCAACTCGGTGAGCATGGCGTGAGCCTCACGGTTTGCCTTATCCGTATCGGTCCGGATCTTGCGGATGCGGTCGAGCTCGGCCTGCAATTTGTCTTGTGACTGTTCGCCAAGAATAGGCTGAGCCTTTTCTTCCCAGTCACGATCAATGTCGGCCTGCGACTGCTCAGCGTCATCGCCATCGCCATCATGTGAAGCAGACGCAAGATCCTCATGTGCCATGCCGTCATCCGAGTTGGTGCAATTATTGCACCTGCTGCTAAGTTCATCATCCGCCACATCGACATCAACAGGCGGCTGCTTTCGATAGACCAGCCGAGCGTTTTCAGGTGACAGGCGCGGTGCCGGTCCGACACAGCCAGGCTCAGGCAGGGAGTGGTCGAGCATCGCCCCGTCTCCGCTCATGATCCAATCGTAATTGAAAACCGGGCGAAAGACGCGATAGACGTTGAGCATGAGATTGTCTGTGAGCGACGCCTCATTGCCGTGCAGCGCACGCGACACAGTGCCGACGGCCATGCCCAGCCTGGCAGCAAATTCTTTCTTCGTTTTTACAACTCCATGCGCAAGCAGATAGGCCAGCGCAGCGTTGAGCCTCTCTTCTTTGTTCATAGCCTTGATATTTAATGATTAAAAAATATTAATATTAATGCTAATATCAACGTTAATATCATTTTTCTTGCTATCTTTGCCCTTGAAAGTAACAAAAAAGGCAAGGCGGTTGACATCAATGTCAATATTGAACAGCCTCACGGCTGGTTTTTGTGAAAGTAAGACGTTGCAAATATAAAATATTTCGCTTAATGTCAATCTTCCTTGCCATTAATATTAACATTAATTATTAATGCTATGTACAAAGACAAAGTAACACGTAACGACCTGCGCAGCATCAAGCCCGGCGAGACCGTGACCTACGAGCTGCCATCCGACGCAAAGGTGAACAGCGTGCGCAGCATGGCTGCCTACCTGGGCAAGAGCGAGGGCATAGCGCTCAGCGTGAGTGTAAAGGATGCGAAGAATGTAGTCGATGTAACCAGAATAAAGTAACGACTATGGCCACACAGACTTTACAGCTCGACCGCCAGACACGCGCCACGATTGCAGACACCATCGCCAAAGCCGTCAGGCAACAGATGGAAAGCTACGAAGAGCGGTGGGTGCTGGCCCAGGAGCTCTGCGAACTATTGCCGGCATTGTCGCCAGACTTTCTTCGTCGACACGGTGACAGTTTCCCACGCAAGCGGTTTGTCGTCGAGAATGACCACGGCACCTACCGCTCGCGCTTTATGTACCCGCTGCACCGCATTGAGCGGATGATCAGCGAGCAGCATCACGAAGACATCAACATTTAAAACCAAAAAGCTATGAAAAATTTAATAGACCTGTTCGAGAAGGACATAAAGAGTGAAGGTTTCACGAACCATGAGATTGTAATGACCAATATCATTGTTCTTGCTGCCATCGTAGTCGTACTTTTCCTCGGTTCATTGCTTTCATAATTTTGCGCTATGGAAATAACAGGAAGAATAACATTTATCCAGCCTGTCGTTACCGGCGTAGGGAAGACAGGCGAACCGTGGAAGAAGCAAACCTACGTGCTGATGACCACCGACCAGAACCCGAAATATTTTGCGTTCGAAATCATGGACGGTCGCGGTGGCAACCTTGCGCGCTACAACATTCAGATGGGCAAGGTATATACCGTTGACTTCGACATCCGTGCAGGCGAATGGCAGGGCAAGTGGTACAATCACGTGCAGGTGTGGAACGTGCGCGAAGTGACAGACCAGGCTCAGCAGCCACAACAGCAGGCCAAATGAGCAAGGCGGGAAACTACGACAGGCATGAAATAGAGCCGGTGCGCGATCCGCAGCCAGACGAAGCCAGACTGCGCAACTACGTTGAGTTTGTATTCGACGAAGACCGCATGCGCCTCGGCCGATACAACCGGGACTGGTTTCTTTCGCCGGATGGCAGCATGTATTCCACGGCCGACTACATCATCCCAAGCCAACGACTGCAGGAAGAAGACTGGCTGCTGCATCTCATGGGCAAGGAATGGTTTGACGCCAACACCTTCCTGCCTGCCTACTTCGAGGCCTGCCGGCGCGCTAAAATTAAACGTGTGACCATACTAACTCACTACTAAGCATGGATAATCAAAACCCACAGCTCCCACCACCTGAAGACATCACAGAGGAGTATTTCAACCGCTTCATATTTGACGCATCGGTTGACTACCCCGACTCTATGTATCTGTTCCAGTTCCAAGGTGTGCGCTTTTCGCCGCTCGGCGGCATCCAGGCCGTCACTGGCCAAAAGAAGAATGGCAAAACCTTCTTCCTTGAGATGCTCACGGCTACAGCGCTTGAGCCGGACTCGCCACGCGTCAGGAGCCGGTTGCAGGGTCTGACCGTCAACCCAGAAGCCATGCGCATGAAGGACCACCCGCTGAGCGTGTTCTACATCGACACCGAGCAGGAGCCGATCAACACCTCACGCTTCACAAAGGGCGTGAACTGGCTGTGCAACTACCCGTCACTCAGCAACCATCCGCGCTTCCACGTCATCCGTCTGCGCAAAATGAAAGAAGGCGTTGACGTGCCGGTTGAGCGCATGCGCATCATTGAACACTTCATCCCCATCTTCAACCCAGACATTATCATCCTCGACGGCATCCGTGACGTTGTGCATGACTTCAACGACAATGCCGAGAGCGTGGCTGTCATCAACCGCCTGATGTCGCTGGCAGAGGAACGCAACATCAGCATCTGGAGCGCCCTGCACTACAACCCGCGGCCTGGTGCCGATGACCAGAGCAAGATGCGCGGACACCTCGGCACCGAGCTGGGCAACAAGGTAACTGACACTTTCCAGTCGGCGAAGAAGAAGGACGAAGCCACTGGCCTCGTGACCTTCGTGGCAAAACAAGTTGACGCACGAGGCAAGGACGTACCAGACATCCACTACGAGGTGACCACCGAAATGGACGGCACGCTTGAAATAGCCGTGCCAAAGATCAACGAGGTCAAAGAGCTGGCCAAGTTCCTCACAGCCGACGATCTGAAGCAGCTCATCACCAAGGCAGACATCGGCTGGCCAGCCACAAAGGGTGAGGTCAAGGACAAAGCCTTCGCAGGCTACGGCGGCGACAAACGACAGGAATTCGTTGACCAGGCCATCACCGCTTCGATTATCATCCCGACCACAGAGACCGCTGATAAGAAGAACAAAAAATGGATCATAAACCCTGACGCATGAATGTAAAGAATTTTATCACCGCGAAAACGGTTTGTCCCGCTTCCCCCTATAATCCCCCACGGGATAATTTTCGGGACGAAATTTTTGTAAAATTCCTTCGCGTCACATTTGGTCCTTTCTCCACCCTGCCCGCGAGCATCACGGGCGGGGTTACGAAAGGCCGAAACTGTTGCCGCGCCACGCGCGCGCGTTTCTGCCATTAAGCATCTGATATGGCTTTAATAGGGCAGACGCCACAACAGACCGGACGAAAATGTAAACATTAACAAAGCAAAGGAAACAGCGCAATGAGAATAGACGAACAGACAGCCGCAAAGATAAAGGACGCAGCCAACGTAGTTGACGTGTTGGGAGACTTCATCGAGCTCCGCAAGAAGGGCATGAACTATCAGGCGCTTTGTCCCTTCCACAACGACCACCACCTCGGCTCGTTCGTCATCAACCCACGCACGAACACCTGGCGCTGCTTCAGTTGCGGCAAAGGCGGCAACAGCATCGACTTCCTCATGTTGCACGACCACCTCAGCTTCCCCGACGCATTGCGCTGGATCGGACGCAAGTACAGCATCACCATCCCAGGCGAGGACAGTCAGCAGTCATGGCAGCACCTGCCAAGCCACGCAAAGGTCCACAAGGCCCCGGCCAAGCTGCCGGTGATTGAGCTTCCGCTGTCATACGTCAAGGCCCGCCGTGACATCAGTCAGGACACGTTCTGCAACTGGATCAAGTCATTGCCGTGGAACAGCGCCCAGCGCGAGCGCGTCGGACGTGTGCTCAACGCCTACCTCGTAGGCCATGCCCGCAGCGGTCACACCATCTTCTGGCAGCTCGACCGTGAGGGTCACGTCAGGACCGGACACATGATGCTCTACAATCCAGACGGCCACCGCAATAAGACCATGCGAGGCAGCAACTCTTGGGTGCACTACCTTCTGCGCAATCCAGGCCACGGACGCGCCCCGTTCATTGCCGACGAAAATCATGCCGACATCGACTACCAGCTTTTCGGCATGCACCTGCTCGACCTCGTGCCTCAGGCAACGGTCAACATCGTCGAGAGTGAGAAGACCGCCCTGCTCGCGACCATCTGCTGGGGCAATCAAAAGAGCCAGTTGTGGATGGCGTGCAACGGACTGTCATGGCTGTCGAAGGAACGCCTGCAACCACTCTTCAGCGAGCACCGCAAAATCGTTCTCTACCCGGACCGCGACGGAGTGGAGAAGTGGAAGGAGAAAGCACGCGACCTTGGCTACGAACGCCTCTCCGTCAATACCACTTACATCGACCGCTTTTGGTGCAAGGAGATAGGGGAGAAGGCCGACATCGGCGACATCATCATCTACTCGCTCACGCACACCATCAACCCTGTCGAGGCGGCATCGCCTAAGCCATTCAAGCCGTCACGGTCGAACAAGGACATCGCGGCCGAAGTGCTTGCCAAGATGACCGCCCGCAATCCCAACCTCAAAGAGTTAGTCAACCGTTTACAGTTAGAACCAATCACTATATCCTATGCCAACAACTGAAGAAAAATTCAAAGTCATATCGACCAAGGTCAGCCCGCAGGCCTACCGCTCGCTGAAGAAGCTGGCCCGCAAGAAGGGGCTCACCATCTACGACATGCTGCAGATGTGCATCGACACCCTTGTGCGCTATATGTCAGACGCCCACAACCTCACCCCTGAGATGGAGCGGATGATGGCCATCTTCGAGCACCTGACCGGGTGGGACGGTGCCGCCAACCTGGCCGATCCTAATGCCGACTGGCGCGTTGAGGAAGCCACCTTCTACCTCACCGCCAAAGGTCGCAAGGGCGTGAGGGCCGTGCATGTAAGTAAGCCGTTCATGGACCGCCCGGTGCAGACAGAGAACGTGCAGGAGATACTCGAGCGCCAGCTCAACTACCTCATCCCAGAGCGCTACAAGCGCCTGCGCCTCATTGCCGCCTATGTCGGTGCCGTCAACATGACCGACCTGCTCGACCGCATGATTGACAGCTACGACATCATCGAGGCCGAGAACCAGAGCATCCGCAAGGACTTCGAGGATGCCGACCGTGCCGAAAACAATAAGCCGGTGCGCTATGGCGAGCGCACCCGTAGGGTAAAGCACCAGTCGGTCGAGAGCATGGAAGCACGCCAGCAGACCATCCACTTCTCACCCGAAGACGTTCCCGACCTGCCCGAACTCCATCACGACGATGACAAGTTCGACCCAGACACCGACGCAATAGGATATTAAGGCCATGCAGCACAGCACACTATATCAGCAACTCATCAACAGCCGCAAGTGGCGACAGCTCAGAGCCGAGAAGCTCGCAGCCAACCCGCTGTGCGAGCGCCACCTCAAGGAAGGTAAGGTTGTCGCCGCCTCGGTGGTGCATCACATCGTCGAGGTGGAGAGCGGACACAATGAAGCCGAGTGCCGAGCCCTGGCCTACAGCTGGGCCAACCTACAAAGCCTGTGCCGGGAGTGCCATGCAGCCATCCACCGCGACCGCGGCTCACACACCCGCAAGGCCCACCAGGATAGGGAGCAGCAACGACTCGAACAGTGGAAGGACCGACTGACCAAGACCATTCCTCAGCATCCGCCCGAAAAAGCCTGACCCCCGGGGTGTTTTTTTAAGGAGACCCCCCATCTTCGGAAATTCACTTGCCAAAGTTGGATTTAGCGGGGCGATTTTCCAAAATCCCGTTTTTCTGACGCACCTCGCAAGTCAAACCCGGCCAACAGCCACACCATCAGAGCCAAAGTCCCACCACTTTGCGCCATTACCACTTTAAGTCAACAAAAATTTTCAAGCCATGCCCAGACGCAATTTTATCCCAGTTCAGCTCCCGCCCATGCAGCCAGACCGCTGCATCGACTGCCCGCTGTTAGGCCTCGTGCCGAAAGGCACGGCCGGACGGCCAAAACGCTCACGCAAGACCCGCGTATGCCTCGGCACGATGAAGGCACTCACCGCGCAAGGCTCAGAGATACGCGCTTCGGCACGCGACAGCCACCATCCGCTCCACCGGCCGTGCGACAATTATTGGAAGGCATGGATGCAGTTGCCGCGGCAGCAGTTCAGCGTCTCCATTCAGGCATGGAACGAGTGCCGCATCCCCTACGAGCAGACACTGCAACTGAAGATAGACTTCTCCGACTGAACGCAAGTCGGCAAAAGTCTGCATAAGTCGGCCAAACCTTCCAAAATTATCGAAAAGTTCAACGAATATCGCGAAACCGTATAACCATACAACAATGACCAAACAGAAACTTACAAACGAGCAATGCGCTGAGTATTCTCAGCTTTTCAACACCACCAGCGGACTCATCAATACCGTTTGCGGTATTTCCAACAATGCCGCATGGAGTGCCTGCCTGGATGCCATCGACCACATCCGCAAGCATCCGCGCTACCGCCAGCAGATTGAGGGGAACACCACCCCGGCCCGTGAGTTCAACCGCTTCTTCCGCATGATGCGCAACTATGAGCGCGCCCTCATCTACCCGGCCATCAATCAGATACGCTTCTTCCACGTTGCCGACATGACACCGGAGACCCGCAAGTCATACGGTGCCGACCTCACCGACCATGACTACTACGACTTCTGGGCAGCATTCGGCTTCGAGGCATACAACGAGACCAAGCCCTTCTTCACGTCGCTGGTCAATAAGATACGCCTGGCCTATCTCAACCACGGCTATCAGGATGCCGACATCATGGGCTGGGCCGTGGCCGCGCAGTGCGCCCTCGACATCAGCCACGACATCTGGGAAGCAGCCATCGACCAGTGCGGCGACCTTGCGTGGAAGCTCAACCATCTCAGCACAAAGGACAAGGCGTGGCGGCAAACCTACGCCCCGTTCGACCTCAAGCAGCATGCCGACTTTTGGGAGCGGTGCGTCGATTGCCTCAATCCGAGTGCCAACTTCCTGCCAACCGAAACAGAGAATAAGAACATCAAAGCCGGCTACATACAGTACCGCGACAAACTCACCGACGAAAACGTACTCTTCGGTTCACGCATCAAGACAGCCGAGCAGTTTGCCGAGATATTCCGAACCAACGGAGAAATGAAGAAAGCCATGCGCAAGTTTGCCGAGGCACGCGCAGCCATCGCGGCAGAAAAATAAACGACTATGAAAGAAAAAACCGTCCACTCCTACGAACTCGAGCTCAAGCGCATGATCCGCGAGCGCACAGGCCGCAAGGCCGAGACCTGGCTCAACCCGCAGATCCATGCCACCGCCAGCAACATGGCCATGCTCGACAAAATCTTTAACGAGATACAGGCCACCGACCTCACCTCCATCGTCACCGGTTCCATGTCACAGCAGAAGACCGAGGTCACGCCCCTGCTGCCATACTACGACAAAATCAACCGCACCCTGCTCGACCAGCTGCAGGCGCTCGGACTCAACTATAACATCACACCGCGCAAGGTCACGGAGAACACCAAGCAGGGCGGCAGCGACCAGGACACCCTGCTGCAGGCGCTCAACGACGCGCGCAACCTTTAACACCGCATCCTTATGATCACAACCACCGCAACACTCCACTGGCACGCCTATCCCGAGCAGCCAGTCATCCCAGAGGGACAGTCCTACGTTGACATCCTCTACCGCTCATCACCGGCATCCGACCGCATGGCCGTACTGCGCGTCACACCATCCATCGTCGCAAACAGCAAGGCCTGGCAGACAGCAGCCGCCATCTACTCCATCGACAACTACATTTACCTCAGCGACATCACTAAAACAACAAAACTATGAGAGGCGTAAAAGACAACCAGCGCCGCGGCTGCATCTACATGGAATATCACAACCGCGGACGCAACCGGGGCGGCACCCACGACAATCATGCCGGATGGCACCGCGTGCGCGGTGTCGGAATGACACGCAACTACCTTTATCGGTGGGTGGCCGAAATCTCCTACCACGGCAAGCGCTACCGCTGTCGCTCTGCCACTACGACCGCGTACACGCATGGCTTGATGATATGAAGCAGAAGTTCAACAACCCCGCATATACACCAGCAACCGAGCAGATCAATAAGGCACGGCCAAGCAGCGACCGTCACATAAACAACAAACAATAAAGTATGAATATAGCTTTGCTTGATGTCGATGGACATCACTATCCCAATTTGGCTCTGATGAAGATTTCCAGATGGCATAAGTCTCATGGCGATCATGTAGAGTTCTATGACTCTATGTTTGGTTGTTATGACAAACTTTACATGGCAAAAGTGTTTACTCATACTCCAGATTATGTTTTTTCGATTGCTAATGCTAAAGAAATTGTTCGGGGAGGTACCGGATATGATGTCAACTCTCGTCTTCCTTACGAGATTGACCATACGCAGCCGGATTATTCTTTGTATGGGAAGATGATAGACAAGCATACAGCCTATGGTTTCTTGACTCGTGGTTGTATAAATAAATGTCCGTGGTGTGTTGTTCCAAAGAAGGAAGGAACCATAAAACCTTATATGGATGTTGACGATATAGCCATTGAAGGCCGAAACAAATTGATATTGATGGATAACAATGTGTTGGCTTGTGATTATGGGTTGGAACAAATTGACAAGATTGCATATCGTGGCTATATGGTGGATTTTAATCAGGCTATGGACGCACGTCTTGTTACGGACGAAGTTGCTCGTTTAATTGCTCGTGTACGTTGGCATCCTTTTATTCGTTTTGGCTGTGATACGCATTCACAAATAGAGGCTTGTGCTACTGCTATAGAAAGAATAGACCGCTATTCAGGACGGCATCGCCAGTATCTTCTATACACAATGATTTATGGGAATATCCTCGAATGTTATGAACGCATAAGCTATTGGAGGCAACCGAAATACGTTAGTTACGTCCGTTGTCAATCGCAGCCGATGCTTAATTTTACAAAAGTGCATCAGGATATACCGCAATGGGAACGCGATATGGCGAGGTGGAGCAACAGAAGAATGTTGTTTGCATCCACAGATTTTAAACAATATATTCCACGAAAGGATTTCAAATGTGAACAATATTTTAAATAATAATATAACATATACAGACTTATGACAGACGAACAGAAAGTGTACATCCGTGGCGTAAAGGGCCGGGGAATTGATGTGATTGCAGCTTTAGATAGGCTGGGAGGAAAGACTGACCGGTTAGGGTCCATCCGTCTCTGTGCGCTTGGTAATATTCCCTTCAATGTGTTTATTATCGGACACGATGGGGAAATCGCATATATGGACTCTGAGGGAGAAACCTTTGAAATTATCAAAGACAACTACCGTGAGATTAAGCTGCCTGAGCAGTGGAAGGACGGAGATGTCCTCGCCACCGATGATGGGGTATTAATGGTTTTCAGAGGGAGTATTGAAACTGACCCAGAAAGAGCCACTATTGACGCTTATTGCGCTGTTAGCGAGCATCAGATATGTCTGTCTGCCAACCTTAAACATATAGGCTGTCTGCGCCTTGCCACACCTTCGGAGATCGAGCGCTTCCACGAGCTCATGCACAAGTACGGCAAGGATTGGGACGCTGAGAAGAAGCAGGTTGTGGATTGGCAGCAGTGGAAGCCGAATGTTGGCGACAATTATTGGTATATATCTGCGAAGGGGCGTATAGTAATGTACGAATGGAACAACTCTCCTGCTGATGAGATAGGTTTGGCATTCGGCAACTGTTTTCCATCAAGAGAGGAAGCCGAAGCGGCCCTTGAGCGTGTGAAGAAAGCACTGAAAGGAGAATGACTATGAACGAAGAAACAAGAAAATACATCGAGAACCTCCGGAAGAAGTTCGAGAGTGAGTGCAACGGTCCGGGCGACCTCAAGCGCAGACAAGAGTTGCTGGCCAATACCAGGCGTGCCACCACGATCTGCAACAAAGAATTCACAAAAACAGAGACGGAGTATGCCGCCTTTGAGGTCGGCAGCTCGTTTGATTTCGGCTTCTATATTGGCGCACGCTGGGCCGATGAGCATCCAAAGTCGCAGTGGATAAGCGTAAAAGACAGACTGCCACAATATGAACATTCAGTGATGATTGCTTTGGCTGATGGAACGTATTCTACTGGTTACCTAATTCATGACATAATTGATGACGAAAGATATTGGGACGTTGATTGTTGTGAAAGTTCCGCAGAAGTCAATGACAATGATTATTGGATGCCAATCCCAGAACTAAACAAAAGTGAGAACCAATGAAAATAAAATCAACAAAGCTATGAACACGAAAAGCAAACATTACACCCTCTTGGACATCATGAACCACGTGCCCAGCCGCGAAGTCATCAACGAGATAGAGAAGACCTGGCTGCTGTCGAGACACAACATCAGCGTGTATCGCTACCGCATGGATAACGGGGAGGTGGAGATGTGCATCTACAACTTGACCCACGACGGCAATGATCCAAGGGACAACGACCGCCTGCTTGACTTCGCCGCCTGCTACTATTTGGCAGGCGTCTATACCAATGAGGAATGGGAGCGCTACTTCCTTCCCGCCATCAACAAGATGATTGCCGACAACGACAGCTTCGTGCGCTGGCTCCCAGGCTATGTCATACAGCAGAAGGAGACAGGCACAAAGGCCATCGTCGAGTTTGACTACGCCTATGCCTTCGGCGGTCGCAACTTCACCGACCTCTCCATCTACAACCTCGACAAAGAAGGCAACATCACCTGCGGATGGGCATGGGCCAGCTACAGCAACTACAAGCTCATCGACACCGAGCATCAGCAGCAGAACATCAAGCGCATCCACGACTACAATGTAAGCAACGGCTGCCGCCCGCCTTATGGCCTGAGCCGCGAACTGTCTCAAAGTTTTTACGGTACGGACGAAAGCCCCATGCCACGATTTAACCCGCATTATTACGAATAATTAAATTACAACAGCTATGACACGAGACCAACAAATCGTCGAGGCATCACTTCGCCTCCCTTATCTCAAAAATCAGGACCAGCAGCTATGCTTCCAGCAGGGTGCCGTCTGGGCCGACCACAACCCCGCATGGCAGGGTGAGACCATCTACCACGTCACCGTCAGCGGCCACGCCAGCAACAATAAAGGCAAGTGGATAGACAACGAGGTACGCACCGAGTTCAACAACATCATCATCAGCGAGCCCAACATCCGCCAGCTGCGCCACACACTCGAACTCATTGTCAGCAAGGCCGGCCAGCTCTTCCCACGATCCACCTACCTGCAGATGCGTGACATCCGCCTCGGTGCCGACAATCGCGAACTGAGCATCAACATCTACACCCGCAAGAGCAGTGACTACGCCGACATCGTCGTCATCCTGTCTCCCGTCAACGCAAAATTAGAATACCTGCTATGAGAGAGAAAATAGATTGTGTTCTACGCCACCGACGACTGACCAATGTTAATGAGTTTATAATTTTTGTTTCATTTTAAATCGTATTGAGGTTTTAGTTTGTAAGTATCTTCATGTAACCGCGGCAGCCGTGAGGCCCCCGCGGTTTTTTTGTTCCCACGACAAACAAAAGAAAACCCCCGACCGCATTACTCCCCATCAATAGATAAAACTCAACAATTATGGATAACTTCTTCACACGCCGCGGCCTGTTCCGACGTGAGGCGGATGACAAACCCACACCGGGCATCCCATCCTCCACCCAAGACACAGGACCGCAGCCAAAAGCAGGCGACTACTCCGCTCACGCCATCCACCCCGGTGGCCGTTCGTCGCTCATCGTGCCAGCCTGGTACCGCGGCGTATCCCTCATCATGCAGACGATGGGGCAGATGGTCGTGCAGTATCAGCGTAAGAACCGCGTAGGCGGCAACTTCGTCGAGGACCGCTACGGCAGCATGCGCACGCTCAACTACCTGCTCCAGGTATCGCCCAACCCATTGATGACCGGTTCGCAGATGCTCGAACAGATAGAATACCACAAGATCTTCTTCGGCAACGCCTACGTCTATATCGACACCGACCCGCTCACCGCAGATGTCGCAGGCTTCTACCTCGCCACATCAGGTTCCTACATCCCCAGCACCGATCAGTATCAGCTCAACATTCAGCGCCCCGGCCGTCTTGAGACCATCATTGTCCCGTCCGACCGTGTACTCCACTTCCGCAACGTCTTCACCACCGAGAACCACCTGCTCGGCCTGTCCACGCTCGCCTTCGCCATGAAGACCCTCTCCATCGCGGCCACATCCGATGAGCAGACGCTGAAGGACATGGCCAAAGGCGGTAAGTACAAGCTGCTCGTGCAGGAAAACAAACCCGCACAGGGCGTAGGCCTCACGGCGCTCGGACGGGCACAGAAGTCAGAACTTGAGAAAGCCACCCAGCAGCTGTCGCAGGACTGGATGAACCACGACGCAGCCACCCTCACCAACGTGGCCGACGTGAAGATCATCTCACAGACCGCCACCGAACTGCGCACCCTTGAGAACCGCGGCTTCGAGGTCAGCGACATCGCACGCATCCTCGGCGTGCCAACCATCATGCTCATGCACGACAGCGGCAGCAACTACAAGACCCCTGAGGCAGCCACCCAGGAGTTCCTGCTGCGCACCATACAGCCCCGCATCCGTGAGATGGAAGACGAACTCAACCGCAAACTGCTCGGCCCCGACGACTTCGGCTTCCGCCGCATTCACGTCTGCGAGCAGAACCTGCGGCGCCTCGACCCGCAGCAGCAGGCCAACCTCGACAAACTCCATCTTGAGACCGGTGCCATGTGCGTCAATGAGATACGCCAGCAGTACGACCTGCCCGAAGTGCCCGACGGCGACATCTTCTACGTCTCCACCAACCTTGCCGTCATCGGATCCGACAAACTAAAGGCTCCGTCCAACGGCACCGTCGCCCCGTCCACCAAGGAAGAAGAAAAGAAAGGAGGCACCCGATGAAGTACCTCACCCTTGACTACATCCACCAGCACTCGCGCATCGACTTCGACATAGACGACCAGCTGCTCACTCTCTACGCAGACGCAGCCGAGGAAACCGTGCTGAACATCCTCGACCGCAGCTACGACGACCTGCTGCAGCACTTCGGCCACGATGAGCAGGTCACCGACTCCGAGACCGGCAACACCACCACCGTGCGCCGCCCGCCAGCGCCCGTCGTCCAGGCCACCCTCATGCTCGTTGACCACAGCTACACGCAGCGCAGCCCCGCGTCGGTGCAGAACCTCTACACCGTACCCTACACCTTCGACATGCTCATCCGACCATACATGCAACTATGACAACAGGCTATTCAAGCGGCCTCAGGCGCGACCGCATCACCATTCTCAACCGCGCCCAGGAAACCGTCGGCCGCTTCGGCATCGACTCCGACGGCGTGCAGTGGCAGACCGGGCCTACCGTCTGGGCATCCGTCACATGGACCAAGGGCATGCGCGCACTCAACCAGGGCGCTATCGACTGCTACGGCATCGTCATGGTCAGGCTCAACTACACAACGGCCATCAGCGCCCGCTCACGCATCATCTACGACGGCGACACCTACCGCGTCCTGCCAGAGACCTTCCATGCCGACCGGCAGCAGAACACCATCCAGTTCAACGCACAGCTCATCATCGACGACGACTGACCGCGCGAAAAGAAAACCCCTGCCCGCATATCTCCCACAAGTAGAAAGCAATAAAAAACACCATTATGACAAAAAACACCAAGCCCATCAAGCGCGAAATACGCATCCTGCCCTTCGCCAACCTCGCCATACGCGAGCTGCAGCGCGAAGATGGCACCACGTCGGATGAGGAAAGCCGCACCATCACCGGCACGGCCATCGTCTTCAACCAGCCATCAAAGGTCATGGACGAAGACTACCGCCCCTTCGTTGAGGTCATTGCCCCGTCGGCCGTCACTGCCGAATTCCTCAAGACCCAGGACATCAAGCTCAACCTTCTGCACGACCGCGACGCCACCATAGGCCGTTGGATCAAGGGCGAAGGCAACCTGAAGCTCATCCTCACCGCCAAGTCGCTCGACTTCGAGATAGACATCCCCAAGTGCGACATCGGCGACCGCTGCCTGGCCCTCGTGCGTGCCGGCGTCTATACCGGATGCTCCTTCGAGTTCTACGCCAAGGACTACACCATCGAGGAAGTGCAGGATCAGAACGGCGACACCCTCACCCGCATCACCCTCACCGCCTTCGAGTCGCTGCAGGCCATCACCATCGCCATGGACCCCGCCTATGCACAGACCGCTGTCAACGCCCGCGAGCTCTCCGAGCACACACCCCAGGCCATCGCCCGCCGCGAGCAGGCCGAGAAGCTACGCCGTCGTGAGGCAGAGGCTGCAGCCGCCCGCATCCGCATGCGCAACCGCCAGATGGCAGCCATCGCCTAAGCGGCCACGCACAACACCAACATCAACAACACCATTAACAACAACAATAATTATTCTTATCACATGAAGACAATCAAAGAACTTCAGGCCGCACGTGCGCAGAAGCGCGAGGCTGTGGCCGACATCGAGAACAAGCTCAACAGTTTTGACGAGATCCTGCTCAGCCGTGAGCTCAACGACGACGAAAAGAAGCAGCAGCGCGAGTGCCAGACCAAGCTCGGCAAGGCACAGCGCGAGTACGCAGCCGCCTGCCGTGACCTCACCGACGCCATCAACGACGCACAGGCCAAGGGTCTGCAGCGTGAGCCACAGCGCAACGCCAACGTCATCCTTCGCGAATACCTCAAGGGCGTGCGCGAGGGCAAGCAGAGCCGTGAAATCGTGCTCAACGGCACAGCCGGCGACACCACCGGTGTCATTGCCGACGGTGGAGCCGTCAACCTCACCATCCACGACATCATCCCGACGCTCAACTCCGGTCTCAACCTCCCCGAGGGCATGACCATCGTCACTGGTGTCACCGGCAACGAGGTATGGCCCGTCAGCGCCGACGACGTGAAGATGACCGAGGCTGGCGAGGTAGAGGCACTGGCCAACCAGGTGCTCAACTTCGATAAGATCACCGTCACCCCGCGCCGCGTCGGTCTGCGTGTCCGCATCAGCAACACCGCCATCGACAACGCTGCCTTCGACCTGCTCGCCTTCGTGCAGCAGAAGGCTACCCTCGCCCTGCGCAAGTACATCGCCGAGAAACTCTACTCGCAGGCCGACTGGGACGGCAACAAGGGTCCTTTCTCAGGTCTTACCCCTGCCGGCACCATCACCCTCGACGCTACCGCCTACAAGAATATTCTCGAGGCCGTGGCCACCTTCGTCGATGCAGGCTACGATCCGCAGAACATCTGCCTCGTTGTCGATGCAGCCACTGAGGCCGACCTTAAGGCTACGCCTAAGGCTGCCGGTCAGGGCGGCTTCATCATCGAGGATGGCAAGCTCGCCGGTTACAACTACGTCGTCACACCTTACATCAACACCACCCTCGACTCCGACAAGAAGAGTCTCAAGGCCACTACCGATAAGTTCATCGGTATCGGCCTGTTCAACTACGAGGTTATCGAGCAGCATGGCCAGGTGCGCATGACGGTTGACTCCACCTCTGAGGCTGTCGCAGCTTCCAACGTCACCTCAGTGGTCATCAACATGGAAATGTCGTTCACCAACATCTCTGCAAAGAACCGCAAGCAGGGCAAGAAAGACGCCATCATGTCGGCCTTCTCCCTCTACAAGGTCGCACAGCCCGCTGCCGCTGCCGGCGCATAACGGCCAGCCCATTCGGACCATAGGTCTCTTCATAGCTCGGGCGCGGCAGGCAGTCGCCTGAACCCCGGCCAGCCACCGCGCCCTTTTCCCTACATCGTTACAACAATACACTCATCATGAGCCTACAGACAGACAGCGCCTTCATCGCAGCCATCAACAGCAGCAAAGAGCTGACAAAGAAAATCGGCTC
Organism: uncultured Prevotella sp.; assembly: GCA_900315835.1. Lineage (GTDB taxonomy): Bacteria > Bacteroidota > Bacteroidia > Bacteroidales > Bacteroidaceae > Prevotella. Next base: position 16,463 of record ONAR01000036.1, read on the forward strand.
CCGCATCTACTCCACGTTCATCGCCGAGCCGAAACAAGGACAGATCAACCGCAACATCCCCTACATCCTCGTCACCTTCGACGGTGCCGTCAACACCGCCGACTACAAGGACCTCGACGACCATGAGGGACCCGAGGACACCGTCACCGTCACCCTTGAGCTCACAGCGCAGACCCGACAGCAGCTGGCCGACATCGCCACGCTCACGCGCCGCGTCATCCGCCAATACTTCAACCGCCACGACGATGATCCTGAGACACCATCCGACTATTCCCTGCAGGCCTCGGCTGTCAGCTACGACAAGGACGCGCCATGCTACTGGCAGACGCTCACCTATGAGTGTATAACACAAGCTAACAACGACTAAATATTAAAACAATATCAACATGGTAAAAATCAAAGGTCAGAATTTCCGCGTCACTTATGGCGGCAAATACATTGCCTTCTCCACCAGCTGCGCGCTGCACATCAGTCTCAACCTTGAGGACAGTTCCACCAAGGACTCTACCGGCGACTGGCAGGAGCAGGAAGTCACCAGCAAGTCGTGGGACGGCTCCGTCGATGCCCTCTATGGCGTAGATGATCCCCCCGACAACACCGGCAAGCAGATGGACGACATCATCGCCGACATCCTCGCAGGTCAGCCCGTTGACATCGAGTTCGTCTGCACTCAAGGCACAAAGAACCGCGTCATCAAGGCCGGCAAGAAATACACCGGCAAGGCCATCTTCAACGACTTCTCACTCAAGGCAGAGAACAAGCAGAACGTCACGCACACCATCCAGTTCCAGGGCACCGGCGAGCTCAAGCAGGTCACCGCCACCGCAGGCACCGACACCGCTGCAGCATCGTCCGGCTCAGGCAAGTAACAGGTTCTCTCATTATATATATTTTCCAAAGCGTTGCCGCCCGGTCCAGTGCCAGTGCCAGTTGCCAAAAAACGTTTACGCCTATAGTGCCAAGTGCCGAGTGCCAAGTGCCCGAGGCGGCCGCTTTTTTTCTGCTGCGCTACAAACAACGCAGCTAAAACCCCCAAGCTATGATAACATCAACCATTAAAATCGGCGGAAAGGAATACGGCGTGGCCGGCAGCTACGGCGTAGAGGTCGCCTTCCAGGAGCTGGCCAACGTCAGCATCGGTGAAGTGAAATGGACCGACAAATCACTCCCGCCAAAATATATTGTTGACCTCATCGTGGCCGCGTCCTTTGCTTACTACAACGGCAAAAAGCAGGAGCCAAAGCTCACGCAGGACGACGTCATGAACGAGGCACGGCCAAAAGAGCTGGTTGCGGCCGTAGAGACCATCTTCCGCATCTATTCCCAGTGGTCAGCCACACCCGAGGGCGACAAGGAAGAAGAAACAGAGGCATCCGGGCAGGATGCACAGGAAGGAGACCAAGACCAAAAAAAATAAGCTCCGTCTATGACATATACCAGCTCGTCGTAGGCGAAATAGGCATCCCGTCGCGCCAGTTCCTCTACGAACTGCGCCTGTGGGAAATCAAGCGCATCATCCGAGGCTACCGCGTCCGTCAGCGCACCTCGTGGGAGCAAATCCGATGGCAGACCTTCTGGTTGCTCCACAACGGCATGCTCGACTGCCAGAAGGCAGGCATCACAACTCCCGCCGACCTCATCCGCTTCCCCTGGGACCAGCCCGAACCGGCCACCGAAACCGACCAGGACGACACCCCAACACCCGAGGACATCGAGGCCATGCGCAAGGAACTGCAGCAGCTCAACGCAAAATGTCGCAACAATCCCGGCCACAACACCAACACCCCACCATCTCCTTTACCGTGACCAGTTGCGGCACAGCCGCGCCCGCTTCCATTCCATCCGGGCGTGGCGCATTTTTTCTTCTTCTTCATGGTTTCAGCCGCGTCCCACTGCCCAGGGCCGCGGCTGTTTTTTATGCCCATGCCGTACACTAACAAAGGTTAAAGCGTTAATATTAACATAAATGTCAATTCTCCGCTTTAATTAATCCTAAAATAAAGGAAATATCAACGTTAATATCAATTCTAATGCTTACATTTGCACTGTAAATAGCAAACATGTTGACATGAACATCAAGCATGAAGGATGAGGACAGCGCAGCGCAAGACTTAAACAATATTAAATCTTCCGCCGAAAAGATACAACTTCCAGAAACAAAGCCTATCTTTGCCGCTGTCTAAATACAAACTGCACATAAGCTTCCGCCCAAGGTACCAGGCGGCACTCTTGTGTCAACATCTTAATTGGAATATTCACATTCCGCACCGCGTGGGGTATGGGAAACCACCCTAAAGGCAAGTTTGTAGCCTTGACAACGCGTAGTGCGGATTTATTGTGTCAAAATTACAAACAAAATGGAAACAAACAACAAACACGTAGCAGCCATTTCTGAACTTTGCGAATGGCTTCACACCGACTGGCAGACAACCATCACCGACGTCGCGCAGGATGCGCTCTATTGCATGACGCTCATCGACCAGCTCCACCGCCATCATCCAAAAGGTGTCGATATTGAAGGGCTTGTGCAGCTATCCGACATGGCCGACACGCTCAACGTCATCATCCAGTACCTTCAACCCATCTACGAGAACATGCCAAAGTCTAACCCTCAAACCATCGAGCCATGAAAACAGATAATCCAACCTTCCCGATGGGCAACGCTCCCATCATTGAGACCTTCACAAACTCCGACTTCGGGCAAGTGCGAGCTGTCGAAATAGACGGAGAAGCATGGCTTGTAGGAAAAGACGTGGCAACCATCCTCGGTTACAGCGTCCCACGCAAAGCCATTATCGACCATGTAGATATTGAGGACAAAAGGGGGTTCCAAATTGGAACACCCTCGGGGAAGCAGCACATGATTGTTATCAACGAGTCAGGCCTATACTCGCTCGTCATGAGCAGCCGCCTGCCCGGTGCGCGCAAGTTCAAGCGGTGGGTCACGTCAGAGGTGCTCCCGGCCATCCGTCGCTACGGAGCCTACACCACGTCCGTGCCCCACAGCATGGCCGAGGCGCTTCGCCTCGCGGCCGACCAAGCCGAACGCATCGAGCAGCAGCAACGGCTCATCACTTGTCAGCAGCAGCAGGTGCAAGATCTTCAGCAAACCGTCACCGAGATGAAACCAAAGGCCGATTATTGCGACTTGATCCTGTCGTCTACCTCGGCAGTCACCATCACGCAGATTGCCGCCGACTACAACATGTCGGCAAAGGCCATGAACCAGCTCCTGCACGATCTTGGCATCCAATGGAAAGTCAACGACCAGTGGGTACTGTTCACGAAGTACATGAACCAAGGCTACACGCGCAGCAGCACCTTCGACTTCACAAAGAGCGACGGCCAGCATCGCACAAAGATCTCAACCCTGTGGACGCAGCGCGGCCGCCTGTTCCTCTACAACAAACTCAAGGCCGCAGGCTACCTGCCGCTCATGGAGCAACGATAATTAGATAGTTCCTTATTTTCAAGCCGGAAGGGCATACGCTCTTCCGGTTTTTTTGTGCCTTAATAGTTTACCCTTACCCCCATATTGTCGAAAGGTAAAAGAACCGCAACTATGACAGCATACAAAGGCCGCAATCTCATCATATCCGACACCAACGGCGCACTTGCCGCAAGCAAGAGCTGCACCGTCAACGTGCAGGCGAAGACCATCGAGACTGCCAGTCCAACGCAGGGCCGGTGGACCAACTACATCTTCGGCCTGATATCGTGGAGCCTCTCGACCACCCACCTTGTAAAGGCACCTGCCGACCCCGCCACCGGTCATCCTCTGCGCGACCTCGCGCTGCGCGTTGGCCAGTCATACGACCTCACCGTCTCCGTCGACGGCTTCACGGCCGACACCCTTCACGGCAGCGCCCTGTGCACATCCTTCAAAGTGACCGCCACACGCGGCAACCTCATACAGTGCAGCCTCGAGTTCAAAGGCAACGGCCCACTGCAGTAAAATCCAACAGCCATGACCTGGAGCAAACGATATATCATCCCATTCGTCACCATCGACGGCCAGCACCTGACAGTCAACATCTGGCAGGCGGACTACGGCGGCAGCGCCAAGCAGCTCACGCCGGCAGCCGAGCCGTTCACCACCAGCGAGGGTACGTCAACCGACCTCTACACCCCGGTGCGCACGCAGTCAGGCTACATCCGCTTCATCGTCGAGGATGCCGCCACCGATATTGCAGCCTCATTGCTGTCGGCCAGCGCCACGGCTCACCCCGTGACCCTCACCTCTGCAGACGGCACCATCCTTTGGGCCGGCTTCCTAAAGGGTGCGCAATACACCCAGCCCTGGCAGGCCTACCCCTATCAGCAGGAGCTGCCCGTGTGCTCAGTCATGAGTACGATGGATGGCGTCAACTTCACACAGGACAACGGCTTCACATCCATTCAGTCGCTCACGGCCCTCATCAGCACCTACCTGCCCTTCGACCTCACCACCATCACCCCGTCGGTCATCGATGCCACCCTGCAGGTGCCCAACACAAACTGGCAGACCTTCCTCACCGAGCAGGAGCGCAAGGATAAGAACACCACCGCCATCTACAGCGTCGCATCCATCAAGGCGGTAATGGAAGATTTCTGCCGCTACTTCGGTGTGTCGCTCCATGAGAACGGCACCGCCCTCGTTTTCTATGCCCACGATGCCCAGTACACCGGTGCCACCGCTCACGATCTTACCGCCCAGCAAATCCGCTCGGCCAGCAACTCCGCCGGCTACACCACCGCCTATCGCTACGTCAAGGGCACCTTCAGCGCCAATGGCGACAAGGCCGGCGGCAGCCCCATTGAGCTCCCCTCGAAATTCTCCGATGCCTTCGCGATCGACAAGGCATTCAAGTCATATGTCATATATAAGGGCAACGCCGACTTCCATCCCTACGTCGATGGCGCTGAAGGAACTATTACCGTCAAGAATGTCCAGCTGACCGAAGACGCTGTTAAAGTTCTTAAAGGTAAGGGATATGATTTTTCTGATGCCGAAGTAATAGAATTCCCGCAAGGCAATACTTTCGGTCAGATCGTAAGTTGCGCAAAGACCAACATCGACGCCAGTGGCGACGAAAACATGTCTGACAACAACATGCGATACTGGCCGATAGACAAGGCGCTGAAGATTAACGGATATACAACCTCATGGAAAGACTCTATACTTTTCCGCTTCACTAAAGGCTGCGAAAAGTGCACGGCCTTCACCATGCGCTCATCCCATCCGGTATATATCGCGTCAGGTATCGACAGCGTGTTCAATCTCAATTTCTCTGTTGAGAATGACATGCCGAATAACAAGATCAACCCATCTTTGACGATCAGCGGCATTTTTGGCGCTGGTGTCATCTCAGGGAGTGATCCTTATATACGCTGCATCTATGCCAAAATCAAGCTCGGCAAATACTATCTCAAGTCAACACTGCAGAAGCCTGCATACGGATCTAAAAAATACATATCACAAAACAGATATATGTATTATGAGTGGTCGGATACCGAGCAAGAGTGCTGCCTGTGGCTGCGCAACAACAAGCTGCAGTTCTTCAATGGTATCGTTGACCCACTTACCGGCACCAGCATGGACTACACGCAGCTCACATCCAACAACGCCAGCTTCACAAGTCTCAAGGGTATAAATATTTCGGTGCCTGCGGATATAAGGGGCTCTTATGTTGATTTCTCCATTGAGATCATGGCCGAGGTATATAGCGACCTGCAGTTCATGTTCTTAGTGAAGGAACCGTTCGGCACAATCTTTAAAGCTAATATCTCTTACAACTATGTTCAGTTCTTTCTGCAGGACCTTACGGTTAAGTTCCTATATCCCGCCTCTACCACCGACCAGGTGACCGGCGGCTACGGATCCAACACCTACCTCGCATCCAACAGCAACAACCAGCCAGACGGTACCGAATTCTCCGTACCCATCACCACCCGGAGAGGCTCGCAGGTGGGCGCAGGCGTGGCCATGGACGCTGACCACAACTACATCACCACATTCTACGACCAGTTGGGCGTCACCCGTCGCGCAGCCATCGTCGATAAGCCAAGACAGACGCTCAGCGTCACGATGGCCGGACTGTTCAGCCCCGTCGATACCTTCACGTGGAACGGCCACACCTATGCCATCCTCGCGCAGGCCATGAAGTGGCGCATGAACCAGAACACCGTCCGCATGCTCGACATCACCAACCCCGGCACTACCTTCAACAACACCGAGGGCATCATTGATAGCGGCAGCGGCTCATCCTCAGGCGGCAGCGGGTCAGGCGGCAACAACTTCACCGCCATCGGCGGCTCATCTTCCGCATCATCCGCCAATGCAGCCCATGCCGACTACGCAGAAGAAGCAGGCCATGCCACATCATCCGCCACCCTCGACAACGACTCACCAGTCTGGACCCGCGTCAAGACTTTCATCGCCAACGCAGTCTCTACCCTCACCGATACCGTCAAGGGCATGTTCCTCCGCAAAGACCAGGACGACACAACCGAACACAAGCTCACCATGGGCGAGGCGGATGTGAAGGGCGATGCAAAGGTGGGAGGAAAGATGAGCATGGTCGGCGGTGCCACCGTAGGAGACGGCACTTATGGCATTGACAAGGACGGTATCGCCACGCTTGCAGGAGAGGTGGCTGAGTACCTTAAGAGC
>ONAR01000015.1 GCA_900315835.1 uncultured Prevotella sp.
TCACTGAAGGCTGCATACGCAGAGGAAGGCTTCTATGTAGGTGCTGACAAGCTTGACGAACTCGTTTCGATCAAGAGCAAGGCAGAGGTTATCGCCGATATCGTCGCTTTGCTGCAGTCTCCCGCAAAGAATGTGGTCTCTGCTCTCCAATCAGGCGCAAACACTATTCATGGTGTGCTGAAGACTTTAGGCGAGCGTCCTGAGTAACATCCGTTGCAGAGCCTTCCGTGGCTCGGTCAACCCAAAAGTCAAAACAAACAACAATAAGAATAATTAAAAAAGAAAAATAAAATGGCAGACGTTAAAGCTATTGCAGAAGAGTTAGTAAACCTTACTGTTAAGGAAGTTAATGAGTTAGCACAGGTCCTGAAGGACGAGTATGGCATTGAGCCCGCCGCTGCAGCTGTTGCAGTTGCTGCTGGTCCCGCTGCTGGTGGTGCAGCCGCCGCTGCTGAGGAGAAGACCTCTTTCGACGTGGTTCTCACCGATGTTGGCGCAACCAAGCTGCAGGTCGTAAAGGCCGTTAAGGAGGCTTGCGGTCTCGGTCTGAAGGACGCTAAGACTCTCGTTGAGAGCGCTCCTGCTACCATCAAGGAAGGCCTGTCTAAGGACGAGGCTGAGAACCTTGTTGAGCTCAAGTAATTTGTAGCTGTACTTTTTACTAATTTTTAATATTATTCGGTTAGGATTTGCCCAGTAGGTGAGTCCTAACCTTTTTGTGTCTTTTCGACATTACACACCCCTTTTCTAAGCTGATAACGGTATATACCTTATTATATGTCACAAGTTGTAAATAACAGAATCAATTTCGCAAGCGTCCCCAATCCGTACCCGTTTCCGGATTTCCTTGACGTGCAGCTGAAATCGTTCCGTGATTTCCTGCAGTTGGATACGCCCGCTGAGGAGCGTAAGAACGACGGACTCTACAAGGTGTTCGCCGAGAACTTCCCAATTACAGACACACGAAACAATTTCGTACTGGAGTTCCTTGACTACTACATCGATCCGCCCCGCTATTCCATCGACGAATGCCTGGAGCGCGGACTGACCTACAGCGTGCCTTTGAAGGCTAAGCTGAAGCTCTATTGCACGGATCCCGACCATGAGGATTTCGGTACGTTCATTCAGGATGTGTTCCTTGGCACGATTCCTTACATGACCTCCAACGGCACCTTCGTCATCAACGGTGCCGAGCGCGTTGTCGTTGCCCAGTTGCACCGTTCACCCGGTGTGTTCTTCGGTCAGGGCGTGCATGCCAACGGTACGGTGCTCTACAGTGCACGTATCATTCCTTTCAAGGGCTCGTGGATTGAGTTTGCTACCGACATCAACAATGTGATGTATGCTTACATCGACCGTAAGAAGAAGTTGCCCGTTACCACGCTGCTCCGCGCCATCGGCTTCGAGAGCGATAAGGATATTCTTCAGATCTTCGACCTCGCTGAGGAAGTGAAGGTCAATGAGAAGAACCGCAAGAGCCTGATGGGTCGTAAGCTCGCTGCCCGTGTGCTGAAGAGCTGGACCGAGGACTTCGTCGATGAGGATACGGGTGAGGTCGTCAGCGTGCCGCGTAACGAGATTGTGCTCGAGCGCGAGACCGAGATTACCGAGGACAACTATGACGCTATTGTCGACGCCGGTGTCAGCTCGGTGCTCGTCCACAAGGACGCCGAGGCTGCCAACAAATACGAGATTATCTTCAACACCCTCGGTAAGGATCCCAGCAACTCTGAGATTGAGGCTGTGCGCTACATCTACCGTCAGCTGCGCAATGCTGACCCTGCTGATGACGCCAGCGCCCGCGAGGTGTTCCAGAACCTGTTCTTCTCCGACAAGCGTTACGACTTGGGCGAGGTTGGCCGTTACCGTATCAACAAGAAGCTCGGTCTGAACGTCGACCCCGACACCCGCGTGCTGACCAAGGAGGATATCATCGAGATTATCAAGTATCTCATCAACCTCATCAACAGCAATGCGTCGGTCGATGATATTGACCACCTGTCCAACCGTCGTGTGCGCACGGTGGGCGAGCAGCTGGCCAACCAGTTCTCCATCGGTCTTGCCCGTATGGCCCGCACCATCCGCGAGCGCATGAACGTGCGCGACAACGAGGTGTTCACCCCGACCGACCTTATCAATGCAAAGACTATTTCAAGCGTCATCAACTCGTTTTTCGGCACCAACCCGCTGAGCCAGTTCATGGATCAGACCAACCCGTTGGCCGAGGTCACCCACAAGCGCCGTCTCTCGGCCCTTGGTCCTGGCGGTCTGTCGCGTGAGCGTGCAGGCTTCGAGGTGCGTGACGTACACTATACCCACTACGGCCGTCTCTGTCCTATCGAGTCGCCTGAAGGACCTAACATCGGTCTGATTTCCTCACTCTGTACCTACGCCACCATCAACGAGCTGGGCTTCATCGAGACGCCCTACCGTAAGGTGGAGAACAGTAAGGTGGACCTCGACAACAACGATGTTGTCTACCTCACGGCAGAGGAAGAGGACGGTAAGCTCATCGCTCAGGGTAACGCACCGCTCAACCCCGACGGCACATTCAAGCGCGATGTGGTGCACTGCCGTCTGGCCGCCGACTTCCCCGTGGTCACTCCTGAGAATGTCGACCTCATGGATGTCTCGCCGCAGCAGATTGCCTCTGTCTCGGCCAGCCTCATTCCGTTCTTGGAGCATGACGATGGTCACCGCGCCCTGATGGGATGTAACATGATGCGTCAGGCCGTGCCTCTGCTCCACAACGACGCGCCTATCGTTGGTACCGGTCTTGAGAAGCAGGTCTGCGAGGACAGCCGTACGATGATTGTCGCTGAGGGCGACGGCGTGATCGACTATGTCGACGCCACCACCATCCGCATCCTCTACGACCGCTCCGAGGACGACGAGTTTGTCAGCTTCGAGCCGGCACTGAAGGAATACCGCATTCCGAAGTTCCGCCGCACCAACCAGAACATGACCATCGACCTGCGTCCTATCTGTAACAAGGGTCAGCGTGTGAAGAAGGGTGATATCCTCACCGAGGGCTATGCCACCGAGAACGGTGAGCTGGCACTGGGCCGTAACCTCCTCGTGGCTTACATGCCGTGGAAGGGTTACAACTACGAGGATGCCGTCGTGATTTCCGAGCGTATGGTGCGCGAGGATATCCTCACCTCTGTCCACGTGGATGAGTATTCGCTCGATGTACGTGAGACCAAGCGCGGCGTCGAGGTGTTCACCAACGATATCCCCAACGTCAGCGAGGAGGCCACCAAGGACCTCGACGACAACGGTATCATCCGTGTCGGCGCTCGTGTGGAGCCGGGTGACATCATGATTGGTAAGATTTCGCCTAAGGGCGAGAGCGATCCCTCACCTGAGGAGAAGTTGCTTCGCGCCATCTTCGGCGACAAGGCCGGCGACGTGAAGGATTCTTCCTTGAAGGCCAATCCTTCGCTCAGCGGTGTGGTCATCGACAAGAAGCTCTTCTCGCGTGCCATCAAGACCCGTGAGACGAAGAAGCAGGATAAGGTGACGCTCGCCAAGATTGACGAGGAGTATGAGGCTAAGGAGGACGAGCTGAAGAACATGCTCGTCGACAAGCTCATGGAGCTTACCGAGGACAAGGTCTGCCAGGGCGTGAAGGACTATACCGACGCCGAGATCATCACCAAGGGCAGCAAGTTCACTGTTCCTGCCCTGAAGAACCTCGAGTACGACGGCATCCAGAGCAATGGCTGGACCGACGACGCCCACACCAACAGCCTTATCCAGCGCCTTATCGTCAACTATATGCGTAAGGCCAAGCAGCTCGAGGCTGAGCTGAGCCGCCGTAAGTTCGCCATCACCATCGGTGACGACCTGCCCTCCGGCGTGCTGAAGATGGCAAAGGTGTATATCGCCAAGAAGCGTAAGATTCAAGTGGGTGATAAGCTCGCCGGACGCCATGGTAACAAGGGTATCGTATCGAAGATTGTACGCACCGAGGATATGCCGTTCCTGGCCGACGGTCGTCCTGTCGACCTCGTGCTTAACCCTATGGGTGTGCCGTCTCGTATGAACCTCGGTCAGATCTTCGAGGCCATCCTTGGTGCTGCCGGTAAGAAGCTCGGCGTGAAGTTCGCTACGCCTATCTTCGACGGTGCTAAGCTTGACGACCTGAAGGAGTGGACCGACAAGGCCGGACTGCCCAACCTCTGCTCAACGACCGTGTACGACGGTGAGACCGGTGAGCCCTTCGACCAGAAGGCTACCGTGGGTATCACCTACTTCCTTAAGCTCGGTCACATGGTTGAGGATAAGATGCACGCCCGTTCCATCGGTCCGTACAGCCTCATTACCCAGCAGCCGCTCGGCGGTAAGGCTCAGTTCGGTGGTCAGCGTTTCGGTGAGATGGAGGTCTGGGCCCTCGAGGGCTTCGGTGCCAGCCATGCACTTCAGGAAATGCTTACCGTCAAGAGTGATGATGTCAACGGCCGCTCCAAGGCTTACGAGGCCATCGTCAAGGGTGACCCGATGCCGGCTGCCGGTATTCCTGAGTCGCTTAATGTGCTGCTGCATGAGTTGCGCGGCCTTGGCTTGAGCATCAAGATGGAATAAAGTAATTAGTTTTTGAGTTTTTGAGTTTTTAAGTTTTTGAGCGCCTCATGTGGCCTGCGTTTCAACAATGGCCCGACAGCCGGCAACGGCCGGGGAGCTCAGACACATTAAAGCTAAAAGACTAAGGAACTAAAAAACTAATAAACTACATAAAGAATATGGCTTTCAAGAAAGATACAAAAGTTAAAACGAATTTCTCGAAGATTACCATTAGTCTTGCCTCTCCCGAGGAGATTAAGGAAAATTCGTATGGTGAGGTCACCAAGCCGGAGACCATCAACTACCGCACCTACAAGCCGGAGCGCGATGGTCTGTTCTGCGAGCGCATCTTCGGTCCTACGAAGGACTATGAGTGCGCCTGCGGAAAGTACAAGCGCATCCGCTACAAGGGCATCGTCTGCGACCGATGCGGTGTTGAGGTCACCGAGAAGAAGGTGCGCCGTGAGCGTAGCGGACACATCGAGCTCGTTGTTCCCGTAGCCCACATCTGGTATTTCCGCTCACTGCCCAACAAGATTGGTTACCTGTTAGGACTGCCCACCAAGAACCTTGATGCGGTCATCTATTACGAGAAATATATTGTCGTCAAGCCCGGTAAGCTCGCCGGCGTCAAAGATCCCGAGACGGGTGAGGAAATCAACGGTTCACACAAGATGGATCTGCTCACCGAGGAGGAGTACCTCGACATCGTCGATAACCGCCTTGATGAGAACAACGACCTGCTCGAAGAGAGCGACCCGATGAAGTTCGTGGCCAAGATGGGTGCCGAGGCTATCCTCGACCTGCTCCACGAACTCTCTGAGGAGGACGACAAGGGCATCAGCGGTCTCGACCGCCTGAGCTATGAGCTCCGCGACCGCGCCAACAACGACTCGTCGCAGATGCGTAAGACCGAGGCCCTGAAGCGTCTGCAGGTGGTGGAGGCTTTCCGTTCGTCGAAGAACGTGAACAAGCCCGAGTGGATGATTATGAAGATTATCCCCGTCATTCCGCCAGACCTGCGCCCGCTCGTGCCGCTGGATGGTGGCCGTTTCGCCACATCCGACCTCAACGACCTTTACCGTCGCGTCATCATCCGTAACAACCGTCTGAAGCGACTCATCGAGATCAAGGCTCCTGAGGTGATTCTCCGCAATGAGAAACGTATGCTGCAGGAGGCCGTCGACTCACTGTTCGACAACAGCCGTAAGGCCAGCGCCGTGAAGAGCGAGAGCAACCGTCCGTTGAAGTCGCTGTCCGACTCACTCAAGGGTAAGCAGGGCCGCTTCCGTCAGAACCTGCTCGGTAAGCGTGTCGACTACTCCGCACGTTCGGTGATCGTCGTCGGTCCTGAACTGAAGATGGGTGAGTGCGGTCTGCCTAAACTCATGGCAGCCGAACTGTATAAGCCGTTCATCATCCGTAAGCTCATCGAGCGCGGTATCGTGAAGACCGTCAAGAGCGCTAAGCGTATCGTTGACCGCCGCGAGCCCGTCATCTGGGATATCCTCGAGAACGTGATGAAGGGTCACCCCGTGCTGCTCAACCGTGCACCGACGCTTCACCGTCTGTCAGTGCTCGCCTTCCAGCCGAAGCTCATCGAGGGTAAGGCCATTCAGCTGCACCCGTTGGCTTGTACGCCGTTCAACGCCGACTTCGATGGTGACCAGATGGCTGTCCACCTTCCGTTAAGCAATGAGGCCGTGCTCGAGGCACAGATCCTGATGCTTCAGAGCCACAACATCCTCAACCCTGCCAATGGTGCTCCTGTCACCGTTCCTTCACAGGATATGGTGCTCGGACTTTACTATATCACCAAGATTCGCCCGGGTGCAAAGGGCGAGGGCCTCACATTCTACGGTCCCGAGGAAGCTATCGTCGCCTTCAACGAGAAGCGCTGCGATGAGCACGCTCAGGTGAAGTGCCTCGTCGACGACATCGTCGACGGACAGCCCGTGAAGCACATCGTCGAGACAACGGTCGGACGTATTATCGTCAACCAGATTATCCCCGACGAGTTGGGCTTCTTCAATGGCATCATCTCTAAGAAGTCATTGCGTCAGCTCATCTCCGACGTGATCAAGAAGGTGGGTATGGCCCGCGCCTGCACCTTCCTTGACGGTATCAAGAACCTTGGTTACCGCATGTCTTACCTCGCCGGTCTCTCGTTCAACCTCGACGACATCATCGTGCCGCCAGAGAAGGCAGAGATTGTGAAGAAGGGTCAGGATGAGGTTGACGAGGTGACTGCCAACTTCGATATGGGTCTTATCACGGATAAGGAGCGTTACAACCAGGTCATCGATGCCTGGACCCACGTCAACGACAACCTGAAGAAGGCTGTGATGAAGCACATGACCGAGGCCGACCAGGGCTTCAACGCTGTGTTCATGATGCTTGACTCCGGTGCGCGTGGTTCTGCCGACCAGATTGCTCAGCTCGCCGGTATGCGTGGTCTGATGGCCAAGCCGCAGAAGGCCGGTGCCGAGGGCAACTCCATCATTGAGAACCCTATTCTGAACAACCTGAAGGAAGGCATGTCGGTGCAGGAGTACTTCATTGCCTCTCACGGTGCCCGTAAGGGTCTTGCCGATACCGCTATGAAGACGGCTGATGCCGGATACCTCACCCGTCGTCTGGTCGACGTCTCTCACGACGTGATCATCACCGAGGAGGACTGCGGTACGCTCCGTGGCCTCGAGTGCCGCGCGCTGAAAGATGGCGATGACGTCATCTCCACCCTGGGCGAGCGCATCCTTGGCCGCGTGTCGGTTCACGATGTGATCAACCCCCATACCAATGAGGTGATTGTCAATGCCGGTGAGGAGATTACCGAGGACAAGGCCGACGCCATTGAGAATGCCGGCATCGAGATGGTTGAGATCCGTTCGGTGCTCACCTGCGAGAGCAAGAAGGGCGTCTGCCGTAAGTGCTACGGCCGCAACCTTGCCACTTCGAAGATGGTGCAGCTCGGTGAGGCTGTCGGTGTGATTGCCGCACAGGCTATCGGTGAGCCGGGTACACAGCTGACGCTCCGTACCTTCCACTCCGGTGGTGTGGCCGAGAACGCTGCTGCCAACGCCTCCATCAAGTCGAAATACGACGCTAAACTGAAGTTCGACGGTCTGCGTACCGTACCGTTCGTCGATAAGAGCGGCGAGCAGGACATCCCCTGTCAGATGGTCGTCAGCCGTCTGGCTGAGGTGCAGTTCGTTGACCCGAATACCGATATCACCCTCGCAACGCTCAACGTGCCTTACGGTTCGTCGCTGTTCTTCAAGGCTGGCGATGAGGTGAAGGTCGGCGACGTCATCTGCCGTTGGGACCCGTTCAACGCCGTCATCGTGTCGGAGTACGCCGGTACCATTCGCTTCCAGAACGTCATCGAAGGCTCCACCTATAAGGCTGAGACCGATGAGACTTCGGGTATGACCGATCGCATCATCATTGAGTCGAAGGACCACGACATCGTGCCTACGGCTGACATCCTCGACGAGAACGGCGAGGTGCTGGGTACTTACAACTTCCCTGTAGGCGGTCACATCGCCAACATCGAGGACGGTCAGAAGATCTCTACCGGTGAGACCCTTATCCGCATCCCGCGTTCAGTGTTCAATGCCGGTGGTATCACCGGTGGTCTGCCTCGTGTGCAGGAGCTCTTCGAGGCCCGCAACCCGTCAAGTCCCGCTGTCGTATCTGAAATCGACGGTGAGGTGTCGATGGGTAAGCTCAAGCGCGGTAACCGTGAGATCATCATCACGTCGAAGACCGGTGAGCAGCGTAAGTACCTCGTGCCACTGTCGCGTCAGATCCTCGTTCAGGAGCACGACGCCGTGCGTGCAGGTACCGCCCTGTCCGATGGTGAGATTACGCCGAGCGACATCCTCGCCATCAAGGGTCCCACCGCTGTGCAGGAGTACATCGTCAACGAGGTGCAGAACGTCTACCGTCTGCAGGGTGTGAAGATCAACGATAAGCACTTCGAGATTATCGTCCGTCAGATGATGCGTAAGGTGCGCATCGACGACCCGGGCGACACCTCATTCCTCGAGCAGGATCTGGTCGACAAGCTCGACTTCGCCGACGAGAACGACCGCATCTGGGGTAAGAAGGTGGTCACCGACGCCGGCGACAGCGACAACCTCGTCAAGGGTCAGATTGTCTCAGCCCGCAAGCTGCGCGATGAGAACTCGAGCCTGAAGCGCCGCGACCTCAAGCCTGTCCAGGTGCGCGATGCCGTGCCCGCTACCTCTACCCAGGTACTGCAGGGTATCACCCGCGCCGCCCTCGGTACGAAGAGCTTCATGAGTGCCGCCTCCTTCCAGGAAACCACGAAGGTGCTCTGCGAGGCTGCCATCCGCGGTAAGGTCGACCACCTCGAGGGCATGAAGGAGAACGTGATCTGCGGTCACCTCATCCCCGCCGGTACCGGTGTGCGCCAGTTCGACAAGCTCATCGTCGGCTCCAAGGAGGAGTATGAGCGCATGCAGGCCAACAAGAAGAATGTGCTTGACTTCGCCCAGTCCACTGAGAACAACTAATCAGATATTCACTGAGAACAGTTAATCAGATATTCTGATTCATCATTATAACGATAACGGGTGAGTCGCTTCATGCGGCTCACCCGTTTCGTCTTCTTGATTCTTGTCCTTTTCTACATCGACATTGAGCTAAGTGGGAACTATTTTTATTCGATCTTCCACGCTTTTAGCGTCCTGTCCTCAGTAGAGAAGTTGATGGCGACCTTCACCACCTTGCGGCCATCGGACTGGTAAGGAATCGTGTAGTCCTTTTCGTCGATCTGCCTTAGCGCTTTGTCAAGGTCGCCGTTCATTTTCAGTTCCATCACATAGATGCTCGTGTCGGTCTTGATGAGAATGTCCAGACGCCCCTTTGCATTGCGCACCTGCGACTCGACATAGACATTGAGCAGAGAGAACATCACGTAGAGCATCGCGGTGAAGTGGCCCTCCGTGGTCGGCGCATCCTTGAGCGTATTCTCCTGATAGGGAATCGTAGTGAGGAATTCCTGCATTGCCTTGAGGCAGCCGTCCATATCGTCCTTGCGCAGAGCCAAATACATCTGAACCACAGTGTTTCCCGCCTCCAAAGTGTTGGTGTGAACATAGTAGGGGACGAGGATGCGCATTAACCCCACTTTCACCTCCTCGTTGGGATAGCCAAGGGTGTAGCGATCAATGATTGGGTCATAGCTTTTTATCGTAATGTAGCCGCTTTGATAGAACAGCGGCAGGATGGACTGCATGTTCTCCGTGGGCTGGTCGAAGTCGGTTGCAAACGCTTCGCTGCCGTCAATCTTTGTGATGTCGGCGTGGAAATGCTTGAGCATGTTGACCAGAAACGTCGGGGTACCCGTAGAGAACCAGTAGTTGTCGAAGTCGCAGTTATCCATAGCCGAGAGCAGGCTGAAGGGATTGTAGACGCCCGGACTCTTGTGTGCGAAATGGTAGCCGTCGTAAGTTCGTGCGAGCTTTGCCAGAACCTGTTCAGAGGTCATCTCGTTTTCTTCGCCCAGCGCCCGTATGCCTTCCTGGAAGTTGTCCTCCAGTTCCTTCTGCGTGATGCCGCATATTGCGGCATATTGCGGCTTCATGGAGATATTTTTCAGGTTGTTGAGCTGCGAGAAGATGCTGAGCTGCGAGAACTTCGTGATGCCTGTGATGAAGACAAAGCGGAGATAGGGGTCGAGTTTCTTAATTGGGGAATAAAAGGACTGTAGCGCTGTTCGCATCTTCTCGAGGCGTTCTGGATCATGAAGAACGGTCAGCAGAGGCGCATCATACTCGTCGATGAGTACAACAACCTGTTTGCCGGTACGCTTGTAGATACGCTCCACGAGTTCCTTAAAACGCGTTGCCAGATTATCAGCCGTTTTCACCACGCCATAGGTTTCCTCCATAGAGGCCAGAGAGGAATTGACACTATCCTCAAAATCCTCTACAGTGCCTTTCTTAATGTCGCTCAGGTCAAAGTGCAGCACAGGGTATTGCTTCCACTCCTTCTCCAGCTTCTCGATGGCGAGACCCTTGAACAGGTCTTTGCGGCCGGAGAAGTAGGCTTCTAACGTACTCGTGAGCAATGACTTGCCAAAACGACGGGGACGGGAGAGAAACACATATTGGCCTGGATGTGTGACTTCATATATATATTTCGTCTTGTCAACATACAAGTATCCGCCTTCGCGAATCTTGTCGAATGTCTGAATGCCAATTGGATAGTTTACCATAGTTGCGCTATTTTTCCACAAACTTAATCAATTTCCATGAGATTGCCAAGGAAAAAGATAAAATTCAATGATGTGTGGTTTAAACTTGTATAATGAATATCCTGTGTACCCCTCATTTCCCTCCTCCCGTTAAATATCGTGAATTTAAAACTAATCAATCGGGTTTTGCGTTATCTTTGCAGCATAAACGCTTTTAAATTTTACGATTATGAAGAAGATGATGTTTGCAGTGGCTTTAGTAGCCGCTTTCACATTCGCAAGTTGTGGCAGCAAGAGCCAGTCGGCTAAGCCTGCTGCCGATTCTACCGCCGTATCCGACAGCGCTGCCGCCGGTGCCTCTGCTCAGGTGTCGCCCGAAACCAGCAAGATGTTGGGGACCCTCACCGCACAAGTCAGTCAGGCTATTGGGGCTAAGAATCCGAAGGCCCTCACGACGGCCCTCGCTGACATGGCTGCTACCTACAAGACGCTGGTCAATGCCGGTAAGCTTGATGAGGCTAAGGCTTATGGCGAGCATGTGAAGGTTTTCGTCAATAAGAAAGCTGCGTCGCTGAAGAGTGTCGCCGCCACTGCTGGCAACACGACCATCAACGACCTGGTGACGAGCATCATGAACCTGCCGACGACCGCCGAGACGACGGCTGATGAGGCCAAGGCTGCTGTGACGTCGGATGTGGTCAACCTCGCCTCGCCTTATATCCAGAAGGGTGCCGAGGCTGCCGCTACTGCTGAGACGGCCGCTGATGTGCTGAAGAATGCACCTGAGGCTGCCGCTACCGCTGCCAAGACGGCTGCCAGCAATGCTGCTGCCACTGCCGAGAACACGGCCAAGACGGCTGTGAACAATGCCGCTACTGCCGCTAAGTCGGCTGCTGAGGCTAAGGTCAACGAGGGTAAGGCTGCTGTCAACAAGGCTGCTACCGATGCGCAGTCGAAGGCTGCGAAGAAGGTGACTGACGCGCAGAAGAAGGCCAACGATGCTGTCAACAGTGCAGCAAACAAGGCGCTGAAAGGTATCGGACTTTGATGAGTGATGCAGGAATGGCGACGCTCAGTGTAGGAGTGTAGGCATTCCTGCCTGCTTACTCTGCGGAGTGAATAGTTTTATAGTACGTCGCCAGGAATGGCGCCGCTCCTACAAAAAAACTGCGTTTTTCTTTTCCATTCCATTCGTTTGCATTATCTTTGCAGGTGATAGCAGGTGATAAAACCTTTGTATAAACCAAACAACTATTGAATTATGGAAGATAACAACAAGAAAGAGCAGGGCATGCAGATTCAGATCAGCCCTGAAGTAGCCAAGGGCGGCTATGCCAACCTGGCCATGATCAACCACTCGTACAGCGAGTTCGTCATCGACTTCGCCCATGTGTTGCCGGTGACACCTCCGCAGGTGTTCAGTCGCGTCATCCTGGCCCCCGACCAGGCCAAGCGTCTGCTGATGGCTCTCAACGAGAACATCGGCCGCTATGAGCGTGATTTCGGCGAAATCAAGTTGCAGAATCCCAAACCCCAGGGCGGCCTCACTGCAACTCCGTTCGGCACCGGCAACGCGTAAACTACGGAAGAAATATTGGAAGTCCGGAAGGAAAGAATTCAAGAATAATGGAAGTCCGGAAGTCCAGGAGTCCAGAAGTCCAGTCATATGCAAAAATATCTGTCAAGCAGGTATGAATATTGTAATGACAGGACTTCTGTACTTCCGGACTTCCGGACTTCCGGACTTCTGTACTGCTTCACTTCATCTCAGCCGGTTACAGTGTAGTGGCCGACCTTGTGTCGGCCACCGTCCGTAGGTATTGATGAGACTGCCATACCAATATTGACGGGACTGCCATACCAATGGCTGGTGGCCGACACGAGGTCGGCCACTACACTGTCAACCGCAGTCTTCGCGGTTGCTGCTGTGTCAGCATCCCTTTCCGTCGAGGCTGCACGATGGACCGTCGGTGGGGGAGTATTCCTTCAGGCCCACATCCTCCGGCTTCAGCGTCACCGTACCGTCTTCGAGCACGAAGGCGGGTATGCCGATGTCGCCAATCTCCTTGGAGTGGTCGAAAGCCGCATTTTTGTCGCGCAGCCGCATGAAAGCGCCCATGTAGCGCACGTTCTCACCAATGTTGATTACCTTGAACCGTTTGTCGCCCTTCACCTGCTCGTCGACGTAAGCACAGTAGGGACACGACGGCATGCCATAAATCTTAATCATAGTCTTTGTTATTAATAATAGTTGTGTTGCGGCCGCAAATATACGCAGTTTTTTTCAGACCGCCGTGGCTGTCACCAGTTTTTTTTGCTTCGGGCATCATACTTCCGTCTTCCAAATTATGCGTAACAACTGTTAAATAAGCGTAAAACGGCCGGTGTGACAAAAGATTGTTTTTAATAATGGTGGTTGTTTTCGCGGAAAGTTCGTACCTTTGCACCCCGAATTGGGTTAGTTTGCGCTGTCGTAGTAAGAGCGTGGCGCAGAGGACTTGTATTTGGCTGATAATAAAGAAAATAAAATAATAAATTAAAAACAACAAATTATGCCTACTATTTCACAGTTAGTACGTAAAGGCAGAAGGGTGCTCGCCGACAAGAGCAAGTCACCGGCACTGGACGGATGTCCTCAGCGTCGTGGCGTGTGCGTGCGTGTCTACACCACCACCCCTAAGAAGCCTAATTCAGCAATGCGTAAGGTTGCCCGTGTGCGCCTGACCAATCAGAAGGAGGTCAACTCCTACATCCCCGGTGAGGGCCACAACCTGCAGGAGCACAGCATCGTGCTTGTCCGTGGCGGTCGTGTGAAGGACCTTCCCGGTGTGCGTTATCACATCGTTCGCGGTACACTTGATACCGCCGGTGTTGCCAACCGCACCCAGCGCCGTTCCAAGTATGGAGCCAAGCGCCCGAAGAGCAAGAAGTAATTAGTGCAAAAAGCCGAGGGCCAAGGGTTTTCACCCTATGGCCAAGGGCTTATGCCACTCTCTAAGAAAATCAACAGTATTTTTATCAATCGTTTTGCTGGAGAAGTTAAAGAAGGTTGAGTAAATATCCGGGCGCGGATGTTGAAGAACAATATTGACAGCCCCAAGCAAATATTATTTTAAAATAATGAGAAAAGCAAAACCACGTAAGCACGTGATCCTGCCGGATCCCGTCTTCAATGACCAGATGGTCTCAAAGTTCGTCAACCACTTGATGTATGACGGCAAGAAGAACACTTCGTTCACTATTTTCTACAATGCGCTTGACATCGTGAAGGACAAGATGTCGAAAGAAGAGAAGGCTCCCCTTGAGATTTGGAAGCAGGCTCTCGACAACATCACTCCGCAGGTGGAGGTGAAGAGCCGTCGTATTGGCGGTGCTACCTTCCAGGTACCTACCGAGATTCGCCCCGAGCGTAAAATGAGCGTTGCTATGAAGAATATGATTACCTTCGCCCGCAAGCGTGGCGGTCACACCATGGCTGAAAAGCTGGCTGCTGAAATCATGGACGCCTACAACAACCAGGGTGGTGCCTTCAAGCGTAAGGAGGACATGCACCGTATGGCTGAGGCTAACCGTGCTTTCGCTCACTTTAGGTTCTAATCATCGTATTAAAGGATAATAACTACAATGGCTAATCGCGATTTACATTTGACCCGTAACATCGGCATCATGGCCCACATCGATGCTGGTAAGACAACGACATCGGAGCGTATCCTGTTCTACACAGGTAAGACCCACAAAATCGGTGAGGTGCACGATGGCGCTGCCACCATGGACTGGATGGTGCAGGAGCAGGAGCGTGGTATCACCATCACCTCTGCTGCTACTACTTGTAACTGGAACTGGAACGGGAAGACCTACAAGATCAACCTCATTGACACTCCGGGACACGTTGACTTCACCGCTGAGGTAGAGCGCTCACTGCGTGTGCTCGACGGTGCCATCGCTACTTACTCTGCTGCTGACGGCGTGCAGCCTCAGTCGGAGACCGTGTGGCGTCAGGCTGACAAATACAACGTGCCGCGTATCGGTTATGTGAACAAGATGGACCGCTCGGGTGCCGACTTCTTCGAGACTGTACAGCAGATGAAGGACATCTTAGGTGCCAATCCTATCGTTATCCAGATTCCTATCGGCGCTGAGGAGAACTTCAAGGGCGTCGTTGACCTCATCAAGATGAAGGCTATCCTGTGGCACGATGAGACCATGGGTGCTGAGTATGAGGTGGACGAGATTCCCGCTGACCTCAAGGACGAGGCCGACGAGTGGCGCGACAAGCTCCTTGAGGGTGCAGCCAACTATGACGACAACCTCATGGAGAAATATCTCGAGGATCCTTCGACCATCACGGAGGACGAGATCATCGCTGCTATCCGCAAGGGCTGTGTAGCCATGGAGTGCTGCCCGATGCTGCTCGGTTCTTCTTATAAGAACAAGGGTGTGCAGCCGCTGCTCGACTACACCTGCGCCTTCCTGCCCTCTCCTGAGGACACTCAGGCCATCAAGGGTACCAACCCCGAGACCGGTGAAGAGGAAGACCGCAAGCCCCTCGAGAGCGAGCCTACAGCCGCTCTGGCATTCAAGATTGCTACCGACCCCTTCATGGGCCGTCTGGTTTATTTCCGTGTCTATAGCGGTAAGGTGCAGGCCGGTTCATACGTTTACAACCCCCGTTCGGGCAAGAAGGAGCGCATCAGCCGTCTGTTCCAGATGAACTCTCACCAGGAGATTCCTATGGAGAGCATCGACGCCGGTGATATCGGCGCAGGTGTTGGCTTTAAGGATATCCGCACGGGTGATACGCTCTGTGACGAGGACCACCCCATCGTGCTGGAGTCGATGACCTTCCCCGATCCTGTGATCTCTATCGCCGTTGAGCCGAAGAGCCAGGCCGACGTGGCTAAGCTCGACAACGGACTGGCCAAGCTGGCCGAGGAGGACCCGACCTTCACCGTACATACTGATGAGCAGAGTGGCCAGACCATCATCTCGGGTATGGGTGAGCTCCACCTCGACATCATTATCGACCGTCTGAAGCGTGAGTTCAAGGTCGAGTGTAACGAGGGTAAGCCTCAGGTTAACTATAAGGAAGCCATCACCAAGACTGTTGAGAACTGGCGTGAGGTCTATAAGAAGCAGACCGGCGGCCGCGGTAAGTTCGCTGACATCATCGTCACTGTCGGTCCTAAGGACGAGGACTACACCGAGGACGACTTGCAGTTCGTCAACGAGGTCAGCGGCGGTCACATTCCTAAGGAGTTCATTCCTTCTGTACAGAAGGGCTTCAAGGACTCTATGAAGAATGGTGTGTTAGGCGGCTTCCCGATGAACGGCCTCAAGGTCGTGCTGACCGACGGTAGCTTCCACCCCGTTGACTCTGACCAGATTTCGTTCGAACTCGCTGCCCACGCAGCCTTCAAGAACGTCTGCCAGAAGGCAGGTCCTGTGCTCATGGAGCCTATCATGAAGGTTGAGGTGGTGACGCCCGAGGAGAACATGGGTGACGTCATCGGCGACTTGAACAAGCGCCGTGGTATGGTTCAGGGTATGGAAGAGGCGCGCAGCGGTGCGCGCATCGTCAAGGCTATGGTTCCGCTGTCAGAGATGTTCGGTTATGTGACCGCTCTGCGTACCATCACTTCCGGCCGTGCAACCAGCTCCATGGAGTACGACCACCACGCTCCGCTGTCAGCATCGCTGCAGGAGCAGGTACTTGCCGAGCTCAAGAAGTAAACACACACAAGTCCTCCTCCGCTAAGCGTATGACTCTTTAGCGGAGGGGACAATCAATAATCATTCAATAACATTAGACAACAATGAGTCAAAAGATTCGTATCAAGCTGAAGAGCTACGACCATCAGCTCGTTGACAAGTCTGCCGAGCAGATTGTCAAGGCTGTCAAGGCCACCGATGCCATTGTGAGCGGTCCTATTCCATTGCCGACCCACAAGCACATCTACACTGTGAACCGTTCAACATTCGTCAACAAGAAGAGCCGCGAGCAGTTCCAGCTGAGTGACTACAAGCGTCTCATCGACATCTACTCTGCTACGAGCAAGACCGTGGATGCACTGATGAAGCTCGAGTTGCCCTCAGGTGTTGAGGTTGAGATCAAGGTCTAATCACAGCCTTCCCTCCGAGGGGAGACATGTTATACTACAAGCAGGCAGATGAGGTTTCTCGTCTGCCTGTTGTCGTATAGTTCCCCCTATATTTAATGCATTTTCTATTACCGCAATTACCGCAGTGTGTTAACGTATTGAATGCGAGGGGTTTATCCGCGGTAATGTTTGAGCAATATTTCCTCGCTTAAACGGCTTGTAGATAGACGGTTAGAGTACTGCGGTAATAGCGGTAATGTTTTTTTTGTCTTATTTTCTTTAGTGTAGCACGACGCTACTACTACTGACGCTTCTACAATTGTTGCTGCTATTGATGCGCTTATTGTAATGACTGGACTTCTGGACTTCTGTCTTCAGGACTTCTGTCTTCAGGACTTCTGTCTTCAGGACTTCTGTCTTCAGGACTTCTGTCTTCAGGACTTCCTCTTCTTTCTTCCCCCTCTTCTTGACTTCCCCCCAACAAGATACTATTGTTAAATATCCATAAATTATCGTCTTCTCCTTCCCGATGCCTTGCGAGAGTTATAATAAAGTAGTACCTTTGCACCCGCAAAAAAGGTATTGCGCTGGCTTGCTATGCTAACAATACGCTGAAAAATAGCGACTTGGCCTTCAATTGCGAAGAAGAAAGAGCTACTTTTTAAGTGTGTTTGTGTGCACGGGTTGGTGCAGCACTTAAAAAGAGAACAAATAAATAACATTTTCAATAATTAAAAATTAAGACTGAAATGCCAGGATTGATTGGAAGAAAAGTCGGAATGACATCCGTATTCAGTGCCGACGGCAAAAACGTGCCGTGCACTGTTATCGAAGCTGGTCCCTGTGTTGTTACTCAAGTCAAGACTGTCGAGAAGGATGGCTACAAGGCCGTTCAGCTGGGCTTTGGCGAGGCTAAGGAGAAGAGAACCAACAAGCCTATGATGGGTATCTTCAAGAAGGCCGGTGCAACACCGAAGAAGCACTTGGCCGAGTTCAAGTTTGACGAGGATTATAACCTCGGCGATACCCTCACAGTTGATCTGTTCAAGGACGCCGAGTTCGTTGACGTGATCGGCACTTCTAAGGGTAAAGGCTTCCAGGGAGTTGTTAAGCGTCACGGTTTCGGTGGCGTAGGTCAGGCTACTCACGGTCAGGATGACCGTCTGCGTAAGCCGGGTTCAATCGGTGCCTGCTCTTACCCTGCTAAAGTGTTCAAGGGTATGCGCATGGGCGGCCAAATGGGTGGCGACAGAGTGACCACTCAGAACCTTCGTGTGTTAAAGGTTATTCCGGAGCAGAACCTGCTCATTGTGAAGGGTTCGTTCGCCGGATGCAATGGTTCAACTGTTTTAATTGAGAAGTAATGGAAGTTAGTGTTTTAAATATCAACGGCCAGGAGACCGGAAGAAAGGTCACACTGAATGATGCCATCTTTGGTATTGAGCCCAACGACCACGTCATCTACCTTGATGTAAAGCAGTATCTGGCCAACCAGCGTCAGGGTACCGCTAAGTCGAAGGAAAGAAGCGAGCACAACGGTTCTACCCGCAAGCTCGGTCGCCAGAAGGGCGGCGGCGGTGCACGTCGCGGTGATATCAACTCACCTGTCCTCGTTGGCGGTGGCCGCGTGTTCGGTCCTAAGCCTCGCGACTACGGCTTCAAGCTCAACAAGAAAGTAAAGATTCTTGCCCGTAAGTCAGCCCTCTCTTATAAGGCCAAGGACAATGAGATTATTGTTGTCGAAGACTTCAAGATGGAGGCTCCTAAGACCAAAGATTTCATAAATATCACTAAAAATCTTAAAGTCGAAGGTAAGAAGACCCTCGTTGTTTTGCCGGAAGTGGATAAAAACGTATATTTGTCCGCTCGCAACCTGCAGACGGCTCAGATCATGAGCGCAAGCGATATCAATACGTATAAAATTTTGAACGCTGACGTGCTCGTCGTGGCTGAAAGCTCATTGAAGACAATCGACAGCATCTTGAACAAATAATTTGGAGGAGACACGAACTATGGCAATTATCATCAAGCCCCTGGTTACTGAGAAGCAGACCAAGATTACGGAGAAGAACCCCAACCGTTACGGGTTCATTGTACGTCCTGACGCTGACAAACTCCAGATTAAGAATGAAGTCGAGAAGCTCTACAATGTCACTGTGAAGGATGTGAATACCTGTCGCTACGCCGGCAAGCGCTCAAGCCGCTACACCAAGGCTGGCCTGATCCGCGGTCAGAAGAACGCCTACAAGAAGGCTTACGTGACCCTGAAGGATGGCGACACGATTGATTTTTACAGCAATATCTAATATAAAAAATGGCAGTACGTAAATTCAGCCCGGTTACTCCGGGTCAAAGACACAAGGTTATTGGCACGTTCGAGGAAATTACTGCATCCGTGCCAGAGAAGTCTCTCGTTTACGGTAAGCGTTCAACCGGTGGTCGAAACAACACCGGTAAGATGACCATGCGCTACATCGGCGGTGGCCACAAGAAGAAGTTCCGTTTTATTGACTTCAAGCGAGAGAAAGATGGTGTTCCTGCTGTGGTGAAGACGATCGAGTACGATCCTAACCGCTCGGCCCGCATCGCCCTTCTCTTCTATGCAGATGGTGAGAAACGTTACATTATTGCTCCTAACGGACTGAAGGTGGGTGCAAAGCTGATGTCGGGCGCTGAGGCAGCTCCTGAGATTGGCAACACGCTGCCCCTGGCCAACATTCCTGTCGGTACCGTGATTCACAACATTGAGTTGCGTCCGGGTCAGGGTGCTCTGCTCGTTCGTTCGGCTGGTAACTTTGCTCAGCTTACTTCTCGTGAAGGTGACTACTGCGTCATCAAGCTCCCCTCAGGTGAGACTCGCAAGATTCTCTCTGCCTGCCGGGCTACCGTTGGCAGTGTAGGCAACTCCGATCACGCTCTTGAGCAGTCAGGTAAGGCTGGTCGCTCTCGTTGGCTCGGTCGCCGTCCTCACAACCGTGGTGTGGTTATGAACCCTGTTGATCACCCGATGGGTGGTGGTGAAGGCCGTCAGAGCGGTGGACATCCGCGCTCTCGTAAGGGCTTGTACGCTAAGGGTCTCAAGACGCGCGCACCGAAGAAGCTTTCCAACAAGTACATCATTGAGAGAGCCAACAAGAAGTAAACTTTAGTAAATCAGAGTAAATTATGAGTCGTTCACTTAAAAAAGGTCCTTACATCAACGTCAAGCTCGAGAAGAAAATCCTTGCCATGAACGAAAGCGGCAAGAAGAGCGTCGTCAAGACTTGGGCCAGAGCATCAATGATCTCCCCCGATTTCGTGGGCCACACTGTTGCAGTTCATAACGGTAATAAATTTATCCCTGTTTACATTACCGAGAACATGGTAGGCCATCGCCTCGGTGAGTTCGCCCAGACACGTCGCTTCGGCGGCCACAGCGGCAACAACAAGAAGTAAGCGGGACATCCATTTTTATAAACATTTAGACAATAATGGGAGCAAGAAAACATATTGCGGCTGAAAAGATTAAAGAAGCCCGTAAGAATCAGTACTTCGCCAAGCTTGTCGGCGTGCCCTCTTCCCCTCGCAAAATGCGCTACGTGGTCGATATGATCCGCGGCATGGAGGTCAACCGAGCACTTGGAGTACTCAAGTTCTCTAAGAAGCACGCTGCACAGGACGTGGAGAAGCTGCTTCGCTCGGCTATCGCCAACTGGGAAACCAAAAACGAGCGTAAGGCTGAGGAGGGAGAACTCTTTGTAAGCAAAGTCTTCGTTGACGAAGGCGTAACGATGAAACGTATGAGACCAGCACCTCAGGGTCGCGGATACAGAATCCGTAAGCGCTCTAACCATGTGACGCTGTTTGTCGATGCGAAAACTAATGACGATAAAGAATAAGTAGAATGGGACAGAAAGTTAATCCAGTAAGTAACCGTCTTGGTATTATTCGTGGCTGGGATTCCAATTGGTTCGGTGGCAAGAACTTTGGCGACAATCTCGTAGAGGACCAGAAGATCCGCAAGTATCTTGAGAAGCGTTTGGAGAAAGCCCAGGTTTCACGCATCGTTATCGAGCGTACACTGAAGCTCGTTACCATCACTATCTGCACGGCTCGTCCGGGTATCGTCATCGGTAAGGGTGGTCAGGATGTTGACAAACTCAAGGAAGAGCTGAAGAAGCTCTACAAGAAGGACATCCAGATCAACATCTTCGAGGTGAAGCGTCCTGAGCTCGACGCCAAGATTGTTGGTGAGAACATCGCCAGCCAGATTGAGCACCTCATGGCTTATCGCCGCGCCATCAAAATGGCTGTTCAGAACACCATGCGCGCCGGTGCCGAGGGCATCAAGGTGCAGATCAGCGGCCGTCTGAACGGCGCCGAGATTGCACGTAAGGAAATGTTCAAGGAAGGCCGCACGCCGCTGCATACTTTCCGCGCCGACATCGACTACTGCCAGACCGAGGCTCTGACCAAAGTTGGCCTGCTCGGCATCAAGGTGTGGATTATGCGTGGTGAGGTCTATGGCAAGCGCGAGCTCGCTCCTAACTTCACGCAGGAGCGTCAGAACGGTCCTCGCCAGGGTGGTGAGCGCCGTAACCGCGGTGGCCGCAGAAGAAACAATAATCGTTAAAAGAAGCAACAATGTTACAGCCAAAAAGAGTAAAATACAGAAGGCCTCAAGACGGACGTGGCAATAAGGGCAACGCCCACAGAGGCACACAGTTGGCTTTCGGCAGCTTCGGCATCAAGACCCTTGAGGCCAAGTGGCTCGACAGCCGGCAGATTGAGGCAGCGCGTGTTGCCGTCAACCGTTACATGAACCGTCAGGGTCAGGTTTGGATCCGCATCTTCCCTGACAAACCAATCACCCGCAAGCCTGCTGATGTGCGTATGGGTAAAGGTAAGGGTGATCCCGCAGGATGGGTGGCTCCCGTGACGCCGGGCCGTATCCTCTTCGAAGTTGAGGGTGTGAGCTTTGACGTCGCCAAGGAAGCACTGCGCTTAGCTGCCCAGAAGCTGCCTGTCAAGACAAAGTTTGTGGTAAGACGTGACTACGATAAAAATGCTTAATTATGAAGATTAAAGAAATAACAGAACTCGCCGACAAGGACTTGCGCGAGAAGCTGGGCCAGGCTGAGGAAGCTTACAAGCAGATGAAGCTCAACCATCAGGTCTCCCCGCTTGAGAATCCATCACAGATTAAGACGGCACGTCGCGATATTGCACGTATGAAGACCGTGCTTCGTGAAAGAGAACTTAAAAAATAATGATTACCCAGATGGAAACAAGAAATTTAAGAAAAGTCAGACAGGGTGTTGTTATCAGCGACAAGATGGACAAGACCATCGTTGTTGCGTCTAAGTTCAAGGAGAAGCACCCGATTTACGGTAAATTCGTTCAGAAAACCAAGAAATACCACGCTCACGATGAGAAGAATGAGGCCCATGTAGGCGATACCGTCCAGATCATGGAGACCCGTCCGCTCTCAAAGACGAAGAGATGGAGATTAGTACAAATCGTTGAAAAGGCTAAGTAATTATGATACAGGCATTAACAAAACTTACAGTATGTGATAACAGCGGCGCCCGTGAGGCAATGTGCATCCGCGTTCTGGGTGGTACTGGCCGTCGTTATGCAAGTGTGGGTGACATTATCGTCGTAGCCGTCGAGAATGTGCTCCCGTCAAGTGACCTGAAGAAGGGTGCGGTATCTAAGGCTTTAGTCGTTCGCACCAAGAAGGAGATCCGTCGCGCTGACGGTTCTTACATCCGCTTCGATGACAACGCCTGTGTGTTGCTCAACAACGCCGGTGAGCTTCGCGGCAGCCGTATCTTCGGCCCCGTGGCTCGTGAGCTGCGTGCCGTCAACATGAAGGTCGTGTCTCTGGCTCCTGAGGTTCTTTAATTTATAAAATCGAATACAACTTATGAGTAAGTTACATATTAAGAAAGACGACAACGTCATTGTCATTGCCGGAGCCGACAAGGGCAAGACGGGTAAAGTGCTCAAGGTGCTGGTCGATGAGAACCGCGCCATCGTTGAGGGAGTACACATGGTCTCCAAGAGCACCAAGCCTTCAGCTAAGAATCCTCAGGGAGGCATCGTGAAGCAGGAGGCTCCTATTCACATCTCTAATTTGAGTCTTATCGATCCTAAGAGCGGCAAGGCTACCCGTATCGCCATCAAGCGTGAGGGCAAGAAGGTTACTCGCATCGCTAAAAAGTCAGGGGAGGAGATTAAGTAATGGATACAGCACAGTTAAAGAAAAAGTACAACGAGGAGATTGCTCCCGCTCTGCAGAAGCAGTTCAACTACTCTTCAGCCATGCAGATTCCTGTGCTGGAGAAGATTGTCATCAACCAGGGTCTCGGCGGCGCTACGCAGGATAAGAAGATTATCGACGTGGCTGTCAACGAGCTCACTGCCATCACCGGTCAGAAGGCTGTGGCAACTTATTCCAAGAAGGATATCGCCAACTTCAAGCTCCGTAAGAAGATGCCTATCGGCGTGATGGTTACCCTCCGCCGCGAGCGCATGTATGAGTTCCTGGAGCGTCTGGTCCGCATCGCCCTGCCCCGTATCCGCGACTTCAAGGGTATCAACTCTAAGTTCGACGGCCGCGGCAACTACACGCTGGGTATCGAGGAACAGATTATCTTCCCTGAAATCAATATTGATCAGGTGGATCACATCCAGGGTATGAACATCACCTTCGTTACATCGGCAAAGACCGACGAAGAGGGTTACGCTCTGCTCAAGGCTTTCGGCCTTCCTTTCAAAAACGCTAAATAAGGAATAGAGATATGGCAAAAGAATCAATGAAGGCACGCGAGGTAAAGCGTGCAAAGCTTATCGCCAAGTATGCTGAGAAGCGCGCTGCGCTGAAGAAGATCATCGCTACCTCTGAAGATCCTGCTGAGGCTTATGAGGCTGCCCGCAAGCTGCAGGCTATCCCCAAGAACGCCGACCCCATCCGTCTGCACAACCGCTGCAAGATTACCGGTCGTCCAAGAGGTTACATGCGTCAGTTCGGCCTCTCTCGTATTCAGTTCCGCGAGATGGCTTCGCAAGGCCTGATTCCCGGCGTGAAGAAAGCAAGCTGGTAAGGTTAAGTTCCTAAGTTGATTAGTTCTTAAGTTTTAAGCTATTGGTTTGATGGTTCCGACGTGGGACCCGGAACTCTCAATCTCAAAGCTCATCAACTCACCAACTCATCAACTCATAAACTCCGAAACTCATATTTAATATTGTCGGGGGAGTCCCGATTAATTAAACATTTATATTTTATGACAGATCCAATAGCAGATTATCTGACAAGACTCAGAAACGCCATCATGGCACATCACCGTGTGGTAGAGGTTCCTGCGTCTAACATGAAGAAATCTATCACGAAGATTCTCTTCGAGAAGGGTTACATCCTGAACTACAAGTTCGTTGAAGATGGCCCTCAGGGTTCTATCAAGGTTGCCTTGAAGTATGACCCTCAAACCAAGGAAAACGCTATCAAGTGTTTGAAGCGTGTGTCCACTCCCGGTCTTCGCCGTTATACCGGTTACAAGGACATGCCGAGAGTTATTAACGGACTGGGCATCGCCATTCTGTCTACGTCCAAGGGTGTAATGACTGATAAGGAGGCTGCCGAGCTCAAGATCGGTGGTGAAATCCTTTGCTACGTCTATTAAATTGGAGGATTAGAAATGTCAAGAATAGGTAAATTGCCAATTACAGTCCCTGCCGGAGTAACTGTTAACTTCGACGAGAAAACCAACGTAGTCACTGTCAAGGGTCCCAAGGGTGAGCTTACTCAGAAGATTGATCCTTCTATCAAGTTCACGATGAAAGACAACCAGATTGTTTTCGAGATTGACGAGAACTCTACTGTTGACCCCAAGCAGAAGCAGGCTTTCCACGGCCTCTATCGTTCATTGGTCAACAATATGGTTGTTGGTGTCAGTGAGGGTTACAAAAAAGAGCTCGAGCTTGTCGGTGTAGGTTATCGTGTTTCCAACCAGGGCAACCTGATTGAGTTCTCACTGGGTTATACCCATCCCATCTTCATCCAGCTTCCTAAGGAGGTGAAGGTTGAGACAAAGTCTGAAAGAAACCAGAACCCGCAGATTATTCTTGAGAGTGCCGATAAGCAGTTGCTTGGTCTCATTTGCGCTAAAATTCGTTCTTTCCGCATGCCGGAGCCTTATAAGGGTAAGGGTATCCTGTTCAAGGGTGAGGTCATCCGCAGAAAGTCTGGTAAGACAGCTGCTGCTAAGTAATTTTTTTAAAGAAGATTTACGACTATGACAACAAACAAAGTAGAAAGACGAATCAAGATAAAGTTCCGTATTCGTAAGAGTGTTAAAGGAACGTCAGAACGCCCTCGTCTCAGCGTATTCCGCTCCAACAAGCAGATTTATGCTCAGGTGATCAACGACATTGAAGGCAAGACCCTCGCCTCGGCTTCTTCTTTAGGCCTCGAAAAGATGCCTAAGATCCAGCAGGCTGAGAAGGTCGGCGAGCTGGTGGCTGAGAAGGCCAAGGCTGCCGGTGTCACCGCCGTGGTGTTCGACCGTAATGGCTATCTCTATCATGGCCGCGTGCAGGCTCTGGCCGACGCTGCCCGTAAAGGAGGACTTAATTTCTAAACGTACATGGCAATGAATAAAGTAAGAGTTAATAGTGACACTGAATTGAAGGACCGCCTCGTTGCAATCAACCGTGTGACGAAGGTCACGAAGGGTGGTCGTACCTTTACATTCGCTGCTATCGTCGTTGTAGGTGATGGTAAGGGCGTTATTGGCTACGGTCTGGGTAAGGCCGGTGAGGTGACGGCTGCCATCTCCAAGGGTACAGAGTCGGCAAAGAAGAATCTCTTCAAGGTTCCCGTGCTCAACGGTACGGTGCCCCACGAGATTGAAGTGAAGTTTGGTGGTGCCCGCGTGCTGCTGAAGCCCGCCGCAGCCGGTACCGGTCTGAAGGCCGGTGGTGCTATGCGTGCTGTGCTTGAGAGCGCTGGTATCTCCGACGTGATTGCAAAGTCTAAGGGTTCTTCCAATGCCCACAACCTCGTGAAGGCTACGGTGCTCGCACTGTCTCAGATGCGTGACGCCTATCAGGTGGCCGGCGAGCGCGGCATCGAGATGAATAAAGTGTTTAACGGTTAATAGGAGTATTTATCATGGCAACAATTAAAGTAAAGCAGATTAAGAGCCGCATTGGTGCTCCCGCAGATCAGAAGCGCACGTTGGCTGCAATTGGTCTCCGCAAGATCTCCCAGGTTGTTGAGGTGGAGGATACTCCCAGCATGCGCGGCATGATCCGTAAAGTGCATCATTTGGTAGAGATTGTAAAGTAATAACAACGTTTTAATTCAGATATCATCATGAAATTACATAATTTGAAGCCTGCCGCAGGCTCTACCCATTCTCGCCGTCGTATCGGTCGTGGTCCGGGTTCTGGCCTTGGTGGTACATCAACCCGCGGTCACAAGGGTGCTAAGGCACGTTCTGGCTATAAGAGAAAGATTGGTTTCGAAGGTGGTCAGATGCCGCTGCAGCGCCGCGTGCCGAAGGCTGGATTCAAGAACATCAACCACATCGAGTATTTGGCTGTTAACCTCTCCACCCTGCAGAAGCTGGCTGACGAGAAGCAGCTTACCAAGATTGGTATGGCTGAGCTCGTTGCTGCCGGACTGACCAATGGCAAGAAGCTCGTGAAGATTCTTGGCAACGGAAAGCTGACCGCTAAACTTGATGTTGAAGCAAACGCATTCTCTAAGACCGCTGAGGAGGCCATCAAGGCCGCCGGTGGCAATGCAACTAAAATCTAACAATGAAAAAATTAATTGAGACACTGAAGAACTGTTGGAGAGTCGAGGATCTGCGTCAGCGCCTCCTCATTACTCTCTTGTTTACGGCTATCTACCGTTTCGGGTCGTTCGTCGTATTGCCGGGTATTGACCCTGCTAAACTTGATCAACTGCAGTCGCAAACCGCTGGTGGCCTTATGTCACTGCTCGACATGTTCTCCGGTGGAGCATTTTCCAATGCGTCTATCTTCGCACTCGGAATTATGCCTTACATCTCAGCTTCCATTGTTATGCAGCTTCTCGCCGTTGCAGTACCTTACTTTCAGAAGATGCAGCGCGAGGGTGAGAGTGGCAGAAAAAGAATACAGTGGTATACTCGTGTGCTGACGGTGGCAATCCTGTTCTTCCAGGCACCGAGTTACCTCATCAACCTGAAGATGCAGGCCAACTCCGCATTGGCCAGCGGCATCTCCTGGAGCGTGTTTATGATTCCTGCCACAATCATTTTGGCTGCCGGCAGTATGTTCATCCTTTGGTTGGGTGAGCGCATTACCGACAAGGGAGTTGGAAATGGAGTCTCATTAATCATTATGATCGGTATCATTGCCCGCTTGCCCCAGGCCTTCGTGCAGGAGCTGAGCTCAAGGTTCACCGCCATCTCCGGTGGTGGACTGGTGATGTTTATCGCTGAGATTCTCATTCTCTATGCTGTCATTTGCGCGTCTATCCTCTTGGTACAGGGTACCCGCAAAGTTCCGGTACAGTATGCCAAACGCCTCGTTGGAAACCGTCAGGTAGGTGGCGCACGCCAGTACATTCCGCTGAAGCTGTTCGCAGCCAACGTGATGCCTATCATCTTTGCGCAGGCATTGATGTTCATCCCCTTGGCTATCGTTCAGTATCAGAGCGAAAACAGTAGCTGGCTGGTCCGCAACCTCATGGACAACCGTAGTCTGCTCTACAACATTGTCTATGTGATTCTGATCATCGCCTTCACCTATTTCTACACGGCTATCACGCTCAACCCCACCCAGATGGCTGAGGACATGAAGCGTAACAATGGTTTCATCCCGGGCATCAAGCCTGGTCACGACACTGCCGAGTACATCGACTCCATCATGTCGCGCATCACGCTGCCTGGCTCATTGTTCATCGCCTTCATCGCCATCATGCCCGCCCTGGCTGGCTTGCTCAACGTGCAACAGGCATTCTCGCAGTTCTTCGGTGGCACGTCGCTGCTCATCACCGTTGGTGTGGTCATCGACACGCTGCAGCAGATAGAGTCTTATCTGCTCATGCGTCACTACGACGGACTGCTCAATTCAGGTCATACCCGTAAGGCTGGAGCTGTAAGTGCATATTAATTTGGTCTTTGGAAGTGTCTATATTCCTGAAGACAGAAGATGAAATCGCCCTCATGCGGGCTGCGAACCAACTCGTTGGTGCAACGCTCGCTGAGGTCGGCAAACATATAAAACCAGGTGTAACGACCCTCCAATTGGATCGCATAGCAGAGGAGTTTATCCGCGATCACGGCGCCACGCCGACGTTCAAGGGTTATCCCAGTCCTTTTGGAGGGCCTTTTCCCGCCTCTATCTGCACGTCAGTCAACAACGTTGTCGTGCATGGCATACCGTCGGAGAGCGACGTGCTTGAAGACGGCGACATCATATCGGTGGATTGTGGTGTGCTGCTCAATGGCTACTGTGGTGACAGCTGCTATACTTTCAAGGTCGGCGAAGTGTCGAGAGACACAGCACTCCTTTTGGAGACGACCCTCGAGAGTCTGCGAAAAGCAATTTCTGTTGCAGTGGCAGGTCATCGCGTCGGTGACATTGGCGCAACCATCAACCGCTTTGCCAGGGAGAAAGGCTATCGGGTCGTTGAGGGCCTTGGCGGACACGGCATAGGCCGCGAGATGCATGAGGATCCTTTCATCCCCAACAAGAACCGTTGGGGTAGGGGACCAATGCTGAAAGACGGCATGTGTATCGCCATCGAGCCGATGATCGTCATGGGCTCGGACGAGATAGGGCTGCTGCCCGACGGCTGGGGTATCGTTACATTCGACGGCCGGCCGGCTGTTCACTTCGAGCATACCATCGTCGTAAGGCGAGGCCAGTCAGAGGTTTTATCATCGTTTAAGGATATAGTTAATTAAGAAGCGTAGTAATATTTATGTCAAAACAGTCAGCAATAGAGCAGGACGGAACGGTAATCGAGAGCCTTTCGAATGCCATGTTCCGCGTGGAGCTTGAGAATGGAGTGCAGATTATTGCCAACATCTCTGGCAAGATGCGTCTCCACTACATCAAGATCCTTCCCGGAGACAAGGTGAAGGTAGCAATGAGTCCGTATGACCTTACCAAGGGTCGCATTGAGTTCAGATACAAGTAAATTTTATATATCTTGAAGATATGAAAACAAGAACATCAATTAAAAAGCGTTCAGCCGACTGCAAGATCGTTCGTCGCAAGGGCCGTCTTTTTGTCATCAACAAGAAGAACCCTAAGATGAAGATGCGTCAGGGCTAATGTTAAAGTTGCATAAAGTGTGAGTTGGCAATGGTCCTTTTCGGGGGATTATTGTTAACTTTGCATGCTTTTCGCAATTTAGACACTTATTTTATCATTTTATTTTATTCAATTTTCAACTAAATGGCAATAAGAATTGTTGGAGTAGACTTGCCCCAGAACAAGCGTGGCGAGATCGCATTGACCTATATCTACGGTATAGGTCGAAGTAGTTCAGCAAAGATATTGGATAAAGCCGGCGTGAGCCGTGACCTGAAGGTCAGCGAGTGGACTGACGATCAGGCTGCTAAGATCCGTGAGATTATCGGCGCTGAATTCAAGGTGGAGGGTGACCTCCGTTCAGAAATCCAGATGAACATCAAGCGCCTGATGGATATTGGCTGCTATCGTGGTGTCCGTCATCGTAATGGTCTTCCCGTTCGCGGTCAGAGTACCAAGAACAATGCACGTACCCGTAAGGGAAAGAAGAAGACTGTTGCTAACAAGAAGAAGGCTACTAAGTAATTCTGAGGAGGAAACGATTTATGGCAAAGACAAAAGCAACATCTAATAAGAAAAGAAACGTAAGGGTTGAGGCTACCGGACAGCTCCATGTCCACAGCAGCTTCAACAATATTATTGTATCGCTTGCCAACAACGAGGGTCAGATTATCTCTTGGTCTTCGGCCGGTAAGATGGGTTTCCGTGGTTCTAAGAAGAACACGCCGTATGCAGCCCAGATGGCCGCCGAGGATTGCGCCAAGGTGGCCTATGGTCTTGGCCTTCGCAAGGTGAAAGCCTTCGTCAAGGGTCCGGGCAACGGCCGTGAGAGCGCCATCCGCGCCATCCATGGTGCAGGCATTGAGGTTACCGAGATTGTGGACGTTACACCGCTGCCGCACAACGGCTGCCGTCCTCCGAAGCGCCGTCGCGTATAATTAATCATCAGATACAATAGTAAAGCAATTAAATTATGGCAAGATATATAGGTCCTAAATCTCGTATTGCACGCCGTTTTGGTGAGCCCATTTTCGGCGCAGATAAGGTACTGTCAAAGCGTAACTTCCCTCCAGGGCAGCATGGCAACGACCGTCGCCGCAAGACCTCTGAGTATGGCCAGCAGCTCGCTGAGAAGCAGAAGGCTAAATACACTTACGGTGTGCTGGAGCGTCAGTTCCACAACCTGTTCGACAAGGCTGCCAAGATGGATGGTGTTACGGGTGAGGCTCTGCTCCAGTTGCTGGAGAGCCGTCTCGACAACGTCGTGTTCCGCCTCGGCATCGCTCCTACCCGTGCAGCTGCCCGCCAGCTCGTCGGCCACAAGCACATCACCGTTGATGGCAAGGTCGTCAGCATTCCTTCTTATTCCGTGAAGCCCGGTCAAGTCATCGCTGTCCGCGAGAAGGCTAAGTCTCTCGAGGTCATCGACGCCGCTCTCGCCGGTTTCAACCACAGCAAGTATCCTTGGCTGGAGTGGGATGAGAACACCAAGAGCGGTAAGTATCTCCACCGTCCCGAGCGTAACGATATTCCCGAGAATATCAAGGAACAGTTAATCGTTGAGTTGTACTCAAAACAATAAAAATCATTAAATTCATGGCGATATTAGCATTTCAAAAACCTGATAAAGTTGTGATGCTGGAGGCTAACGACCACTACGGAAAGTTTGAGTTCCGCCCTCTCGAGCCAGGCTTCGGCGTTACCATTGGTAATGCCTTGCGCCGCATCCTTCTTTCGTCACTCGAGGGCTTTGCCATCAACACAGTCCGCATCAGCGGCGTTGAGCATGAGTTCTCCACCGTACCTGGCGTAAAGGAAGATGTAACCAACATCATCTTGAACCTGAAGCAAGTCAGGTTCAAGCAAGTAGTAGACGAATTCGAGAATGAGAAAGTTAGTATCACCGTAGAGAATTCCACTGAATTCAAAGCTGGTGATATCGGTAAGTATCTGACTGGATTTGAAGTGTTAAACCCTGATTTGGTGATTTGTCATCTTGACGCCAAGGCATCGTTCCAAATGGATCTGACCATCAACAAAGGCCGCGGCTATGTCCCCGCCGATGAGAACCGTCAGTTCTGCACCGATGTCAATGTACTTCCCATCGATTCCATCTACACCCCTATCCGCAACGTTAAATACAGTGTTGAGCCTACCCGTGTCGAGCAGAAGACCGACTACGATAACCTCATCATTGAAGTGACGACGGACGGTTCCATTCACCCGAAAGACGCACTCAAAGAGGCTGCTAAGATCCTCATCTATCACTTCATGTTGTTCTCCGACGAGAAGATCACCCTTGAGAATCCCGACCAGGACGGCAACCAGGAGTTTGACGAGGAAGTGCTGCACATGCGTCAGCTGTTGAAGACCAAGCTCACCGACCTCAACCTCAGTGTGCGTGCCCTCAACTGTCTGAAGGCTGCCGACGTCGAGACGCTCGGCGACCTCGTGCAGTATCAGAAGACCGACCTCTTGAAGTTCCGCAACTTCGGTAAGAAATCGCTCTCGGAGCTTGATGATTTGCTCGAGAGTCTGAATCTGTCGTTTGGTACCGACATTTCAAAGTATAAACTGGATAAGGAATAAGTCCCGCAGGGGGCTGTTCAACTGTCCAATTAATCATTAAAACAAAAAATGAGACACAATAAGAAATTCAACCATCTGAGCCGTACTGCATCTCACCGTAGCAGCATGCTTGCCAACATGGCTACGAGCTTGATCATGCACAAAAGAATCACTACGACTCTCGCAAAAGCCAAGGCTCTGAAGAAGTATGTAGAGCCCCTGATTACCCGCTCTAAGGAAGACACCACCAACAGCCGCCGCGTTGTGTTCCGCTATCTGCAGAACAAGTACGCCGTGAAGGAGCTCTTTGGTGAGGTCGCTGCCCGTGTTGCTGACCGTCCCGGTGGCTACACCCGCATCATCAAGCTCGGTACCCGTCAGGGTGACGCTGCTGCCATCGCCTTCATCGAACTCGTTGACTTCGATGAGAACATGGCTAAGACCGCCAAGGCTGAGAAGAAGACCCGTCGTAGCCGCCGCAGCACCAAGAAGGCTGACGCCGCTGAGGCTACTGAGGCACCCGCCGCTGAGGCTGCCGAGGCTCCCGCTGAGGAAGCTCCTAAGGCTGACGCTCCTGCCGACGAGGCTCCTAAGGCTGAATAACATATCGAATACGATACTTTTTGAAGGGCTGTATCACAGGTTTGACCTTGGTACAGCCCTTTTTCTTTCCACATCAATCTATATTTTCCCTTATATTTTCCGGTCGGTTGCCCGAGGCCGTGAGTGAACGCAAACTGTTGTAAACGAGAGGCTTGTGCTTATCTGTTGATTTATGTCAACCGCATTTTGCATCCACTTTTTCTTTGTTCTTAGTCCATATCGCCTTAATCCGTATTAAATAATCGGTTACTTTTGCAGCGTCGATACAACCCATCGATTTTGGTGCTTACCGACGCTTACCTATATGGAATAAACAAACTAAAATATAATGATTATGATGCATTCTACACTCAAATTCATGCTTTCGGCCCTGGCTGCCGCAGTTATGGTTCCTGCCAGCGCGCAGACTGGTTACGTCACTGAAGCTCCTGCCGGTGGTTTTGATTTCTCCACCGCTAAGGATATCGTCGTGCTTTATGCTCCCGACGAGGCCATCACCAAGATGGGCGACAAGATTAAGAGCAACCAGAACCTCGACCCCACCAACACCAACAACCAGTTTTTCTACTGGGTCACCGACTGGGACAAGAAGGACCTGACGCTCGTCAATGTGGACCGTGAGGGTGCCACCAACTCCTACGGCGGCTCCAACATGCTCAGCATCACCCCGCAATGGGCCTGGGGTACCGGCTATTTCGGTGCCATCGGCAGCTATAAGTACGACCTGTCGATGATCGACGATGACTATTATCTCCATCTCGGGCTTTGCGACTTTGGCAACGCCGACTCCAAGTACAAGTTTGAGTTTGGCAACACCGATGTCAAGGGCAATCATTTCGACCTTGAGGTAAATCTTGACAAGGGTAAGACCAACGGTGATTTCGTAGGTGTCGGCAACATGAAGCGCGACGGCAAATGGTACTATATTGACATTCCCGTTAAGGATCTTGTTGATGAGGATGGCGATTTTGGCTTCAGCTACGACTGGTCGTCGAAGATAACCAACCCGTTCCTGTTCTCTTTCGACTCGCCGACGACCAGCAAGATGTCGAAGGTGCTGGAGCCGGGCGCTACGGTCTACACCTACACCATCACCAAACTCAACTCGGCCGTGAGTATTGACGGTGTTTATTTCTATAAGAAGGATTCCGCCTCTACCGGCATCAAGACTGTCAGTACCGCCCGGGGCAAGGCCGACGGGGCCTGGTACAACCTGCAGGGCATGCGCGTGGAAAAGCCTTCCAAGGGCGTGTTTATCCACAATGGCCGCAAGGTTGTAGTGAAGTAATTTCTTTACCTTATATATTATCATATTATCCCTTATCCGATTATGAAGAAGAAAACGATCTCTCTGTTGGCAGCATTCCTCGTAGGGGCAGGCCTGCAAGTCTCCGCGCAGGTCACCGACACCCCCAGCGGCTACCATCTGGTGTGGGGTGACGACTTCAATGGTACGTCGCTCAATGAGAAAATCTGGAACGTGGAGGTTAACGGAAATGGCGGTGGCAACCAGGAGCTGCAGTATTACCGCAAGGAGAATGTGGCTGTGGCCGACGGCAACCTCGTGCTGACGGCCAAGCGCGAAAACTATCAGGGCAAGAGCTTCACCTCTGGCCGCGTCACCACGCAGGGCAAAGCCGCCTTCAAGCACGGCATCCTGCAGGCGCGCATCAAGTTCCCGAAGACCGCCAACGGTCTGTGGCCGGCCTATTGGATGATGGGCAACGACATGGACCGCCATGGCTGGCCTAAATGCGGCGAGATGGATATCATCGAGCTGGGTCACGCCAATGGCATCGCCGCCGGTACCCAGGACCGCTATTTCGCCGGTACGCTCCATTTCGGCCCCGACGCCTCCAACGAGAACCATCAGCAGGTGAGTCAGGATATCACCGTGTCGGCCGACAATCCTGTGGAGAACGACGGCTACCACGTGTTCACCGTCATCTGGGATGAGAACAACCTCGAGATGTTCTACGACCTCGCCAGTTATAAGGCCGCGCAGAAGCGTAAAGCCAAATACTTCACGCTCGGCATCCCCTCGTCCGACGGCGAGCTTGGCGCTGGTCATTATTTCCACAAGCCTTTCTTCTTCCTCTTCAACCTCGCCGTGGGCGGCAGCTACCCCAGCATCTACAACGCCTCGCAGATTACGGCCCTGCCCAATGCAGGTGATGAGGCGAAGATGTATGTCGACTGGGTGCGCGTCTATCAGGCCGACAACGACACGACCTCGCAATACACCTACGTCGATGACAACGGCAATACCGTCACCAATATCCCCGCCGAGCCGGAACCCACCCATGAGACCGACTCCACCACCGTGCTGAGCGGCTTTGCCACCAAGGCCCTTGACGACAACGGCGTATCGACCTTCGACTTCAATGATGTCTCCGACGCCGTGCTCGTCTCCACTTCTGATGGTGTGACGGGGCATTTAAAGTCTGCTGGCGCTAATGTCACCGACTACAATGTCGACAACACCAAGAACTTCCTCTATATCTGGGAGAATACCTACGTAGCCGACGGCACCACCGACAAGACCAACTCCTTCGGTTGGGAGGAAGGCTATAACCGCTTCGCCGTGACCAATGTCGGTTGGTCGGGTCTGGGCTTCGCCTCTTCCTCCGGCAACGGTAAGGACCTCTCGAGGATTGACGACAGCTACTGGCTTCACTTCGCCATGAAGGCCGACGACAAGACCCAGCATACGTCGCACAGCATTTACGTGGGTGACGCCCAGTTCCGCATCGGCAAGAGCGATGGCAAGTTAGCCAGCCTCGGCGACTTCCCACGCGACGGACAGTGGTACTATTTCGATATTCCTGTGAAGGCGCTCCATCAGTTCGCCGGCAATCTCTTCGGCACCACGGCCACTAACTATGAGGGCAACGTCGTCGCCTTCCTCAGTGGTGGTGTGTCGGGAGCTGAGCTCGACTTCGACAACATCTTCTTCTATAAGAGTAAGACCAAGACCGTGCCCAACTACGTGGACAACGACTCCACCGGCCTGGGCAAATATGGCTACAAGAGCCTCGACGCCAACGGCAAGGCCGTGTTCG
The DNA here is from genome assembly GCA_900315835.1 of uncultured Prevotella sp. Lineage (GTDB taxonomy): Bacteria > Bacteroidota > Bacteroidia > Bacteroidales > Bacteroidaceae > Prevotella. Next base: position 35,421 of record ONAR01000015.1, read on the forward strand.
ACTTCGACAAGGCTAAGAATGTGACGCCCATCATCCTCTCGAGCGATATGTGGGAGCATGTCACCGCCGGCGGCACCTATGAGAATTCGATTGTCGCCAAGGAAAACGACCTCACCGAGCAGGCCGCCAAGAACAACTTCTTCGTATGGGAGAACACCATGAATGTCACCCATGTGACCGATGTGGCCAACTCCTTCGGCAATGTGCCTTATGGTGGCTTCAATGCCTATACTGCCGCCTCGGGTGCCACATGGACCGGTTCCGGTTGGGCTTCCATTAGCGGACAGGGCAACACCGTGACCGCCAAGGATCTCTCTAAGATTGACGACAGCTATTGGGTGCACTTCTCGCTGCGCTCCGATGCCGCCGTGGGCGATGCGCCGATAAGCATCAAGTTCGGTGCCTCGACCGGTGACGCCCAGCTCACCTTCGGCCGCTATTCCACCAATCCCCTGTTCGCCGAGTTCCCGCGCAACGGCCAGTGGTACAGCTTCGACATTCCATTGAGTGTGGTCAAGCAGTACGGTAAGCTCTGGAGCAATGCACCGAGCAATGGCGGCCTCTCCGCCTACACCGACTACGTGCTGACGTTCAGCTTCGGTGGCACGCTCTATACGGGCAGTCCCATCTCCATCGACAACGTCTTCTTCTATCAGCCCACCGACAAGAAGGCTGACGACGTAACCAGCGCCTACACTACGAAGAGCCTCGACGCCAATGGCAACAGCACGTTCGACTTCTCTGGTAAGCAGTTCATTCCGGTGACCGCCGGAGCCAAGGAGCGCCTCGCCATGGGCACCGACAACATCGTGTCCGACTTCGCCATCAACGATGCCAACACCCACCTCTATATCTGGGAAGGCACCTATACCGACGGCACCTGCGAGGGCGTCAACTCCTTCGGCAACGATGAGAAGTGGACCTCAGTCATCGTGGCCAACAAGGGTTGGTCGGGCTTAGGCATCATCAATGACGACGGCTACGACTGCTCCGCCATCGACGACAGCACCTACCTGCACTTCGCCCTCAAGGCAACGAGCAGCGCCTACGACTACCACTTCACCTTGGGTAAGGCTCATTTCACCATCGGCGCTGCAGGCTATACCAACGGCAACGGCGAGTTGTTCCCTGCCTTGTCCGACTTCCCGCGCAACGGCGAGTGGTACAGCTTCGACATCCCGATGAGCGTCATCAGCAACCTCAGCTTGGATATATGGAATGGACAGCAGTCGGCCTTCAAGGACAACCTGTTCTGCATCGACACCGAGAGCGCGGCAGGCAACGCCCTGCAGATTGACAACGTCTTCTTCTGGCGCAACAAGAAGGTGGCAACGGCCATCGACAACACGTTTGCCGACACAACGACACCGACCCGCGTCATCGCCATCTACAACATGCAGGGTCAGCGCGTTCCCAACACCCATCAACCCGGATTGTACATCGTCAGGACCACGAAGGGCGTCCGCAAGATCTTCGTTAAATGATACGCTTCAAATTCATTATAATAGGTATTTTATGGTCACTCATTCCCGTCTCCACCGCGTTGGCGCAGCAGAAAAGCGCCAAGCGTGGTGTGGGATGGGATGAGAAAACGCGAGCCGTCACGGCGTCCGATGTGGCGCTGCTGAAAGGTGGTGTGTCGTGGCTCTACAACTGGGGGCAGTCCTCCGGTCAGGCCATGGGCGAAGCCACCGACGACGGCGACATGGTCTATGTACCGATGTGTTGGAATGGCCTCTACAGCGAGAGCCAGCTCACGTCGTGGCTCAAGGCGCATCCCAACACGAAGTGGCTGTTAGGTTTCAACGAACCCAACTTCTCGTCGCAAGCCAACATGACGCCGACCGAGGCTGCCAAGATATGGCCGAAGCTCGAGAAGATAGCCGACGACTATGGATTGAAGCTCGCTGCCCCGGCGCTCAACTTCTCAGGTGAGAAGGTCGGCGGCCGCACATGGAACCCCTACGAGTGGCTCGACGCCTTCCTCGAGGCTTACCCCACGGCCAAGATTGACGCGCTCGTGCTGCACAGCTACATGAACTGGTACAGCGCCACGGTGTGGTTTGCTACCGAATACTTCTACAAGGACCTCTACAACCCCGCCAAGACCGATGTCTATGGCAAGTATCCGCACATCGTGAAGTATCTCGACACCTATGGCAAGAAGCCCATGCTCCTCACCGAGTTCTGCGCCTGGGAGGGCAACAAAGACGGTTTCGTGACCACGGAGGAGAACCAGATAGACCAGATGACGCAGAAGCTGCAGAAGCTCGAGCAGGACACCATCGTCGCTGGTTATGCGTGGTTCATCGGCAATGGCACCGCTTCGGCCTTCCCCTACAACAGCATCACCCAGACCACGGCTGCGGGCAGCGGACTGTCAAAGCTCGGTAAGGTCTACGTCAACATGTCGTCGTTTGATACGTCGAAATACTACAGCGAGGGCGAGACCATCATGGCGAAGGACTATGTCGACGCCTCCACCGACGCCTATATCGTCCGTCCGCGCCCCAACACCGAGTCGGGCAGCAGCATTCCCTTGCAGATTGAGCTGCCGTCGAGCGGCTGGGCCAAATGGCAGGTCAACGCGGCGAATAGCGGCGAGCATCAGCTCACGGTCCACATGAAGACGACGGCCGACATGCCCCTTTGGGTCTACGTTGACGGCAAGAATACGGTGAAGTCTTCTTTGACCTCGACCAATGGCGAGTGGGCCGACCGCACCGTTGACTTCAATTTCAATGCGGGCAAGTGCAAGCTCATGCTCTTCAATGCGGGCACCAACAGCGTCTACGTCAACTCGCTTGTCTTCTCCGAGACCACGGGCATCAAGACGATTGGTAAAGCCTCCTCCGAGGTCGTCGACAGACAATACTACGATCTCTCAGGCCGCCACGTCGAAGTGCCCCAGCCAGGCGTCTATATCATCGTCGAGAAAATGAGTGATGGCACCAGCAACGTGTCAAAGGCCGTGCGGCGATAAGCTTCTTAAAACGCAATTAAATAAAGTCGATATACGTATCTTTTTAAAAACTATAATTACTATAAATTATGAAGAAAACATTATTTACTTTAGCAGTGCTCCTCTCTTCAGCGCTCGCTTCATTAGCGCAGCCTACAAGTGTACCGGACGTGAAGTCGGACGCTACTGATGTCTACCAGCTCTATGTCAATGGCGGACAAAACGGCTTTCAGTTTTATGATTGGGGCGGAGCAAAACTCTCTGAAGAGACCATCGACGGCAAGAAGGTCGAGAAAGAAGAGGCCTTCAAATGGTCAGGGTGCCAGTTTACGAATGTGGATGTCTATGAGAAGAAATACTTCCACCTTGACGTCTATCCTATGCAGGACATGACGCTGGGTGTCGTAATGATCAACTCGAAGACATCCGGAGGCAATGAGGCCGAGAAGGGCTATCAAGTGCCCAGTCTGACGGCCAACCAGTGGAACTCCATCGACATCCCAGTGGAGTATTATGTCAACAAAGGCGCTTCCATGGCTCACCTTTATCAGGTGAAACTTATCAGTAAGGTTACCAAAGATGCAACCACTGCCGATGCCAGCGATGGCTTCGAAAATGGCAACGGAACCGGTACTTTCTACATCGGCAACTACTATTTCTATGGCAAGCGCGACCTTAGCGGAGAGTCAACGACGCTCGCTTCCGTCTCGCTCGACGCCTCCATCGTGGCCAGAAGCGGCACGTTCACCATCAATGCCACTCCTTATACTGATGCCGGCAGGGAGCTGACCAGTGGTGTTACCTACACCATCAGCGACGGCGCAACCCTTACGCAGGACGGCAACAAGCTTACCGTGACGGTTACTAAGGCAGGTACTTACACCATCACCGCTACCAGCGGAGAGAATACTGCCACCGCCACAATCTATGCTATCAAGCCGGCTGCCGCGCCTACAGAGGATGAATCTAACGTTCTCGCTTATTACAGCGACACCTACGGCGCTACGGCTCCTGGAATCTCTGATGCTGGCTGGAACTGGGGCTTCAGCAAATACTCTGAGGTCTCCCTTGCCGACAATGACAAGGCTTACGTCGTCTCTCATGCCGGTACGTTCGGACTGAACCTCGGTGCCAAGGACATCACAGGATATACTAAGCTGCATGCCGACATCTATGCAACAAAGGCCACTTCCGGATATGTTATATGGGAAGGTGGTACGACGGGAATCGATGGCACCAACACCGCATTCAGCCTGAAGGAGGGTTGGAACTCCGTCGACATTTCTATCGCTAACAACACGGGAACAGAAGCAACATGGCTTCAGTTCTACATTGGTGGAAGTGCTGATGCCGACAAGATAGACTTCGCCATCGACAACGTATATGCCACCACCGGCAACGTTGAGATTCCGTTCACCATCGGCACTGCTGACGCCAATGGTTTCACACCAGTCAGGGGTACCATAGCTGAGGAGAACCTCGCTGATATTAAGGCGTTGAACGTTACAGCCCTTGATATCTCAAAGGCTAAGCTCGCCGAGGGTATCACTAAGATTGAGACTGCCAATCCTAACACTATCATCGCAGTTAACTTCAAGAAGGGTGCCGACGGCAAAGTTACTTCAACACAGGCAGCCCAGCTCACCGGCTCGAAGAACCTTGTTTATCGCGACACTTACATCTTCCCGCTGGCAAAACTCGAGTTCGTTGACGGCTACGATGTTTACAACAAATACTTCATCAGCACTGGCACGACCGGCTACAAGTACACCCGTACCATCGGCGCAAAGAAGTATGTAACCATCATGGTTCCTGCCATCGTCGAATACAACACTCTTCAGACAAAGTATCCGGCTCTGAGTGTCTACAACTTCGATGCTGGTAACAGCACCGCCACAGAGGTTAAGTTCAACAAGGGCACTGTCCTGACTCCTGCCGAGCCTCACGTGCTCCACAACTCTTCTAATGCCGACATCACTCTTACCGTAGAGGGTACTGGCGACCTTAACCTCGCACAGCCCGCATCGGCAACACAGGGCACAACGGTGAAGTTCATCGGCACTTACGCTGCCGCTACCGCCGACGGCAATCAGTATGGTCTTCAGGGCTCTACGGGCGCTGCTCCAGAGTTCCGTCAGATTGTTTCGCCTGCTGTTATCCCTGCCTTCCGTGCTTATATCACCGGTGTAAGCGCAAGCGCTAAGGTCTTCTTCGAAGGTGAGACAACCGGCATCAACAGCATCAAGGCTAACGGCGAAAGCAACGACGGTCAGGTGTATAACCTCGCCGGTCAGCGTGTCAACGCCGCCAACCTGCCCGCAGGCATCTATGTGAAGAACGGTAAGAAGTTTATCAAGAAATAATCTGTGCTAAAGAGCGGCTATGGCGGCATTCGTCCGCTGTAGCGGCTTCGCACAACAAATAATGAAACAATATGGAAAAGAAGTTTTATGTTAAGCCCACCATTAAGGTGAGTGTGGTTAGCGAAACCAGCATCATGGCTAATAGCGACCCTAATACCATTAACGCTACGATTGATAAAAATAATCCGATTACAAGCGGATCTGTTGATGCGAAGCGCTTCCACATTTGGGACGAGAACTAATGTAATTTAATTATCGCTTATGCGTAATCTGCGCAACTTATTAACAGCAACCGCCCTCACGGTTGCTGTTTTCGTACAGGCCCAGCAGGTGGTGCCTGTGGGGCGTGGCAGCTACGCCTCCTATACGCCGCTGGCCAACTGCCGCAGCACGCGCCACGCCGTGGAGTGGGGCAACTACAAGGGCGACCAGAGCGACTGGATGCAGCGCCGCAAGCTCTATATCAACGAGCGCGACAATCAGCCCATCCCCACCAACGACTGGTGGACCAACCTCATCACCGAACCTTACAGCGGCCACCTGTGGAGCTATCCGCAAATGGTGCAGGCCCAGGAGGGCGGCATCGACGTGCAGCGCCCGTCGTATTGGATTGGCAACGGCACCGAGATGAAATGGAAAACTGACAGCAAGCATACAGGTGAAGAACACCGGAGCACGAGCAGGAAAGGAAACGGTGCAGTTATATATCCACGATGTTATAAGTTCTAGCACAAGACCTGTAAAGGACTTAAAAGGCTTCAAGCAAATAGAGTTACAGGCAGGTGAATGCCAGATAGTGTCGTTCGAGATAACATCAGAGGATTTAAAATTCTACAATCATGAATTAGAATATGTTTGTGAGCCAGGCGAATTCGAGGTGATGATTGGTCCTAATAGCCGCGATGTAATATCTGCCTCGTTTGTTTACAATTAAAAAACATAGCATCAGATAATATGAAAGAAAACATTATATCATTTTTTATACTGAGCATTTTCCTACTTACAGGATGTTCAAGTGACAACAATAGTTCGGAAGTAGACGAAACGTTTACTGTTTCAGGAAAAGTTGTTGATTCGGATGGCAGTGGACTTGCGAACATAAGCCTAACAATTGGAAACCAGACGGTCTACAGTTCAGCATCGGGCGAGTGGAGCGTATCCAACTTGAAGGGCAGTGTGAAAATAACTCCTATGGCCGATGGCTACACCTTTACGCCAGCATCGGCAACAGCGTCATCGACACTGACTGTTACCTTCGTTGCAGAGAAAACATCCATCGACCTGTCGGCAGAGGCCGAAAACATCGTGGCATGGTTTGAAAATGTGCAGTACTCCAACGGACTACTGCCAAGCACCGAGAGCAGCAGCACGATGTCGCTCTACGACAACGCCCTAGCAGCACTTGTGTTCACTGCCACGGGCAAGTATTCCAAGGCTGAATCTATTTTCAATTTCTTTAATCAGCGCATAGGTAGTGAGCTCACAACCAATGGTGGTTTTTATCAGTTCCGCAGTACCGACGGTACCACTTCGGGCGACCGATGGCTTGGTGATAATGCCTGGCTGCTAATAGCACTGAACAACTACACGGCAAAGGTGGAGACTACAAAATATGACAAACTAAAGTCGACGCTGGAGATTTGGATTCGTTCACTGCAAGACAAAGATGGTGGACTTTGGGGAGGCATCACTGCAAGCAATAGTACTATCCCGAAAAATACCGAAGGTATGATTGATGCCTACTGTGCAGTGCAGGGATATGACGACTTTCACAAAAAACTCCTCGCATACCTTAAAGAAAACAGATACAACAGTACTGATGGCTTGTTGGTGTCATGGCCAGGAAATTATTATGAATATGCACTCGACAACCACAGTTGGGGATATTGCACATTTGAGGATTTCCCCAAAACAGTGCTCGAAAAAACAACAATGTATGCAAACACCCAAAGAGCCACAGTCAATGGCGCCTTGATAACAGGGTTTGCACCCGACATCGACAAAGACATTGTATGGCTTGAGGGCACAGGACAGATGGTGGTGGCTTACCAAAAAGCTGCCGACTCCTACAAGTCGACATCCTATTTGGCAGAAATGAGAAAGTTACTGATATCAAGCACACTCTATCCTAATTCCGTAGGATTGCCCTATGCATCAAATCTTGGCACTACCTATGGCAGCTCGCAACTTTGGAAGGGAGCAGACACAAATATTTGCATATCGTCGAGCGCATGGTATTTATTTGGCTTGTTGAATTTCGACCCAATGGCTGTTAGCTATAGCCGAGGCACACCTGATGTCGATAAATTTTGGAAAGACTGAAGTGATAGGAATCTGCGTGAGTCTTTCCCCCCCACGTAGATTGCGCAGATAACGCAGATTTTCTGCCCACCCTTGATCTCGCAGATTCTTCCTATCACCCTTGTGCATTGAGTCCGCCTCCTCGTGCTATGGGAAACGCCTCGGTATTGAGAGAAATCTGCGGAATCGCCGGTATAACATTAATCTGGGAAATCTGCGGAATCTGCGTGAAAGAATAAGGCCAACGCGTTCATAGTCTTGGCCCCCACGCAGATTGCGCAGATGTTTCATCAGTTAGATTAGCGCAATCAGCGTGAGACCGAACTGTCAAATTATTTGGTGTTTTAAGGGCCCTCAGTTTCGCGTATTTGCTCGCACGACCTACCTTAGCCCGAAATACGCCAAAATAGCGCATGTTTGCGCAAATAGCTGTAAGCTAATAAGTTATAAGGTTTTGCAGCAAACGGCATCCGCATTCCGCTGCGGTGACACCGTCAGAAGGGCCTTCCCGCACCACGAGAAGGCCCTTTTCGCACCGCGATAACTATGGTTTCGCATCGCGATCGCTATCATCTCGCACCGCGATAGCTATCTTATCGCGCTGCGATCGCTATGGTATCGCACTGCGATTGCTATGCTATCGCGGCTCCGCACCGCTGAAACGGGCCTTTCGCGTCGATTTTGGCGCTCCATTATCCCCATTTTCTTGCTGTTCCATTTCTGGAACACACGTTTTCCATAACACGATTTTGTCCGCTATTTTCCGAATTTATGGCGCCTTCGCTTCATCTTTTTTAGGCCGAGGCAACATTTTTTTCGTCGTTTGATGGGATATTCCGTGGGAATTCATTAAATTTGCCAGCGAATAGTAAGCTACATTGATTTTATAAGCATGGGTTTTCAACGGTTCTTAGGCCTAATGATGGCGGTGCTGCAAAGCGCTATCGTATTTTCTGTCACCCCCAAAACATCGGGTGATGTGAAGAGTGTGCTCGTAGAGTTGGACTCGGTGATTGCCCATGCCCAGCAGTATGAGGCCAAGAAAAAAGTCCGGCTTGAGTCACTGCGCAAGCAGTTGAGGGGGGGGCAGAGCCTTGAGGCCCGTTATCAGCTCAACATGCAGCTTTACAAGGAATACCGTTCTTACCAAAACGATTCCGCCCTTGCCTTCCTTTCCCGCAACCTTACGATTGCCCGCCGTCAGCACAATGCCGACCGCGAGGCCAACTGTCTGTCGCTCATGGCTTACCAGAGCGCGTCGGTGGGCCGCTACCCCGACGCCGAGTTGTTGTTGGCCCGCGTCAATGCCAATGGGGTGAGCCGCCAGACGTTATACAACTACTACACTGCGCTCCACTACATCGCCAGCGAGGAGAGCTACTACTCCGGCGTCAAGCGGTTGCGCGACAGTCTGGCCGTGGTGGCCGGACAGTATGAGGGCAAACTCTTTGCCCTTGCCGACAAGCGGTCGCCCGCTTACAAGGAGTTGCTGTGCAGCACGCTGTTCAACAATAATCAGCTTGATGCCGCCATGCGCGTCAATGACGATTGGTTGGCCATGACGCCTGACAGCAGCCGTGAGTTTGCGCTGGTGGCTTATTACCGGTTCCTGATATTCAACGCCAAGGGCGACGTCAGATCGGCAGAGTATTGGGCTGCGCGGTCGGCCATTTGCGACGTTCGTCATGCGGTGATGGACCAGGGTTCACTGTGGTCGTTGGCCGACATGATCAGCGGCAGTGACATCAACCGGTCGTACAGCTATATCCGTTACTCCTGGCAATGCTCGTTGTTCTTTGGCACCAACAAGCGCACGGCGCAGATCTCGCCCGTCTTGGGCAACATCGAGCTGGCTTACCAAAAGAAGTTGCACGAGGCCAACGTGTGGCTCGTCATCATCAGCTCGTGTGCGGTGCTGTTGGCCATCACCGCCCTGCTGATGCTGTTCTATAGCAATAAGCAGCGCCACAACCTTGCCGCAGCGCGTAACAGTTTGAAGCACCGCAATGACCAGTTGCAGGAAAGTAACCTGCAGATCAAGGCCTCGAGTGAGCGCCTGGCCGCCGTCAACGCCCAACTGCATGAGGCCGACCAGGTGAAGGAGGCTTACATCGCCCATTTCTTCGCCATCTGTTCCGACTACATCGACCGGATGGATGAGATGCGCAAGCACACCAACCGGATGATCAAGGCCCATCAGGTAGATGAGCTTTATCAGATGACGCGATCCACCGAACAGAAGGACAAGGATATCGAGAAGCTTTATGACCACTTCGACAGCACCTTCCTCAATCTGTTCCCCACCTTTGTGGATGACTTCAATGCCCTGTTGCGCCCCGAGAGCCGCATCACGCCTCCCGCCGACGGCAAGCTCAACACCATCTTGCGCATCTTCGCCCTTATCCGCCTCGGCTTCGACGACAGCGGTAAGATAGCCGAGTTCCTGCGCTATTCGGTCAACACCATCTACAACTACCGTGCCCGTACGAAGAACGGCGCCCTCAGCGACCGCGACAACTTCGAGCAGAATGTGAAGAACCTGGGGAGGATAAAGTAGAAAGAGCCTCTCCCCGGCCCTCGAGCCTCCTCCCCGGCCCTCGAGCCTCCTCCCCGGCCCTCCCCCAAAGGGGGAGGGAGTAAAATGCCACTACAATTATTTCCTTTATATCCTTTATATCCTTTATTGTAATGACTGGACTTCCGGACTTCTGGACTTCCGGACTTCTTCCTTTGCCTTCGGCCTTCTGGACTTCCGGCCTTCCAATCCCTCCAATCTCCGCTTATTGTAATGACTGGACTTCCGGACTTCTGGACTTCCGGACTTCTTTCTTTGCCTTCGGCCTTCCGGACTTCTGGCCTTCCGGACTTCTGGCCTTCCGGCCTTCCGGCCTTCCGGCCTTCTGGACTTCCGGACTTCTTTCTTTGCCTTCGGACTTCCCCCTTCCGCCTTCTTTCCTCCCATATTTCATCCACTTTTCAACGCTATTAACGAATTGCTAACTACCTATAAATCAGCGCGTGTTCTCCGCGCGACGGCCATATCCGTCCACTTTTTCTTCCACCTCAAATTTATCAAACCTTAATTTAATTAACTTTGCAACACGCTTTGGAGCCGACGCGGACGCGGCGACTCGAGGATGATAACATTATTAACTATATAAACCAAAACTAATTCATTTCACTTATGAAGCAAGCAAGAATAATGGCTTTGTTCGTGGCTTTCCTGTTTTCTGTAGTGACGATGGCCCAGAATACGTTGTATTCGGGAACTGTTGTTGACGTCACAGGTGAGCCGGTGATTGGTGCCTCCGTCATGGAGAAAGGCACATCGCGTGGTGCGGTTACCGATATTGACGGTAACTTCAACTTCAAGGGAAACGCAGGCGCGCGCCTCGTCATCTCCTACATTGGCTATGCGACGCAGGAAGTTGCAGGCGGTCAGAACCTGAAGATTACGCTGAAGGAAGACCAGAAGAGCCTGAACGAGGTGGTGGTCGTGGGTTACGGTGTTCAGAAGAAGAGTGTCGTGACAGCGTCTATCGCCAAGGTCAATACTGAGGACCTGGAGAAGGCTGCCCCGCTGCGTCTCGACAACGCCCTGAAGGGTCTGGCTTCCGGTGTCACGGTGACCTCGGCAAGTGGTCAGCCTGGTGCCGCCGCCCGCATCCGCATCCGTGGTGTGGGAACCATCAACAACTCCGACCCGTTGTATATCGTCGACGGTATGCCTATTGAGGGCGGCCTTGACATGATCAACCCCGCCGACATTGAGAGCATGGAGGTGCTGAAGGATGCTGCCTCGGGCGCCATCTACGGTGCGCGTGCTGCCAACGGTGTGGTGCTCGTCACCACCAAGAGCGGTAAGCTCGGTAAGGCCCGCGTCAACTACAACTTCTCTTATGGCTGGCAGAGCAAATGGAAGAAGCGCGACATTCTCAACGCTACGGAGTATGCCACGATGATGAATGAGGGACTGGTCAACGCCGGCCGTGCACCGCGTTACGCCGCCCCCTACAAGTATGGCACGGGCACCGACTGGCAGGACCTCGTGTTCAACGACAACGCTCCGGTGATGAACCACGACGTCAGCGTCAGTGGCGCCAGCGATGCCGTGAAGTACTACCTCTCGGCTGCTTACTACACGCAGGACGGTATCATCGGCGGTAACTTCGGCCGGAGCAACTACGACCGTCTGACCCTCCGCTCGAACACTTCTTATACCATCTTCGACGCCTCGAAGGAGCGCAACTGGCTCAACAAGCTCACGGCTACGGTCAACGTGTCTTACGGCCGCACCCACAGCACCTCGATTGAGGCCAACTCCACCTACGGCAGCGTGCTGGGTTCAGCCCTCGCCCTGTCGCCCATCCTCACCCCGACGCTCAACGGCAAGGCCGCCCTGGAGCATATCCGCAACATGTCGGCCCAATACAGCCAGTATGTGCCGATGTACACCGGCCGCACCGACGCCAACGGCGTGAAGGAAGTGTATACCCTTCCGGGCAGCGACTACAACGAGATGGGCAACCCGCTGGCCATCCTCTCGCTCCCCGGTGAGAAATGGCACAGCAGCAAACTGGTGGCCAACTTCAAGGGCGACCTGCAGATTTGGGACGGACTGGTGTATCACATTAACTACTCCGCCGACCAAAGCTGGTGGGGCAGCGACAGCTACACCCCGATTTATTACATCCGTCAGGGTTATTCTTCCGACAAGACTTCGGCTTCTTCGGCCAAATATGAGAGCACCGTGTGGCAGATTGAGAACACGGTGAGCTATGATAAGGTATTCGGTGACCACACGTTCAACGTAGTGCTCGGTCAGAGTGCCAAGAAATACAAGGGCAGCTACGTCAGCGGCAGCCGCGAGGACCTCATCAGCCTCGAGCGCCCCTACATCGACGCCGCTACCGGTCAGGCCAAGGATGGTAAGATGAGCGTCTCGGGTGCGCCTTACGATGAGAGCCGACTGGCCTCACTCTTCGGCCGTGTGTCTTACAACTACGCCGAGCGCTATATGGCGCAGTTCACTGTACGCCGTGACGGCAGCTCGCACTTCGGTTCCAACAACCACTACGCTACCTTCCCCTCGTTTTCACTGGGCTGGAATGTCACCAATGAGCCTTATTTCAAAGCACCGAAATGGTTGACCAACACCAAGGTGCGCTTCTCTTGGGGTAAGAACGGTAACGAGAACATCGGTAACTTCCTCTATACGGTGACTGCCGCTACCGGCAGCAACAACAACTACATCCTCGGCCGCAACGAGTCGTCGGCCACCGGTTCGAAGGCCAGTGGACTGCCCAACGCCAACCTGAAGTGGGAGGAGAGCGAGCAGACCGACCTCGGCCTCGACCTCGGGTTCTTCCAGAATGCCCTCACCTTCACCGTTGACTACTATGTGAAGAAGACCAACGGCATGCTGCTGCAGATGCCTATTCCTTCCTACATCGGTGAGAACAAGCCTTGGGGCAACGTCGGTAAGATGAAGAACTCAGGTGTTGAGTTTGAGGCCAGCTACAAGTGGCGTATCGCCGATGCCAACTTCCGCGTGAGCGGCAACCTGAGCTATCTGAAGAACGAACTGATTGACTACGGTAACGAGACCGGCTACGCCAACTACGACAGCTACGGTACGCTGGGAACCATCACGCGTGCTGAGAACGGTCATCCCTTCCCCTTCTTCTATGGCTTCAAGACCGCCGGCATCTTCCAGACGGTGGATGAGGTCAACAGCTACGTCAACAGCAAGGGCGAACTGCTGCAGCCGCATGCACAGCCCGGCGACGTGAGAATGGTGGATGTCAACGGTAACGGCGTCATCGACGACAACGACCAGACCGACATCGGCAAGGGTATGCCTTCGTGGACCTATGGTCTCAACTTCACCTTCGACTGGAAGGGCTTCGACTTCTCTATGATGCTGCAGGGCGTATGGGGCAACAAAGTGTTCGACGCCACCCGCCGCACCGACATCGAGAGCATCAACCTGCCCACCTACATGCTCGGCCGCTGGACCGGCCCCGGTACGAGCAACAAGTATCCCATCTTCCGCTTGGGCGACAGCAGCAACGACGGTCTCAACCTCCGTTCGTCTGACCTGTTCCTCTTCAAGGGCGACTATCTGCGTCTGAAGAACCTGCAGGTGGGTTACACGCTGCCGCAGGAGCTCACCCGCAAGATACGCATTGAGCGCCTCCGCGTGTTCTTCGCCGCAGAGAACCTGCTCACCTTCACCAAGTATCCCGGCCTCGATCCTGAGATCTCCTCGGGCGGCACGTCGCTCGGCGTCGACTATGGTGTCTATCCGCAGGCCCGCACGCTGACCGTGGGTGTTAATCTTGGTTTCTAACTCTCTTAATCATAGCACATTAAACAATGAAACACAATATATTATATATAGGCTTCCTGGGCGCAGCCATGATGCTGACCTCCTGCTCTGAGGACTTCCTTGAGGTGAAGTCGCACACCCAGGAATACGCCGACGAATACTACAAGGACGCCGACCATATCAGCCAGTCGCTGGTGGCAGCCTACAGTCCGCTGGAGTGGAACGACTGGAATGGCGTGCAGTATTGCCCGCAGAATATCATGAGCGACATCATGGCCGACGACATCTGGCCCGGCGGCGCCAGCCGCACCGACAACCAGTTCTGGCACCTGATGGCCAACTATGAGGCCATCCCCACCAACACCATGACGGGCTTGTGGAGCAACATGTACAGCGGCGTGAAGCGCTGCAACGACCTGCTGCAGTATGCTGAGGCCAGCCGTGACAATCTCACCGACGAACAGTACAACAGCTGGACGGCGCAGGCCCGCGTGCTGAGGGCTTACTACTACAATCTGCTGTGGAAGTTCTATGGCAACATTCCTTACTACACCGTCAACCCGACGGGCGACTACCATGCACCGCAGCTGACCGCTGACTCGGTTTATGCCAATGTCATCACCGACCTCGAGGGCGCCATCAACCTCAACGCCCTGCCCATGTATTGGGATGAGGACAACCTCGGCCGCGTATCGCAGGCCATGGCCTACATGCTCTACGCCGAGATGGTGATGTATCAGAACGACCAGACGCGCTACAGCAAGGCACTGGCTTACATGAAGAATATCATCAACGACAGCCACTACGGTTTGGTCGATGACTACGCCTCCATCTGGACATCGGACGGAGAATGGAGCAAGGAGTCTATCTTCGAGGTCAACTACACCGACGATAAGAGCTTCCGCGGCTGGGGTACCGGCGACGCCATCATTGCCGGTGGTACCGTGCTGCCGCGTGTCATCTCGGTGCCCGGTGGCATCGCTGACCTCGGCGTCGACGACGGCTGGGGCTTCGCTCCTGTCCGCACATCGGCTTATAATATGTATGTCAGCAACGACACCCGCCGCGACGCCTCCATCCTCGACGTGCGTGCCTACAATGCCGCCAACCCTGACTTCAAGGCCCGCTACGAGAACACCGGCTTCTGGATTGCCAAGTATGCCGCCTATTCGAAGAACGTATCAAGGGCTACGGGCGACAAGCAGCTGAACTACAACAACAACCTGCGCGTCTACCGTTACGCCGAGACGCTGCTCAACGCCGCCGAGCTGCTCGTCCGCACGGGTGGCAGCACGACCGAGGCTTCGCGGTATCTTAACGAGGTCCATCACAGAGCCGGACTCATCAACGACGTGGAGCCCACGCTCGACAACATCCTCAACGAGCGCCATCTTGAGTTCCTTGGCGAGGGCAAACGCTACTGGGATCTTATCCGTACGGGTAAGGCTGCTACGGTGCTGGTGCCTGCCGGTGAGACCGATGCTAATGGCAACGAGACTCAATACCGCACCAACACCTGGAGTGAGGCCCGTAAATACATTCCTATTCCTTATACGGAGATTGCGGCCGACCCGTCGCTCAAGCAGAATAGCAATTATTAATCAAGCAAGAAGCGTTCAAATTAAAAGATTACAGTCATGAAGATTTTCAAATATATCGGCGTCTGCACGGCCGGGCTGCTGGCCTTGGCCTCATGCTCGCCCGAGGACTACAGCGGTCCTGACCAGAACGGTATTCCGAGTGTTGCCGCTTATGCCGACAACTTCACCATCAATGTAGACCAGTCAACCAACACGGCCAACTTCGCCTTCAAGGCCGCCGACGGCGTGACGCCGGTCTGGAAGATTGACGGAGCCTACAGCAGCACTTTCAGCTCAAGCAAGTTCTATCGCAAGGCCGGTGACTACAGCGCCATCTGCCGCGTGATGAACGCCAATGGCATCAGTGCCGACTCGGTCATCAAGACCTTCCACGTCAACAAGACCCAGATGAATGGCTTCGGTGGCTTCGTCGAGGACAGCGAATACAACCTCTTCAAGGATGCCACCTACGGCACACCTACTTTCTGGTATGCACCGGGTTGGACTCAGATTGCTGACCCTGCCTACACGGCCAACAAGGGTTCCTACACCGTCACGCTGCCTAAGGCTACGACCGACCAGTGGCAGGCCCAGATGTTTATCCCGACCAACGTCTCGCTGCAGGGCGGCAAGCATTACGACTTCTCCTGCATCCTGACCTCAACGACCGACCATCCGCATGTGACGGTGAAGATTGGTTCGGTGAGCCAGCCCGACTTCGTGCTCTATTACAACAATGCCGTGAAATTGGAGGCCGGCGAGCCGCTGTGCGTGTACTTCTCCGATGTGGAGGCCCCCAATGACGTGGCCGGTGACCTGGAGCTCATCTTCGACTTCGGCGGCAATGCCGAGAATACCGACATCACGGCCGAGAGCTTTGTCATCAAGGACCATGACAACGACGACGGCACCGTGGTGCCGGCTCCCGACCAGGCCGCCTTCGTCTATGCCTCCGATGACAACCTCTGGTGGGCCGTCGACAAGGCCGGATCGGCCACCTTCGGCGGCTACTATGCTCCCGGCTGGTCGCAGATTGACAACGCCGTCATCACCCACGACGGCTCGTCCTACACCATCGCCCTGCCCTCGGCCACCTATGAGCGCTGGCAGGCACAGGCCTCGCTGACAGTACCCGACGGCATCGAAATCTCGGCCGACGAGGAGTATGACTTCTGTGCTGAGTTCTCGTCCAACAACGCGCTCGGCGGCGTGACCTGTAAGGTGCAGCAGCCCGGCAGCGACGATGAGGCCAACGGCAACTTCCTTGAGTCAACCGACGGCAACAGCATCAGCGTGCCGGCCGGCGGCACCTACAAGTATCAGGTGGTGAAGAAAAAATTCTCAAAGTCGTTCACCGGCCTGAAGATTGTCTTCGACTTCGGCGGCAACCCGGCCAACACCACCGTGACCGTGAATAAGATTACCCTTCAGAAACATAAGGAATAATGAGTAGAGCAGTATTACTGGTGGCATCTATCCTGATGCTCATCTCTTGCTCAAGCAAGTCGCTCGACGACATTCTGCCTCCCGTCCCCGATTCGGGGACGGAGAAGCCCGACACCACGTCGGATGCGTCGAACGACAGTATCAAGGCGCCCATCGCCGGCTACAAGCTCGTGTGGCATGATGAGTTCAACGAGTCGTCGCTCAGCTCATCCGACTGGTACTACGAGCGTTGGGATGCCGGCAGGGTCAACAACGAGCTGCAGCGCTACGTGAAGGATGACGAGGTGGCGACCTTGAAGAATGGTGTGCTCACCCTGCACCTCATCAAGGACAGCCAGGGCTACAAGAGTGCCCGACTCTATGCCCATAAGGGCAGCGGCTGGCGCTACGGCTACATCGAGGCGCGCATGAGGCTGCCCAGGGGCAAGGGCACGTGGCCCGCCTTCTGGATGATGCCGGTCAACTTCAACAACGACTGGCCCGCCAGCGGTGAGATTGACATCATGGAGCATGTGGGCTTCGACCAGAACGTCATCCACAGCACCATCCATTGCACGAAGTATAACAATTCGAATACATCGATAGAGACCGCCACCAAGCGCGTCAGCGATGTGTCGGGTAAATACCATACCTACGGCATGGAGTGGACATCGGAGTACATGCGCTTCTATATCGACGGCGCCTCGTTCTTCACCTATCGCAACGATGGCACCGGCAAGGATGCCTGGCCGTTCGACAGCTATTTCTATCCCATCCTCAACATCGCCTACGGCGGTGACTGGGGCGGACAGAGAGGCCTCGACGACAGTGCGCTGCCTGCAACGATGGATGTCGATTACATCCGCGTGTTCCAGAAGTAGAGAGCCCCTCCCTAACCCTCCCCAAAGGGGAGGGAAAAAGCAGCCCCTCGGTATTAGTGTAGTGGCCGGTCTTGTGCTGGCCACCATCCGACAACAATGCTTGCCAATGCAACCAATATCTGCGGAATCTGCGTGAAGCAGGTATAACATTAATCTGCGAGATCCGCGGAATCTGCGCGAAAATATCGTGTGTTATAGTTGGTGAAAATGTAGGAGCGGCGGCATTCCTGCCGCCGTACTAGCCGTACTATAAAACTATTGTAGTTTACCAACCGCGGAGCGGTTGCGGTGAATAGCCCGGGGATGAGCGAAGCGATTCCCCGGGGTAGGGTTCACCGGTGGCATTATTGATATTACCGCGTAGCGGTTGCGGCAAGACGTCCGCACCACGGGAAATGTTGTTAGTCTATGGCATGTGGAT